>JAGOJU010000019.1 GCA_017994935.1 Opitutaceae bacterium
ACTCTGTCCACACTTCCAGGGCTTCAAATTCGAGCGTTCCCGTCTGGAACCGCCGTCCGGCAAGGATCTGCTTCAGTGCACCGACTACGTTCCCGGGAAACGCCCCCGAAACGAGATCCTGTTGAAGGCCCGAGAGCCTCCCGAGTGCGTCGCGCGCCGCGGAATAGCGGGAAACACCCCCTTCTGCCGCACCATCGGCAACCTCCGTGTGGCGGATGGCCTCCAAGAGCGTCGGTGGGAGGTGCGCCGCCCCGAGGGCGTCGATTTCCGCCAGGATCCGCGCACCCGGAACAGGTCGACCCGGTTGCGTGCGCAGCCACTCCAGCACCTCCGGGCAGCGAACAAGCGCCTTGACTGCATCCCAGCTGGGTGCCCTTGCAAGGTCCGCAAGGCACGACAGCAGCGCATAAAACCCCTCGAGCCGCCACGGCTGCCCGGCAGGATCGAAGGCAGGGAAACCGGTGCGCTCAAGGGACCGCCTGAGCACGGGCAGCACCGACGTATCAGCAATTCCAATACCGGGCAGCTCCTCTCCGGGCACCGTCCGGCGCACCAGGGCGACGATCCTTTCCGCCTGCTCCCCCGCATCGGCGCAGAGGTGGACCCGCCTGTTGAAATCCGGCCAGTCCAGATGGCGGCGCGACCATGCCTCCGCATCCGGCCTCCCCCATTCGTCAAAGAGGGTGTCGCAGGAACTCCCCGCAGGACCATGGATCACCACCGAAACGGGGATCCTCCGTGCATGGCACGCGAGAACCTTCACCGAAAGCGGAAACGGGTCGGGCGTGGCAATCATCGCGATCTGCCTCACCCCCTCGGGAAGCACCGGGCTTTCCGCCTGTTCAAGTGTCGCCTGAATGGGATCCTGCAATCCCCTGCGCCGAAGCCCAAGCGTCACCCGGCGCGACAATTCAGCCAACTGCACCCAGCGATCCTCCTCGGGGAAACTGGCCGGGGTTGCGCGCATGGCGGGCGCCACGGCCGCGATTGTCAATCCGCCTTCACGAAGCGTTTCCTGAAGTTCGATCATCTGCTTCGCAAGCTCCCTTGCCCAGGTGAAGGAACGGGAGGCCGGATCGACGGGGAAAAGTGCCCTCATCTCCTCCAGATCGGCGGCTTGCAGCGCCTCCACCCAGGCCAGCTGGTGCTGGGCGCGAGAGGCAACCCGGCCGGGCGCCGCACTCATGGCAAGCAGGCTTTCGGGAAGGAGCACCTTGGGAGGAAAAACGGCCTGACCTGCCTCCGATGCAAGCGCCGCAAGCGCCTCTCGGAGCCGGCGCCCGGATTGCCTCGTCGGTACAATCACCAGCCAGTGCGCCAGATCGATCGGCCCTTCACGCCTCCAGCCGCGTGCAAGCCACTCCGCCGCAGCCCTCGGCAAGGGACGGTCCCAGGGAAGGACATGACGGTGCACACCGGGCCCTTCCGCATCCTTACCCTGCCTCGCTGTTTCAGGAACCTTCTCCACGGGCCCCCACGCTCTCAACGCTCCGCCAGGTTGCCAGCGAAAATCGTCGTTGCCTGCAATCTTCGTTCACCACCAGCGCGCTTCGCGGGCCGACTGGAGCGCCTCTTCGAGCGGGGCGAGTTCAGGATTCCACATCCTCTCCCACTCGAGACTGACCACTCCCCGGAAGTGACGATCCAACTCGGACATCAATGGCCTGATCGGAAACTCACCCCGCCCAGGCAACGCATACGTGTAGGGGTGACGCGCGCTCGGAATCGACACGCTGTCCTTAACATGCACATGCACCACACATTCGCTGATCTGCGCCCACGTTTTCACCGGATCCTCGCCACCCTTCTTCCAGGTATGATGACTGTCCCACAGTATCGCCGTGCCCGGGGCAGCCTGAAGGAAGCGGCGGATGGCGGGCGCATTGACCAGAGCATCGTGGGTCTCGATCATGATTTCCGGAGTGGTGCGACGCCATGCGCGCTCCGCCTGCCACCACCGTACCGTCGCCGCAGCCTCCGCGAGTTCGGCCGCGTCCGCCCGTTTGCCTCCGTCAAAAACACGCAGCCAGCGCACGTCGAGCGCCTCCGCCCAGGGAAGATAGTCGAGAAACGCCTCCTTCTCCTTTGCCGTTGACCCAATGAGACGGAGCGAGGTGCCAAACGCCACCACCGGCACTCCCCTGCGCAACCCCGAACGCATTCCCAGCTTCTCAGCCAGGGCCTCCGGCGATCCGTACGTCCTGGCAAGCACCGCCGGCACATCAATCGTGCCACCAAGCGCCCTGACCTCCACCGCATCGAGGTCAAACGCCTGGGCAACCGCCAGGCATTCCTCCAGCGACGCTTGCGGATTTCCCAACGTGGAATAAGCGCGAAGACAGGACATGTACTCGTGAGATTGCACGGTTTTCCACCCCGTGTGAACCCTTTCCTCTTGCCGCTTCCGACCGGATTGGAAGACGATCAGGTCGCCTTTCCCATTCCGATCGGCATCTATTCGATCGCCTCTTCCCACCAACCTCAACCCATCGCTCCTCTCCCATGCCAAGACCCGTCACCCTCTTCACCGGCCAGTGGGCCGACCTTCCCCTGGAAAAGCTCGCGCCGCTCGCAAAAAGCATGGGCTATGACGGCCTCGAGCTCGCCTGCTGGGGCGATCATTTCGATGTCGATGCCGCTGCTTCGTCGAAGAAGTATGTCCAGGAGAAGTGGCAGCTCCTCCATGACCACGGACTCACCGCCTTCGCCGTCTCCAACCACCTTGTCGGCCAGGCGGTCTGCGACCTGATCGACGAGCGCCACAAGTCCATCCTACCTCCCTCGGTCTGGGGCGACGGTGATCCCGAGGGCGTGCGCAAGCGGGCGGCCCGGCAGATGATCCTCACCGCAAAGGCGGCACGCGCGTTTCTGGACGCCAAACCCGGACGAAAGAACGGCGACGACTTTCCCGCCGTGGTCAACGGATTTACAGGCTCGTCCATCTGGCACTCGATCTATGCATTCCCGCCGACTTCGCAGGCCTATTGGGACAAGGGCTTCGCGGATTTCGGCAGACGCTGGACCCCGATTCTCGACGCCTTTGAGAAGGTCAACGTGAACTTCGGCCTCGAAGTACATCCGACGGAAATCGCCTTCGACATCGCCTCATCCCGGCGTGCGATCGATGCCGTGAAGGGCCACAGGCGGTTCGGCTTCAACTATGATCCGTCCCACCTGGGATACCAGGGCGTCGACTACGTGAAGTTCATCCGCGTATTCGGAGACCGGATCCACCACGTTCACATGAAGGATGTGTGGTGGGGGCATGGCGACGGCAGCATCGGTGTCTTCGGCGGCCACTCGAACTTCGGCGACCCCGGACGCTACTGGGATTTCCGGTCGCTCGGACACGGTGACATTCGTTTCGAGGATGTGATCGTCGCCCTGAACGACACGGGCTATCGCGGTCCGCTGTCGGTCGAATGGGAGGATATCCGGATGGACCGGGTGCACGGCGCAACCGAGGCCGCGGCCTTCGTGCGCAAGACGGATTTTCCGCCCAGTGCGCTGGCCTTCGACGCCGCATTCGACAAGAAAAACCAGTAATCTTCATCCCATGAGCATCAAAGTAGGAATCATTGGCGCAGGTGGAATGCTTCGTTATCATGCCGCAGGTTTCCGTGCGGCAGGTGCGGAAATCATCGGCGTGGCTGACCCGAACGTCGAGGCGGCAAAGAGGGCCGCCGATCGCGAAAAGATCGGCGCGCATTTCGCCGATCCTGCGGAACTGCTAAGGCTCCGCGAACTCGACGCCGTTTCAATCATCGTACCCAACAAGTTTCACACCCCGCTCTCCCTTCAGGCGTTGAAGGCCGGCAAACACGTCTTCTGCGAAAAGCCTCCTGCGATGAACGCGAAGGAGGCGATGGCGATGGCTGCCGCCGCCAAGGCCGCAAAACGCACGCTGATGTTCAACTTCAACAACCGCGCGCGCCCGGAGTCCTATGCCATGATGGACTACGTGGGACAGGGCACCGTGGGCCGCATCAATTCCGCCCAGGCGAAATGGATCCGCAGGACCGGCATCCCGGGCTTTGGCGGCTGGTTCACGACCAAGGCGATGTCCGGCGGCGGCCCGCTGATCGACCTGCTGCACATGCTCGATCTGGCCATGTACTTCATGGGTTATCCCGAGCCGGAATGGGTGCTCGCGCAGACGTTCAGCGATTTCATCCAGGACAAGGGCTTCAAGGGGCCCTGGGGAATTCCCGACGTCGCCAAGGGAGTGACCGATGTGGAGAACGCCTGCCACGGCATGATCCGTTTCAAGTCCGGCCAGGTCGTGACGCTTCAGATTTCCTGGGCCGAAATGGTGAAACGCGAGGAGGTCTCCGTCACGTTCCAGGGGACCAAGGGAGGCGGACTCGTCCAACGCCTGTTCGGGGTCGACGGCCTGGACGACACGTCCATCGACGCGTGTGAACTCTACACACAGGAAAACGGCCGCACGGTGAACCGCTCGATTGTCGTGCCCGCGGATGAAACCATGGGACGCAATCGATCCGCCGCGAATTTCATCGCCGCCATCGAAGGCAGGGAGAACCCGCTCAACACTCCCGATCAGGCCGTCGCATTGATGAAGATCATCGACGCCACCTACAAGTCCGCCTTCTCCGGCAAACCGGTCAAGATCTGACATCCCTTCAACCCTAGGATCCTTTCGAAACATGGCACTCAAACGTAAGCTTCGCATGGGCATGGTCGGGGGCGGTCGCGGCGCATTCATCGGCGCCGTGCACAGGATGGCGGCCGCGCTCGACAGCAGGATTGAACTCGTCGCCGGCTGCTTCTCGGCGGACCCGGAGAAGTCAAGGCTCTCCGGCGCCGACCTGAATCTGGATCCCGCCCGGGTGTACGGCACCTACGCGGACATGGTGAAGGCGGAAAGCGCCCTGCCGGTCGGCGAAAGGATCGATTTCGTTTCGATCGTCACGCGGAACAACACGCACGTGCCCATCGCCAGAGCGTTCCTGGAGGCGGGTTTCCACGTCATCTGCGACAAACCCGTTGCTTTCTCCCTCGCAGAGGCGCGAACGCTTCGCGAAGTCGTCAGGAAGTCGGGCCGGGTTTTTGCACTGACGCACAACTACACGGGTTACCCGATGGTGAAAGAGGCCCGGCATCGCGTGCAGACGGGCCAGCTGGGCACGATCCTGAAGGTCGTTGTCGAGTACCCGCAAGGCTATGCGATCACGGCGATGCAGAACAAGGCCGACGGGAAGATTTCCAACTGGCGCATGGACCCGAACATCTCGGGTGTTTCGAACTGCATGGGCGATATCGGCACCCACGCGGAGAATCTCGCCCGTTTCATCACCGGACTGCAGATCGATGAGATCTGCGCCGACCTGTCGACCTTCATACCCGGGAGGAAGCTCGATGACGACGGCAACTGCCTGGTGCGCTTCAAGGGCGGCGCGAAGGGCATCCTGTACGCTTCGCAGATCTCCAACGGCGACGAAAACAACCTCAACATTCGTGTCTACGGCACGAAGAGTTCGCTGGAGTGGCACCAGGAGCATCCGAATGAGCTGATCGTGAAGGAGGTCAACCAGCCGCGCATCATCCTCCGTCGCGGCAACAGCTACCTCTCACCAATCGCACAAAAGTATTCGCGCACCCCGTTCGGCCATCCCGAGGCCTTCATCGAAGCCTTCGCAAATGTCTACCTCGCCGCCGCCGAGGCAATCGCCGATCAGATCAGCGGCCGAAAGGCAAAAAAGTCCTACGACTTTCCGACCATCGACGATGGCGTCGAGGGCATGGCCTTCATCGAAACCGCCGTCAAGAGCGCCAAGAAGGGCGCGCGTTGGGTGAAGTTTCCCCGGCTCTGAGACGGATGTTCGCCGTACGGGCTCGGCCGCTGAAGTTTGTGGTGGCGACCAGAAACTTCAGGGGCCAACCCCATCGGAGCCCCCCATTGAAGCCCGCAGCGTCGGGCCCTCCATCCAGCGTCCGCTGAGCATCACCGAATGGGGATCCGATGGCAGGCCGCGCTCATTGCGCTGGATCTGGGCCACGACGGACTCAACCGCGACCGTGCCCTGCAATTCCGCGCGCAGATCAAGGCCCGCACACGAACGCGTACGCTCATTCCAGTTCAGATTGAAAAACGCGGTCTTTCCCGGAACACGGACTCCCGCCTGTCGCAGCCACATCACGGCCTGGTCAACATGTCCGATCACCAGATCAGGACGGTGACGCTGGTGCCATGCAAGAAAAGCCTCGGAGCCCATGACATCCTCAAGCAACAACGGCACGTGTCCAATCCCACCGTGGGCCTCCTGAAAGGACCGGAATGCCGCACTCCATTTGTTCAACACGCGCGTGTCCTTGTAGCGCTCGATGAACAGCCCGATCTTTCCGTAGCCCCGACCACGGAGCTCCAGCAGCGCGCTTGTGAGCGTCAGGTAGTGGTCGATGACGACCGTGTGAATCTGAAGCGGATTGGATCCGTAGTCGATTTCCGCCGCGGCAAAACGTTCCCAGGGAAATTCCCGCGTCACATTGGTGGGTTTGGAATACAGAAAAACAACCCCCTGCACCCCCCGCGCCTGAAGCATCCGGCCAAGCGCCTGTGCGCTATCGTTGACATGATTGAACCTCAGGACATCCAGGTGAAAACCGAGTTCCGTTGCCCGCCGGTGTGCCGCAGTGATCATGATCTGCTGCATCGGCCGCGGTTCGGGCTGTTCATACGAGGCGACATGGACCATGGCGAGGTTCCCAAGGAAACGTTCCGTGCGCGCCGCCCTCACATGGGCCATCAGCGAACCGACAAGCTGATTTCTCGCATACCCCTGGCGCCTGGCCTCAGCCTCGATCCGCTTCCGCACGGGGGCACGCACATTGGGATGACCTGAGAGGGCACGGGACACCGTGGAGGCGGACAGGCCGCATTTCGCGGCAAGGGTGTTCAAACTGACCTTCTGCATGATTGCAACGCATGCAACGCTGGAACGCTGACGCACCCGTGCAAGCGCTATCTCCTCGCCATCCAGACCCAATCGACGCCCCAACGTCATGATTTACGCCACGATTCGCCCTCCAGGGAAACTTTCCGGACAACGCTGTCCCATTTTCAACCGGGACACCGCGCGCATCCCTTTGCCTTCGTCCGACAGCGAATTCGCCTTCGCACCGGGAAATCTGGCTCCTCCCACCCGCCTCCTCTCATGATTCGGGCCGCCCTGGTCGGTGTTTCCGGTTATGGTCGCTGGCATCTCCTCATGGCGATGGAGCAGATGCTCCTAGGCCGGATTGAGCTGATTGGCGTGACCGTGATCAACCGCCCGCAGCAGGAAGCCATCTGCCGTCGGCTGGAAAAGAGGGGCATCCCCATCTTTTCAACCTTCGAAGCGATGATGGCCCAGTTGGCGGGACGCGTGGACCTGCTGCTTCTTCCCACCGCGATCCAATGGCACGCGCCGATGGCACTCGCCGGATTGCATTCAGGCGCCAACGTGCTGGTCGAAAAGCCCATGGCGGCAACCGTGGGCGACATCGACGCCGTGATTTCAGCGCAGCACCGCACCAAACGTCTCGTGGCAGTCGGATTCCAAGACCTGTACGATCCAGGAATTCACGACGTCAAGCGGCGCATCCTTTCAGGACAGATCGGCCGCGTGCGGCAAATCCGGGTGAGGGGCCAGTGGCCGCGCTCATCGGGCTACTACGGGCGCAACAACTGGGCGGGACGGCTGCGCGTGGACAACACCTGGGTGCTCGACTCCCCCATCAACAACGCCTATGCGCACTTTCTCATGCTCGCGTTGTTCTGGGCGGGTGAAACACCCGATGGCCCGGGCGAGATTGCGACGATTGATGCCGAACTTTACCGCGTCAACCCGATCGAGAGCTTCGACACCGTCAGCCTGCGTCTCCGCACTTCCGGCGATTCCGAAATCCTCGTGCACATGACGCATGCCGGGCAGGAGGAAAGCCCGCCCGAGGTCTCGGTGCTGGGCGAAAAGGGATCCGTCACTTGGCGATACGAGGGTACCTGCGTCATCGAGCAACAGGGGCGGCCTGCCGAAATCCTGAAGGTCCCCGAACAGCTTGATGTCCGCCTCCGTGTCCTCGACGCCACGCTCACCCGCCTCGAAACCGGCGAAGGTTTTGTGGTCACCCCCGACATCGCGCGCGAACACACGCGACTGACCAACGCTCTCCACGAATTTTTCCCCATCCTTTCGGTATCCGCCTCGCATCTCGACATCCAGCATGTCAAGGAAGGTGAGACACGCAGGATCCGGGATTTGGATCTCCTGATCGCAAGAGCTTCCGCCAGCGGCCAGCTCTTCAGCGAAGCCGGAGCCCCATGGGCCAAACCCTCCAGTGGGACGCGATCCCTGCGAGGATACCAGGGACTCGGTCGATCCGAGTGAGTCGGCCCCTAGCGCCTTTCCCTGAGCCGCACTTCCTTCGTTTTCATCCAATCCACGGGAGCGACCTGTTCATAGCCGGGCGCCTCGATTGCGAAGGGAAAGAAATCGGTTCCTGAAATGCGCGAGATAGCGATCTCCTTTCGATCGATCCTGAGCGAGAGAATCAGCCCCTTGATGTGAATCCGATCGATTGTCATAGAGGGAAATGCTGCGGGCAGCCTTGGTTCGATGCGGCATCCCTCGGCAGTCGGTGAAAAGCCAGCAAAGCCGGCCAGCATCACCTGAGGCACCAGCATGGATTCGAAGAACTCGCGGTCCAGTCCGAGACCGCCAGCAGTGCCATCCCCCTGGAGGCCCATTCCTTTCCTGCGATAAAACTCACGGTAACCGCCGCCGGCCTGAACCTCCTCAAACCATCTCAGGATCTCTTCAAGGCGTTCCCAGGCATTGTCAGGGCCACGCACTTTGATGCGCGACATCAAATCCATATAGGACCATCCCAGGATCGCACCTCCATCCTGCACCTGACCGCCAAACGGTATCGTGTCGGCCTTG
This sequence comes from Opitutaceae bacterium, assembly GCA_017994935.1. GTDB lineage: Bacteria > Verrucomicrobiota > Verrucomicrobiia > Opitutales > Opitutaceae > UBA6669. The sequence goes on from JAGOJU010000019.1 coordinate 8,943, forward strand.
TTCCAGCGCCAGAAATAATAGTCGGTGTTTCGCCGCGTCGTACTTCGGGGACCAAACCTGAAATGATAGATGTCAGCGCCAACTGACGTGTCGCCCGCGACAATCCGCCTGCCCTCAAGCCAGTCCATGATTTCTGCAGCATGGGGATCCGTCGCAAAGTCATAGTGAATCGCATCCGTGTTCAGAAACGTGAAACCGTAGTCGGTCCTCACGCCGCGGATGTCCGGACCGGCAGCAAAACATCCCGTCTCCGTGCTCCAAAACAGGCGGTTGCCCTCCGCCTTTACCTCCGCGGCGTGATGCTCGAGTTCCCCGGGGTCGAACCTTCCTCCTCCGCCTGCAAGCCCCCACTCCGGATGGCGATTCAGCGCCCTCTCGAGCATGGCAAACTTCCGCAGGGTATCGTAATATCGGATACTGGCGTAGACGTCCTTGTGCCCGAACGGCAGGAGGTCCCAGTAGTTGTTCCCTATGCCCCTGCCCGGAATCATCCGCGCGGTGCCATCAGGATTCCTCTCAATGCCTGATTGTCCGTCGTGGCCCACCCATGTCGTGAGCACGCAACGATTCGCGAGCGTCCTGAACTCGCTCTGCGCAAACCGCAACGCCTGCCTCAGCCGGGAGAGGCTCCTCCCCAGAAAATCGACGTCGCCCGTCCAGAGAAAATAGTCGATCGCCCCACGGATGAAATCGAAATTGTTGATGTTGTGACGCGTGTCGTACTGGGAGAAAACCGCCTGAAGCAGCAGCCTGCCCCCGGGATCGGGATTTGCCAGGCGCAGGCGCAGCCGGACGATCTTTCCCGACCATTCCGGATGCCGGTAAACCGGAATCATCGCACAATCGGCCTCTCCTTCCTTTACATCCGCAGGCGGCACCCTCATGCGCCGCGCCGCGGAAAACCCATCATCGCCTTCGCGTTCCCATTCAAGAAACGGCTGGGCGTCGGCGAGGTCCTCCGCCTTCCAGCGCAACTGGACAAACGGCGACTGAAAGGAATCAAAATTCATTGGCGGCGTTGCGAGACTCGCATCCGCTGCTGTGACCCTCAGCCGGCTCCCTTCAGAATCGACTTTCTCAAACTCAACACCCCGCAATTGCCATCCTGCCATGTCGTGGGTCACCGGCACCCCTTTGCGCAGCACGGCGGACTTGGTGCCACGATCCGAAAAGTGAATGCCGGCCGCCCCCTCGTTGTTCACCCAATAGGGAAAGGGCCATCCGAGAACATGCCCTATGCCCGCATGTTGGTGGGTCGCGACATATCCCTCGCGATCAATGATCTTGTTGAGAAACGATCGCCGGAGACGCTCGGGAATCGTGACCTTGTTGTGGCAGACCCGTTGTCCCTCCGTGTCCGCCCACAGGCACGGACCTGTCAGCCACTCGTCCCAGAGCGTGCAGAGCGGCACGTCCGGATCGCCATCCGGATAGTCGAGCCACACCGGCGGATAGTGCAGCCGGTGCAGGGCGTTCAGTGCCTCCATCGCCCGTTCCTGGCCCGGCACGATGAACCGGGGAAAGGCACCCTGGGCAGCCCCGGATTCCGCATGGAGCGTCCCCGCCAGCTGCAGCAGGAGGAAACCCGCGAAGACGGGAACGGCAATGCCAGACACTTTGAATTTCATGGGATGTCGGCAGTCCACCCCGAGCCTCGAAGGCGGACCGCTGCCCAGCAATAGGCCACACGTCGCGCGTCAGGGACAGCCCAAAGGGAGGCCCGCACGGTGCAAAAAAAAGCCAGGCCCGGAAGGCCTGGCAAAGAGGTTCGCCACGAAGCGCCGTCGGGGACCTGCATGATCCCCGGACTGCTCAGATCTCGTAAGCGGGAAGGAGCTTGTCAACCCGCTGCTTGTCGAGGTGAGCGAAGGCAGGCAGCCCATTGTCGTAGGGGACTGCAACCTCTCCCTGGATAAGGGGCTGCGCATAGCGGAAGAACTGGAAGTTCATCGAAATGCCATCCTCGTTGATCCACTCGCGTGGCAGCTTCTTGACGCCATTCGCGATATCACTCAGCGGGACGAGTCCTGTTTCCACCGAGTAGTGGTCCCCATCACCCCGGATGAGCGTGACCATCTTGTCGGTCTGTCCGCTCACTGCGGCACGCACCGCGGCCTGTCCGGCAAGGAACGCCTCATCGTTGTCCGCTTTCGACGAACAATGCGCCGCGGCGCGCTGGGCCATGCCGAACTTCAGCGTGCGGGCCTTCACTCCCGGGAGGCCTTCCTCGACCAGATTCTGCAGGAATTCCGCAGCTCCCCCGAGCTGTGCGTGGCCAAAGGCATCGGTCTTGTCCGCCGCGGCGACATAGTTGCCATCGGCATCGACCAGCCCCTCGCCAACGACCACCAGGCAATACCGCTCGCGCTTGAGCACCCGTTTGACATCCTCGACAAACTTTTCGCCGGAGAACGGAACCTCGGGAAGGAGGATCAGGTGGGGTGCATCGTGCGGGTGATCCCTGCGCTTGGCCAGCGCGGCGCCCGCGGCAATCCAGCCGGCATTGCGCCCCATCACTTCGACGATCTGCACCAGATCATGCTGTCCCATCGCCGCATTGTCGCACGCGATCTCGCGGATGGTCGTGGAAATGTACTTTATGACCGACCCGTAGCCCGGGCAGTGGTCGGTGACCACCAGGTCGTTGTCGATCGTCTTCGGCACACCGATCACGCGCAATTCGTACCCCTGCTGCTGAGCCAGCTTGGAGATCTTGTCGGCGGTATCCTGCGAGTCGTTTCCACCCGCATAAAAGAAATAGCGGATGTTGTGCGCCTTGAACACCTCGAGCACGCGTTCAAAATCCTGCTGCTTCTTCAGCTTGTAGCGCACCGTGCCGAGCGCGGCACCAGGAGTGTAGCGCAGACCGCGGATCGCCTGCTGGGACTCGGCCGCGAGATCGATCAGGTCCTCCTGAAGGATGCCCAATACCCCGTTGAGCGTGCCATAGATCTCCTCGATGCACTCGTGATTGAGCGCCTCCGAGACAACGCCGGCGAGGCTTGCATTGATGACAGCCGTGGGGCCGCCAGACTGGCCTACCAGGACGTTTCCTACGAGTTCTTCAGCCATAGAAGTGGATTTTTGAAAGGGATTGGACAGAACGTGAAGGACCATCAAAGCGAGCCACGCGGTCAACTGGCAAACCCAAATTTCCCCGGTTCTGAAGTTGCAGCGATTTCCGGGCGCCAGCCCGGGAAACCCCCGTCAGATCAGCCGCCCAGGCTGGTAGCTTGCGGCGCCTTTGACTCGCCTGACCGCAGCCGCAACCGTTTTGACAAACTCGTCGACCTGCTGCGGTGCAGCCCCCACAAAGCGCCGGGTGTCCGCCAGGACCCGGCGGAGCTGATCCCGCGACAGGCCAAGTCGGGTGTCCTTCGAAAGGCGCTCCAGCATGTCGGCATCCCCTTCGCCGGTTCGCAGCGCTTTCGCCGTTGCCAGTGCATGTTCCTTGATCGCCGCGTGCGCCGTTTCGCGCCCGGCTCCTGCCTTCACCGCTTCCATGAGAATCGTGGTCGTTGCCAGAAATGGGAGCTGGCGCTCATTTTCAGCAGCAATCGCCGCTCCAAAGACATCCATCTGCTTCAACACGGTCAGCAGCGTTTCCAGTAGGCCATCGAGTGCAAAGCAGGCATCCGGCAGGACCACGCGGCGGACGACTGAACAGGAGACGTCACCTTCATTCCATTGGTGACCCGCCAGCGCACCGGTCATCGTCACATGGCCCGACAGGATCGTGGAAAACCCGCAGATGCGCTCACAGTTCCGCGCATTCACCTTGTGGGGCATCGCAGACGAGCCCACCTGTCCCTTCTGAAAGCCCTCCGTGAGCAGTCCCTGCCCGGCCATCAGGCGCATCGTTGTCGCAAAACTCGCCGCAGCCGCCCCGATCTGGTGGAACGCCGAGACCACTTCAAAATCAAGACTTCTGGGGTAGACCTGCCCGACCGCGCCGAGCGCCTGCTTGAACCCCAGATGGGCGAGCACACGTTTCTCCAGCCGCGCCACCTTCCTCGAATCTCCACCAAGCAGGGTCAGCTGATCGAGTTGCGTGCCCACGGCTCCCTTCAATCCCCGCGCGGGATAACGCACACGAAGCTCCTCGAGCCGAAGGTGGGCCTGAAGCATCTCCTGACCGAACATCGCGATGCGCTTGCCAAGCGTGGTCGGCTGCGCCGGAACATTGTGGGTGCGGCCCGTGATCAGCAGCGAACGGAACTCCTTCGCGCGCCGGGCCATCGCCAACAGGGCCGCCGCCGTCTTCACCCTGAACACGTCGATGCTCCGCACAAGCTGGAGCTGCTCCACGTTTTCCGTGAGATCGCGACTGGTAAGCCCGAGGTGAAGGCACTCGTGGCCGGCCAGCGCATTGAATTCCTCAATCCGCGCCTTCACATCGTGAAGCGAAGCCCGCTCCCTGGCATCGATGCTGGCGACATCGACGACATCCCTGACCTTCTCATATTGCACAATGGCCTCCGCCGGAATCGCGACGCCTAGTTCCCGCTGCGCCTTCATCACCGCAATCCAGTAGTCACGCTCGATCCTGATCCGGCCCTCCGGTGACCAGAGCTGGCGCAGCGCCTGGGATGCGTAGCGTTCGGCAAGGACGTTGGGAATGACAGAGTGGGATTCGGAGGATGGCGATGGGCTCACGGGAAAACGAATCCTGCCACAGCAGTCCGCTTGATGGCGAACGGAAAGCACCGTGGATCCAAATGGGGCGGAGGAGGTCCGCCTCCCGGCGCAGGCCCTCCGGCATCGCTCCGCACTTGACCGTCCCTCCCCTGCCCCGGACGATCCGGCCCCCATGCAATCCGGTTCCACCCCCTCGCCCCACGACTGGCGCACCACCGATCAGGATGAAGTCGAACGGCGCCGCCAGCGCGCCCGCGACGAAAACCCTGCCATCGAAAACACCACGCCGGACCATCCGATCTTTGGAAACTTTCGCGTGAAGTCGTCCAGCGGCTACAGCTACGACGTTGAGATCCGCGATCTCGCCGGAAGACATTTCGCCTGCACGTGCGTGGATTTCCGGATCAACGGACTCGGAACCTGCAAACATGTCGAGGCCGTACTCCTTCGACTGGCAAAGTCCGACCGCCGTGCCTTCGATGCCGCGAAGACCGCCGGTTCGCAGCGAATCGAAATTGTCCCGGACCCCGTCGCGCAATCATTGAAGGTCGAAAGCGGACTCGACCGGCTGCCGCCCCGGCTGCGAGCGGTCTTCACGTCGCAGGGCATGCTTCGAAATCCCGCGGCCGCCGGACAGCTGGTGGCCGACCTGACCCTGCACCGCATGCCGCAGGTGCGCCTGTCGCAGGATATCCCTCCCTGGCTCGACAGCCGCCGCCGCAGCCTCGAACGTCTCCGGCTGAGGCGCGACTACGAGCAGAAGGTTCAGACAGGCAGCTACCCCGTCAGCGAAACCACGGTCCCACTTTTTCCCTACCAGCGTGAGGGCATGCTGCACCTGGCCTTCGCCGAGCGCGCACTGCTCGCGGATGAGATGGGCCTTGGCAAGACGATCCAGGCCATCGCCGCCAGCGCACTGCTTCACCGGCTCGAACTGGCCCGGCGCGTGCTCGTCATCACGCCGGCCTCGCTCAAGGGAGAGTGGCAGGAACAGATCCAGCGATTCACAGCCCTGCCCTGCCGGATTGTCCATGGAAACCTTCTCAAGCGGCGGCTCTGCTACGAGCGACCGGAATTCTTCACGCTCGTCAACTACGAGCAGGCGCGTGCGGATGTCCTCGAAATCAACTCGCGGCTCCGGCCGGACGTCGTCATTCTCGACGAGGCCCAGCGCATCAAGACGTGGAGTTCGAAGACCGCCCAGGCGATAAAGCGACTCAGGAGCCGCTACGCCTTCGTCCTCACGGGGACTCCCATCGAGAACCGCATCGACGAGCTCTATTCGATCGTCGATTTCCTCGACCCCACCATCCTGGGACCGCTTTTCCGCTTCAATCGCGAATACTACGAACTCGACGGGCGCGGACGCCCGGCAGCCTACCGCAATCTCGACAAGCTCCGGGCAACGCTGAAGCCGCTCATGCTCAGGCGGCGCAAGAGCGATGTCGAAAACGAGCTGCCGGACCGCCAGGACACCCATCGGTACGTCGCAATGTCGGACAACCAGCGCCGGCATTACGGCGCGCACGAAAAGCAGGTCGCCACGCTGGTCGCCATCAGCCAGCGGCGCCCCCTGCTTCCCGCGGAACAGCAGAAGCTCCTTCGTGAGCTGGCGATGATGCGCATGCTCTGTGATTCGCCGTTCATCCTCTCGGGCGCCAACGAGGACCGCGAGGACACTCCCAAGCTCCGCGAACTGGACGAGATCCTTGGGACCGCGCTGGCAGAGGAGGGAGTCAAGATCATCGTGTTCTCGGAATGGGTCCGCATGCTCGAACTCATCGCGGGCCTCCTGAAGCGCCGGAAAATCGGTCATGCAACCCACACGGGCCTCATTCCGCAGCAGGCCAGGCGCGCCGAAATCAACCGTTTCAAGAACGATCCCGCGTGCCGAGTGTTCCTTTGTTCGGAATCCGGCGGTGTCGGACTCAACCTCCAGGTTGCCAGCGTCGTCATCAACTGCGACCTGCCCTGGAATCCCGCACGTTACGAACAGCGCGTCGCACGCGCATGGAGAAAACACCAGACCCGGCCGGTGACGGTGATCAACCTGATTGCCGAAGACACCATTGAGCACCGCATGCTCTCGACCCTCGCCGCCAAACAGGGGTTGGCCGATGGTGTGCTCGACGGCAAGGACAGCCCGTCGCGCATACCCGTCCGCGGAAACAGCGCGTTGCTTGAACGGGTGAAGCAGATGATCGCGCCCGCCCCGCACAAGCCCGCCGCGCCCGCCGATCCGGCCCGGCTCTTTGGCGAACGGGCTCACGCGGCACTCGGCCCGGCGCTGCTGGTGTGCGAGGAGCGCGCAGTCGGATCCCCCGCGACGACACTCTACGTCGTCGTGGAAACGGGGACCGACTCCGCACGCGAAACACTTTCCAAGATTCAAACCGAAGTTTTCGGCCCTGCATCCCATGCGCAGCCAAAACTGATCGTGCTCGACCGGACCACTGCGGACACGCTGGCGAGCCTCGAGGCGAGCGGTCTTCTGCAACGGACCGGCGGCGCCACACGCACGCTGGCCGCGGATCCAGAGGCGCCAACGCCTCTCAACGCAGTGGAGGTTGCGCATTTCGAGGCGCAGATCGAGCAGGCAGGCAGGCAACTCCGAATGGCCCGCCTGCTCGCGTCCGACACCAACAGCTTCCGCGAGGAAGCCGCCGAAGCGATTCGGCGTGCAATCGGATGCGCCGGCAATGCCATGGCCATACGCGCCCGTCTCAATCCTCCGGGGCCGCTCGGTCGGGCACTGCCGGATTCCATCAAGTCGCAATGGGGCGACGCACGCGCGCCCGTCGAAGCATTTCTCGGCGATTCCTCGGGCCCCCTGATTCCCGTCATCGAAACACTCGAAGTCCTCTGCGCATCGCTACGCCCTTCCGTGCTCTCCGCCAGGGGTTGACCCGGGTGATAAGGTAACCCCGTGCCGACACGACGCGATTCCGGCGAAGGCGAAATCGAGATCGGCACGCGGTGGACGCGCCAGATCCAGGGTGGTCACGTCCGAAGCGAGGAATACAACGAACACGGGATCGGCATCTGCCTCGTGGGCAATTTCGAAAAGCGTTCCCTCACCGAAAGACAGCTCGCCTCGTTCACCGCACTGGTCGACTGGCTCCGCACGGAGGCACCGCTGGGATTGACTCCCTCGTTCACGGTCCACCGCTGGGTCGACCGGAATCATACCGTCTGCCCGGGAAAACATTTTCCCTACACGACGATGAAAGAACGCTACGCGATCAGCTGAGCCGCGATCCGCTGGAGGCAAACAGACTGCGACGCGCGCTTCTGAAAAACGTTTTCACCGATCCGCTCGATGCTGTTGACCCGGACGCGGTATTTCGGTAGGTTCCACCTTCCGATGAAAACCACACTGTTCGCGCCTTGGATGGGTCATATCGCGCTCGCTGTTGTCAGCGGGCTGCTCATGTGGGCGCTGCTGTGAAGCATTTTCGTTATGCCCTGGATCCGCTGTGCCTTGCAGCGATCGGCCTGTACGCGCTGAATCGCTGGCTCGGCGAGGCCCATGTGCATTCCGTTTTCCTCCATTCGAATTTCAACGATCTGCTGACCATACCTGCGGCGCTGCCGCTGGTCCTGTGGGCGCAGAGGAGGTTGGGCTGGAGGTCGCACGACGGCGCGCCGCGCGTCTCCGAAGTCGTGTTTCATGCCGCAATCTGGTCCCTCGTCTGCGAAGTCATCGGTCCCTTCCTTTTCCATCACGGCACCGCGGACTGGAAGGATGTCGCCGCCTATTTTGCCGGCGGAGGCGTCGCGCTGCTGGTCTGGAATCGCCGCGCACCCGCTTCATGCGAGGCGGCATGAATTTCGACCGCTTGGCGCCCGTCTATCGGGGGCTCGAGTGGGTCCTCGCCGGCAGCATCCTTCAGAACGCGCGCACGTGTCATTTCGATCGCCTGGGAGAGGCCAGGCAAATTCTGGTCGTCGGCGAGGGAGTCGGGCGCAGCCTTGAGCAGCTCGTCCGCCGCGCGCCCGCCGCAAAAATCACCGTGGTCGAGGCGAGCGCCGGCATGATCGAGGTCGCACGGAGGCGTCTCGCGGGGAAGCATGTCTCCGTCGATCGGGTCACCTGGCACCACGGCGACATCCGGAGCTGGGACATTGAAACTCGTTCCTTTGACACGGTGATCACGCCGTTCGTGATGGATTGTTTCCTGCCCGCCGATGTGGAGGCGATCGTCGCGCGCATCCGCCGCGCAGTAAGTCCGGGAGGGCAATGGCTGCATGCGGATTTCCAGATTCCGCCACGTGGATGGCGTCGCGCGCGTGCGCGCCTGATCCATGCGCTCATGTACCGGACATTTCGCACCCTGGTGAATCTGGAAGCAGGAAAAGTAGCTCCAGCGGGCCCGAGCCTCGAACGCGCGGGATTTCGGCTCGAATCGAAGGTGGAGCGATGCGGTGCACTGATCTGCTCCGAACTCTGGCGTCTGCCGCGTTGATTTCCCTCTTCTTCCTGCAACGTCAGCGTCACGCCGTCACGCCCGGTTTCCACGCAGCCGGATCAGTTTGCGGGCAACCGTGACGGCATTTGCGAAGCTGCGCGGATTGGCGAGTCCCTTGCCGGCGATTGCAAACGCGGTCCCATGATCCGGGCTTGTCCGCACATGTGGCAGGCCAAGCGTGACATTCACGGCGTCGTCAAAGTCCACCAGCTTCAATGGCGCAAGCCCCTGGTCGTGGTACAGCGCAAGGACGACATCAAACTCCCCGTTCATGGCCCGCCTGAACAGCGTGTCTCCCGGCTGGCAGAGCGAAAGTCCTGGATGCACGACCTTCTGCCGCGTCAGGATCGGGTCTATCAGCTCGCGCTCCTCGGATCCCAGCAGGCCGCCCTCGCCCGCGTGCGGATTGAGTCCGCAGACTCCCACCCGCGGAGCGGAAAATCCTTCCGCCCTTGCGAGTTCCACGGCGGCTCGAATTGCGCGTCCGAATTCCGCCTCGGTCAGATGCGCGTGAACCTCCCTCAACGGAATGTGCCACGTGAGAAGTACGACCCGGAGTTTGCCCCCGCAGAAAGCCATCGTCGGTTCCCCGCCCCACCGGGACGCAAAAAACTCGGTCTGACCGGGAAAGGGATAACCGATGCGTGCGAGTTGGGACTTGCTCACGGGACCCGTCACGACGCCGGCAAACTCGCCACTCACGCATCCGGCTGCGGCGCGCTCCATCGCATCCCAGGCCACGCGGGCACCCGTCTCATCAGGCTGCCCGGGAACGGCCGGATCGCACCCCGCCCCGACCGCAATTCGCTGGTCATCCCGCAGGGGAAGCGTCGCAAGCCAATCACCCGGCCCAATCACCGCAACCTCGCCGCTCAACTCCGGGGCCATGGTTATCCATCGCCCGATGACCTCGGGCCCGATTCCGGCAGGATCGCCGCAGGTGATCGCCAGGCGCATCATTCCGCGTTGTCTCCGTCACCCCCGCCCCTCCTCGGACGCGAGAAGCCGCGTTTGCCTCCGGCGAAAAATTCCAGGAACACCTTCACCTCCGGTGCCAACGCCCGCGGCAGAGCTTCCGCGGCAATCGTGCGAATGTTTCCAGACTTGAAAAAAACATGCCGGAACACCTCCTTGAGTTCGCGGATGCTCTCACGGGGAAGCCCCCGCCGCTTCAGCCCGACAAGGTTCAGCCCGGCAAGTTCGTCCCGCTCCGCGACCATCGAGAACGGCGGCACATCGACCGTGATGCGGGCCAGCCCTCCGATCATCGCACCTTCTCCGACCCGGCAGAACTGGTGAATCGCACAGCCGCCACCTATAAACGCGCGATCCGCGACCTGCACGTGCCCCGCCAGGAGCACATTGTTCGCGAGCACCACGTGATCCCCCACCTGGGAATCATGCCCCAGGTGCACCCCGGCCATGAGAAAACAATTCCTGCCGACGGTCGTGAAGGACTCCGGCTTCGTCGAACGATTGATCGTCACGAACTCCCGCAGGGTCGTGCCCTCCCCGACACGCACCCCTGAAATTGTCGCGGAGGAAAACCGGAGATCCTGCGGCTCCCCGCCGATTACAGCATAGGGGTGGACTACGACATTCGCGCCCAGCTGGGTGCCCCGCCGAAGCATGGCGCCTTGCATCACCGTGACACCCGGCTCAAGGGTGACACCATCTTCAATGATCGCTTGCGGGTGTAGGGTGACACTCATGCTGTGTTGGAGTCTTGTGGCGACCTTCCGCCGGCATTCTCAGGGCTTTGGTTTCTGCGACAGCAGGTCCATCTGGGGATCCTTCAGGAGGTCGTAATTCTTGAGGATGCGCATCACCTGAAGCGTGTCGCTCTTGCGGTAGCTCAGGTTCGTTTCGATGTTCTCGATCAGGTCCTGGAGCATGGCGCGAAAGGAAATGATGCCGTCGACCCCTCGCTCCTTGAGCATCTGCACGCTTTGCGAACGATAGGGCTCCTGGGTGGGCAGGCTCGGCAGGACCAGAACGCGCGTGATTTCCCCGCCATCAGCCGCGCCGCCGCCGGTCCCGTCCGCATTCGGGAAGAAGCGCGCCGCCTGCTTCAGGACACTGCCTTCCAGGAAACGGAATATCTCGGGCGAATTCTTCAGCATGCCTGGAGTGAAGACGTCCGTATGCCACGGCTTGATCGCCACAACGGCCTGGTGAAGGTACTGGAGTTCGTTCACGAACAGGAAAAAGTCCGGTTTCCTCCCACCGCGCTGCCACGCGGGATTGTAGACAAGCAGATCGATCTCCTCGTCGGTGGTCTTCCGGCGGGCGGTCACCTGGTACTTGCGCATCTGCCGGACCAGAAATCCGTTCTGCTCGAAATACTCCCGGACAATGCTCTCGTCGATGGCGGCCATGAAGGTTCCGGTTCGATCCCCGTTCTATGCCACGGCACCCACCTCACGGAAGGCTGAACTCGCCAGGCCAGGATCGACATCGCCCTGCGTCACCGCCTCGCCGAGCTTTTTCAGCACCACAAAACGAAGCCGGCCGGCCCGGACTTTCTTGTCGCGAGCCATCGCCTCCGTCAGGACCGATAGCGAAATGGGATCGCGCAGACGCACGGGGAGCCCATGTGAAAGTACCAGTGATTCGACGCGGGCGACGTCCGCAGGACTCAGGTATCCAAGTTTCAACGACAACCTCGCCGCCGCGGCCAGGCCGATTGCGACTGCCTCGCCATGCAGGTAGGAACCGTAGGCTGTCGCCTGTTCAATGGCATGCCCGAAGGTATGACCGAGGTTGAGCAGCGCCCGCCCTCCCTGCGCCGCACGTTCAAATTCATCGGCTTCGACAACCCGCGCCTTCGCCTCACAACAGCGCCGAATGACATCCGCAAGGTCGGAGCTCCTCGGAGAAAGCGGAGATTTCTCCAGACGCTCCAGCAGGCCGGGGTCGCCCAGCAGTCCGCACTTGATGACCTCTGCAGTTCCTGCCGCGAACTCCCGCGCGGGCAGCGTGCCGAGCATGTCCGTCGAGACGAAGACCGTCGCCGGCTGATGAAACGCGCCCACAAGATTTTTCCCCGCGGAGAGATTGATGCCTGTTTTTCCGCCCACCGAACTGTCCACCATCGCCAGCAGGGTCGTCGGCACCTGCCAGAACGGGATTCCACGGAGAAAACTCGCCGCGGCAAATCCGGCAAGGTCACCGATCACACCGCCTCCGATCGCAATCAGCACGCTGCTCCGGTCGAGGCGGTGAGCCGCCATGAAATCGAGTATGCGTCCAAGGTTCGCGAGCGACTTGCTCGTTTCACCCGGGGAGACCAGCAGTCGCGGCGTGTCGCCCGTCATGGCGCCAACGGCCTCCCTTTGCTCTTCCGCAACGGTCGCATCAAGGACCGCGACCACGTTTCGACCCGCACTTTTCAACTCCTCCCGCCTGGCGCCAATAGCTGTCGAAAGCCCCTCTCCGAAAAATATCGGATAACTTCGCTCACCTAGTTTGACAACGTACTCATCAACCATGGGATACCCATGCAAGCGGTCTCTCCACCTCCGGTCAACCGTCGACGCTCACGGCAAGCCCTACGCTGGTCGTTCCTTTGCCTGGTTCTCCCACATGGAAACGCGCATCACCAATCCACCCCTTCTCGCTATGAAAAAACTCCTTCAACTCAACTTCCTCCCCCGCAGTGCCGACCTGGCGCTTCTCCTCCTCAGGGTCTATTATGGGTTCGCGCTCTTCCTGCTCCATGGCAAGGGCAAGCTCGAAGCCTTCTCCACCATGAGGACCACCTTCTACGATCCGCTCGGGGTTGGCCACAGCACCAGCTATTTCCTGGCTCTGTTTGGAGAGGTTGTTTTCCCGATCTTGATCGTGCTTGGACTTTTCACCCGGCTGGCCGCCCTCGGATCCGCCTTTGGCCTGAGTGTCGCGTTTTTTCTCATACACAAAGGTCAGCTTTCCGGCCCTTCGAGCGGAGAGTTGGCGTTTCTCTACATCGGCGCATTCCTCGCCCTTTTCATCGCAGGCGGCGGTCGATTTTCCGTCGACGCCAAGCTGGGCGCGAAGGCCTGATGCTTCGTTGATACCGTAGGGCTGGCGCCTGTCAGCCTGGAGGCGGGCAGCAGCCCAAGCGGCTCACTGGCACAATCGTGACTCCGTATTTCGTCGATCCGTCGTCCGACCAGGCCGCGCGGCGATTCGCCGCAATCGAGTTTCGAGATTGCGTCGCGTCAGGCACGCCTATCGCAATGCATGAGCGTCCAACTTCCCACTTCCTGAGGAAACGATATTTGCGGATGGGCTCGGGATTGCCTCTTGGCGGGTAAGAACAAAACCGTTCTGCTCAAGTTTTCCGTGTCATCTGCTGTCATCCCTCCTCGCCGCCCGGTCTCCCTGGGGGTGATCTTTCTCACGCTGTACATCGACCTGATCGGATTCTCGATCGCGTTCCCGCTCGCGCCCGACCTGCTGCGATACTACCTCACGGTTGACGGACAAAGCGGGCTTCTTGCGGCGGTTCTGGAGGGGCTCAACACCGTCGCGCGGACCCTCGGTAATGAAACCCACCTGCCGGATGTGCTGTTCGGAGGGATCATCAGTTCGCTCTTCTCCCTGCTCCAATTTGTCTTTGCCCCCTTCTGGGGGGCGCTCTCGGATCGCCGGGGACGCCGCCCCGTCCTGCTTTTCACCGTGGCCGGCACCACCCTGAGTTATGCACTGTGGGTGGTGAGCGGATCGTTCTGGCTGTTTGTCTTCTCCAGGATCGTTGCCGGCGCCTTCGGCGGGAATCTCTCCGTCGCGACGGCTGCGGTGGCGGACGTCACCTCGCGACAGGAGCGCTCGAAGGCGATGGGTCTGGTAGGCGCCGCGTTTGGTCTCGGCCTGATCACGGGGCCGCTCATCGGTGCATTTTCCGTCATGGTCAATCTGGCCAGCCTCCATCCGGCCCTGACCGCGTGGGGCATCAATCCCTTTTCCTTTCCAGCCCTCATCGCAACAGTCCTCGGCGCAATCAACCTCGTCTGGATCAGCCGCGCCTTCCACGAAACTCTCCCGCTCGAGTCGCGCGGGCGCCATCGCGCGACGCGCCTGCGCAATCCGCTGCGATCGCTGCTGGGACTCCCCAATCCCCAGGTGCGAAGGGTCAACCTGGTCGCGTTCATCTACTCCCTCGCATTTGTCGCGATGGAGTCCTCGCTCACCTTCCTGGCAGCCGAACGTTTTGGATACACCGCGCGCGAAAACGGCCTCCTGATGGTGTTCCTCGGATTCTGCTCCATCATCACCCAGGGCATGATCGTGCGCAGGCTCCTGTCGCGCACCACCGAGACCAACGTGCTGAAACTCGGACTCGCCGCCTCCCTGGTGGGCCTCATCGCCATGGCATTTGCGCCGTCCGCACACTGGCTCTATGCCGGTGTCGCGCTGCTCGCGTTTGGCAGCGGGCTTGTCAATCCGTCGTCCACAGGTCTCATCTCCCTGTACGCTGCGGAAGACGAACAGGGCAAGGTGCTCGGTCTCTTCCGCTCGCTCGGGTCCCTTTCCCGCGCCATCACCCCGGTTGCGGCTGGGATCGTTTTCTGGACGGCCGGTTCGTCCGTCCTCTATCTCGTCGGCGCCGCCCTCGCAGCGACGGGATGGCTCGCCAGCCGTTCGCTCCGCCCACCTGCGACATAGCATGAAAGGGGACACGGGAGCGTGTGCTGCGACAGCCCTGCCGCGGAATCGCCGTCGGCCCGCTCCGTCGCGCTCCTGCATCCGCCGGTGCATCACCTCATCCGTTCGACAGGGATTTCTCTCAGCGGCGTTGATCTGCAGCCTGTTTTTTTCAGGTTGCACGCTGCTGCGGCACGATCCCACGCCCGGTCGAACAAGGCTGGGCTCCCCCTTGGTCTCGGTGCCGGTGCGCACCGTCGCCAATGTGCTCATCGCCGATCTCAACACCGACCGCCGCACGTCCTGGCGATTCCTCATCGATACCGGCTCATCGGTCACGCTCGTGTCGCCTGAATATGCCTCCCGCTTCGGCACCGCTGTGCCCTCTGCCGCCCTGCCGCAGGTCAGTGTTCGTTCCGCCTCCGGCCAGGATGCGATGCTTCGCGCGGTCACCGTGCGACACATGACCCTGGGCGAGGCCGAGTTCGACCAGGTGCCTGCTCTGGTCTACGACTTCAGCGAACTCTCCGCCCATTTCGGCGAGAAGATCGACGGCGTGCTCGGTTTCCCGGTCTTCCGTCAAACGATCCTCACACTCGACTATCCGCACGACCGTCTCCTGCTCTCCCCGACCGGCGGGGCCGCGACGCTGCGTCCCGGTTCCCCCATCGCATTCGACACCAAGACAAAAACTCCGTTGATTCCAATCGAAGTCGAAGGCCAGACCCTGGTGGCGCTTATCGATTCGGGAAGCGATGGCGGCCTCCATCTCAACACGGTCGGTCTGAAAACGACCTTCGCCTACGGACCCACCCCCGGGGGTGTCATCACCACGATGGCCGGGGAGCGCCCGCAGCAGATCGGCCGCCTTGCGGGAACGCTCCGGCTGGGTTCCTACACCGTGCAACGCCCGATCGTGGATCTCACCGACGAATTGTCCTCCATCGGTGGCGCGATTCTCAAGAACTACGTGCTCACGTTTGACCAGGATCGCGGCAACGTGACTTTCTTCCGGGACTCCTCCGTCCCGCTCGTGATGCCGCCGCAACCAAGCTCGGGCATGAGCTTCACCCGAACCTCCGCCTACTGGAAGATCGCGGCAGTGATCCCGGGATCGCCCGCCGCAGCCGCCGGCATCCATGTCGGGGATCTCGTGATACGCATCGACGGCGAACCCGTATCCGAGTGGCCGCTCGAACGATTTGAATCACAGGTCGCATCCGTCCCGGAAATAGATTTCACCTTCCTTGACGGAGTTGTGGAAACCATCCGCTCCGTCCGGAACTACCCGCTGGTTCCGTAGTCAAGGCGGGCAGTTCCCTCAAACCGGGCGGCGCCTCAATCGGAACGCGGCGGCGCCGTCGTGATTTGTTTCCCACGGATGCGAGATCCTTTGCGCCTCAAGCGTCCACTCACCCCGGCTCTCCCCGACGAAGGACTGCACCACACACTCGTTTTCCTCGCGATCGATGCTGCAAGTCGAATAGACCAGACGCCCTCCGGGAGCCACCCGTTCGGCGGCGGCGGCAAGCAGTGTCCCCTGCTGCCGGCTGTGTTTGTAGATATCCCCCTCCTGCAGCCGCCAGCGCACATCCACGCGATGCCGCATGACGCCGGTATTCGAACAGGGAACGTCTATCAATACCCCTGGAAAAAGCGGCGGCAGGCCGTGGGCCGCGAGGACCCGCTCAGGCGAATCCATCAGATCCCGTTCGATCATCACGGTTTCAACTCCGCGAACCCTCGTGAGATTCTCCTTCAGGCGATCGATACGGGCACCCGGCAGATCCCACGCCACGAGGCGACCCACCCTCAGCCGATCCGCAATCTGGAGCGTTTTCCCTCCAGGGGCTGCGCAGAGGTCGAGAAGGGATTCCCCCGGTTGGGGATCCATCAGGTCAACCGCGAAGCGGGTCGAAGGATCCTGGAGATAGAGCCTCCCCGCAGCCAGTTCGTGCTCCACTTCGTTCCAATGTCCCGGGAGCACCTCGAAATAATCCGGCTCATCCAGCGGCATCAACCATGGCGGCACCGCTTCTCCAGGCGTGCGCCACCGCGCATGAAGGGGAGCCGGTCGCTGGTTGTGTCGAAGCAGCGCATGGGTCGGATCCGCACCGAAATCAGCCAGCCAGCGCTTCACCAGCCAGGGCGGATGCGAAAAGAACTCGGCAAGGTCCCCGGCCGCTGCCCCGGGTGGCGGTGACGACTGGCCAGGCAGTGATCCCGCAAGCTTGCGCACCACCGCATTGACAAGACGGGCCTCGGCAGGACTGGCGAAGCTCTTCGCCTGCTCGACCGCATGGTGCACCACACGCGCCGCATGACCGTCACCGCGTCCCTCGATCAATTCATACCCAGCCAGCAGCAGCACCGCCCGGAGCCGCGTGCGCGGCTGGCGCGGAACCCACCGCGCCACCTGGGCATCCAGCCTTCCCATGTGCCTCAGGGCGCCAAACAGCAGATGCTGGATGCGCCCGCGGTCCGCCTTGGAGAGGTTTCGCGACAAACCATCCAGCAGCCCATCCACACGCTCATGGCGCTCGATCCAGCGCACCAGCAACCGGGCCGCGGTGGCCCAGGGAGGGAACGACGATGATGGTACGGCGTTCAAGGGAGCGTCAGGGCCTTCCGACATGCGCGGCCCGGAGGGTGACGGACTCTCCGCCATTGCCAAGGCCTAATGCCAATTGCGATCAGCTTTCGCCAGCACGGGCTGATTGACATCAGACGGGGCGGTGCGATTTTCTTTCAGATTCAGAACGTAAATCCTTCCGCTTATGAACACAGAGGCAGTCAACGTGCTCGTCGCAAAAAATCCGTCCCTCAAGTCGGCCAAAGCCAAACTGGAAGCGATGGAGCCTGGGGCATACGTGACCCATCGCAGCTGGGGGTTCGGTCAAATCCAGCGATACGACGAGGGCAACCAGAAGCTCATCATCAATTTCGCCACCAAGAAGGCCCATCCGATGGACCCGGCCTTCTGCCTGACGACCATGGATGTCCTCCCCGCGAAGCACCTGCTCGTGCGCAAGGAGACCGAGAGCCAGCACATCGCCGAATTGATCGAGAACGACCCCGCCCAGCTCATCGTGGAGTCGCTGCAGGCGTACCCCAACAATGCCACCACCGCCATTGATCTGGAGCTCACCCTCGCCCAGGCCATCGGCGAGGACAAGTTCAAGCGCTGGTGGTCAGGCGCCAAGAAAGCCATCGCCAAGGACCCCCGGATCGCCATCCCGGCCAAGAAGACCGAGTGCTATGTCCTTCGCGAAATCCCGGTTTCCGCCGAGGACGAAATCCTCGAAAGCTTCAACGCCACCCGCTCCGCACGCCGGCGCATTCACCTCGCGGAACAACTCGTCAATGCCGCTGAAAAGGGCGAATCGGAAACCGACCTCTCCTCGATTCTCGCTGGAGTCACGGAATCGGTGAAGGACTCCAACCAGCTCGATGCCGCCAGCCGCCTTTACGGCGCCGCCGTGCGCGATGACCTCGCGCGCCTCGCAAAGGTCGACCCGACCACCCTCGAGCCTTCCCAGGCTTCGCTCATTGCAAACACACGCGAGCTGCCGGCAATCGCCGAAAAGATACCCGTTCACTTCCAAGACCGTTTCCTCGAGCTCGTTCACGAGACACACCCCGTCGAGTCCCGGGATCTCGTGTTCGCCCTCCTGAAGACGTCCCAGGGAAAATTCACGACGGAGTGCATCAACTTCCTCGTCGAACACGGCCACACCGACGAACTCGCTGCGGTGCTCAAGCGCTGGCAGACGGAGCAGAATCTCCGTGCCCCCGTGCTGCTGTGGATCGTCAAGAACCGCCACTCGAAAAAATTTGCCCGGCTGCTTCATGACATGATCACGCCGCGCCTGCTGAACGCGATTTTCTTCGCGATCGACTACGAGGCGCTTCAATCTGCCTCGGCACGGCGCATCCCGCTGGGCGACATCCTCAGCGACGACACGGAGCTGATCGGCGACCTCCTCGCCGTCGCCGACCCGGAGACCGCGCGCGACCTCGCAAACACGCTCATGCTCAACCAGGGTTTCGAGGAGTTGACCAAAAAGTCGCTCCTCGCCCGCTTCATCAAGATTTTCCCCAGCATCCAGTCACTCGTCGCATCCGAAGCCGAAGGCAGGGAGGAGCAGCTGCTGGTTTCTCGGGCCAGCTACGAGCGCAAGCGCGAGGAGTATGAGACCATCGTGTCGCGCAAGATCCCCGACAACTCCAAGGCGATCGCCGCTGCCCGCGAGCACGGGGACCTCAAGGAGAATTCCGAATACAAGATGGCCAAGCAGGACCAGCAGGTCCTCATGGCGCAGAAGTCCCTCCTTGAGCGGGACCTTGAGCGCGCCCGCATCACGGATTTCAAGGAGGCCGCCCACGACCAGGTCAGCGTCGGCTCGATCGTCGATGTGAAGAGCCAGACCACCGGACAGTCCAGCCGCTACACGATCCTGGGCGCATGGGACAGCGATCCCCAAAACCATGTCATCGCCTACAAGACCCCCTTGGGACTCGCGCTCCTTTCAAAGCGCGTCGGCGACCACGTGAAGGTAAGGATCGGCAATTCCGAGGACAGCTACACCGTCACCGGCATCACCCGCTACGCGGACACTCCCGCCGCCAGGCAGGCAGCGCCGGCCTGATCACCGGCGCGGTTGACGATGGGGGCTGGACTGTCCATAACCCTTGTTCATGGACTCCTCCAGTACTCCAGCAAAAAATGACGCCAACATGTGGGCGATGCTTTGCCATCTGTCCGCATTGGCCGGTTACCTCATTCCGTTCGGCAGCATCATCGGTCCGCTTGTCATCTGGCAGATGAAGAAAGCGGAGTTTCCCCTCGTGGACGATCAGGGCAAGGAATCGCTCAACTTCCAGATCACGGTCGGCATTGCAGCCATTGTCTTCATTTTGCTGATCGTCGTGGTGATTGGCTTCCCTTTGCTGATCGCCCTCGGCATCGCGAACCTGGTGTTCATCATCCTGGGCTCGCTGAAGGCGAACAAGGGCGAGGCATACCGGTATCCGTTTGCCTTCCGTTTCGTCAAATAGCATGACGCGACATCCGCCGCGTGAATGCATCCTGGGATCTCCTAAAACTTCTCGCTGATTCCACCCGCCTCAGGCTCCTCGCGCTGCTCCTGCACGAGGAGCTTTCCGTGGCCGAGCTCCAGGAGATTCTCGGGATGGCGCAGTCGCGCATCTCGTCACAGCTCGCCCTGCTGCGACAGGCTGAACTCGTGATCGACCGCAGGGAGGGAAAAAAAGCGTTCTACTCCCTCCGCACGGGCCTTCCAAACGAGCAGGCATCGCTGATCCGGGCGGCATGCGATGCCGTCTCCGGGGAGATCGCCGATGACCATGTCAACCTGGGGCGCATCCTGCGCAAGCGCCGCGCCCATCAGGAGCAATATTTCAACCTGATCGCAGGCAAGCTCGGCCGCCACTACTGCCCCGGCAGGTCCTGGGAGGCGATCGGCCATCTCGCACTTCGCCTGGCGCCCCCCATCGACATCGCCGACCTGGGCGCTGGCGAGGGCCTGATCTCCCAGCTCCTCGCACGTCGCGCCAAGTCCGTCTGGTGCATCGACAACTCTCCGCGCATGATCGAGGTCGGCACCGAACTCGCCAGGAAAAACGGCCTCTCGAATCTCACGTACAAGCTGGGAGACATCGAAAAGGTTCCCCTGCCCGACGGATCCGTTGACCTCGCCATCCTCAGCCAGGCACTGCATCATGCCCTTCATCCCCAGACCGCCGTCCAGGAAGCCTTCCGGATTCTGCGGCCGGGAGGTCAGATCCTGATCCTGGACTTGAAGGAGCACGGATTCGAGAAGGCGCATGAACTGTACGCGGATGTCTGGCTCGGATTCAGGGAAAGCTCCCTCCACGCGTTCCTGAAATCCGCGGGTTTCGACCACGTCGAGGTCTCTGTCGTGGCCCGGGAATCGGCCGAGCCGCATTTCGAGACGCTGCTGGCGGCCGGACTAAGGCCCGGCCGCTGACACCGCGCCTATTCAAGGGGCACGCGTTCGCTGTAAAACTGTGCGCAAAGCGCCAGGATTTCGCGTGCGGTCGACCTTCCAAGCGCCTCTTCCGCGAGACGCTTCGCGTCCGCCAGAGTCATCGCCCGGATCACATACTTGACCGCGGGAAGCAGCGGCGGAGTCATGCTGAGTTCATCAACTCCGAGCCCGATGAGCAGCGGCACCAGCACAGGGTCGGAAGCCATTTCACCACAAACACTGACCTTCAGCTTCTTGCGATGCGCCTCCTCAACGATGTGCCTCAGTGTCCTCACCACGGCCGGATGCGTGGGCTCATAGAGGTGGGCGATGCGGTTGTTGATCCGGTCGATTGCCAGCAGGTACTGGATGAGATCGTTTGTCCCGATACTGAGAAAATCGTTCTGAGCCGCAAGGATGTCGACGGTATAGGCGGCGCTCGGGATTTCAATCATCGTGCCCACCGGCATTTTTTCGTCGAATGGGATGCCCTGCGAACGCAGTTCCCTGCGACACTCGTCGAGAACCGCATTGGCCCGCGCAAGCTCCTCGCTTCCGCTGATCATCGGGTACATCAGCCGGACATTTCCGCCAACGCTCGCCCGAAGGATGGCGCGAAGCTGATTCTTAAAGATCTCGGGGTTCTCCAGGCAGAAGCGGATCGCGCGGAAACCGAGGAACGGATTGTCCTCCCTCGGAAACAGCGAAGGCGCCCCGGTGATCGGCTTGTCCCCGCCAAGATCAAGCGTGCGGATGACCACCGGCGCGGGCGCCAGCTGTTCCGCCACCGCGCGATAGGCCGACACCTGCTCGTCCTCGGTCGGAATCCTCTGGCTGCCGAGATAGAGAAACTCCGTGCGAAACAGCCCCACGCCCGAGCCAAGGTACTCCTTCACGAGGGCAACCTCATCCTCCTTTTCGATGTTTGCCCGCAATGCCACACCAACGCCGTCAAGCGTGACCGACGGCTGCCGGTTCGCCTTGAACAGGCGCTGCTCGATCGACTTCTTGAGATTCTGGATCTTCCCGTAGCGAAACAGTGTCTGCTCGCCCGGATTGACGATCACCACGCCATCGTACCCGTCGACCAGCATCCAGTCGCCGTTCTTCACCCGCTTCACCAGGTCTCCCAATCCAACCACGGCGGGAATCTTCATCGATCGCGCCACGATCACCGCGTGACTCGTCCTGCTTCCTGAGTCCGTGACGACTGCCAGCGCATGACTTCGATCGATGCCGGCCGCATCCGAGGGTGAAATGTCGTTCGCCACGACAATGCGCTTGTCCGCGAGCCGTGACAGGCTCGCTGCGGACTGACCCAGCAGATTCGAAAGCACGCGCTGCACCACATCGCGGATGTCGCCCGAGCGCTCCCTCAGGTATTCATCATCGATTTCCGAGAAGGCCTGGATATAACGCTGCGCGACCGCATTGAAGCAGGTTTCGATGTTGCTGCCCCCCTTTTCGAAATCACGGATCGTCTCGGCAATCAGTGCCTGATCCTCGAGCACCAGGAGATGCGCATCAAAAATCCGGGCTTCGTTCGAACCGAGGTTCTTTTCGACCTCATCACGGATCTTCTGGATCTGGCCCCGGGTGACCAGAAGCGATTGCTCAAAGCGCGCCACCTCCTCCGCGCGTTTTTCCGGCTCCACTTGATACGACGGCAGTTCGAGGTCGCTCTGCAGAAACAGGAACACCTGCCCATAGGCGATGCCCTGCGAGGCTGCCAGGCCTTGCACGATCATTTCGGGCTTCGTTGGGTTGGATTCCGGCATGTGGTTCGGGGAAAGTCAGCCGGAACTGAACCGGCGGCGTGGGAGGTTAAGGGGGCGCCATGCCCCCCGGTCAACGCGGATTTCTGTGAGGGCACTCCACAGGCGGATCGCAAAGGCCACTACCGAAGCCTCGTTTCGACCACAAGGGCCTCCTTCCCCCACGCTTCGCGCACCACTCTCCCGATGCCCGCCGCCAATTCCCCCTCCTCCGAACTGTCCGATGAAAACGCATAACACGCGCTGCCGCTTCCACTCATCGCCGTCAGGAGCCCGAAAGTATCCGTAAGCCGCTTCAACAACAGCGGCAGCGCAACAAATTTTCGAAACACAACGGCCTCGAAGGAATTGGACAGCAACGCCGACAGGGGCGCCAACTGTCCCGCTATCCATGCCGAGAGGCGTTGCTCCGCCTCTGCGGCAGGCACGTACCACCGCGGGGCCTCCGCAGCCAGCATCCCGTAAGCCCAGGGCGTGGAAACACCGACCGAGGGCTTGAAGATCCACACCTTCCGCCCGCTCAGCCGGTTCCTCGCCATCCCGGCCAGGGGTTCAATACGTTCCCCCCGCCCGCGCATCACCACTGGACCGCCATCGAGAAAGAGAGCGCAATCCGATCCGATTTCGCCCGCCAGCGCGGAAAGTTTCTCTGGGGTGAGAGGCAATCCCGTTAGCTGATTCAAAGCCAGCAAGGTGCTGGCGGCATTGCTGCTGCCGCCTCCAAGGCCAGCACCCTGCGGGATGCGTTTCTTCAGGACAAAACGCACCCCTTGCCCAAAAGGCGCTTCCCGCCTGAACGCCATGGCTGCACGGATGACGAGATTGCTCTCGTCAGTCGCCAGCGTCGGATCGTCGCATTCAAGCACGAAACCCGGCACATCCGTCAACCGGGCGTGAAGCTCGTCCCCGAATTCCACCGGGGCGGCTAGCGACAGCAAATCATGAAATCCGTCCGCGCGCCTTCCGGTGACGGCAAGGAAAAGGTTGATCTTGGCGGGTGAAAGCAGGGAAACGGTGAACACGGCGAGAGTTGCCAATCCACGCTATTTTCCGCTGATTTGAAGCGAAATCCCGCCAAATTTCTGCCCGACTCCTCGTTCCATGCCGTGCGATCTGATCCTTGTACTTGACGAACCCAGCCCGGAAGCGGTGCAGCCGCTCCTGAAACAGCTCGCCGGGGAGGTAAGGTGGGTGAAGATCGGACTCCAGATGTTCACTGCCTGCGGCCCCGATTGTGTGCGCCGGATCGCCGATCTTGGCTTCAAGGTATTTCTGGATCTGAAACTGCACGACATTCCCAACACCGTCGCCCGCGCGGTGGAATCCGCCGCGCGGCTCCCGATTCACATGCTCACGCTGCACACCTGCGGGGGCGGGCCGATGATGCGCGGTGCCATTGCAGCCCAACAGGCCGCGAGCCCGGATCTGCTCCTCCTGGGCGTCTCCGTGCTCACCTCGATGAGCGAGGCCGATCTCCGCGCAACGGGGGTCGGCTCAACACCCGAATCCCAGGTGCTGCGACTGGCGGCGCTGGCCGTCGAATCAGGCATGAAGGGACTCGTCTGCTCCCCGCTTGAAATTGCTCCTCTGCGGCAGCGGTTTCCCTCCGGCCTCGATCTGGTTGTTCCGGGAATCCGCCCCGCAGGAGCAAAATCGGACGATCAGACCCGCATTCTCACACCCGCCCAGGCAGTCGCCGCGGGCGCCAATTACCTCGTCGTCGGTCGGCCCATCTCCCATGCTGCGGACCCGGTCGCCGCCGCACGCGAGATCCTCCGGGCCACCGGGCATGCAACCCGCTGACGGAATCACGGTCTGTCCGCTCGAAACACCACCATCACATGAGTCGCAACGCCGCCATCCTTCTCGCCGCCGGAAGCGGCAACCGCATGCAGGGCACCGTAGGGGACAAGATCCTTGCCCCCATCGGTGGCAAACCCGCCTTCGCCCGCTCCGCGGGGGCATTCCTGGAAAGCGGCGTCGCCGATTTTTATGTCATCGTCTACCGCGACGCGACCCAGTCCATCCAGTTGTCCGCCTATGCCCCGACCCCCGCCCTCTTCGTCAAGGGCGGATCGGAGCGCCAGCACTCGGTCGCACGCGCCCTCGACGCCCTGCCGGACGATGTGGAGTACGTCTTCATCCATGACTGCGCACGCCCCTTCATCCGCGCGGAGCAACTCATCGCCCTGCACAAGATCGTGCGCCGGGAGCGCGCAGTAGTCCTCGCACACCGGGTCACCGACTCCATCAAGCTCCACCATGAGAGCGGTAGGCTGCGCTCCCTCGACCGCTCGAAGCTGTGGGCGATGGAGACTCCCCAGGTGTTTTCCCGCGACCTCATCACCCGCGCCTACGCACGGGTGGCGAAACGGCGACTGGCAATCACGGACGATGCCCAGGCCGTTGAAGGCCTCAATCACCCCGTGGCCCTTCTGGAGAACCCCCATCCCAATCCGAAGCTCACAACACCTGCGGACCTTGAATGGTGCAATCTCCTCGCGCAAACGTGGCCCTCCCGATGATGTCCCCCTCCTCTCGCACCGCCATGACGCTTCGAATCGGCCACGGCTATGACATCCACCGCACGGTCACCGGCCGCCCGCTCGTGCTTGGAGGCGTTCGGTTCGATTGCGACTTCGGCCTCGATGGTCACAGCGACGCGGATTGTCTGACCCACGCCATCTGCGACGCCCTTCTCGGAGCCGCGGGCCTGCCCGACATCGGCCACTTTTTCCCGCCATCGGATCCCGCCTTCCGGAACATCGATTCCCAAATCCTGCTGAAACGGGTGATCACCGACCTTGCCTCGCGCGGATGGCACCCTGGCAATATCGATGCCACGGTCATCGCCGAGAAACCGCGGATCCTTCCCCGCCTAGCGGAAATGAAGGCGACACTCGCCGCCTCCACGGATCTTCCCATCGATGCCATCGGAATCAAGGCCACCACCAACGAGGGCAGCGATGACATCGGGCGTGGACTGGCGATTGCCGCCCACGCGGTGGTCCTGATCCGCCACGCATCGTGAGGGATCTCCTGACGAATTTCCGGCTGCCTGCTTTTGCACTGGCCGCCGCTCTGCAATTTCTCCTTCCCGCCTGCTCGCTGCGCGAGTCCGCCGTCGAGCAGGGGAACCGCACCAAGGTGCTCCACCGGGGAATCGGACCCGATCTGGCGGATCTCGATCCTCACCTCGCAACCGGCCCGGGCGATTACAGCGTGCTGTCCGCCCTGTTCGAGGGACTTATTGCAGAGGATCCGAAGGACCTCAGTCCCGCCCCAGGGGTGGCTGAACGCTGGGGAGTTTCGGAGGACGGGCTCACCTATACGTTTCACCTGCGCGACAACGCCCGCTGGTCCAATGGTGAGCCGGTCACCGCTGAGGATTTCCTGGCATCATGGAAACGGGTGCTCTCCCCCACCCTGCAGGCCGACAATGCCAGCCTGCTCTATCCGGTTCAGGGTGCGGAAGCCTACCATCGGGGAAAAACCGGGAAATTCGATGATGTGGGATTCGCCGCGCCCAATCCCCGCACCGTTCGCATCACGCTCGAGCGTCCCACCCCTTATTTCCTTAACCTGCTCCAGCACTGGATCTGGTGGCCAGTGCCTGTCGCGATCGTGAAAAAATACGGGCCGGTGGACGCGCGCGGCAACCGATGGGCGCGTCCAGGGACACTCGTGGGCAACGGTCCGTTCACACTCAAGGAATGGCGCGCCGGCCAGCGCATTGTCGTCGAAAAGTCGAAGGCCTACTGGGACGCCGCGAACGTCCAGCTCAACGCGATCCATTTCCACACGATTGATGACGTGAACACCGAGGAACGTGCGTTCCGTGCAGGGCAGCTCCACCTCACCGAGGCTCTTCCCCTCGCGAAAATCGACTCCTATCGGATGAACGCGCCCGACGTGCTGCGGATCGATCCATACCTGGGGACCTATTTCTATCGCATCAATGTCTCCCTGCCGTTCCTGAAAGCAGTCCCTGTCCGCCGTGCGCTATCCCTCGCCATCGATCGCTCCGCACTCGGCAGGAGTCTCCTGCACGGAGGCCAGACACCAACGGGCACCTTCACACCACCTGGCACGGGTGGCTATACGCCTCCTGCCGGCATCACGTGCGATCCCGATGCCGCGCGCGCCCTCCTAACAGAAGCAGGGTTTCCCGGCGGGAAGAATGCCCCTCCCATCGAAATTCTCTACAACAACTCCGAGAACCACCGCGTCATTGCCGAAGCGATCCAGGAAATGTGGCGCCGTGAACTGGGCATCGATGCGAGGCTCCACACCATGGAGAACAAGAGCGTGCTGAATGCACGCAGTGCGGGAAACTACCAGATCCTCCGCTCGAGTTGGATAGGCGACTACAACGATCCGATGTCCTTCCTCGCAATCTGGCGCAGCGACAGCGGAAACAACTACACCCACTGGGCGAACACCACCTACGACCGCCTGCTCTACGAAGCGACCCGCACGCCGGACGCGACCGCACGCCTTCAGGTACTGCAGCGCGCCGAGGAACTGCTTCTCCATGAATCGCCGCTGATCCCGCTCTACCACTACACCCATGTTTTTCTCATCCAGCCTTCCGTCCGCGGATGGAACCCGACGATTCTCGACCACCACCCCTACAAGCATGTCCAACTGATCGAGACAGCCGCGCCATGACAGACCACCCCCGCCTGCAGGCTCGGGTGTCGCTGATTCGGTCCAGCCACATCGAATCGCCCTGTCATCCACCCATCCCGCCCTTGCCCCAGACCGTCGCCCTGCTCTTGATACCGCCATGCTGAAACACTCCTGGCTTGTCCTCATCCTCACACTCCTCGTCGGGAGCGCATGCACCAAGAACAACCGAAACCCGTCGTCCACCACATCCAAGGACGGACCGCATGGAGCAGCCGTCCCCATCCGAACCGATCTCAACTACGGCAACGGCACCGAACCACAGGACCTGGATCCCCAGGTTGTGACCGGTGTTCCTGAGAACAAGATCATCAATGCGCTGTTTGAAGGCCTTGTCGCCTATGGTCCAAACGGCCAGGGCACCGTGCCCGCAGCCGCGGAGAGCTGGACGGTTTCCGATGACGGACTCGTCTACACGTTCAAGCTCCAACCGGAGGGCAGGTGGTCGAATGGCGACCCCGTGACTGCCATGGATTTTGTCCGCTCCTACCAGCGGATGCTGGCACCCGAATTCGCATCGGAGTACTCGAACAAGCTCTATCCGGTGGTCGGCGCGGAGGAATTCAATCGGGGCACGCTGAAGGATTTCTCCCAGACCGGTTTCAAGGCGCCCGATACGCGTACGCTCCAGATCACACTCAGGCACCGCACGCCATTCCTGATCGACTCCCTGAAGCACTACGCGTGGTTTCCCGTGCCCATCGCCACGATCGAAAAGTTCGGGGGACTCACCCGCAAGGGGACCGCATGGACACGCCCCGGCAATCTCGTGGGCAACGGCCCGTTTGTGCTGAAGGAATGGTCAATGCAACAGCGACTGGTTGTCGAGGCATCCCCCACGTACTGGGACCGAAAGGCCGTGAGGCTGACCCGCATCACTTTCTTCCCCACGGAAAATATCGATACGGAGGAGCGCATGTTTCGTACGGGCCAGTTGGACAAGACCAATGAGCTGCCGCTCGACAAGACGGATGCCTATCGCCGGGACCCTCACAGCAATCTGAGAATCGATCCTCTCCTCGGCATCTACTACTTCCGGCTCAATACCACGAGGCCTCCTCTCACCGACAGGCGCGTGCGCAAGGCACTAGCCCTCGCGATCAACCGCGAACAGCTCGTGCAAAGAGTCACCAAGCAGGATCAGCAGCCCGCCTACAACGCCTGTCCCCCGATGGATTCCTTCACCTCCCCGGTCAGGCTCCAGGGAGATCTGACGGTGGCCCGCCAGCTTCTGGCCGATGCCGGCTTCCCGGGCGGGAAGGGAATGCCGAAGCTGGAACTCCTCTACAACACCAGTCAGAACCATCGGAAAATCGCCGAGGCAGTCCAACAGATGTGGAGAGTCAATCTGGGCGTCGACGTGACGCTCGCGAATCAGGAATGGAAAGTATACCTCGATTCCCAGGACACGCTCAGCTACAGCATCTGCCGCGCCGGCTGGATCGCGGACTATGTCGATCCCAACACGTTCTTCGACGTGTGGCGGACAGGCGATGGGAACAACCGCACCGGGTTCTCCAATGCGGACTATGACCGGCTGCTCGAGGAGGCGCTCAATGCGAAAACCGAGGACGAACGAATGGCCTGCTATGTGAAGATGGACGCGATCCTGATGGAGGAAGTGCCGCTGATCCCCGTCTATTTCTACACCCGCGCCTACGCAATCAATCCCAACCTCCACCTCCCCCGGAACCTCGTCGAGACCCCCAATTGGAAGTTCGTCTACTGGACACAGCCGGCGGCAGCCCTCAGCTCTGGCGCCTTGCCTTCACGGGCAAATGATTGAAGCTGTCCCCGCATGTTCCGATTTTTCGCGTCGCGCTTGCTGCAGTCGGCCCTCGCGTTGCTCATCATCATCACGGCGACCTTCTTCATGCTGCGGTTCGTCCCCGGAGGGCCGTTCACCGCGGAGAAGGCCGTCACGCCTGAGATCCTCCGCAATCTGGAGGCCCACTACGGCCTGAATCAGCCGCTCTGGAAACAATACGCGGACTACCTGGGTAGCCTGCTGCAAGGGGATTTCGGCCCCTCGTTCAAGTATCCCAATCGTACGGTGAATGAAATCCTCGGCGACAAGCTGCCGGTTTCCCTCGAACTCGGCGCGCTCTCCCTGGCGCTCGCGCTGTTGATGGGCATTCCGCTGGGAATCATCGCAGCCACGCGCCGGAACTCCTGGATCGACTACTCTGCCTCAACGTTTGGCATGACCGGGCTGTCCGTGCCGACGTTCGTGGTCGCCCCGCTGCTGGTCCTCGTCTTCAGCATCCACATGGGCTGGTTCAATGCCTCAGGCTGGTATTCGCCTGAAGACCGGGTACTGCCCTCGCTCGTTCTTGGCTTCGCCTACGCCGCACCGATCTCCCGCCTCACGCGTGGCGGCATGCTGGAGATCCTGAGCCAGGACTTCATCCGGACCGCCCGCGCCAAGGGCGCTTCCGAACTGCGGATCATCTTCAGGCACTGCCTGCGCGGCGGACTTCTTCCCGTAGTCTCCTACCTGGGACCCGCCATCGCGGGAATCCTGACCGGATCCTTCGTGATCGAGACCATCTTCCAGATCCCGGGACTCGGACGGGAGTTCGTGAACAGCGCGTTCAATCGCGACTACACCCTCGTGCTCGGCACCGTCATCCTCTACGCCGCGCTGATCATGGCGCTCAACCTGGCCGCGGATGTCGCGCAGGCCTGGATGAATCCCAAGGTCAGGCTCGCCCGCTGACGTCAAACCCTCATGGCCACGCTTGCACCGTCCGCCCCACCCGACCAGCTCTCCGGGCCCGCCGCCGAAGAGCGCGGCAGCTCCCTCTGGCACGACGCCTGGTTGCGGTTGCGCAAGAATCGGCTCGCACTTTTTGGAGCGGTTGTACTCGTGATCGTCTCCATCGCCTGCGTTGCGGGACCCTGGTTCAGCTCCTACGGTTACGAGCAGCAGTTCCTGGAGCTCGGCGCGTCCGCCCCGGGAGCCCAACACTGGCTCGGGACGGACACCCTCGGGCGGGACCTTCTGGTGCGCACATTGTACGGGGGAAGGATCTCCCTGGCCGTGGGCCTCGTCGCCACCCTCGTGGCGGTCACCATCGGGGTCGTCTACGGTGCGGTCGCCGGGTTTTTCGAGGGCAAGATCGACGCCGTCATGATGCGCATCGTCGACATCATGTACTCGCTGCCCTTCACCATCTTTGTCATCCTGCTCATGGTGTTCTTCGGTCGCGAGATCATCCTCCTGTTCGTGGCGATCGGAGCGGTGGAGTGGCTGACGATGGCCCGGATCGTGCGGGCGCAGGTCATGTCGGTGAAGCGCATGGAATTTGTCGAGGCCGCCCGCTCGCTCGGCTTCGGAAGGAGCCGCCTGATCTTCCGCCACATCCTGCCCAACATTGTCGGCCCAATCATCGTCTACACGACACTCACCATCCCGAGCGTGATGCTGCTGGAGGCGTTTCTCAGCTTTCTCGGCCTGGGCGTACAGGCCCCGATGAGCTCATGGGGGGTGCTGATCAAGGACGGCGCTGAAAAGATGGAGGAGTTCCCATGGCTGCTCTACTTTCCGGGAGCGGTTTTTTCTCTCACGCTGTTTTCCCTCAACTTCCTCGGCGACGGCCTGAGGGATGCGCTGGATGTGCGCTCAAGCAAGGACTGATTCCACGGTTTCTCCATGCGCTCGCTGCGAAGACTCCGTCCCTATCTTCACTATCTGAGCCTCGTGAGGGCACAGATCGCCTGGGCGATCTTTTTCGGAATCATCTACGCCGCAGCCACGGGCATCGGCATTCCCTGGCTGACCGAGAACGTCTTCCCCAGGATCTTCACGGCGGCGGACAACCGCCTTTCCTGGGGCGACGTCATCTGGATCGCAGCCTACATTCCCGCCAACTTCCTTGTCCGCGGACTCGCCGGATATCTGAACTCCTACCTGATCCAGTCGGCCGGGACACGTATCCTCGAGCGACTGCGCGAGGATTATTTTCGCAAGCTCCAGTTCCTGCCCCTGTCCTTTGTGCAGGGCAGGCAGTCGGGCGACCTGCTGGCGCGCGGGCTCTCCGACACGTCGCAACTGCAGTTCACCCTGACGCAGCTCGCAAACGACGGGATCAAGCAGCCCTTCACGCTCCTCGGCGCTCTTGGCTACCTCGCGGCCAAGGCCCTCGATGCCCACGGGGTCTCGATGATGCTGCTTTGCCTCGCCGCGGTGCCGCTCGCCGTCTTTCCAATACGGTACGTCGGAAAGAAGGTGGTGCGCCGCGCCCAGCAGGTCCAGGGAAGGCTGGGGGCCGTCACCGCACTTTTTTCAGAGAACCTTGCCGCAGCCCGCGAGGTCAGGGCCTACGGGCTGGAACAGCGCGAAATTGGACGCCTCGCCGTCCTGTCGGAGCAGCTCTTCAGGCATCAGCTGAAGATCGTGAAGTATGCGCAGGCTCTCAGTCCCGCGATCGAAGTGATCGCCTCCCTCGGCGTGGCGGGAACCCTGCTCTTTGCCTATCACGCCCAGGTTTCAAAGGACACCTTCCTGGGTATCATCACGGCACTCTTCCTCGCCTACGAACCGGTGAAGAAGATGGGGTCGCTCAACAACGATCTGAAACGCGCCGAGGCATCGCTCGACCGGCTTGAGGTCGTGCTGAACGAACCCGTGTCGATTGCCGATCCAAAGGATCCGGCGACCGTGCAGCGTCTTGACGGCACCATTGCCTTTGAAGCCGTCTCGTTTGCCTACACCGAGGGGAATCCTGTCCTGACGGACATCACGACAAGGATTCCCTCTGGCACCACCTGCGCCCTGGTCGGGCCGTCCGGCGCGGGCAAGAGCACCTTCGCCAACCTTGTCCCCCGCTTTTTCGAGGTCACCTCCGGATCTGTCAGCATCGACGGAATCGACGTGCGTTCCATGCGCCTTGCGGACCTTCGCCGGAACATCGCCATCGTTTCCCAGGAACCTGTCCTCTTCAACGACACGATCTACAACAACCTGCTCGTAGGCCGCCCGGATGCGACCCGGGACGAAGTCGTCGATGCGGCGAAGAACGCATTTGCCCACGATTTCATCACGGCGGAAAGGGAAGGCTACGAGACGATTGTCGGCGAACGCGGGATCAGGCTTTCCGGCGGACAGAAGCAGCGCATCGCGCTCGCCCGGGCCTTTCTTCGAAACGCGCCCATCCTGATCCTCGACGAGGCCACCAGCGCCCTCGACAGTGAAAGCGAGTCCTTCATCCAGCGGGCCCTCCAGAAACTCGTTGCCGGAAAGACCGTGCTGATCATCGCCCATCGTTTCTCGACCATCCGCGATGCCTCCATGATCCTCGTCTTTGAAAACGGCAGGCTCGTCGCCAAGGGCGACCACGCCGCGCTGTACACAGGCAGCCCGCTCTACCGCTCGCTGTACGACGGCCAGGCGGGTCACCCGTCGCGGTGATCCCAAAGCGTCCGCTCCACCCGAGGGAACCCATGGGCGAAGCCTCCTCGCAACGCGTATCGATAAATACGATACGCATTCTGGTCATTCGGCGCCGCTATCTGGGCGACATCATCCTGCTCGGAACCACCATCGCCAACCTTCACCGGCACTGGCCCGAAGCTGACATCTGCCTCCTGGTTGATCCTGCCTACCAGGATATCCCGCCATTGATTCCCCATGTGACCCGGACGCTCGTCATGCCGGCCACCGCAACGGCCTGGCCACGCTTCCTGCTCCGGGTCCGCCGCCAGCGCTTCACGCACGTTTTCGACTTCGACAACACGGAGCGCACCGTGGCAGCCGTTGCGGCGACAGGTGCCCCCTTCCGCACGACCTATGCGCGCGAAGACCGCAGGACCCGTTTCCCGGGCGCCTACACCCACCTTGCCTCGCTTTCCAGAAAAGTCGGCGACTCGCAGCCAGCCATCGACACCTACCATCTCCTTTTGCGGTCCGCGGGCATTTCCACGCCATTGAATGAACTCCACTTGATCACTGGAAAAAGCGCGCGTAACCGCGCCCACCGCCTGATCTCGGGGCCATCCCGCAAGGTGCTTCTTCATCCCGGAACCCGCAGTCCGTTCCGTCTGTGGCCGACTGAACGTTTTGCCGCGCTGATCGACAGGATCCAGGACGAACTCGACGCCCAGGTTTTCCTCGCGGGCGGTCCTTCGGATCTCGCCACGGTCCGCGAGATACGAGCCCAGACCAAAACCCACGTCATTGTCCTTGAGCAGGCGTTTTCCGTGGAGGAATTCGCCGCCCTGGTGGCACAATGTCACCTGTTTGTCTGTCACGATAGCGGACCCATGCACATCGCCGCCGCAGTCAGTACCCGGGTGGTCGCGCTATTCGGCTCTCAAAATGCCGCAATCTGGAGACCCCACGGCCCCGGACATGTCGCACTGCAAACCGATCTCCCCTGCACTTGTTTTCCGGCGACGCAGTTGCCGTCGAGCTGCGTCCCCCACGACGCCTATCGCTCGTATTGCGTACGAAAGCTCTCCGTCGATCAGGTGTTTGCCGCGATTCAGTCGCAACTTGACTGCACACCTGATACTTGAGATTTCACGCATTTGATCGATCCCTCGAAGGTTGCGGAAACGTATTTCTTGCACACATCAACACTTGTATGCCGGTCTTGGCAGAACTCCCTTGCAGCACGGTGCCTGAATCCCAGCGCGCACGCGCGTTGCTGCCGGTCTCGGTCGTTGTGGTCGCGCGCAACGAAGCCCGGAACCTTCCGCGGTGCCTGGCAAGTGTGCACGGCTGGTGCTCGGAAATTGTCGTGGCACTCAACAACACGACGGACGAAAGTGCCGCCATCGCTGCAGGATTTGGCGCCCGCGTCGTAACGCTGGAGTGGCGGGGATACCGCGACACGAAGAACGCGGCCCTCGATCTCGCCCGATTTCACTGGGCCCTTTGCCTCGACGCCGACGAGGAGGTATCGCTTCCCTTGCGGTCAGAGCTCGAATACGCTTTCCGCAGCGGAGTCATGGCTCGTCATGCGGGAGCCCGATTCCCGCGAAAAGTGTGGTTCATCGATCGCTGGATCACGCATGGCGATTGGTATCCCGACCTTTCGCTTCGGTTGGTGGATCGTCGCAGGTCCCGATGGGGCGGGGATGCCATCGTGCACGAGAAACTGGAATGCGACGGACCCGTCCTCCGGCTCCACGGCGACCTGCATCACTATTCCTTTCCCAACCTTGCAAGCCAGGTCGGCAAGATAAACGCATTTGCCGAACTTTTCGTCCTGCAGCAGGAATCCCGCGGAGCACAGTTCTCCGTCCTCAACACTCTTTTTCGTTCGGTTTGGCGCTTTTTCCGCGGTTACGTCCTGAGGCGCGGATTCCTCGACGGATTTCCCGGCCTCTACATTGCGGGATCCAATGCCTTCAGTGTCTTCGCGCGCGGCAGCCGCTTGTACGAAGCGGACCATCACCGCGAACCGCCACCGCTTTCCGAATCCCGCTGCCCGCCCAGGACCATTTCATGAGAGTCGCCGTCAGTCCGCGACCACGGCTCTTTCGCTCCCGCTTGCCATGTCCGATTCAGATCCCCCCATTTTCAGCAAGGTGGCGGAAGATCTGATCGGGACGTTGCGACGTGTTCCCAGCGAGAATCCGGGAAATCTGCGACGTCGCCCCGCGCGGGAGATCTCGCAACTCGTCGGCGACCTCCGCGTCAAATACGGCATCGGACTGGAAACGCCGGAGCAGGTCATTCGAGAAAATTGGGCGGCAATCGTCGGACCCGCCAACGCAGCCTATTCCCACGCCAGTCAGATTGACCCCCGGGGACGGCTGATCGTGTCGACCAGCCACGCCATCATTCGCAACGAGCTATTCCTTCACCGCAAGGACATCGTCGAAAAATTGCAAAAGCTCCCCGGCTGCGAAAGAATCCGTGAAATTCACTTGCGAGCAGGCTGAGCACAAGTTTGCGCTTGCGCCAAGCAGCCCAGACCGGGAATCTCGCCCCTTGCGTTAGTGGAAGCCCGTCCGGTTACGGGCGCCCACCATGCCTGGTCCTGCATCCCGCGGGATTGGAACGGTGCCATCGGCCGAAGCTGCGGTTCTCCCCGCAGGTGACGCGGGTGACACGGGAGCAGCCCCAAGCCACTCCCCTTCAGGCGTGAAACTCTGTCAAACAACCATGTCAACTGTCGCAAAACCCGATATCATCGCCCAATACAAGATTCACGAGAAGGACACCGGCTCGTCCGAAGTTCAAATCGCCCTGCTTACCGCTCGCATCAATCATCTGACTGAGCACCTGCGGTCGCATCGCAAGGACTTCCACAGCCGCCGTGGCCTTCTGCAAATGGCCAGCCGGCGCCGCAAGCTCCTCGATTACTTGAAACGCCACGATCTGGCAAAGTATACCGAGCTCCTGCAAAAGCTGAGCCTCCGCAAATAGTTTCTCCACTGGCGGGCGATCCGATACGCGGATCGCCCGCTGTCCTTTGGGACCCTCGACTCAGACCGGGACATTTCCGAATAGCGCCACTTCCGCACTCCCACGCGGTTGCTGGATCTAACCGGAAATTTCTCGCGGCTGACGAGAAAGCAGGGAAACACCCACCCCCTCCCCGGCCGTCACAACGACGCCACCGGGGTACAAATGAACATGCGAAACCCGCATGGCTGAAACACCCGATCCCTCCTCTTCGCCGGCAACCCGGCCAGGCATGGGATCGAATGAAGCTAAAACATCACATATGAATCAGAAATACACTGTCGCCGTTCCCGGAATGGGAATGTCGTTCTCCACCGGTTCGATCGCGCAGCTCGCCAACGGCGCTGTCAATGTCTGCGTCGGCGAAACCAATGTCTTCGTCACTGCCTGTGTCGCCCAAAACATGCGTCCCGGCCAGGACTTCTTCCCCCTCACGGTCGACTACCGTGAAAAGTACGCCGCTGCCGGCCGTTTCCCGGGCGGCTACTTCAAGCGCGAAGGTCGGCCATCCGAAAAGGAGATCCTGACCTCCCGGCTCTGCGACCGGCCCTGTCGGCCGCTTTTCCCGGAAGGATTTCTGAATGAGGTCCAGATCATCGGGCAGCTCATGTCGGCCGACCAGATCAACGAAGCCGACATCCCCATGGTGAACGGCGCATCAGCCGCCCTTGCCATTTCAGACATCCCCTGGGCCGGCCCCATCGCAGCCGTCCGTGTGGCCCAGATCGATGGTCAATTTGTCGCCAATCCCACCATTGAGCAGATGTTCTCCAGCACGCTCGACCTCATCTACGTCGGCACCGAGAAGGACATGCTGATGATTGAGGGTTCCGCCGACCAGATCAGCGAGGAGCGTTTCATCGAGGCTCTCGCGTTCGGGCATCAGGCAATCCAGCCGATTCTGCAGGCAATCAGGGAATTGGTCGCGCTTTGCGGCAAACCGAAGTCCACCTTCCCCCTGGTCGGCGCCACGCCCGAAGCCCGCGCCATCATCGAGCGCGTCGTGCCCGCGGACCGTATCGCCGGGGCAATCTTCGGAAAGGAAAAGGCCGCCCGCGGCGCTGCCGTAAAGGTGCTCAAGGAAGAGGCCAAGACCGCCCTGCTCGCCGAACTCGGAGAGGGCAAGTTCACCGATGTCGACCTCAACGTCGTCTTCGAGGACCTGCAATACAAGGCCTACCGCAAGACCGTCCTCGAGCGCGGCGTGCGCGCCGATGGACGCGACGCCAGGGCCATCCGCCCCCTGCAGGCAAACGTCGGTGTCCTTCCGCGTGTCCATGGCTCGGCCATGTTCCAGCGCGGCGACACCCAGAACATCGCCATCACCACCCTCGGCCCCACCAAGGAGGCCCAGGACATGGACGGCCTCACCGGTGGAGCCACCTCGAAATCCTTCATTCTCCACTACAACTTCCCTCCCTTCTCTGTCGGCGAAACCGGCCGCTTCACGGGACCCGGCCGTCGCGAGATCGGCCACGGTGCACTCGCTGAACGCTCCCTCGTTCCCGTCCTGCCCCCGGAGGACGTCTTCCCCTACTCCATCCGCGTCGTGTCCGAAATCATGGCCTCCAACGGATCGACTTCGATGGCTTCGATCTGCGGCGGATGCCTGGCCCTCATGGACGCCGGTGTGCCGATCATCGCCCCCGTCGCCGGCATCTCCTGCGGCCTGATGACTGAGGCCGCCGCCGACGGCTCCATCGCGAAATGGACCACCATCACCGACATTCTCGGCGAAGAGGATCATTTCGGTGACATGGACTTCAAGCTCGCAGGCACCACCAAGGGCATCACGGGCTTCCAGCTTGATCTCAAGATCAACGGCCTGCCGTTTGAGATCGCGAAGGCCGCGATCTTCCAGGCGCGCGACGCCCGGATCGAAATCCTCAAACTCATGCTCTCGGCCCTGCCCGCGCCCCGCAAGGACCTCTCCAAGTACGCGCCGCGCATCCAGACGATCCAGATCGATCCCGAGAAGATCGGCCTGCTCATCGGACCGGGAGGCAAGACCATCCGCCGCATCGTCGAAACGACCGGCGCCCAGATTGACATCGCCGACGACGACTCCGGCAAGGTCTTCATCTACTCCAACAACGCGGACGCGATGAATCGCGCCGTGCAGGAGATCGACTCACTTTGCGGTGGGGGTGCCCAGATCGAAATCGGCAAGATCTACCAGGGTCGCGTCACCGGCATCAAGGAGTTCGGCTGCTTCGTCGAATGTCTCCCCGGCAAGGAGGGGCTCTGCCATATCAGCGAGCTCGCCGACATGCGGGTGCGCCGCACCGAGGACGTCGTCAAAATGGGAGAAACCATCTGGGTGAAATGCGTCGGCATCGACGAGAAGAGCGGCAAGGTCCGACTCTCGCGCAAGGCCGCCATGAAGGAACGTGAACAGCAGCAGTCGGCACCCTCAGGTGCCGCAGCGCCGTCCGAGCCCGCCCCTGACGCAGGAGCCTGACACCCTCCAATCGGGCAATGAACCGGGACCGCAGGGTTCCGGTTTTTTTGTCGGCTTGCGCACGAAGTCGGCAACGCCCTCAGCATCCACCGCCCCCATGCCTGGCTGAGCACCCGAAACACGCACGCGGTGTGCTGAAGCAAATGAGCGACACCGAAAACCAGTGTGCAATGAACACCGCGTCTACTGTCTCCCAGATCCGTGACGACGTCACAAACCGCCGTCTCGATCCTTTCAGGCAGGCAGCGAACGGGATTGAGGCGGTTGCCACAGTCCTCAATCTCGTAAGGACTCATCACCGCAAGATCGCAGCTCTCCATGATCACCCACCTGATCGCATTCATTGGCGGTTGCATCACCGTAGTCCTTTGGCGGGCCCTGCGACAGAGACCCGCAGGCGTTGAAACCCCGGAACTGCCGGTCGGAGAGAAGCCGCCGTCAGACGAGGACCTCGATGCAGCAATCCTGAACTACATTTCGACCAACCGCGTCTATCACATCAATGACCTCTGCCAGGCTCTGCACCATCCCAAGGGTGCCCGCTATGTCCGCGGCCGTTTCCACAAACTGATGGAGCTCGGCAAAATCAAGTACCAGGACATGACCTACACCACCTGATGCCCCTCATCGAAGTCAATGGCCTGAGCCGGGTTTTCCTCACTTACAAGAAGCAACCCGGCTTCTGGGGTGGAGTCGCCGGGCTCTTCAAGCGCCGCCACGAGCAGATCTGGGCCGCGCGCGACATCAGCTTCAACATCGAGGAAGGCGAATTCGTGGGTTTCCTCGGACCCAATGGCGCGGGCAAGACGACCACGCTGAAGATGCTGGCCGGATTGATCTATCCGACAAGCGGCAGCGCGCGCATCGCAGGATTCAACCCCAGCAAACGCGACAACGCCTACAGGCGAATCTTCGCTCTCGTGCTCGGTCAGAAAAACCAGCTCTGGTGGGACCTGCCGGCGAACGAATCCTTCGCGCTGCTGCGTCACATCTACGACATTCCCGCCGCGGCTTATCGGGAAACTCTCGACGAACTCGTCTCGCTCCTCGGTGTGGCCGACAAGCTGTCCGTGATGGTCCGCGAACTGTCCCTCGGCGAACGCATGAAGATGGAGCTCATCGCCGCTCTGCTCCACAAGCCCCGCGTCCTGTTTCTCGATGAACCCACCATCGGACTCGACATCATTTCCCAAAAGGCGGTCCGCACGTTTCTTCGCGACTACAACAGGAAACACAAGGTCACCATCCTCCTGACCAGCCACTACATGGCGGACATCGAGGCGCTCTGCGAACGTGTGATCATCATTCACAAGGGCAGGAAGGTCTACGACGGGAACCTCGCCAACCTCGAAGGGGAGAGAAACTCGCGCATGCGCCAGGTGGTTTTCCTTCCCCAGGATCCCGCCGCTGTGCCTGCAGACTGGAGGTCCTCCCATGGCGAAACCACCCGCGAAGCGGATACGGGAAAAATTGTCGTCCAAGTGAAGGCGGAAGCGATCTCGCGTGCGATCCAGGAGATCATGAGCACAACCCCGATCGCCGACATCACCATCGAGGAGGAACCCCTCGAAAACATCATCGGCAAGGTGTTCTCCCAGTAACGCGCCTCTCAGAGCTGCGGTTTTCCGGGAACCATGCGGCGCTGCTGCTCTTCAACGGCTTCACGAATTCTCTTCAGGATGTCGGGGTGCTCCGCGGCAATATTGAAACTCTCCCCGGGATCCGTGCCGAGATCGAAGAGTAGCGGCGGCTCATGCGTCTCCGCCTTCGCCTTTCCATACCCGGTCTGCGTAAGGAAATGCGCCTTGTAGTTGCCCAGCCGGCACGCAAAGAGCTTGTCACCCCGATAGTAGAAGAACGGCCGCTCGGACAACGTTTCCCCTCTGAACAGAAGGGACGAAAGATCACGTCCATCAATTTCCCGGTCGCTGGGAACGCTTGCTCCGCCCAGCGCGAGCGCGGTCGAAAACAGGTCCATCCCATTTGCCGGTTCTCCCGTGATGCCCGGTGCAATCCTCCCGGGCCACCAGGCGATTCCGGGCACACGCATGCCGCCTTCCCACGTGCTTCCCTTGCCGTCCCGCAGCGGCCCGGCACTTCCGCCCTGCTGTTGCATCGTCAGCCATGGCCCGTTGTCGCTCGTGAAGAAGACGAGCGTATTTTCGGCGAGCCCCTCGACACGAAGCGCAGCCATCACCTGACCGACACTCCAGTCAATCTCCTCCACCGTGTCACCATAGATGCCGCGGCGGCTCTTGCCCTTGAACGCGGGCGATGCGAAGAGGGGCACGTGCGGAAATGTGTGCGCAAAATACAGGAAGAAGGGTGACGCCTTGTGAGTGCGGATGAACTTGACGGCTTCCTCGGTGTACCGGCGGGTCAACGTTGTCTGGTCCGCCGGCTTCTCATAGACCTTGCCGTTTAGCATGAGGGGCACCATCCAGCCATCCTCGGGCGGATTGGATGACCGGGAGGAGGTGCGGGGCATTTCCGGCCGGAGGTCCATGTCGTTCGAATAGGGAAGACCAAACGAGTAGTCGAATCCGTGGTCGCCGGGGCGTCCACCTGGGTGGATGCCGAGGTGCCATTTCCCCAGGTGGGCCGTCGCATATCCCCGCTGCTTCAAAGCACTGGCAATCGTAATTTCCTCCTGGGGAAGTCCCCCGG
This sequence comes from Opitutaceae bacterium, assembly GCA_017994935.1. Classification (GTDB taxonomy): domain Bacteria; phylum Verrucomicrobiota; class Verrucomicrobiia; order Opitutales; family Opitutaceae; genus UBA6669. The sequence continues at coordinate 49,700 of JAGOJU010000019.1, forward strand.
GTGAATCAGGAAATAGGACGCGCCGCTTTCCAGCCATGCCACTGCGAATCGGATAGCGCCCGGTAAGGAGTCCCGCCCGGCTGGGTGTGCACACTTCGGCCGCAGAATAGAAATCCGTGAAGCGCAATCCGTCCGCTGCCATCCGGTCCAGATTGGGAGTACGGATGCTCGGTGAGCCGTAGCACCCCAGATCACCATAACCCATGTCGTCCGTCAGGATGATGATGATGTTCGGCGCCCGTGCCAAGGAATCCGGCACCGATGACAGAATGGACAGCGCCACAAGAAGCAGGGAGAGGTATTTCATGGGATGGCAACGAATAGCTGCCCAACTTGCGCGCCGCTCACGCGGACCGCAATGCCCGAGTCCCTGCGGACTCAAATTCCTCCCTTCCTCCTTGCTGGAACGCACCACGGTGCCGGCCGCTGACTCACAAGCGTTTGCGACCGGCGATCCAGGATTGGATCTCACCCTCCAGTTCCCAAGCAAATCCTTTATCTTCGACCCTCACTCAATTGTTGGAGGACTAAGCGAAGGTTGCACCGTCCGGTGCGGGTGGGGCGGTTCTTTCAGTCGATCGCGCAGATCCTTGTAGGCAAAACCGAGCGCGATACAGACGACGAGGATGATCGCACCATATCCCGTGGAGATCGCAACCGCCCAGGATGAGGCCGGAAGCATGCCAAAGACGATCGCCGTGATGATCGCGATTCCCACCGAACTTCCGATGCGCTGTCCCGTCTGCATCACCGCGCCCGAACTCCCGGCATACTCCACGGGCACCTCGTCCAGCGTCAGAACCTGATTCGGGGTAATGATGGATCCCTGCGCGAGTCCTATGAAGGAGAGCGACGCCATCAGCCACCAGACATTGAGATGCCCACCCGAATGAAGAAGGATGATGGCCGCGCTCGAGGCGAGCCCAAGTATGGCCAGCCACAGGCCGCCGATGACGATCCTTCGTCCAAATTTCATCACACGGCGTCCGGCCCAATGGGCCGAATAGGCAGAGAGCAGCGCGGCAGGGATGCCAAACGTGCCCGCTTCGAGCGCGGACTTTCCACTTCCCTCCTGCACGTAGAGCATCACGAGCACCCAGATGCTCGACATGCCGAGAAAGCACAGTGTCATGATGGTCGCGCCATTGGCGAAACTCGGAGTCCGGAAGATGTTCAAGTCGACCATCGGACTGAATCCCCTGCGGGCGTGCCGCCGTTCCCATTTCACCCAAAGATGGCACAACGCAGCACCCGCCGGCAGCAGCAGCCAGGTCAGCGGCGACGAGCGTGATTCGACAAACGGGAAAAGCACCGCCAGCACTGCCATGCAGAGAAGGAGGGAGCCGACAGGATCCAGCGACGCCAACGGCGTGCCCGCCCTGCGCTCCTGTTTCGACGCCGGCAGGCCAGTCCATCGGAACAGCGGTTTCGGGAACCACATCAATCCCAGGACGAGGATCGCTATTCCAATCGGAAGATTGACCAGAAACGTCAGCCTCCATCCCAGTTCGAGACCGCCCACGTGAATGAGAAACCCACCCAGCACCGGACCCGTGGCCACGGAAAACCCAACCGTCGTGCCCAAATGACCAAATGCCCGGCCACGTGCCTCCCCACGGAAATACTCCTGAATTATGCCAACGCCCTGGGGATTCAGAATGCCGGAGCCAATTCCCTGAACAAAACGCGCACCGTTAAGCCAGTTGGCGCTCGGGGCAAGCCCGCCCGCAACTGACGAGGCGGTGAAGATCACGACTCCCACGAGAAAAATCCCGCCCCTGCCCATGAGATCGCCAGCACGTCCTGCCGCCACGAGCACGACTCCGAAGGTCAGCGCGTAGCCGGACAGCACCCACTGCAGATCGGACAGCGACGCATGGAGCGCATGCTGGATCGAGGGAAGGGCGACATTGACGATGCTCACATCGATCAGTGACATGAAGATCGACAGCAGCAGGATGATAAGCACTCGCCGGCGAGTCTTGTCCGACAGATTCTCTGCCGATGTCCGCTCCCCATCGGCTCCTGGCCGGTCCGTCGTATCAGACTGCATGAAGGTGAATACGTGATCGGTTCACCCGTTCCGCGCAACCCCTGCTTTTGGAATCCACCGACTTACCCCATGGCGTGAGGATATCCGCCCGGTCTGCCGCCTCCGGCTTCGAACGTCCGAAGGACACGATCAACACCGCTCCGGCGACCATGATGAGCGAACCGATGAGCCGCCTTTTGATGTTCCTCTCCCTGAAAAAATGATGCCCCAGAAACACACTGACAAGCGTCGAGAGCTGGAACAGCGCGAGCGAATAACCAACCTGCAGCTTCCCGAACGTGAAAAGCGTCGCCGCCTGCATCAGCCCGGTCGTCAACGCGAGGCCAAGCCAGAGCCGTCCATTCCCTGCCATCCGGCGTACGTCAAATCCCTCGACACTTCGCCTGAGCACCGCGACGGCAATCAGCGCAAAGGGCAACCCCAGGATCGACCAGAAAAGAAACGTGACAAGTGGCGTTGAATGCAGGATCGCCCGTTTGAGAAACACGGCTTCAGTTGCAGAAAAAACCAGTGCCGCCAGACGCAGTCGCACACCGCGGTCACGCATGAACTGAAGCAGTGCCCGGTTGTGCGCCTGACCCGGGGCACGTTCAACAACGAAGAGACTTCCCGCAAGCACCAGGAACACACCCGCCACGCCCGCCACACTTGGAATTTCCCCGAGGAAGATGACTGCCAGGAAAAGGCTGAGTACTGACTTGTAGGCATTGATCGGCCCAAGGATAGAAAGATCGCCTTCCCTCAGCGCATAGACGATCAGCGCGTTTCCCACGACTGCGAGCCCGGCACAGAGCACGATGTTCACCCAGAACACGGAATCCAGCCGGTCCCATGCCACCATCGGCAGGAACGAAAGGGCCACCGGTGTGAGAATTGCATGGGTGACCGCGATGACAGCAAGCGGATGCGCTCCGCGGATGGTCAGTTGCTTCTGGAAGACATTTGAAAGCGGATTTGCGACAATCCGCAGCGTCACGTAGAGCGCCGTCAGCATTCAGCCAACTCGTATCGCTCGCCGCCCCGTTGACGATTCAAATCCTGCCCGGACTCCGGCCGGAACCGTCGTCAGGCGGCCCGAGCCCGACAACTGCAATCGCGCGTTCACCGCAGGCCGCGGTGGCTTCCTCCGCACTCCATCCGAGATGACGCTGCACGTTGGCGCAGGCGCGATCCATCGTCAGCGACGATCCCGCAAAATTGGTTTTTCCCGGTTCCCTTACCACACCGTCCTCTCCGACATCCAAATTCAGACGTCCAAGGGAGTAGCGTCCCGGGCCCGCGCCTGCCGCAGCCATGCAATCAGTCGTGAAAATGACGCGGTCGCGCGGTTTCGCGCGCACGAAATTCTTCAGCACCGCAGGCGGCAGATGGACCCCATCCGGTATGAACGCCGCCACCAATTCATCGCGCGCCAGCAATCGCTGCATGATATTGTCGTGACGCGGCAACTGCCCCGGAACTCCGTTGCCAAGATGCGTGCAGAGTCGGAGACCGGCATCGATCGCAGCATCGATCGCAGCGTCCCCTGCATCCGAATGCCCAATGGAAGTACAGATTCCCCGCCCGGAGAGTTCGCGAACAAAGGATGCGGAGCCCGGCCATTCCGGCGCGAGGGTGACGAGCCGCAGTCGCCCCCTCGCCGCGGCATGAAGCCGGTCAAACTCCCGCAAGTCCGGCGCCTTCATCAATTCCGCAGGATGAGCGCCATGGAATCCGGGCAAGGGGCTGAGGTAGGGACCTTCCAGGTGGTAGCCAGCAACAACTTCAGCGAACGCACTGTCACCCAACAAGGATTCAATGCGGGCGAATTGCCGTTCGAGCTGCTCGACGGGCGCCGTGATCAACGTGAGTAGAATCCGCGTCCCCCGAGCGCGAAGAGCAGAGAGCGCCCGATCCAATTCGACCGCACCCAGCCCAGGGCTCTGGAAATCCACGCCGGCAAACCCGTTCACCTGGTGATCAAAATAAGTCATGGGCAAGGTCATTCAGAAGCAAACGCCGGCCGAACCCGGAGGACAATGCCTTACGTTACCCGCCGACGTCCTTCTATTGTGCGACAGATCACCGGGTGGCAAGGGCGTGGAGGCGGCGGGCTGCCGGCGAAAGACGCGCCAAGACCGACCGGCGAGGGCCCGACGTTGAGGCTGATCTCGCCTCGCAGGTAGTCGCGATCAGTCGCGTCCTCCCTCTTTCCTGCATTTCGGACAATCATCACCGGATTTCACCGAGGCGCAATTGGTAGACGTTCTTGCCTGCTTTGCTTTCGCGGCGAATCTCAACCTCAGCTTGAACTCCGGGAATGGTCAATTGAAGCCCCACGCGATCTGCCTCCACCTCCTGCTGAAGCGCCGCCCGGGGTTCCGCGCCGCTCCGCACCGGCAGCAAAAGAAATGACCGTACGACTTCCGTCCCCCGCGAACCATACGCTGCCACTGCCGCAGGGTGATTCTTCGCCTGCCGGCTGATCGTCCCTTCGCGCAATTCGAGGCGAGGCGCGCCGGCCTTGGCGGTCAGCAGCAGCAGATTCTTCTCGGCGAACCCCGTGAAGACCGTTCCCCGAGAGGCATCGGCTTTGGGCGAACCCGGCGGCAGGTGAAAGAGCCACGTATAGTCATGCTCCGCATTGCTTTCCAGTCGGTCCACGATAAGGCAGCATTTCCCCTTCAACATCACAAAATGTCGCGTCCATGTGACACCTTTCGCGAGGCCATCGTGGACCATGACAGCCCAATCATACCGTCGATTGGATTCCCAATGCTCGATCCTGCTGCCTGCCAGCGGCCGATCTGCCACACGTGTGTTCTTCCGCTCATAGTCGCCTGCGCCGTCGACGAGGAGGGTATTGTGCGCTTCCGCGCGATTGTACCAGGCGCGTCTCAGGGGATCGTCGTAATTGTTGATCCCGCTGTCGATCAGCAGCGGACGATCCCAATACCAAAGATGAAAACCGAGTTTACCGGAATGCCAATGCGCAGATACCCGCGGCCCCGCATCCAGGAAGACATAGGCAGGCAGTTCGGGATCATGGTCGCGCATCACCGCCTGGTGCGAGGCGTCAAGCCAGCACGACGCCTGCGGTTGCGGCGAGAGCGGTTCGCCAAGCAGATCCGACAGCACCCGCGCCATGACAACCGAGTCACTCTCGCTGGAATCGTTGATGGGGGGCATTGTCCGGTCCGGCTGCGCCACATTCAGGACATATCGGAGGAATTGTCGAAGCCGGTGCTCACTGCCGCGTGGCGGCTCGATCCCATTGGCGCGACAGAGCATATAGGCGTCTCGGAAGATGGATGCAAAAAAGGGATAGTAGCCCGGGCTCAATTCGACGGAGTTTCCGTCCGGATAAAATGAATGGGCTAGGTGGTGCTCCAGGATCTCAACGGCCTTCGTTCTCAAAGCCGCTGCGGAGCGCACCTCCGGAAAAAGCAGGGCTGCATACAGCATCGCTCCCGCCCCATGCGACTGGTGGTTGTTCTCGTTCAGGGGTTGCGCCCCAAAATCCTCCAGCAGGGCGCCGGCATGCAGGTCGACGAGCTGATAGAGTTCCTGTTTTTCACCGGATGTGAATCCATCGATGCCGAGAAAAAAGGCCCACGCCAGATTCTGAAGCCTCCATGCCACCTGCATGTCTTTCCAGTTGCGCCCTCGGGAAGCGACGGCGACAGGCATGGGGTTTTCGTCCCGCCACCGCCTTACAAACGCCATGATCTCGCTCAGATAGGTCTTGTCCCCCGTCCGGTGATACATGTTGGCGAGACTGGGCAGGAAATACCAGCGGTTCAGCCAAACGCTTTTTTCCAATTCTGTCTTCTCAAGTGAATCCCACCTGATTGGGTCTCCCCATGGCGCAAAGAAACCGGGCCTGCGAACCGCGCGCGCGATGTCTTCATCGCGTTCAGAGCCTATCGTCTGTAGCTGCACGAACCGGCCCCCTTGATCCAAGGGGGTGAATTCCCACATGGCGTAACGAGCGATGTACGGATAGAAGGGAAACACTCCCGTTCGCGGTTGAGAACCGGCCGGGGCACTCTCCGCTCCCCATGCGCCGATTGCTGCCAGAGACACGCATGCCAGAAAGGCAACGCAATGCCGGGTTGCCCAACGCGAAATGCGGTTCATCCAAAACGTGAACGAATTCATTGCGCACCACCCTTCGGTTTTCCGAAATCGACAGTGGGCGCGACGGCCTTACCGGCGTACGGAGGCCACACATAGCGGCCGGTCTTCACCTCGGGTCCGCGATCCTCGTTGATCGCCGCTTGATCGGCGTCCGGGAAAACAATCTGCCAGCTGCGCATCTGTCGATCGATCATCTGGCGCAGCTTCTCGCCGGTCGTGTCATTGCGGGCGCGCACCTGCGCGTCGGGCTTCCATGCGAAACACGCGCCTCCATAAAGGGTCACCAGTCTCCCGGCCAGGTCATTGCTCTCCCACATGCAAAGCGTCACACCTTCGACGTTCGGATAGGCCAAACCCTGCAGGCACCAGATTCTGGTGCCCTCGTAGTTGCCGCTGAAGGCATACGAGTTGGCGCCGGTCCCCATCATCAGCGGCGTTTTCCCCGCACCTCCATACTTCTTGAGTGTCTCCACAATCCCTGCTTCGTCCGCACCCAGATATCGCCATGGCTCGATCACCACCCTTGTCTCCAACGCCGGCGGCAGGGCGCGACCGCCATGATCCGCCCAAAGGTGCATGGTGATCCTTTTTCCGTGACGCGCCGCCACACGCATCAGGATCTCATGAATCCGGCCGACCATGTTTGTCGGCGTATGCCCGCGCGCCTCCTCACCGGGCAGGACAGCCCAAATTGCCTCGTCGAGGCCGACGTGAACCGCCGCTTCAGATTCGAGGCACGGAACGATCTCGTCGTAGAGCTTTTCCAGGAAGGCATAAGTGGCCTCACCCATGCCAAACGAGGCGCCGCCGTAGGCTCCCTCCCCTCCTCGCAATTGGGGAAAGTGATAGACCAGGCTTGCAACGTGGCCCCACGACTCGAGTTCCGGCATCACGGAAATGTGATAGCGACGTGCATACGCCACCAGTTCCTTCAGGTCGGCCGCATTGAGGCTGAATGGGTTCTCATGCCCGATCGGCAGCTTCTCGAATCTGAAGCCGCAGAGTTGGTCGTCGAACAGGTGCAGATGCAGCGTGTTCAATTTCATCTGCGCCATCAATCGCACCAGCCGCTTCAGCAGCGCCATGCTGTAGGGGGCCCGTCCGAGGTCAGCCATGAAGGCACGCACTTTATATGCGGGATGGTCCTGGATCGTGAGATGGGGGACCAGAAACCGGCCCCAGCCTTCCGCCGGGAAATCCGCGTAATGGAGAAACTCTTCTCCATGGCGCGCGTAGGCGAGCACCTGGTACACCGTTTGTGCCCCATAGAACGCCCCCGCGTCGGTGCTCGCCCGCACCGTGATACCCGACGAATCCGACACCAGCCTGTAACCCTCCCTGTGAGCGACTGACGGATCGCGTTCGAATCGTACACAATAGGAGGCGTCACCCCCAAAGTCACCGCGCACGCCAATTGCCGTGAACAGATTCGCCATCGTTTCAACCGTTGCTGCGTCGCCCGGCCTCAACGCATCGAGACCAAATACCGAAATATGCCCCGGGAGTGGCGTCGTCCCGGGCGAGTATGCCAGCTCCTGGGGAACCGGAGCGAGTAGAATGCGTTTCGCGAGATCGACCGGCCTGGCTCCCCCAGACAGCGGCAGCATCAGTGCCATCGCCAACACGGACCACGCCAGCCATTGAACGGGAGAATGAGGAGTTTGGGGGAGGGTTTTCATGTTAAAGGTGAATGTTTCCGGCAGGGGCTTTTGATCCGCGACCCAGAGCGATGGTCAGTCCGGGATTTCGCGGATGACGCCAAGATCCCTGACCAGCAAGCAGACCAGCAGAAAGGCGGCCAGTGGCAGGAAGGCGACCACCATGAACACCGGTGCAAAGGAGAATGTTTCCACCGTCCACCCGATCGCGACCGTCGTGCCGGCACCAACCAGTGCACCCAGTGCGCCGCCAAAGCCTGACACCGAACCGACAGCGCGTTTGGGAAACACCTCCGCGGGCAACGTCATGTTCGCCCATGCCGCATGCCAGAACATCGCTACGCTGATCGCCACGATCGCCATCGTCGCATTAGGGACAAAGGTAACTGCAAGGCAGCACACCGGAATGACAAACGAAGCGACCGCCATGACGGTCTTGCGCGCGCGGTTGACCGTCCAGTTGCGCCGGATGAGTTGCCGCGGCACCATGCCACCAGCGATATTCCCGAATGCGAGGGCGACGAAGGGAATCCAGCTGTACTTGCCGATGGCAGCCAGATCAAACCCCCGTTCCTGCTGAAGGAAGAGCGGTGTCCAAAAGATGAAGAAATACGAAATGGGATCCGTCAGGGCCCGCGCAAGAATGCAACCCCAGGTCTCCTTCATTCGCAACAGCCGTCGGACCGCGGGTGGTGACTGGGATTCGTTCTCCTGGTCTTCCGACCGGATCCATGCAAGTTCTTCCGCTGATAGGCGGGGATGTTCCTGTGGCGACCGGTAAAACAGCACCCAGGCAACGACCCAGAGCACTCCGAGGCCACCGCCAACCAAGAACGCCGACCGCCAGCCCCAGGTGAGCGCGATCCACGACACCAACGGTGCCGCCAATGCCGCGCCGATCGCGGAGCCGGAATTGAAGATGCCCACTGCCAGCGCGCGTTCCCGCATCGGGAACCATTCGGAGCACGCCTTTACGCCTGCCGGAAAATTCGCCGGCTCGGTCGCGCCGAGCAGGAACCGGAATATCGTGAACTGCATGGCTGTATGCGCCAGGGCATGGAGTGCGCTTGCGCAGGACCACGCCGAGACAAACACCGTGAAGGATTTGCGCGTTCCCAGTCTGTCCACCAGCCGTCCGCTCACGGCATACATGATCATGTAGCTGATGAGGAATGCCGACGTGATATAGGAATACTCGACGGCAGTGATGTTAAGCTCACTCTTGATGGTGCCCGCGAGCACCGACAGAGTCTGCCGGTCGAGGTAGTTGAGCCCCGTCGCAAGACATAGCATGCCGGCGACATACCAGCGGAGGCCCAATTTTGTTTTCATGCGCGGAAAATTGTTGCGTGACTCAGGAAGAGCCTGACGGCTGCTTGCAACGGTGAGTGCATTTTCAATACGCGGCCCAGGAACGGATCAGGAGGACACACGGGCGGCCGCCTCCCTGTCGAGATAAAGAGTGGCGTGAGGGTGTGTTCGCAGGATTGACGCCGGGCAGGACGGCGTGACAGGTCCGCGCAATGCAGCATGGATTGCCGCCGCCTTGCGGGCTCCATGGACGTGGATGCTCAGGCGACGCGCGTGCCGGAAGACCGGGATCGTCAGGGTGATCGCACGCCTCGGCACATCTCCAATCTCCGCGAAACAGCCGTCATGCACCTGCTGCCGGCGGCACGCCTCGTCGAGTTCCACCACCTTCACAAGTTCGGGGTCATCGAAATTGGCAACCGGCGGATCGTTGAACGCAATATGCCCATTCTCCCCCACTCCCATGCAAATGAGGTCGATCGGTCCGGCGCGCAGCAAGTCCGCATAGCGCGTACAGGCAGCCCGGCTGTCGGCATCGTCGGCCTCCAAGGGATGAAAGCGTCCGACGCGCACATGCGACAAAAGGTGCGAATGAAGATAGGCCCGGAAGCTCTGAGGATGATTGCCCGTCAAGCCAATGTAGTCGTCCATGTGGAACGCGGCTACCCGGCTCCAATCGAGCGCCACGCCACAGAGTTCAGGCCTTGCCAGCGCCGCAAGAAATTCGTCCTGCGACGGAGCGCATGCAAAAATAACGCGTGCCTCGTCCTGCCGGCCGATCACCTCATGCAGCCAGGCGGCCGCGGCCCTGGCGGCCGCACGGCCCATCGCCGCAGGTGTGGCGTGCACCTCGACGTCCATCTGATCGACCCGACAATGATGTTCCGGCAATGATAGCATGATGAATTCAGCAGGCGCGCTTTACAGGTCCGCCCAGGCCTCAAACCCGCAGGAAAATCCGGCGGTTGTAGAGAAAGCGCACCAGCGCCAAGGCAAGGCCCAGCCCGACGAGGGCCTGCACCAACGCCCCCGCCCCCTTGGCAACCTGGTGATCGAGATAGGCGCGAAAGTCCGCGCCAATCAGCCGCTCGCTGATCCGTTCGAATCGGATCAATTCATACCCGAGGTAGATCGTGAGCGAATTGGTGCCAAGCCAGAGGAACGGAGCACACCACCGGTCGAACCGCCAGGCGTCGACCACCAGGTAGAACCCGGCCAGCAAGAGAGCTGAAATTCCTCCCGTGACGAGGCAGAACGAGGAGGTCCAGAGCTTTTTCACGATTGGGAACTGCAGGCTCCACAGCAGCCCGAGTCCAATGGCCGCGGCACCACCCGCGGCCAGCCAGGCAGCCCGCCGCGTCGGCGACACCTCTTCCCGCCGCAACCAGAGAGCAGCCAGAATCCCACCCAGGCAGATGACGGTGGCCCCCAATGGGCTCAACAACCCCTGCGATTCATAGTAGACGTTTGCCTTTTTCCCGGGCAGGTAGCGGTAGTCGACAAAATTGCTGAAGTTGTGGCCCGCCTCGTATGTCCCGCTCTGTCGTCCTGGTACGAGCGCCAGAATGTCGGCAGGCCTGCTGGAACCGGCCTGCACGGCCAGCGGATCCAGCGTCGCTCGGTCGAGCACCACGTCCGGAAACGGTGCAAAGGTGAGCAACAGCCAATAACCAGCCAGCAACCCCGCGGCCGTGCCCGCGACCCGCCGCCATTTGGGTCCGAAATACAGGTAGAGCATCGCGGCAATGACATAACAGGCGGCGATCATCTGCAGGACGCCGGAAAAGCGCACCTCAGGCCACTTTGCCGCCAGTCCGCCGTGATAGACGAAGCCGAGCAGGAAAAGCAGCATTCCGCGCCGCAGAATCCGCCGCACTGTCGCCGCGCGCGATTGCTCGCCGCGATGCTTGTCGATGGAAAAGGCAATCGAGAATCCGACCAGAAACAGAAACAGCGGATAGATGATGTCGTAAAAACGCAGGCCAGCCCAGTCCTTGTGCGAAAGTTGGCTGCCTATGAAATCCGTGACCACGTTCTGATCCATCTTTCCGAGTGCCCGGGCAATGCCCGCTCCGCCGATGATCCAGAACATATCGAAGCCTCGAAGCACGTCGACCGACTTGAAACGTGACGGAGGGCCAGGCGGAGTTGGATCTGGAGCAGACATGACAGGAGGGTGCGGATCAGAACCGGCCCCTGACGCCAAAGGTCCACTGGGCACCATAATCCTCGTCGCGGAAGCCCCACGCGTATTTTGGTGTGGCGGGACCGTAACGCTGAAACACCAGATTGTCCTTTGTAAGGTTGCGCACCGCGGCAAAGAAACCAAGCCATGGCCGGAACGCGTAGGTGAGATCGGCATCGACCTGCAGGCGGGGCGCAGTCCATTCGTAGGTGTTCGCGCCGATACCCGTGCCCGATTGAAGCGACCCGCGCTGCCGGCCACGGTAGTTCCACTTCAGATTCATCGAGAACTTCTTTCGGCTGTATCCGATGCCGGCATTCATCTGCCGCCGCGTGAAGTTCGTGAAGTCGGCCGTGTTCGCTCCGACAAGGTGCAGGGAGGTCACATTGCCAAATACCGAGAGCCCGCTCAGCAGCCCAGGAAGGAATCCGAGTTTCTGACTGTAATTGAGATCAAGACCGGTCACGCGCGCATCGCCCACATTCATCATCGTGATGATGTCGTAGCCCAGGAAATTCACGGGATCCAGACCGTAGCTTTCCAGCGCCTCGGCCGTTCCCTCCGTGGTCAGCCGCCCGAAGAAATTGGAGAAATCCTTGCGGAACACCCCGATGGATACCACGCCTTGGGGCTTCAGATAGTACTCCACCGCGAGATCGAATGAATTGGCCAGCCAGGGCTTCAAAGCGGTATTGTTGATCGTGATCGTCCCGTTTGGATTGGAGGTCGTGGGCTCGGCTATCCTTGATCCCGGAACAATGAAGCTGAAGTTTGGACGTCCGAGGGTCCTGGCGTAGCCAGCACGAAAGATAAGGTTCTCGCCGAGATTGTAGGTCGCATTGAAACTCGGGTGCATGGTCCCGTAATCCTTGCTCACATGGGTCCCGCGCGCCTGGTAAATGAGGCGCGCCTGCTCGATGGGATCTGTTGTAATCAGAACGCGGCTGCCTCCTTGCATGACAAAGCTTCCATCCGGGTTTCGACGATAGATCGCCGTCGGATCGGACAGCACGCCCTCGCCGCTGTCATCGGTCAGTTCGTAACGCGCACCCGCCACCAGCCATAGCCTGTTGGAAAGAAGGCGGGTGTCGGCCCGCAGGTAAAGGGAGCTTACGCGCTCCACGATCAGCTGCGAGTTGTTGGCCTCGGTGGCAATCGAGCCGCTCGCACCCGTCTGGTTCAGCG
>JAGOJU010000074.1 GCA_017994935.1 Opitutaceae bacterium
GGCGAAGACGGCGCCCATGGCAGAGGCACCTGTGACGAGGCCCAGATTTCGGGAAAGGTTGAGCAGCCCTGAAACCACACCCCGCATGTCCTCCGAAACTCCTGCCATGACTACCGTATTGTTTGCGGTTTGGAAAAGAGCGTAACCCGCAGTGAGCACCACGATGGGCATGAGATACCCAAAAACACCGTGTGTTGTTGGCAGGAATGCGAGGCAGGCCGCACCTGCAGCCAAGCCGAGCAGGCCAATGATGGCGATTCGCTGGGAGCCAAGGCGGTCGGTCAGTTGTCCGGCGGGAATTCCTGCGAGCGCGGCGATGATCGGGCCGACGGAGAGTGTGAGGCCGACGGCGCTCGAACCCAGACCGAGGCCAAGCGAAAGGTAGAACGGACCGACCACAAGGGTCGTCATCATTACTGTCGAGACGAACGCACTGGCAAGGAGGCTTGATCTCAACAGCGGCTCTCTGATCAAGCGTATTTGAACCAAAGGCTTGTCGACTCTTGACTCGACGACAACGAATAGAGTGGAGGCCGTCGCAGCCACGGCCAGCAGGATGAGGTTCATCGCGCCGAAGTGTCCGCGGGCCGTTGTCATCGCAAGGGCGTAGGCGGCAAGCGCGGCTGCGAGAAGGATGGTGCCGATCTGGTCGAATGCAGGCCGATCCCCAAGGGTGTGCCCTTGATCCGGGGGTAGATGCCGACCGACAATCACCAGCGCCGCAATCCCGAGCGGGATATTGACGAGAAAGATCGAATGCCAGCCAAAGGAAGCAATCAAGGCGCCACCGAGTGAAGGTCCGAGGGCCGTGCCAACCGCGGACATTGTTCCGAGGAGACCCATTGCGCGACCCATTTGGGACCTTGGAACGGTTTCGCCAACAGATGCCAGGGTAAGCGCCATCATTGCTGCGGCGCCTGTTCCCTGCGCAACACGGGCGACGATGAGCAGCCAAAGCGTCGGTGCAACCGCGCACGCGGCGGATGCGATGACAAACAATGCGATGCCGGCGGCAAGCATGCGACGGCGACCGAACAGATCGCCGAGTCGCCCGGCGCTGACAATCAATGCGGAAATTGGCAGGAGATACGCAAGAATGACCCATTGAACCGCCTGGAATCGGGCCGTGAAGGCGAGTGCCAGCGCAGGCAGACTGACGTTGGCGATGCTGGAGCCCAGCGAGGACATCAACATCGAAAGCGATAGGCCGGTGAGCGCCCATCGGGTGGTCCGGTCGGCCGTGAGGCTGGAAGGTGTGTCTTGCACGTGTGTGATCATGTTCGCACCAGTAGTCTACCGTGCGGATTGACATGGCGGAAGACTCACTCTATGCACTGAATCAGTGCATGAGACGCCATGGCATGAATACACGGCCGCATGACGGGACCTGATCTGAACCTCTTGGTGCCTTTGAAAGTGTTGCTCGAGGAAGGCAGCGTGGCGCGAGCGGCGCGACGCCTCCGGCTCAGTCCGTCGGCGATGAGCCGCGCACTTGCGCGGCTTCGCAGCGCGATGGGTGATCCTCTATTGGTGCGTGCGGGCCGCGGTCTCGTGCCAACGCCACGTGCCGCCGAGCTTCGTGATCGGGTGGGGCACCTCGTGCAGGAGAGCGAATCGATATTTCGACCCGTTGGAAAACTGGAGGTGCAGCGGCTCACGCGAACTTTCACCCTGCGGACCAGCGAAGGCTTTGTTGAAAACTTCGGACCCCGGCTTGTGGCGCGAATTGGCGTCGAGGCGCAGGGAGTACAATTGAGGTTCATCCAAAAGCCGGACAAGGACAGCGCCCTGCTCCGTGAAGGGCTGGTCGACCTGGAGACTGGCGTGGTCGAGCAGGCGACCAGTCCGGAATTGCGCGTGCAACAACTCTTCCGGGATCGTTACATTGGAGTTCTGAAGCAGAGGCATCCTCTGATCAGGGGCGGAATCACAGCCGAGCGCTATGCGGCGTGCCGACACATCGATGTGTCCCGTGATCCGAACAAGGATCCCATCAATGATGCTCTCGCGGTCCTCGGTCTCAAACGAAGAGTCGTGGTGTCGCTTATCGGCGGCTTTTCAACCGCGATCGCCCTCGCCCGGAATTCCGACCTGATTGCAACGGTGCCGGAGCGTCATACCGGCAACCTGCGCACCGGCATGCACAGTTTCAGGCTTCCTGTCGTGGTGCCGGAATTTGTGGTGTCAATGCTATGGCATCCACGGCTAGATGCTGACCCTGCCCATCGCTGGCTGCGCGAAATTGTCCGTGACGCGTGCGCAGGCAGATGAGGGCGTTGTACTCGGAGACACAGTTCAGAAACGAGATCGTGGGCGCCGACTGTGGCGCTGCGCACTCAGGCCATCGGAAACAATGCAGAAACCGAATCCGTTCGGAAGCAAATGGCAGGGCGGCTTGGGCGGGTAGGGTACGCGATCAACTGCGGGCCCCTGCGGCCATGGGGCCGCTATTTCCTAACTGACGGAGCCTTCAACTCGTGGACGACGCTGCCGTTGACGACGGTGAAACGCACGCGGCCGCGCAGGGTTTGTCCGCTCCAGGGCGAATTGCTCGACTTGCTGAATCCCGCTTTCGCGTCGTAGCGCCAGCTTTCATCCGGATCGAACACGCAGACATCCGCAGCCGCTCCCTCGCCCAGCGTTCCGGCCTGCAGCCCCAGGATCCCGGCCGGTTTGCGGGTGAGCAGGTCGATGACAAATGGCAGCTTGAACCTGTTCTGCCTCACAAGGACTTCCAGCGAGACGGGCAGGGCGGTTTCCAGGCCGAGGATGCCGTTGGGCGCGTAGTCGAACTCCTTGTCCTTTTCGTAGTCGGTGTGCGGCGCATGATCGGTGGCGATGCAGTCGAGCGTGCCGTCCCGCAGGCCGGCTATCAGCGCGAGGCGATCCTCCTCCGTCCGCAGGGGAGGATTCATCTTGAAATGGGTGTCGTAGCTGGAGAGCGCTTCGTCGGTCAGCGCGAAATGATGAGGGGTCGCCTCGGCCGTGACCTTCACGCCGCGGGATTTTGCGCGACGGAGGATGTCGACGGAGAACCGGGACGAGATGTGCTGCATGTGCACATGGGCGCCCGTGTATTCGGAGAGGATGGCATTGCGCGCGACAATCAGGTCCTCCGCCGCATTCGGCCATCCCCGCAGGCCCAGCCGGGTGGAGACAGCGCCCTCGTTCATGACAGCGCCCTGGGTCATGGAGGCATCCTGGCAATGATCCATGATCGGCAGGCCGAACATCTTCGCGTACTCGAGCGCGCGCCGCATCAGTTCGTTGGACTGCACGCAGTCGCCGTCATCGGTGATGGCGACGACGCCTGCGCGACAGAGGGATCCTATCGGAGCGAGCGCCTGACCCTTCATGCCCGAGGTGATGCAGCCTGTCGGATGGACCTTGATCACGGAGTCGCGCGCGACGGCATCCTTGATGAACTGGATCGTGCCGGCATTGTCGGCGGGCGGCGAGGTGTTCGGCATGCAGACCACGGTGGTGAAACCCCCGGCTGCGGCGGCGCGTGAACCGGTCGCGATGGTCTCCTTGTGAGTCTGGCCGGGTTCGCGGAAGTGGACGTGGATGTCGACCAGACCCGGACAGGCGACGAGTCCCTTGGCGTCGATCCTCCGGGCGCGCTTTCGTGCCGCGGGGGCGAGCGAGCTGACGATGACGCCATTCTCGGCAAACAGGTCGCCGATGGAATCGCGCCTGGAGGCGGGATCGATGACGCGGGCGTTTTGAATCCAGAGGGCTGGCATGGGAAGAGGCGGTCAGTCGCTGCTCATGACGGATTCCGGCTGGCCGCCGGCGCACAGGAAGAGCACGGCCATTCGCACGGCGATGCCGTTGGTGACCTGCTGGAGGATGACGCTGCGTTCGCCGTCGGCGAGGTCGCTGTCGATCTCCACGCCGCGGTTGATCGGTCCCGGGTGCATGATGATGGCCTTGGGATGCAGCCAGGAGGCGCGGGTCTTGTTGAGGCCGAAGCTGCTGGTGTATTCACCGAGCGAGGGGAAGTGGCCGGAGGACTGGCGTTCGTGTTGTATCCGGAGAAGCATTACGACCTCGGCGTCGGCGAGGGCGGATTTGAGGTCGTGGGAGACCCGGACACCGAGCGCTGAGAACCAGTGGGGCACGAGCGTGGACGGACCGCAGAGGGTGACGGCGGCCCCCATCTTTGCGAGGGCATGGATGTTGGAGCGGGCGACACGGCTGAAAAGGATGTCGCCCAGGATCACGACCTTGCGGCCCTTGAGGCTGCCGAGGTGCTCCTTCATGGTGAAGGTGTCGAGGAGTCCCTGCGTGGGATGTTCGTGGGCGCCGTCGCCGGCATTGATGACGGGGATGTCGAGAATGCGGGAGAGGTAGAGCGGCGAGCCGGAGGCCGCGTGCCGCAGAATGATCATGTCGGCGTTGAGCGCCTGGATGTTCTGCGCGGTGTCCCGCAGCGTTTCGCCCTTGGTGGTGGAGGAGCTCGCCCCGTCGAGCGAAATCACATCCGCGCTCAGCCGCTTGGCGGCCATGTCGAATGCCATGCGCGTGCGGGTGCTCGGCTCGAGGAACAGGTTGACGATGGTCTTGCCGCGCAGGGCGGGGACCCGCTTGACGCTGCGTTGGAGGATCTTCTTGAACGCCGTTGCGGTCGTGTGGATCTGCTCGATTTCGGCGAGGCTCAGCTCTTCGAGCGTTATCAGGTGGCGGCGGGTCCAGGGCATGAAAGGAAAAGTCTAGGGGGCGTCCGGTTTCCTTGTCGTGATGCGAACCACGTCGTTGGCCGGGCGCGCGGGGTCGAGGATTACATTGATCTTTTCCTCGTCACCCACCTGGAGGTTCAGCCCGACGTAGTCCGCCGCAATGGGCAGCTTGCGGCTGCCGCGGTCGATCAGCACGGCGAGTTCAACCCGGGCCGGGCGCCCGTGATCGAACAGTTCATCCATGGCTGCCTTTACGGTGCGTCCTGAGAAGAGAACGTCGTCGACCAGGACAACGATCGCTCCATTGACGTCGGCAGGAATGATCGTCGGCGCAAATTCCTTGGGAATCGGATTGCGTCCGATGTCGTCGCGATGGAAGGAGATGTCGAGTGTCCCGACGTTCTTCCAGTTGAGGCGGGCGCCGAGCCGCCGGGCAAGGGTGATGCCGCCGTTGGCAATACCGAGAAGGATGACCCTGCCCTCACCCCGATGCCGCTCGGAAATAGCCCGCACCAGCCGGTCGACGGCGGCGTGAATCTCTGCGGCTGTGAGTGATGACGCGGCACACACGAGGCATCCTTGTGCCGGTCACCGCCGGACCGGACAAGGGGAAAATCGAGGGAAATCCGCAGCACGAGGATCTTGTGACAACATCATTACATTCAATAGCTTGCAAGGATTGCATGGCGCGGATGCGTGCGCGACTTTCAGCAGCGTTCTCAATGAAGCCGATAAATGCGTTCGGCATTGCGGCGAAACAGGCGATCGCGCTGATCGGCGCTCGCGGTGGCGGTCAACTCGACCGCGGCGTCGATCCAGTCCGCCAGCGGGCAGGTCAGTGTGCAGACGGGCCAGTCTCCTCCCCACATCACGCGGTCCCAGCCAAAACAGGCGAGCACGTGATCGAGGTAGGGACGGAGGGTTTCGGCGCTCCAGGAATGCGGGTCCGCATAGGCGACGAGCCCGCTGATTTTGCAACTGATGTTGGGTTCGAGGGCAATAGCTTCGATGTGCGCCCGCCAGGGGTCCAAACCGCCGCCCTTGATGTCGGGGATCCCGCAGTGATCGAGGATGAAGGTCACCCCGCGGCATTGGCGCACCAGCTTCATTGCAAGCGGAAGCTGGCGTGGAAGGACACACAGGTCGAAAGAGAGCTCATATGCGGCGAGTGCCTGCACATTGGCGATGAATGGCGGCTGCCGGAAAACTTCGTCGCCCTGGGTGTGAAGGACACGACGGATGCCCTTGAGCTTGGGGTGCCCGAGGAACGGTACGAGGTGGGCAAGCGGATCCTCCTTTTCCAGCCTTGCGCCCATGACGACGCCGTCGAGGCGGTGAGAGGAGTCTTCTGAGAGGGCGAAGATCACTTGCGCCTCTGCCGCGAGGTCCTGCTCATCCACATCGGTGTCCACGTAGACCGTCCGGACAATATTGTAGCCGCGGGTGGCTTCGCGGTATTCCGGGACCATGCTGCGTTTCCGGATCGAGGGCAGATTCTTCATCCAGGAATAGCTGAAACTTAAGGGATCCCAAAGGTGCTGATGCGTATCGACAATCGGAAAGGTCATGGGGGAGGATGGGGCACTCCAAGAAGAAGCCGCTCCCTGGAAACTTGTCGACTTCTTGCGACACCTGTTCCGGGAAGTGTCGCCCGTGGAACCGGCCTTTACTGCATGCGCTTCAAACGATCGCAAAGGCATTGTCATCCGGACGGCGCCCGTCACACTGGCCTGTGTGCGACGCATCCCCCTGCTTCTGACCCTGGCCCTGCCGCTCGCTGCCTCACCGGAGGCATGGATCCCGCCCAATCTTCCTTCGCTGGCCGCAGAAGGACCGACGCTCTGTCCGGGACCTTACCTCACACCGGAGCAGGGGGCCGCGACCCTTGAGGAGGGCCGTCACCATTTCAGCGATCGTCGCACCTGGGAACGCTACGCAGCCCATGCGCGTGACCAGGTGCAGGCCGGTGCGGGGTTGAAGCCCTTCCCGCGAAGAACTCCGCTCAATCCGGTCCGCGGGTCGAAACGCATTCACGATGGTTACACCGTTGAGAATGTCGCCTTCGAGTCCGTGCCGGGATATTTTGTCTGCGGGAACCTCTATCGTCCGAGCGCGCCTGGTGGGGGCGGATCACCGGTGGTTCTGTCCCTGCACGGACATGGAAAGGCGATCGCGACGGAGGATGACTATGCGCGCCAGGGACGCTTTACTCCCTGGATGCAGGCGCGCTGCGCGACGCTGGCGCGGCTGGGAGCGGTGGTGCTGTCGATTGAAATGGTGGGTTATGGGGAGTCGATCGACCAGGTCACGCAGGAGGTGCACAAGCGTCCGTTTTCACTGACGCTTCAGACCTGGAATGCAATGCGCGCACTCGACTTCCTGCTTTCGCTCGAGGGTGTTGACGGATCGCGCGTCGCCGTCAGCGGCGAATCGGGCGGGGGAACGCAGACGATACTGCTCACCGCGCTCGACCCGCGCGTCACCCTGAGCGCACCGGTGGTGATGGTGTCGTCCTACTTCTTTGGCGGATGTCCCTGCGAGAGCGGTCTGCCGATCCACCGGAATGCCGACCACTTTGCCAGCAATGTCTTCATTGCAGGCATGGCTGCGCCGCGCCCCATGCTCCTGGTTTCCGATGGTGACGACTGGACAAAGTTCACGGCGGTGAGCGAGTTTCCATTCCTCCGGCACATCTACGGCCTTCTTGGGGCTCGCGATGAGGTTGAGAATGTGCACCTCCCGACGGAAAAGCACGACTATGGGCCGTCGAAACGGGCGGCGTTCTATGACTTCGTTTCGAAACACTTTGGGCTCAATCCCGCAGGAAAATCGGGCGCCGCCCTTGTCGGAGAGGAAGCGACGATCCCGATCGAAACGCACCGGCAGATGCGCGTGTTCAGCGCGGCTCAACCGCGTCCCACCCGTGCCCTCACTTCAATCATCGATGTGGAAAAAGAGCTGCGCTCGCTCCAGCAATGAGGGCGCACGGCAGAGGGACTCCAGAATCGCCCTGGTTGCATCCGAAACAGGAACGGGCGGTGGGGTGGTTTGAGGGGTTTTGAGTTGGCGCCGTGGGTTCTACTTCTCTAACGTTTGCGCCGACCCCATGTTCGCCAAGCGAGCGTTCCTGACATCGATCCCGCGGCATCGCGCCGTGGTGATGTCGCTTGTCATCGCGGTGGGCCTAGTCGCTGCAACGGTGGTCTACTGGAGGCGGGGTGCGATGGCCTCGACGGCGAACGGCGATGAGGTTCAGCCTGTGTTTGCGGAGATTGAAGTCGGACCCCGCTACCGTGTTGCGGTGTGTGACTGGATGATCCTGAAACGCCAGAGCGTGGGTGCATTTGCCCTCTCGAGTGAAATCGGAGCGGATGGTGTCGAGGTCGATATCGGCGGTCTGGGGAACCGGGCGAACTTTGACAACAAGCTCGCGGATGCAGCGGTCCGGCAGACTTTCCTTGAGGCTGCGCGCAGCAACAAGGTTGAGATTGCCTCGATGGCGATGTCGGCCTTCTACCAACAGTCATTTGCCGAGAGGGAAAACATCGAGGCGATGCTCAAGGGGTGTTTCGAGACGATGAAGGCGATGGGCGTGCGGGTGGTCTTTCTGCCGCTGGGTGTGGCAGGAGATCTGGTCAAGCGACCCCAGATCCGACCGACAATCGTCGCGCGCCTGAAACTCGCCGGCGGGATGGCCCAGGAATACGGCGTGATCGTTGGGATCGAGACGGCCTTGGACGCGGCGGGGGAGGCCCGACTGCTTGACGAGGTGGGGTCACCCGCGGTGAAAAGTTATTTCAACATTTCCAATGCACTTCAGAACGACCGTGATGTGACGGCCGAGATCAGGAAACTGGGCAGGAACCGGATTGTTCAGATTCACGCCACGAATACGGACGGCGTGTGGCTCGAGAAGGATCCGCAAGTGAACCTGCAGCGGATCAAGGCGACGCTGGATGAGATTGGCTGGCGGGGATGGCTTGTCGTCGAGCGGTCCCGGGATGCAAGGAGAGCCAGGGACGTAAGGTACAACTTTTCGGCAAATGTGTCCTACCTGAAAAAGGTGTTTCAGGGAAAGTGAAAGGCGCGGACACGGGGGCGATGTGAGGAGTGCAAAGGACGCATCGTCACCGGTTGGCGATCGCGAGATTGTTTTCTGGCAAGATGTCCATGAGTTGACTGAATGATGTTTTCCTCTCCGCCCGGCGAAAGACCGTGGCGTGGAGTTTCCGCCCATGACCTCCTATCAACCTGATCCCTCCCGATACGACCGAGTTCCCTACGCGCGCAGTGGCCGCACGGGACTGATGATTCCGCGATTGTCGCTGGGATTGTGGCACAATTTCGGGGGCGTCGATCCACTCGAGAACCAGAGGGCGCTCCTGCGCCGGGCGTTCGATCTGGGAATCACTCACTTCGACCTGGCCAACAACTACGGACCTCCTCCGGGATCGGCCGAAGAGAATTGCGGGCGCCTGTTGCGTGAGGATTTCTCGAATCACCGGGATGAACTCGTCATCTCCACCAAGGCGGGGTACTACATGTGGCCCGGACCCTATGGCGAATGGGGATCGAGGAAGTATCTCCTGTCATCGCTTGATCAAAGCCTTCGGCGCCTCCGTCTGGAGTATGTGGATATTTTTTATCACCATCGCCCGGATCCGGACACGCCGCTGGAGGAGAGCATGGGAGCCTTGGCGCACGCGGTGAAAAGCGGCAAGGCGCTGTATGTCGGCCTTTCGAACTACAAGCCTGCGGAGGCGGAGAAGGCGGTGGCGCTGCTTCGGAGCATGGGCGCGCCGTGCCTCATCCATCAGCCCAGGTACAGCATGTTTGCGAGGGGACCGGAAAGCGGACTGTTCGACCTGCTGCAGCGCGAAGGAGTCGGCTGCATCGTGTTCAGCCCGCTGGCGCAGGGTCTTTTGACGAACCGGTACCTCAATGGAATTCCAACGGATTCCAGGGCGGGCCGGAGCGACAACAAGTTCCTTCAGCCGGATGCGCTGACACCGGAGGTTCTGGCGAAGATTCGTGCGCTTGACGGTGTTGCCCGCGAACGCGGTCAGACGTTGGCCCAGCTGGCGCTTGCGTGGGTGCTGCGACAGCCGGCTGTGACCTCCGTACTGATTGGAGCGAGCCGGGCCGCGCAGCTGGACGACAATGTTGGCGCGCTGGCCAATTTGAAATTCTCCACGGGTGAACTCGCGCGGATCGAGACGATCCTCGCCGGCGGGCAGGCCTGAAAACACACGCTGGGATGCTCCATTGAGCTTTGGGAGTGGGGAAACGTTGCCCCCGTGAATACCGCCGCCTAAAAATGCGGCGGTTATTCGTCGGATTCGTCGTCGTCCGTCGGGCGATCCTGTTCCTCCCGACACTCGTCGATCACCCGGAACCAGATTTCCCGCAGGTCGAAGAGCCTGGGGAAGATTTCGTCGCGGAGCGCGATCACGGCGCGATTGCCATCGAGGCGGGGGTCGGTCAGATGCGAAAAGGTCTGGTTGACTTCGCGTAGGGCCCGCTTGAACAGGCTGATTGCCATGGCGTAGTCGCCAAAGTCCAGCGCATGGATGGCCAGCGTGGATTGCTCCTCGCCGCGGTGGAGCGAGGTCTGGACAGCCAGGGCGAGAGGCTGGCGAATTTTTGCAGGATCAACCGCCTGCTTCTCCCAACCGCGCTTGAGGCTCATGTAGATGGCTTTTGTTGCGATGAAGATTGGGTTCTTGTGGACCGTATAGGGCTCCGAATCGTCAGTATCTTCACTTTCGGCGGACGCATCGTTTTCCGGAGCAACCTCGTCCTCGTCGTCGCTGCTCCACGACTCCTGATCCCAGCCCATCTGTTGGGCCACCAGATCGATGCGATCCTGCTTTGAAAGGGATTTGTCGTAGAATTTCAGGTACTTGCTCACCAACTCGTCCTGTGTGCGGAGGTAAACCTCCCAATCGAACTCGTTCCAGGCGAGTTCACCGCGATCGTCCCATTCGTTCTCAGAGGATCCGTCAGAGTCAGGTTTGCTCATTTCGAGTCACGACACGAGGTCGCGATCAGCAACCTGTGTCCGGACCGCTGAAATGCAACGAGAAAACCCGGACAGTAAATTGGGCGAGGGGTCAGGGAGCGACGGTGCAAATCGCCCTGCATTGCGCCATTGCGGGCCCGATTTTCAGGTGTGATGTCCAATGCCGTCGCGGGTTTCGATGGATGCGCATAGCCTCACCGCGCAGGACCTCCCCTGGCGCCTTGGGAGTGGCGTATGCCGCTGGGTCCACGCCTGATTAAAATGAAGTTGCATAATAAATGCTATTGATTTGTTTTAATGTCTCCTACAGCTTGCCGCATACATGAACCAGATTCATCGCGAAGAGGCTTTTTTCTCAGGGCGGGTGCAGGGTGTGGGCTTCCGTTATTCGACGCGTCAGGTGGCGAAGGAGTATGAGGTGACGGGTAAAGTGGCGAATCTTGCGGATGGTCGTGTGCACCTGGTAGCCGAGGGAAGTCGCCGCGAAGTGGAGGCGTTCATCGCGTCGGTGGAGGAGCGAATGTTTTCGCATATTCGCAAAGTCGAGCGCCGGGTCCTTGCGGGAGCTCCGGAGCACACCGATTTTGTGATTGGATAGGCAGCATGAGGCCGGCGGTCGAATTGATCGGTGTTCACCAGGACTATCGGGTGCTGGGCAGGTTGACGCCGATCCATGCGCTGAGCGACGTCACCCTGATGGTCGCGGAGGGTGAAATCCTTGGCGTGCTGGGGCCGAATGGTTCCGGCAAGAGCACGCTCTTGAAGACCGTGCTCGGCCTGGTGCGGCCGACGACGGGCCTGGTGCGGGTTTTTGGGGACGCCGCGGATTCAATGGCGAGCCGGATGGCGGTGGGATTTCTGCCGGATGCACCGGTATTTTATCGCCATCTCTCCGCGCGTGAACTGCTGGATTTCTATGCGGGTCTGTACGGGTTGGTCGGACGAGTCCGGCGCATGCGGGTTGCCGAGGTTCTGGAGGAGGCGGGTGTCATCGAGGCTGCCGACCGCCGGATCGCGGGTTTTTCCAAGGGAATGCTTCAGCGGCTGGGTTTCGCCCAGGCAATCCTGCATGATCCGCGATTGCTGGTGCTCGATGAGCCAGGCAACGGGCTGGATCCTGAGGGAATGGACTATGTGACCGCGATGCTGGAAAGCGCGAGATCGCGCCGGAGAACCGTGCTCGTGGCTTCCCATCTGATTTCGCAAATGGAACATGCCTGCGACCGGATCGCGATCATGGTCGATGGTCGACTGGTTCACGTCGCGGCTGTGGGACACCTGCGGCGCGGGCCCGCGGAGTGCCGCGTTTCCGAAGGGGGTGGCTTGAGCACTTCCTGCGAGACTGGGAGGAGTGAACGCTCCGAAAGAGAAGGGTCGGGATCGGGAATGGATGATCCGGAGACGAGCGTTGGGCTCCTGGCAGTCTATCGCTCGGTGGTGGGAGCCGCGCGAAAGGATCGTCCTGCGGCCTAGGAGGCGGCTCCCATGGCAGACTTTGGAATCAATAGGAGGAAACGTGCGATAGTTGCGATCGCACGGCAGGTGATCCGTGAGGGAATGCGGCAGCACGTGGTCATCGGATTCGGCGTCGCCTATGTGCTCTTTGTTGCGGGAGCCGGCCTTCTGCGCACCCTTCATTTCGGGTCAGGGCAGTTGGAATTCGTCACCCATGTGGGGCTTGCGGGAGCGTCGATCGGAGGGGCGCTGTGCACGATCGTGCTGAGTCTTCAGTATTTCCTGGGAGAACTGGAGGACGGCACCGCTCTGGTGCTTTTCACCAAACCTGTGGGCCCGGTTGACTTCGTGGTTGGCAAGTGGCTCGGGACAATGGGGCTGGTGGGAGGCTACTTTGTTTGGGTGACGTTGGTGCTCGTTTTCCAGCTCCATGCGCCAGGTCAAGTGGCCGCGGAGAATGCGACACGGCTCCTGCGAATGGAGGTGGTGGCGGCGGGGGTCATGGAATGGATCAAGTGCGGCCTGCTGTGTGCGGCTGTGCAGAGTGTGGCGGCATTTCTGCGAACAAGAGTGTTGGCGACGCTGGCGGGCTTTGTTGTGCTGATCGTTTGTCACACCCGGCCATTGCTGGACGAGGCAGCCGTCAGGAGTGGCCCGCCTACTGTGCAGGTGGTGATCAGAATACTGGTCAGGATGGTGCCTGACTTCCGGCTCTTCGATGTGGACTGGCGCGACCTGGGGGATCCTTCGGCAATGTTGAAGGCAATGCTGGCACCGGCTGCCTACGGAGTCGTCCACCTCTTCGGGCTGCTCGTTGTGTGTGGGTTCATTCTGAGGCGGAGGGAAATGTAACATGCACCCGCGATTGCAACGGATGGCTGGGGTGATTTTCGGTGCAACGGCGCTTATTGCCGCCGGCGGGGTCGGGGTGCACCTTCGACGGACCAGTGCGCTCGGTGTTGAGGTCCTTGCGGGAAATCCGGAAATCCGCAGATGGTCACTGCCGGTGTCAGAAACTGAAGCGACGCTCGGGATGTTGGGAGGATTTCGGGTGCCGCTTGCCGATGTGGCCTGGATCGGGATGTCGCACTGCTGGGAGGAGTGCGATCGGGTCGGGACACTTCGTGGGCTGCGGCTGGCGACCGCGCTCCATCCCGAATCGCTCTACTTTTGGCTGAACGGAGCGCGGATCATCGCCTATGATCTGGCGGCATGGCGGATTCAAGGGAGTGAATTGGCCGGGCATGTGCCTGAGGCTGAAAAGCAACGGATTGCGCGGGCGCAGGGACTCGAGGCGATTTCCTTTCTGGAAGCGGCAATCGTCCGTTTTCCCGGCAAGGCTCTCCCGTGGATTGAACTGGGGCAGATCAGGTTGCGGTGCCTGCGCGACTCCCTCGGTGCGGCGGAGGCATTTGTGCGCGCTGCGGATTGCCGGGACGCTCCGGACTACGCCCTACGAATCGCCGCGGAGCTGTACGGCAGCGGTGGTCAGCCTGTGATTGCCCGGAGGCTGCTTGAAAAGAAGCTGCGAGGCTTCACTCTTTTGGATGTGCCTCCTTACCATGACCGCCTCTCCGAAAAGAGGGCTTTGCCTTAGGCGCGCCTTCGAGTTCCAAAAATGGACATTAAAGCTGCTGATTATGTGGGGATTATGTCAGGATCGATGTGGGAGACATAAAAAGAGATTGAGTGGGATTTAATGGTATGTAAGTTCATCAATTAAGTAAACAAATGACAGGAAACCGCTCAAATCTGCACCCGATCTTTGAAAAGGTGCTGTCGCGTGCTGAAAAGGAGCGGCGGCTCAAACAGCGGGCGCGGGTCATCTGGCTTTTTGGCCTGAGCGGTTCCGGGAAATCCACGCTGGCAAACGCGCTTGAGCGGTCGCTTGCCGATCAAGGGGTGATTACTCACCTGCTTGACGGCGACAATCTCAGGATCGGTTTGAACAAAGGGTTGGGATTCAGCGATGCCGATCGATCGGAGGGGCTCCGTCGCGCCGCGGAGGTGGCCGGACTTTTTGTGCAGGCGGGAGTTGTCACAATCTGTTCCTTCATCACACCGCTTCGCAGCCAGCGTGAGACGGCACGGAAAATCCTTGGAAATGAGGATTTCCTTCCGATCTACGTGAAAGCTTCCTTTGAAACCTGTGCCCGCCGGGATCCGAAGGGATTGTATGCGAGGGCGGCGAGGGGCGAAGTGGCCCAGTTTACCGGTCGCGATTCGGCGTTCGAGGAGCCGCTGGCGGAAGAGTCCGTTTTTGTCATCGATACCGAAATGGAAGCACCCAATGCCTCGCTGGCGCGATTGCTCGCGCACGTGTATCCGCGACTTCAGCCGGAGTGAGCGCTCCGCCGCCTCCCGGTTTTGCCTTAACGACATGAGTTCCTATCACCTTTCACACCTGGCGCAGCTCGAACACGAGGCGATTTTCGTGATGCGCGAAGTGGCCGCCCAATTTGAACGCCCCGCGCTCCTTTTTTCGGGAGGCAAGGACTCGATCGTCATGGTCAGACTTGCGCAGAAGGCGTTCGCCCCGGCAAAGATCCCGTTTCCGCTCGTCCATGTCGACACAGGGCACAACTTTTCCGAGACACTGGCGTTCAGGGACCGGTTGGTGAAGGAAACCGGGGCACGCCTCGTCGTCCGCCATGTGGCCGATTCCATCCGGTCGGGGCGCGCGCAGGAGGAAAAGGGCCCGAATCCCTCTCGAAACGCGCTTCAGATTGTCACCCTCCTGGACGCAATCGAGGAGTTCAAATTCGATGCCTGCCTTGGCGGCGCGCGACGCGACGAGGAGAAGGCTCGTGCAAAGGAGCGCTTCTTTTCACATCGCGATGAATTTGGACAGTGGGATCCAAAGAATCAGCGTCCCGAACTGTGGAACCTCTTCAACGGGCGCAAGCATCCCGGTGAACACTTTCGCGTGTTTCCGCTCTCCAACTGGACAGAGATGGATGTGTGGCAGTACATCGCACGCGAGCAGCTCCCCATCCCCTCCATCTATTTCTCCCATCGGCGTCGCACGGTGAAGCGCGCGGGTGTCCTGCTCGCGGAAACTCCGTACATCACGCTCCTCGACGGCGAGGAATATCTCGAGCGGGTGGTGCGGTTTCGAACGGTGGGTGACGCCACCTGCACGGGCGCCGTGGAGAGTTCCGCATCCACACTCGACGAAATCATTCAGGAAGTCGCGTCGGCCCGCGTCACCGAGCGCGGAGCCCGGGCGGACGACAAGCGCTCCGAGACGGCCATGGAGGACCGCAAGAAGGCCGGATATTTCTGACCCGAATCACGTCTGCCGACACGCACTACCTTTCCATGGACCTGCTCCGCTTCACCACGGCGGGCAGCGTCGACGACGGGAAATCCACGCTCATCGGGCGCCTTCTCTACGACTCGAAGGCGATCTTTGACGATCAGCTCGAGGCTATCGAACGCGCCACCGAACAACGGGGCGAGGATCACCTGAACCTGTCGCTGCTCACCGACGGGCTGCGCGCCGAACGCGAGCAGGGCATCACGATCGATGTCGCCTACCGCTATTTTGCGACCCCGCGCAGAAAGTTCATCATCGCTGACACGCCCGGGCACATCCAGTACACGCGCAACATGATCACCGGCGCATCGACGGCGAATCTTGCCATCGTGCTCGTGGACGCGCGCAAGGGCATCGTCGAGCAGACCTGCCGTCACTCCTTCGTCGCCGCCCTGCTTCGCATCCAGCACCTGATTGTGGCGGTGAACAAGATGGACCTGGTAGGCTGGTCCGAGGAGCGATTCAACGAAATCGTCCGCCAGTACAAGGAGTTCGCCTCGCGACTGGAGATTCCCGACATCAGTTTCATTCCGATTTCCGCGCTGCATGGTGACAATGTTGTCGAGCGCTCGGCGAACATGCCCTGGTACCAGGGAGGTCCGCTGCTGTATGCGCTGGAGACCGTCTACATCGGCAGCGACCTCAATCATGTGGATGCCCGTTTCCCGGTGCAGACCGTGATCCGTCCCAATTCCAACGAACATCATGACTACCGCGGCTTCGCGGGAAGGGTGGCCGGAGGGGTGTTCAAACCGGGCGATTCGGTGGTCGCCCTGCCGAGCGGGCGGACGTCGCGGATCACGTCGATTCAAGGACCGGGCGGTGCCGTGGACGAAGCCTATGCCCCGATGTCGGTGGCGATGACCCTTGAGGACGAGATCGACCTCTCGCGGGGGGACATGCTGGTGAAAGCCAACAACGCGCCGCAGGGGTCGCAGGACATCGAGGCGATGATCTGCTGGTTTTCAGAGCAGCGCCTTCAGCCGGGCGGCAAGTACCTGATCCGGCACACCACGCGCGAAGCGAAGTGTGTGGTGAAGACCGTGAGGTACAAGGTGGACATCAATACGCTTCATCGCGTCGCGGGCGACACGAGCATCGGCATGAACGACATCGGTCGCATCCATCTCCGCACGTCCCAGGTCTTGATGTGCGACACCTACC
>JAGOJU010000075.1 GCA_017994935.1 Opitutaceae bacterium
CCCTCGGGTCGCGTCCCTGCGTATAGACGATGAGCTCATCCTTCTTGAAAAACGGCTCGGCCACTTCGACCGCGGCGTCGAGCAGCCCGCCAGGATTGTTGCGCAGGTCGATCACCAGCGCCTGCATGCCTTCCCCGATCAGCTTGTTCAGCGCATCGATGAATTCCTTCCCTGTGCGCTCGGAAAACTGGGTCAACTGAATGTAGCCAACGTCGTTCTCAAGCAGACGCACGTCCCGCACGCTTTCGATCTTGATCACCTCGCGCACAAGGTTGACCTCGAATTCCTTCCTTGTCGAAGGACGGTAAAATTTGACGGCGACACGCGTCTTCGGCTTTCCGCGAAGCCGGCCGATGACGTCATTCATGGGCATCTTGTCCATGCCCTGCCCGTCCACGGACACGATCTCATCGCCGCGAAGGATCCCGGCGCGGTCGCTGGGTGTGTTTGCGATCGGTGCAATCACGACCACCCGCCCATTGCGCATTTCCACCTGGATCCCCACGCCGCCGAACTCCGCATTCATGTCCTCTTCGAGTTCGCTGAAATCCTTCGCTTCCATGAATTCGGAATGGGGATCGAGCGACTGAACCAACCCGTGCAGCGCCGATTTCGTCAACTGGCCGTACGAGGCACGCGACGCATCAACGTAGTTCTCCGACACGAGTTGCATCACCTGCCGCACGTAGGCGGACGACTTGTCCAGCTCACGATTCGGAAAGAGCCCCCAGCCGGCCGCATAGTGCGCGGCCGAGTAGGCAAGCAGTAGACCGGCAATGACCCCAGCGGCGGTCGTCAGAAAACGATTGAGCATCGCCCTCAGCGTGGACATCCGATGCGTTTTGTAAATGTCATCTCCCGCACACCCCCCTTCGCCCGTTTCACCCGCATTTGCGGCTTCCTTCAGGCGACGCGCGGGCGCCCGCTGCGAAATTCGATTCGATGAATTCGTCGCCATGGCACTTTACGACCCCGAGCTCGGCTACTACCGCGCGGCCCGCCGACGCGTCGGACGCCAGCCTGGAACCGATTTCCATACCGCCACGTCCATCGGTCCGATATTCGGCCAACTGGTTGTCGCTGCGAGCATTTCCCTGCTCGCGCCGCTGAGTCCCCAGGCCACGACGTTTGTCGAAATCGGCGCCGAACCCGGTTCCAGTGTGCTCGACAGCGTCGATCACCCTTTCAAGTCCGTTTGCACCCTGCGTCTCGGTGAGCCGCTCGCCATCACGGGGCAATGTGTGGTTTTCTCCAACGAGTTGTTCGACGCGCAACCTTTCAGGAGATTTCGCCGCACGCAAAATACCTGGGTGGAAGTGGGCGTAAGACTGACCGCTGCGGGGATTGTCGAGGTTGAATTGGACCGCTGCAGCGAACCCTGGCTTCCCGAATCGGCGGAGGCCGGATATTGTTTCGACGCGCCCCGAAGCGCCGTCGAACTCGCACACGAAATCGCGCGCCAGAAATGGACCGGCCTCTTTCTTGCCTTCGATTACGGAAAATCCTTCGAGGAACTCGCCCACGCCACACCGCAGGGTACCGCCCGCGCCTATGTCGCACACCGGCAAACCAGCGACCTGCTGATGTCGCCCGGGGAGCAGGATCTCACCTGTCACGTCTGCTGGGACTGGCTTGGGAACGTACTTGACCGCGAGGGATTTGCCAGAGTCGGCATTCAGAACCAGGAGGCCTTCTTCGTTCACAATGCCGGCGGGGCACTGGCCCGCATGATCGGCCCGGAATCCACGCTGCGGAGGACTGACAAGCTGGCACTGATGCAGCTCCTTCACCCGGGAAACATGGGCCAGAAATTCCAGGTCCTCCATGGCGTGCGTTCATGAGGAACAAGAATGGCCTTGCACTGGAGCACCCGCCCCATTTTATCGTGACCCTTTAACCACTTCGAATATGGCCCGCATTTGCGCAATCACTGGTCGTCGTCCCACGAAAGGCTCTAGCATCAACCGTAAAGGTCAGAGCAAGAAAAGCGGAGGCATCGGCACCCACGTGACCAGCATCACGTCCCGCAAATTCCGCCCCAACCTGCAACGTATCCGCATTCGCACTGCAAATGGTGGTACAAAGCGTGTTTGGGTATCCGTCAAGGCCATCAAGGCCGGACTGGTGCAGAAGGTCTGACCGCGGATCCAGCGCTCCTTTGAAACCACGGTAAATCGCCGTGGTTTTTTTGTTGCCCGGTCTCAGGACGCAGGACCGGCCTTTGACTTCAAAGCGCGCGAAAGACCATCGCCGCATTCTGTCCACCAAAACCGAGATTATTGCTCAGGACGGTGCGAATCCGGCGCTCGCGGGTGACATTTGGAACGTAGTCGAGATCACACTCGGGATCCGGTTCATGCAAATTGATGGTGGGAGGAATCAATCCCGTCTGGATCGCCTTGACGCTTGCCACGCTTTCGATGCCGCCCGCGGCGCCCAGAAGGTGTCCGGTCATCGACTTGGTCGAGCTGACTGCCAGCCTGCGCGCATGGGCTCCGAACACGTGTTTGATCGCGAGGGTTTCAAACTTGTCATTGTACGGCGTGCTCGTGCCATGCGCGTTGATGTAGTCGATCTCCTCCGGAACGATCCTGGCGCTCGCGAGAGCACGCCGCATGGCCATCGACAGCCCCTTCCCCTCGGGATCAGGCTGCGTGATGTGGTACGCATCGGCCGTGGCCGCATAGCCGAGCAGCTCGCAATGGATCCGCGCCCCCCGCTTCAAGGCATGTGAAAGCGATTCGATCACGAGAACCCCTGCCCCTTCTCCCATGACAAAACCGTCCCTCCCCATCGAAAAGGGCCGGCTGGCCGTCGCCGGGTCATCGTTCCGGCCGCTCATTGCCTTCATCGAGCAGAAACTCGCATAGGCAAACGGCGTGATCGCCGCCTCCGCGCCGCCGGCGACCATCACATCGGCATCCCCGCGCCGTATCATGTGCATCGCCTCGCCAATGGCATGGGTCGCCGTGGCGCAGGCTGAAACCAGGCCGAAGTTGGGACCACGCGCACCGATCTCGATCGCAAAAAGTCCAGAACACATATTCCCGATCAGCGCGGGGATCGTGAATGGGGAAACCTTCCTCGGTCCCCCTTCCATCAGGCGCTTGTGCTGGGTTTCAAACGTGGCCATCCCGCCAATGCCCGAGCCAATGATCACTCCGACACGGTCCGCATTTCCCTCATCGACCGAAAGCGCGGCATCCTCCACCGCCTGTTTCGCGGCGACAAAACCAAAATGGGTGTACCGGTCGTTGCGGCGCACTTCCTTCGGATCCATGTGCGCCTCAGGCTCCCAATCACGAACCTCCGCCCCGATCTGGCTCGAAAAGGAGGTCGGATCGAACTGGGTCACGCGATCGATGCCACACCGACCCGCCACCAGGCTGGACCAGAAGGTTTCCACCTGGTGACCAAGGCCGTGAACGACACCGAGACCGGTGACGACCACACGTTGCGGGGCTGAAGGCGAATCCATAGGCGCTCGAAGGGAAACGGGTGACTGTCCCCGATTCAAGGCCGGGGTTGGCTCATCCTGAAAGCAAAAAAGCGCCCTCCCGTCCATCGGGAGAGCGCTTCAAAGTGACAATCGGGCTCTATTTACCCGCCTTCTTGTTGATGTATTCCACTACCTGGCCGACCGTCTGGAGCTTCTCCGCATCCGACTCCGGGATCTCCCCCTTGATCTCATCCTTAAACTCCTCCTCAAACGCCATGATCAGCTCGACCGTGTCGAGAGAATCCGCTCCGAGATCGTCGAGAAACGAGGCTTGGGGCGTGATCTGCTCCTCGTTCACATTGAGCTGGTTGACGATGATCTCTTTTACGCGTTGTTCGATGGTTTTTTGATCAGCCATATGGGTTAAATCGCAAGGCTGGAGGCTTCACATCGCCATGCCGCCGTCAACGGTAAAAACTTGGCCTGTGACATATCCAGCCTCTTCGGAAGCCAGAAATGCCGCCATGTGCGCGATGTCCGCCACTTCGCCAAATCGCTGCATGGGGATCAACTGCTGGGCGGCTTTCTGAACGTCCTCGGAAAGCGTGGCCGTCATGTCGGTCTTGATGAACCCGGGAGCCACCACGTTTGCGGTCACGGATCGCCTGGCAAACTCCTTTGCGATCGACTTCGTGAACGAGATCATCCCCCCCTTCGCCGCCGCATAATTGGCCTGGCCGGCGTTGCCCACCAGCCCCACCACCGAGGCAATGTTGATGATGCGGCCGTAACGTGCCCTGCACATGGGCCAGCCTATCGCCTTCGTCCAGTGAAAGCAACTCGTGAGGTTGGTCTGGATGACCAGATTCCAGTCATCCTCGGACATGCGCGCGAGCAGCCCGTCCCGGGTGATGCCCGCATTGTTGACCAGGATGTCGATCTTTCCAAATTCCTTGAGAAGCGCTTCCGCCGCAGCGGAAATGGCGGCACCGTCGGAAACGTCCACCGCCAGCGCACGTGCCCTGCCGCCCGCCGCCGTGATCGCGGAGGCGACCGCGCCGCACGAGGACTCCGACTTGGAAACGCAGATGACGCTGACGCCATTGGCGGCCAGCACCTCCGCAATGCCCCTGCCGATGCCCCTGCCTGCACCGGTCACAATCGCTGTTCGTTCTTTGAAGGTCATGTGTCTGTAATGAAATTCCTAATACACGTCGCGCTGGTACCGCCTGTCCTTTTTCATCTGCTTCACATACTCCGCCGCCTGTTCGAGGGTCCTGCCACTCCTGTCGGCAACGATCGAATGGAGCATCTGGTCCACATCCTTCGCCATGCGTTTGGCGTCTCCACAGACATAGAAATGTGCCCCCGCCTCGATCCACTCCCACAGCTCCGCAGCGTTCTCACGCATGCGATCCTGGACATAGATCTTTGTAGCCTGATCCCGCGACCAGGCGAGATCAAGGCGGTGAAGCTGCTTCCTGTCCTTCCACTCCTGCCACTCCTCCCCGTAAAGGAAGTCCGTGGCCTCATGCTGGTCGCCAAAAAAGATCCAGTTCCTCCCTGATCCTTTGTCCGCCGACCGGTCCTGCAAAAATGCCCGGAAGGGCGCGATGCCGGTCCCCGGCCCCACCATGATGCAATCCCTGGAAGGATCCTCGGGCGGGCGGAAATGCGAGTGGGAAATGAACACCGGCGCATCCGTCCGCCCAACCTGCACACGATCCGCAAGGAATGTCGTGCACACACCGTGGCGCTCCCGCCGGTTGGTTTCGTAGCGCACCACCGCGACTGTCAGATGGATTTCGGAGGGGTGAACTTTCGGGGACGAAGCAATGGAATAGAGGCGCGGCATCAGCCTGCGAAGCTGGTCGACCAGCTCCTGAGGAGACAGGCGTGCGCTCGGAAACTCAGTGAGGAGGTCGATGAATTCACGATCGGCGAGAAAAGCCGAAAGCAGCTCTTTCGACTCGGGCGCCAGCAGCCCCCCCAGCCTGGCCCTCTCGTCCAAGTCCGTTGCCTTTTCCTGCAAGGCTTCCACAAATTTTCTTGTCGGATCGGTGATGGAGAGCCTTCCGTGCAACGCCTCGCGAAACGACATCGGTTCCGTGGCCTTAGGGAGAACAACCGGCTCCCCACCCGTCGCTCCAAGTGCTTTCAGGACGGCCTCCACTTCGGACGGCCGGTTGGTGGGATAAATGCCGAGGGAGTCCCCCGCCTTGTAATGCAGTCCGCTCCCGGCGAGACTGACGACAAAGTGCCGTGTCTCCTTGGAGGAACCGGGTCGGCTCAGGAGCCGATTCTCAGTGATCTTCGCAGGAAACGGATGATCCTTGTTGTAGGTGGAGGCGGCGGATGCGGACATGCGCTCGGACAGTCAGTTCGGGGCAGGTTGGGCGCGCAAGGCCCAATTTTTCACTCCACCAGGCGTCCGGGCCGCCCCCAAGTCTCGTTGACAAAAACGCTCCCGTGCCCGTCGTTTCGCACGCAAATGTCAATCGGGTCCGGTGAACGCATCCTGGTCGCCCTGTCCGGCGGCGTCGACAGCTCGGTCGCTGCCCTGCTGCTCAAGCGGCAGGGTCACGATGTTGTTGGTGCCTACATGAAGAACTGGATCAACGAGGACAACTTGGTCGGTGACTGCCCGTGGCAGCAGGACATCGCCGACGCACGGTCCGTCGCCGACCGGATCGGCATCGAGTTTCACGTGGTGAACCTGATGCGCGACTACCGGGAGCGGGTGGTCAATTACCTGCTCGAGGGGTACACACGCGGACTGACGCCGAATCCGGACATCATGTGCAACCGGGAAATCAAATTCGGCATTTTCCTGTCCTGGGCGCGCGACCACGGCTTCTCCGCCATCGCCACGGGTCACTACGTCCGACGGGTTCCTGTCGATGGCCCCGCTGGTTCCGACAAGTGTTTTGCCCTCCATGAGGGAACCGACGCAAACAAGGATCAGTCCTATTTTCTGGCGCTTCTGGATCAGGAACAGGTGCGCGCCGCCCGGTTTCCGATCGGCCATCTTCTCAAGTCTGAACTCCGCACGCTGGCGCGCGACGCTGGTCTGGTGACTGCCGACAAGAAGGACAGCCAGGGAATCTGCTTTATCGGGGAAGTTAAAATGCACGACTTCCTGCGGGCCTATGTTCCGGAGTCGCCCGGCCCCATCGTGCGCGCCTCGGATGGCAAGGCAATCGGCGCGCACAAGGGTCTGCACTACTACACCATCGGCCAACGCAAAGGCATCGGAGTTCCTTCCAACACGGACCATCAGGCCTATGTCGTCGTTGGAAAACGGACCGGCGACAACGCCCTGCTGGTTGCCTTCGATTCGCCTTCCGCACCGGGGCTCTTCCATTCCGAGTGCCGCGTCCACTCGCTCCAATGGAATGCGCCTGCGCCGACTGCACCGGTCACTCTCGAAGGCCGCGTACGCTACCGGGATCCCCGGATCCGCCTCGATTTCGTCCCCGAGGGCAGTGGCGCAGCCAGCGTGCGTTTTCACTCTCCCCAACGCGCCCTGGCGGGCGGGCAGATCCTTGCGCTCTACGATGGCACGCGCCTTCTCGGCGGTGGAATCTACGTCTAGCCGTCGAGCCGCTTTTCACTGGCGCAGGCCCTCCCGCGCGGGTAGGAGCTTGGCGATGATGAATCGGATACTGCCTGTCACTTTCGCGATGCTCGCGTTCAGCGCGCTGCATGCGGCGCCACCCCAGCTGTCAGAAACACGGCTGCTGCGTTTCCCCACGACCAACGGTGAACAGATCGTATTCTCCTATGCGGGACAGCTCTACACTGTCGGCATGGCGGGAGGCACGGCCAGGAGGCTGACGGACGGTCCGGGATACGCCATCTTTCCCCGTTTCTCCAACGACGGCCGCCAACTCGCATTCACCGCCCAGTACGACGGCAACACCGAGGTCTACGTCATGCCGGCCACGGGCGGAATTCCCCAGCGCCTCACCTACTCCGCCACGCTCTCGCGCGACGACCTGGCCGATCGCATGGGACCCAACAACATCGTGATGACCTGGAAGAACAAGTCCCCCCAGGTCATCTTCCGTTCCCGCTGGCGCTCCTTCAATCCCTTCATCGGGGAACTCTTCTCGGTCGGGCTTGATGCCGACATTCCCATCCAGCTTCCGGTGCCGCGCGGAGGCTTCGTCTCATTCTCACCGGATGACTCAAAGATCGCCTACAACCGTGTGTTCCGCGAATTCCGCACGTGGAAAAACTATCGTGGAGGCATGGCCGACGACATCTGGATCTACGACCTCAAGTCGGGCGAGATCGAAAACATCACCCAGAACGAAGCCCAGGATATCTTCCCCATGTGGGCCTCAAACGGAAAAATCTACTTCGTTTCCGAGCGGACCGGACGCGGCAATCTTTTCGCGTACGAGATCAGCACCAAGGAAACCACGCAGATCACCCATTTCACCGACTACGATGTGAAGTTCCCTTCACTTGGTCGGGGTGGCATTGCTTTCGAACAGGCCGGTCGCATCTGGCTCCTCGATCTAGCCAGTGAACGTGTCACACCTGTGCCCATTCTCATCAGGGAGGACTTTGTCGGCGCACGCGACACCCAGATCAACGTCGCGCGGATGCTTCAGGACATCAATCTCTCGCCCGATGCACAGCGCCTCGCCGTCACAGCGCGGGGCGACGTCTTCACCGCGCCGGCCAGGAATGGACCCACGCGCAATCTGTCCCGCACGTCCGGAGTGCATGAGCGTGGCGCTGCATGGTCGCCCGACGGCAAATGGATCGCCTACGTCTCCGACACGACCGGCGAGACGGAGCTCTTCATCCGCCCCCAGGACGGAAGCGGAGAGCCCACCCAGTTGACCAGCGGTGCAGACACCTACTACTACAATCCAAGCTGGTCCCCCGACTCCCGACAACTCGCCTGGTCAGATCGAAAGCAGCGACTTCGCTCTGTCGATATTGAGACGAAGGCAGTCACCCTGATTGCCGAAAATCCCGATGCCCAGATCCGGGACTTCACTTGGTCGCCGGATTCGAAATGGATCGCGTGGACGCGTTCGAAACGGTCCCGCATCAGTCAGATCATACTCACCCGTCTGGCCGACGGAACGGCGCTTGAGGCGACGGATGCGTGGTTCGATGCCAACTCTCCCGAATTCTCTTCCGACGGGAAGTGGCTCGCCTTCGCCTCGTCCCGCGATTTCAACCCCGTTTACTCCGCCACCGAATGGAACCACGCCTACATGAACATGGAGCGTGTCTACCTCCTGGCGCTGGCCAAGGCCACGGCTTCGCCCTTCGCGCCCAAGAGCGACGAGGTGTCCATCGCCGCCGAGGCGGAAAAGCCGGCGACGGATGCGCCGTCAAAGCCGGGTGCGGGCAAGTCCGGCGACGGGAAAACAGCCGACCACGGAAGCAATGCAAAAAAGGATCCTGCCGTCGTGGTCATTGACGCCGATGGTCTCAGCCAGCGCGTCATCGGCCTCCCGGTTGAACCGTCCAACTACGGATCGATCCGCATTGTAGGAGACAAGGTTTACTATCGCCGCGTTCCCGCGGGTCCCGTCACGGGAGGAGGCGGCGGGGAGGGTCTCGGCGCCGGCAGTCGCTCCCGCGCTGTTGTGGCGATGTACAATCTAAAGGATCGAAAAGAAACGGAGCTCGGCAACGCCGATGTTTTCGCCATCAGCCGGAACGAGAAAAAAATGCTCCTTCGCATCGGCCAGGACTGGTCGCTGATCGACACGCCTTCGGGCAAGTGGGAGTTGAAACCGGACAACCGGATCGATTTCAGCGGGCTCGAGGTGAAGCTGGACCGGCACGAGGAATGGTCACAGATCTTCAACGAAAGCTGGCGGCAGATGCGCGACTTCTTCTACGCACCCAACATGCACGGTGTCGATTGGCCGGCGCAGCGTGAAAAGTACGGCGCCCTGCTTCCCTACGTCTCCACCCGGAACGATCTGACCTACCTCATCGGGGAAATGATCTCCGAGCTCCGTGTGGGCCACGCCTATGTCGGCGGGGGCGATCGCGTGGAGGCCCCGCGCAAACCCACGGGCCTGCTCGGCGCGCAGATTTCGCGCGACGCGGCGAGCCGGGCCTATCGCATCGACCGCATCCTTCCCGGCGAAAACTGGCAGACCTCCACCCGGTCGCCGCTCACCGAAATGGGAGTGAATGTCAGCGAGGGTGAGTACATTCTCGCGCTCAACGGTCAATCCACCCGGGACCTGCCCAATCTCTACGCTGCACTTGCTGGCACCGTCGGGAAACAGGTGGTACTTCGCGTCAGCAAGTCCGCTTCGGAGGACGGGGCGCGCGATGTCACTGTCATTCCCATCGCCGATGAAGCTCCGCTCTATTACGAGAGCTGGGTTCAGAAAAACATCGCGCACGTCACTGCCAGGAGCAATGGCCGGGTCGGCTACCTGCACATTCCGGACATGGGTGTCGAGGGTCTCAATGAATTTGTGCGGCGTTTCTATCCGCAGATGCGACGTGAGGCGCTCATCGTTGATGTCCGCGGCAACGGAGGTGGAAATGTCTCGCCGATGATCGCCGAGAGACTCAACCGCGAGATGGTCATGATCAACATGACCCGAAATGGCAGTTCCTCGCCAAATCCACCCGATCAGCTTGTCGGGCCCAAGGTCACGTTGATGAATGAATACTCCGCCTCCGATGGCGATCTCTTCCCGTTCCGATTTCGAAGCATGGGAATCGGCAAGCTGATCGGAAAACGTTCCTGGGGCGGCGTCGTTGGAATCAACGGCTCACTTCCTTTTGTCGACAATGGCACGCTCATGCGTCCTGAATTCGCCCCGTACTCCACCGATGGCAAGACCTGGATAATCGAAGGTCACGGTGTGGAACCCGACATCGTGGTCGACAATGATCCGGCCCGCGAATTCAAGGGCGAGGATCAGCAGCTGGACAAGGCCATCGACGTCATGCTCGAAGAGCTCAAGACAAAGGCCGTGAGCCTCCCGACTCCGCCGCCTTTCCCGGTCAAGAAATGACACGGGCGGGCTGCCGACCCGAAGCTCCGGGTAGGCCGCTCCATGCGCCGAGTTCAGCCAGCACGCGGTCGTTCTGCGACCGCGTGCCCACCGTTATCCTCACCCATTCGGGAAGCCCGTAGGACTTCACGGGCCGGACAATCACCCCCCGGCGCTGGAGCGCCTCGAAGCACTCAACCCCTTGCCCGACTCTTGCCAGGATAAAGTTGGCAACGCTCGGCACGTAGTGAAGACCCAGCCGCTTGAATCCCTCCTCGAGTTGGGCAAGGCCCGCACGATTCTCGCGCACGCAGCGCGCAGCAAACTCATCGTCATCGAGTGCCCCCATTGCCGCCGCCTGAGCGATTGAATTGACATTGAAGGGCTGGCGCACCCGTCCAAGGAGCGCAGTGATCTCCGGGCTGGAGTACGCATATCCAATCCGCAATGACGCCAGCCCGAAGACCTTCGAGAAAGTGCGCAGGGCGACAATCTTCCGCCCCGCAGAGATCAGCGGACGAACGTCCGGCGCATCCTCCACGAAATCGGCGTAGGCCTCATCGAAGACCAGCACGACGTGATCGGGAAGCGATTGTGCGAATGCCAGAAACTCATTCGGAGAATTCGCCACTCCGGTCGGATTGTTGGGGCTCGCAACAAAGACAAGCTTGGTCCGGGGCGTGATCGCCTTCTTCATCGCCTCCAGATCGTGCCGGTACTCACGGGTGGGCACCTCGACCGCCTTCGCACCGAACAGGAGCGTCACCAGCTTGTAGACCACAAATGCCGGAACTCCCATCACCGCTTCATCGCCGGGCCGGAGAAAGACGTGTCCGATCAGCTCCAGCAGCTCATTGGAGCCGTTTCCCACGGAGAACTGTTCCGGCGCAAGCGCCCACTTTGCAGCCAGCCTCTGCCGCAGTGCAAAGCAACCTCCGTCCGGATAGAGTTCACCATGGGCAAGCGCCGCGTGCGCAGCGGCAATCGCCCTGGGCGATGGACCATGCGGATTCTCGTTCGAGGCGAGCTTGATGATGCCGGCGGGATCGAGACCCAACTCACGCGCAACATCCTCGATGGGCTTGCCAGGCTCATAGACGGGCTGTGACAGGACGGAGGGATTCACCAGATCCTTGAGTTGCATTGGACAAGCGAACACCATTGGACACGCGCA
The DNA here is from genome assembly GCA_017994935.1 of Opitutaceae bacterium. GTDB lineage: Bacteria > Verrucomicrobiota > Verrucomicrobiia > Opitutales > Opitutaceae > UBA6669. The sequence continues at coordinate 11,612 of JAGOJU010000075.1, forward strand.
CAAAAGCCAGAAATCATCCCGCATGCGCCCAATCCGGCTTACAATCCTGTCGTTCGCCGTTGCCCTCCTCGCGATTCCGCGGCCGCACCTCCTCTCGCAAACGCCGACCCCTTCGGTGCTCACCGGGGAAATCGGCCACGCAAAGTACCTGATCGCGCGCCCCGCCGTACCATGGAATGGCCGACTCCTGCTTCATGCCCACGGGTACCGGAACCCCGAAGAGCCGCTGATTGCCAACCTATCCGTCGACCGCTTCGCCTACGCCACGTTGCTTGAGGAAGGATGGATGGTCGCGACCACCAGCTACCGGCGGAACGGCATGATCCTCGGGGATGCCGTCAGCGACATCGATGCCCTGCGTGAACACATCGCAGCGTCTTTCGGTGAACCAGCCCTCGTCATTCTCGAGGGCGAATCTATGGGAGGCGCGATCGTCACGCTCATCGCCGAACGTGGTGCCGGTTCCTATCAGGGTGCCATAGCAATCGGCGCCGCACTTGAGGCCCGGGAAACCAACGGCGCCGGCGGCGTCAGTCTTCAGCCGCGCATTCCCATGATATTCCTGACCAACCAAAGTGAATTGGAAGGTCCCAGGCACTACGTCACGCGCGCCACAGCCGAATCCCGGAACAACCGCGAGATCATCGCACCCGTGCTCTTCCAGGTTTCGCGAAGCGGTCACGTCAACGTCAATCAGGCCGAGAGGCTCGTCGCCCTGCGCTCCCTGATGGCCTGGATCGAAAAGGGACGAGATTCCCTGCCGCAGCCGCAGGCGCCCTCGGTCGACGGGCGTTCCCTCTACGGTTCCGAGGTGTTCTTTGATGCGACGGTTGTGCCACCCGCACAACCGTCACGGGTCATATTCGATTCCAGTGGGGAAGGCTTTGCCACAAACGTCACCGAGATTTCCCTTGGCCACGGAAACGTCTTCGTCGAGGTGCAGCCGTCCGATTTCGATAAGATCGGCGTGAAGCCGGGTGGCTACTTTCAATTGAAGGTTGGAGGGAATACTTTCCGTGTACGTTATGGCCGGGATTTCAGCAGCGTGCCGAACGGACAGTGGGTGATGTTTCCAAACGCTGATGGATTCTTCTGGCTTGCGCGGAACCATCAGAACGCCGCGCGCACCGCCGCGCTGTCGAAGGGCGATACACTCCACATCTCCCGGTATCCCAGGCAATGATCCGTGTCACTGTCCCGCGTCCGGACCGGTTCGCACTCTCCGCCAAAATCCCGCCTTCGGGCCGTTGTCAAAGTCGTGGGCGAAGATCTCCACCCACAGGTAGTCGGGGCCCATCCCGGCATTGATCTTTTGCCAAAGCGCGAGTGTGTCCTGCTCCTGATACCAGAGCACGTAGTCGATGTCGTTCGCGAGCAGCCACTCGCGGGGTTTGGCCATCTCGCCATTGAAGAACTTGAAGAGCGCAGCCTGGCGCTGCGGGAGGTCCTCCCGGTATCCGCGCCACAATTGCTCGTGGTTCAGCCAGCCCAACCAGAGACTGTGTCCCGCAAAAAGTGGGAGACATGCGGAATTCGTGAAAGCGTCCTTGTTGGGACGCTCTATGACGACTCCGCGTTTCTCCTGCTGAAGGCGGTTCAACATGAGGCGCGGAAACATGTCCTTTGTCAGGAAGGCGTGCCCTTCCATCTTTCCCATCGCCTCCTTGGAGCCGTTCTTCCAGTTCACCGCGAGGTCCCAGGCAAAACTGCACGGATAGAGGCAAAGGAACAGACCGCTGAATCGAACCCACCGGCGCTGGCTGCGATCGAGAACGATGGGACCGAGCGTGACGAGTATTCCCGCCGCTATCCATGGCCACCACTTCAGCGTCGTGTTGAAGCGATTGAAGTTTCCGCTGTAGATGTCGTCGACAAAGAAGAACTCGGAAAAAACGACCATCAGGATCCACAGGTGGGCAAGCCACCGGCCTGCCCGCACGCCCGAGAGGTAGCCCATCAAAATGAATCCGAGGCTGGGGAGCAGGAAAAGAAGGAGCAGCAGTGGAGGCGTGTGCTCATCCCACCGAACCAGCCGGATGGCGGTCCCATAGCCGCCCGCCGCGGTGGTGAAGGCTGAAAGATAGACCCACGCCGCCATCCATACGCCAGCTGCACCAGCGCCGGTCCATAGGAGCGCGCGAGGGGATCTCCTTCCCAGATATGCCAGCCACCCGGCTATCATCAGCGCCTGAAGTGGCAGACTCCAGGTATTGGCAAGGACGGTCCATGTCAGGGTCGCGCCCACAACAAGCAAATGGCGCCGAAGAGGCTCCCGATGCCAGAGGATCACCGACATCGCCACGAGTCCTAGCAGAAGGTAGCTCGCCAGCGGCGCGTGATAGTCACCCAGGAAGATGGAATAGGAGAACGGTTCGCCGGGCAGGTCGAGCTTCGGAAACCTGTCCTGATAGGCTTTCAGCATCACCCCCAGCGGAGCGCGATCCAGTGGCGCGCTTCCTATGAAGCGCATGCTGCTCCACGGGGTGGGATTCTTGTCGACCAGGTGAATGACACCCGACATGCCCGACCCTCCGATCACGAGACCCACGAGCAACACGATCCGGACCCAGAGGCGACGGCAGACAAGCCAGATCACACCGGCGAACGTCAGACCGCCCAGCCCGATCAGCACGCAAAAGCCTAGATTGTAGACGGTGCCAGGAGACAATCCCAGCAGCCGTCCCATCAGCGCCGCCGCATAGTGCTGGAAACTGTAGTATTGATTGGATGGATACGGATGGAGCCAGGCATCCGGCACAGGGATGGTTTGACCGCTCAGGTAGCTGCAGATGTACGAAAAGTCCGCCAGCTTTTCCGACGATCCGTCGACGTTGGGGTAGGCGAAGCGCCAAAGCATCGCGTAACCGAACACGGCCCCAAAAACGATCCCGCAATCGAGCATCTTCCGCGGTGAGAATTCCGCCCGCCATTCCTGCAGACGCCTCGCTCCGGTGGCACCCAGGCAGACTGGACTCCAAGCCGAGCCGCTCAGCAAAATGAGCGCCAGAGAGGTAATTGACCCTATGAATCCGACGCCTCTGAGACTCCCTAGTCCGTGATAGGACTCGAACGTATAAAATAGGGTCGTGAGAAGCCAGGGACCCAGTGCGCCCGCGAGCCAGCGGTTCCGCCAGATCCAGCCGGTCACCAAGGCAATGCCCCAGAGATTGATGAAAATGAGCAGGAGCGTAAAGAGGAGTCCGAGGTGTTGCATTTAATTTTTCGCGGCCTGTGCCGTAGGTAGATTTCCCAAGGTCAGACGTCAATCGGCACACGAAACCAGACATCGACACAAGATGTTTAAGTAGCGAATCACCCTAGAGTTGCGGAGATCAGTCTTACAAAGTTTTGACCCCCTTTGGCGTTGTAAGGGGTTTGGCTGCCACGCAAAAAAACCGATGGAGACACCGAGCTCCCGTCCACGTTTGAACACCAATCCAAATTCCCCGGCTTCCTTTTGGAGCGAATCCGTTCGCGCCCGGCGCCTCTCAATGCCTCGGGGCCGGCAGCGGACGACGAAGTCGCAAGGGTCGGCTGCCTTCACGCTTGTCGAAGCCATGATCGCGATGCTTGTGCTCGCCCTGGTTTCGATGTCGATCCTTTCAGGACTCATCCTCGCCTATCGCACGGCGGCCAACACCCGCTACCGCGATCACGCCCGTTATGTCCTGAAGTCGATTGGCGACCAGTTTCTCACACGGCAGGCCGAAAACGCCGGCGTCTTCAATCCTCTCTTCAAAGTCACCACCGCACCAACGGGCGAGGGTCTCGCCTGGCAGGGCGTCATCGGCACCTCCGCCAACGCAGCCAGCGGCCTGAACGTCAATCTCGGCGAGACCACCGGGGCGGTCATCTCCGATGCCGTGGTCACACGGGAGGTCCGCCTCCTCAACAGCACGGGCGATGTCGACAGCGTGGGAATGGCCTCCTCGGCTGGAATCCTGCTAAGGGGGAAATTCAAGATCACCTACACGTTCAACAACGTGCCGTATGAGCAGACCCTAAGCCTCGTCCGACGAGTCCCATGAGCATTTTCCTCAAGCAATGGAAAAAGCGGCACACCCGGCGCAAGTCGGGCGCTGCTGCGTTTACCCTCGGCGAAATCCTGGTGACCCTCGCGGTCGCCAGCATCGTACTGCTTGCCGCAGGCTCGATCTTCATCAGTGGCAACGTCACTGCGAAGAAGATCACCACGCTCAACAAGGTGACCGTCACCGGCCGCTTCTCCTTTGATCACCTCAGTCGGGAAATGTCCCTGGCCGACGACCTCAAAGCCGGCAATTTTATCAACGAAAGCTCCACCGAAACCGGCACTTACAGCCGCCTGACCTATCGCGTCAACCTCGGGCTCCCAGGTGTCACCCAATTCACAAGCACGGGCAGCAGCACCCTCGTTGTCGACAATCTCCATCCCGACACGCATCCGCAGGCGGGCGATTTCGTCTCGGTGGGTTCCCCTCAGCTCAATGGCGGCACGGGCGCAAGAATCGTCAGTGTAACCGACGAGCGTGGGACCGGCGGCCCGGTCACACTCACCTTCGCCAGCACGATTCAGGCGATGGCAGGTGCAGCCGTGGACATCCAGGCACTGCAGGTCGCGACCTTCCAGCGCGAGCGGGCCTATGAAGCCATGGACGTCAATGGCGAGCCGTCCTTTGTCTGGTATGAAGCCTACAATGCGAGTTCTCCAGGCAC
>JAGOJU010000137.1 GCA_017994935.1 Opitutaceae bacterium
CGTCCGGAACCCTCCTTGTCAACACCCATGCAGTGCCGGTGCTTCGCGACCAGGGCCGCAGCCTGCTGGCAGTCGGCGTAACCGGCGCCAAGGGCCAGTTCCAGCCTGGCGACATCGTCAATATCGCTGCACCTGACGGCGCCGTTTTTGCCAGGGGAAAGACCGCATTTGGAAGCAGCGACATCCCCAGGCTCGCAGAAAAGCACGGAGAGGAAATGCGTGCGCTTTTTCCAAACCGCAAACGCCACGAAGTCGTCCATCGAAACGACCTCGTGCTCCTGTAGGATTGCATTCCCCCAGGCGGCCCATGCACAGCGACAATCCTTTTCTGACCGACACACGTGAGGGCTTTCCGGCAATCGACTTCAGAGGACTGCTCAACGACGAGCAGTTTGCGGCAGTCACCGCGGAGCCCGGTCCGATGCTGGTGCTCGCCGGTGCGGGTTCCGGGAAGACGCGCACGCTGACCTACCGTGTCGCCTACCTGCTTTCCAAGGGCGTGCAGCCCGGCGAGATCCTTCTTCTGACGTTCACGAACAAGGCCGCCAAGGAAATGCTGCATCGTGTCCAGGATCTGACCGGCCGCGAGCCGCGTCAGTTCTGGGGCGGCACCTTCCATTCGCTGGGTCATCGTGCGCTGCGCATGTTCGGCGAGGCGGTCAATCTGCCGAAGTCGTTCACGATCCTCGATGCCGACGAATCCGAAACCATGCTCAAGCAGGCCGTCGAGTCGCAGGACAAACTGTTCTTCAAGGACAAGACCAATCCACGTCCGGGTCCGCTGTTCAGCGTGCTTTCCCTCGCGCGCAACACCCAGCAGTCGCTATCGGACACGGTCGATCGGCACTTTCCCCAGTACAAGGAGATCGCCCTGGGCCTTCCCGCATTCGCAAGCGCCTATGCACGGCGCAAACGCGACCAGAACGTATGCGATTACGATGACCTGCTCGAACTCTGGCTCGAGCTGCTCGTCAAGGACAGTTCCGTCGCCGAGTACTTTGCCCACCGCTTCAGGCACGTCCTGGTGGATGAATACCAGGACACCAACATCCTTCAGTCCCAGATCGTTGACCGCATCGCGTCGCACCACCGACTGATGGCCGTGGGCGACGACGCCCAGTGCATCTATTCCTGGCGTGGGGCGAACTTCGAGAACATCATGACGTTTCCCGACCGTCACCCGGGAACGGTGATTCACCGCATCGAGACAAATTACCGATCGACTCCGGAAATTCTGAATCTCGCCAATGGCGTCCTGCTTTCCCAGCCCAAGGGGCGGCATTTCGAAAAGGAACTCAAGGCGGCGCGCAAGCATTCGCAAAAGCCGTTCCTGGTCCAGGCGATGGACGATCGTGAGCAGGCGGATTTCATCCTGAAACGACTGCGGTCCCTGACCGAGGACGAGGGTGTCGCCCTGCATGATGTCGCCATTCTCTACCGTTCGCACTTCATCGCCCTGGAAGTCCAACTCGCCCTTTCCCGCGCAGGCATCCCCTACCAGATCACGAGTGGCGTGAAGTTCTTTGAGCGCCAGCACATCCGCGACCTCGTGGCGCTCATCCAGTTTGTCTTCAATCCCCGCAACGAATCCGCCTGGACCCGCATCGCTGTCCTCCTTCCCAAGATCGGCGAAAAGGGCGCCCAGAAGATCTACGCAGCCGCCCTGGATCACGCGAAGCTCCTCAATCAAGACTTTCTCGACGCCCTCTCGACCGACGATGTGAGGAGCAAGGTCGCAAAGGACGCCCGGGCGGACTGGGAACAGTTCTGCACCTCCCTGCGGCAGGTCGATGATGCCATGAAAACCTCGCGTCCAGCGGTCGCGATCGAGACTGCCATTGAAGGTTGGTACGGCGACTACCTCAAGGGCGCGTTCGCCGACTACCTGGAGCGGCTCGACGAATTGAAGGCACTCGTCGGATTTGCGCAGCGCTTCGATGAAATGGACGATCTGCTCGCCCAGATCGTGCTCCTGAACGGCGAGGCGAGCGACCGCCATGCCGATCCGGACGCTGATGCGGTGCGGTTGACGACGGTGCATCAGGCCAAGGGACTCGAATACGCCGTGGTCTTTGTCATCGGACTGGCGGACGGATTCTTCCCCGGACGGCGAAGCATCGAATCCGGAGATGTCGAAGAGGAACGCAGGCTCTTCTATGTGGCTGTCACACGCGCCCGCGACGAACTGTACCTGTGTTTTCCAAAGGTGAATCCTCGCGGCGGCCCGATGGGCATGACGAACGTGCCGAGCCGCTTCCTCCAGGAACTCCCGAGCGATTTGTATGAACCGCTGCGAATGAAACGTCAGTGGGGATGGTGAAGCGCTGAAAGACCTGCGGCATAATCTTCGGCCGCCTTCAGCACGCGGAGCGCGTTTCCGCTCCAGAATTTGTCGATGTCGGATTCAGTGTAGCCCGCCGCAAGGAGCCTCGCCGTGATCTTCGGCAGACCCGTCACATCCATCAGCTCGTCCACGCCCCCACCACCGTCATAGTCTCCGCTGAAGCCGACATGATCGGGACCGACCACTTTCAATGCATGCAGCACGTGTTCCATGTACCGGTCGAAGCTCGCCCGTGCCAGAGGATACCTGCGCTCCAGATCCGCGCGCCCGGCAAGATACGAGGCCAGCCGTTCGGGCGTATTGATACCAGAACGGCCGCCAAAGCTGGCAATCAGTGCGCCCACCGCGCGATTGCGCTCGGGATTGGTGCCCACATCGGCGACATAGGCGCTGAAGGCATTGATCTGAATGACGCCTCCCTTTGCGGCGAGTGCACGCATCAGGTCATCATCAATGTTCCGGGGATGTGAATAGACATCCTTGCAACCCGAGTGTGACAGCAGAACCGGCGTCTCCGAAAGCTTCAACAGATCGCGAAGCACCTGGTCCGATGCATGCGATGCGTCCAGCACAATGCCGAGCCGATTGCACTCCCTGACAAGCTGTCGTCCCAGTTCACTCAATCCACCATGTTCCGGACCGTTCACGTCGGTGGCCGAATCGGCCATTTCGTTATTCGAAAGGTGCACAGGCCCGAGAAGGCGGACTCCCAAGTCGTAGAACGTCTTGACGAGCGAGAGGTCCCTGCCGACGGGATAGGCGTTCTCCATCGAGATGAACACAAACTGCTTTCCTGCTGCGGCGATGCGTGCGGCGTCTGCGCTGCGCAGGGCAATCTCGAAATGATCATGGTTCCGAGCCACCATCTCCCGGATCTGCACTCCGATGCCGATTGCCTTGTCCCGCGCGGTGGCAAATCCCTCAGGGGTACGCGCACCCTGCCCGACATAGATCGCCCAGAACCCGCCATCGACACCTCCTTCGATCAATCGTGGATAGTCAACCTGGCTGAAATCCTTTTCCCACGTGTGGCGCTGCATGACATCCCATCCCGGTCGCGCCAGATTGACCGCGGAATCAAAATGCGTATCCAGCACCAGTGCCCGCCGGTGCACGTCACCTGCGGCATCGGCCAAAGCCAGGGGGAGCATGACTCCAGCCGACGCAAACAGCAGCACGCTCGAAGCCATCCGGGCCAACCGCATTTGCGGTAGACGTATGCAGGAATCCCTGCGCGACATTGATCCAGAATTCATCTCCTCCTACCAACACCCCGCCGCGTCAAATGGCAAGATGTCCCTCGATTGCGTCCCAACCTGCTGCCCTTGCGCCCTCCGGCATGCTCCGAAGCGACGACGGCGGAACCTTACTTGTTCACCGTCGTTCAATTCCGAATATCGCTCCATCCTGGACACGCTCGAGTGTGACCATGAATCCCTTTTCCGCGAGTTCGCGTCCGGTCATCACTTGCAGGACTTTCCCTTCCGGAGCCAACGTGACTTCATAGGAATCTTCCGGCGCGAGGCCGGGGACAAAGAGGCGCCTCGACTTTTCCAAGGCGTTCTCTCGAAACACCCCTACCAGCCCACCAGTCCGGGTGTCCGTATTGATGCGTGAAAACCCATCCCAGGTCCCGGCCATTGGCTCGCCGAATCCCGGCAGATCGGCTCGATACATGGAGTAATCATATTTCGCCTGCATCCGTTTGAGCCAGTCCGCCCATTGCCGAATGCGATTCTTGCGCTCGGGAGGGACCTGCCGCAGGTCGCCGAGGAATATGGGAAAGGCTCCGACGAGTGACTTGAACGACTGCTCCCAATTCGGATCATCCAGACGCTGATTTCCGATAACCAGTGCGGTCGCCGGCATTGCCGGAGAGCGCCACCAGGCCATCTGGCGCACGCGCCAGCTGTCGAGCGTCGCAGGATTGTCGAAGTTGCTCAGCCAGTCACCTTCCGCATGCGCGCAG
>JAGOJU010000138.1 GCA_017994935.1 Opitutaceae bacterium
GCGGGCAGGCAACGAATCGATTGCCTGGGCCAGCAGATTCAATTCCTCCCGGATGCATGTCTCTGTCGGTGCACTGCGACTCCCCTCTTCGACAGGCAGGATAGACAAATCTCTCAGAGACTCTACAGGATTGCTCTTCTGGCGCTGGAGAAGATTGATTGCCACGTTCCGGGCGACGCGGAAAAGGAAGGCGCGAGCGCATTCGATGGGACGATTCGGACGCGCTTTCCAGATTCGGAGATAGGATTCCTGCACCACATCATCGACATCTCGGACGGAAGGGAACGACGCCACCAAATAGGCCCGCAACGACGAATCATGCGGATGCACGTTCTCGATAAACCAGCGGCCTTGGTCCGCCACGGCAGGAGGCTCAGTTGCTTGGAAGGATGGTGTCGACATGGTCAAACCGGGGAAAGCCTGCGCCTCGCAAGGGGTGCTCAGGAGGATTGCCATGGTACATGTCTGTTCCAGCCAACGCGGTCGAGGCTTTTCCCCAGGCGGGTTCAAAACTCGAATGAGGTCGTCAACACGAAGGTGCGCGGAGAGGGGAGCGTGTAGGTGCTATAGGCCTGCGTCAACACGCCGCCCGGCGGCGTGTAGGTTGAACTCGCCCGCCATTCAGGATCATCGACGTCGAACACGTTGTTGACGTTGATCTGGACATTGGTCCGCACTCGGCCGATGCGGAACGAGTAACCGAGCCGGATCGCCGCGGTGTAGATTGCTGGTGCCTTGATCTCGGAAAATCCGGCGGCGCGACGCTGCTCGTTGGTGGGATTGGCGGTATTGAAAAGGATCCGGGCATCTTTGCTGCCCACCTTGATCCGGCCGCGCCCGTTAAGTCCGCCCCCGAAACTCAAACCTTTTAAGCGACCATCCGTAAACGTGTACGAACCGTAGATGTTCCACCGATAATCCGGCGTGCGGTCGAGCCGCGTGCCTTCCGTCGAGCTCTCTATGGTCTGCCGGGTGGCATTGATGGCATTCACAAGCGCAGTGGCATCAGTGGCCTTGCCTGAAGCGAGCGCAGCCTCCCATGTTGCCAGATTGTCCTGGAAGTAGCGGCGCAGGCCAGGAAGACGTTCGACAATCTTTGTGTCCGGAAATGCGATACCTCCGGACAGGCGGATCTGCCGCGTCGGATTGGCGACGATTTCTCCCTCGTAACCCGAAGCATCGATCGACTCGGTGTCTCGAAAATCAACCGTAGTCTGTCCCTCGTCAACCGATCCAACATTGGTCCAGATCTGGCGCAGGCGCGTGATGTCGGCCTGGATGGCGATGATGCGGTTGATCTGCTTCGACTCATAGCGCGTCAGCGTGGCGTAGACCTGGCCGTCAAGGAGACTGAGCTTCACGCCATAGTCCTTGCCTTCGCCCCGAGGCCCCTGCAGCGAGTTACCGTCGACGTCGGGCGCTCCGTTGGTAGGCGGATTAAAATTCTTGGAGACATTGCCGAAGACGCCGAGCCAAGGGGTGACGAAGACCACGCCTCCGAGCGACGGCGACGTCACCTTACGCTTGATCACTTCCCAGTCGCCTACGACGCCATCAAAGCCAAGTTCGGGCTGGTTGTTGTTCACCCCGATGCTGGCTACCGGACCCTGCCGGCGCATGTTGAGTCGGTCGTGGCGGACACCAAGCATGAGCGAGACGCGGTCGCCAAACAGGGTGGTTAGGGAGGACAATTGAGCATAGTCCAAATCTTTCAGGCTATTGATCAGGTTGCCGGGCTGAGTGCCGGTCACGTACGCAAACGTCCGGCTCGGATCGGTGGGCAGCGCGCTCATTCCGTACTCCAGCGGCTCATCCCAGTAGTACCGGTAGAACACCTGCATTGCCGCTGCGTTGAAGTTCTGATTCTGACCTGGACCTGCAACCTGCTGCAGGAATTTACCCGTGGTCCGGTAGTGCTCGGAGCGACGTCCGGCAATCATCGTGAATCGCTGGTGCAGCGAGTAGAATCCCGGCAATTCGAATTTGTAGGTCACAAGAGCCCGCGTCTCGTGCAGCACGCTGCGGGGACTCAGCATGGAGGGCCTCACCTCGGAAAACGGTACGCCGACCTTCGGATTGCGCTGTCCGTTGGGCATAAACTCGTTCAGATCGATGGCGTAGTTGTTAAGGTAGACATTGTTGCGGGTGAAAATGTCGAGGTCGTAGTAATAGGTGGCAATCTGCGCCTGCAGCGCGTCCGAGAACCGGTGGTCGAGAAATACCGTCGCGCTGCGGTCTCGGTGAAGCGAGTAGGCATCGGTCGGGGCGATCGTAAAACCGCGCGAGGGCAGGACCGGAAAGTTTGGCAATGCGACGTTCGCTTCGTCGATCAATGCCAACCCGGTGCCCGCACTGGTGTAGGAATTGATCCAGTTGCTATAACCTGCTTCCGGTACGCCAGGTATCCACACGTTACGTGCAGCGGCCACGCGGCTGACGCCCGCTGCGGTTGCAGCGGCGCCTGCAATCGCGTTTGCCCCATTGTAGCGGTACGTGCCGTTCCAATACGACCCACTGTCGGCATAGGTTGTCGCGAAAAGATTATAGCGTTTCCTGCCCATGTCACTCTCGACCCTGAGTTGGGTCCGGTCAGTGAGCTTAAAGACCAGGCTGGCGGTAAACGCCCGGTTCGATTGGTCGCTGAAATCACGCCACGATCTGCCGTCTTCGCCCAGCGCATTGATCCGGATGGCGATCCGGCGCCCGATCATCTGGTTCACATCCATCGTGGCACGCAGCGCTCCGTCGCCACTCGACGGATAGGTATAGCGCACCTGGCCGCGATAGAAATTCTTGAAACGTGGAATCTTCGTAAAGGTGGTGGCAACCCCGCCGAGTTGGGCCTCGCCAAATAGGACGGCATTGGGACCTCGGGCGAACTCGAATCGCTCGGTATTGTAAGTGTCGGCGACGCCATAGTAGACGAAGTAGTTCCGTGACGGATAATTGCCTGCGCCTCCGGTCGCACGGAAATTGGTGAGCTGCCCTCCCTGCGAGGCTGTGTTCAATTCCGCATTGCCAGGCTCGGCGTTGACCGTCCACTGGAGCGCCTCGCGCATATCGCTGATCCCCAGATCCTGCATGAACTCAATCGTCATTGCAGAGACCGAAGACGGCGTAAGCTTCAATGGCGCGTCCGTCCGTCCGCCTGCCAGCGCGTTGACGGCGACATAGCCCACATCGGAATCTGCAGTCACGTTGAATGGTGTGAGTTCGATCGGTTGGTCGTCCATGGCAGGTCCCGATCCAGAGCCCGGAGACAAGCCTTGGGCTGTGGTGGAGGCGGGTGATGCCGCGAGGCCGAACAGCGCGGCTAGGAATGCGAGTGGTTTCTTGGTTTTCTTCATGGCAAATTCCGGATCAGCAGGAGTTCGGGGGCTAACGTCGGCCGGTGCCGGCGTTGCCCTTGGGGCGTTTGGGGGGACAGATTCCCTTCTGATGGCGAACGCGCCACTCTTGGGGTCGCGCAATACGGTCAGACCTGTGCCGGCCACCATGGCCTCCAAAGCCTTCAGCGGAGCCATGCGCCCACGAACAGGCCGTGTGCGCAGGTCGGCGACTGCATCGCCTGGAAGAAGAATTTCAAACCCTGACTGGATCGAAAAGCGTTTCGCTGAATTCTCCAACGAGTCGGCTGGAAGGTCGAATGCTTCCTCAGCTGCAGCCAACGGCGCCACGGTCAGCCAGCACACCAAGGCAGATGCCAGCCAACACCAACGCGCCGATCCTGCGGGGAAAATGGAATGTTCGAGGGGCATAGAGAGTCCAACTGGGCGGTTCCTCTCTTACGACCAGCAATACAGCCAACTCCTTTACACCTATTTCCTACAATCTTGCGTCTCCCTCGACTGGAGTTTGTAGCCAGCAAGGACTAACGCACACGCAACCACAATTGCACGCTCGCAAGGTGCTCATCGCGAACAGATGCAACCGAATGATTGTCTTCGCCCAGAACTCGAATCTTTCAGGAAACTCGAGCCTGCCAGCTACAGAGGATTTTTCCCGTTCCAATTGTCACTCGCAACGGGCTATACCTCACCCATTTTTCAGGTCGGCGCCTGCCACCTTCTTCAGTCGCGCGAGCGCCGTCCTGCACGCGGTCGCGATCATCGTGATGTCGAGGCTGTAGGCGATGAACCGGTAGCCTTCACGCATCAGTTTTTCGGCTGCATCAGGATCGGAGGGCACGGCGTGGATGCCAG
>JAGOJU010000076.1 GCA_017994935.1 Opitutaceae bacterium
ATGCCGATAGAGGGCGTGTAAAACCGGCGATCAATCACGGCTCCAGTTGCTCCCACCGCACCCTGAACACCCGACCCCATGTCGGGAAGATACTCGGACATTCCCGCAACAGGTCCCAGCGATCCCGTCAACTGGGCGCCATCACCATCCTTGAGGTAGTAGCGGCGAATGAACTTGTTGTTGGCAAAAACCGTCCGATTTGCGTTCAACCCCGCCTGAGTGGCAGCCGTATTGATCGTGCCAACGAACGCGGCACTTCCAGGCGCGACGAATTCCGCCATCTTGGGCCGCTTCTGGCCAGGATTGTCCTGATGCTGCTGGATATTGAGCGCGATCTGCTGCCGCATCCAGCCCACGTCCAGATCATAGACGGAGGAAAGCCGGATATCGCGCACGATGTTGCCGCTCTCCTGATAGGTCCGCTGATACTCGGTGTAGAGTTCGTTGTAGTAGGGATTGGCGGCCCCGGTGGGGAGAAGAGGGTTGAGGTCCCTCGTGATGCTGCGCGTGGAGGCGTTCCAGATTTCGTTGTCGCTCGAATAGTAATTCGCCGAGAGCATCAGGTTCCAGTTTTCGCCGATCTGCTGCTCGATCTCGAGCACCAGCGACTTCTGGTCCGTCCCATTTGAGGCGCTCGGGCCGTTGAATTGATATTCCCTCGGGACAATCTGAGTATTCGCGATGGAGACATTCGGCCCCTGGCTGCGTACCCTGCCGTTAAGGCGGTACATGCCCCCATTGACCGGGAGGTACACCACTCCGTTGGCATTGTTGTAGGTGGAGGTGGTCGTGTAGGTGAAGGCGTCGGCAAAGAGTCCCTGTGACCGGACTTCCGTGCTCTTTGCCAATTCACTCATGATGCTGATCGTCGTCTTGCGAAACGGCCGGTAGGTGACCGCCCCGTAAACACCGCGGAAATCGCGCCGTCCATGATCCCACCACGTTTCATTGTTGGACTGAACAGCTGCAACGCGGACAGCCACCTGATCATTGAAGCGACGATTCAGGTCCAGTTCGGCACGGCGCAGCTCATTGCTGCCAAGGAAAAGCCTGGCGCGGGTGATGTTTCGGGTGAAGATTCCCCGCTTGGTGATCTGATTCTGCGCGCCGCCGAGATCGGCCTCGCCATAGAGAAAGGCATTCGGGCCACGCAGCAACTCCACGCGTTCGGTGCTGTAGGAGTCGATCGGCGAGTACCAGATCCACCCATTGCGAATCGAATAGTTGTTCTGGATTCCCCGGAACATGAGACGGGAGGTGCCACCTGCAACCTGGGGATCCGGATTCACCTCACCCGTAACCGTCCATCGCGTCATGTCCTCGATCGTCAGTGCCCCGAGGTCCTGGATCATCTGGCTGTTCACGACCGAAATGGAGTTCGCCACATTCTTGAGCTCCTGGACGGTGCGCATGCCGGAGGTGGTCTGCATGGACTCGTAACCGGTGTCGCGCTCGCTCGTCACGGTAAACTTGGAAAGCGTGACCACCTGGTCGCTTTCAGCGCTTTCGCTGGAGGACGGTGTGGCGGCGGTCTGGGCACGAACGGTCAGGGGACCGGTACTGCCGAGGATGAGGATTGCTGAGCAAACGGGCCATGCAAGGGCTCTCATGGGGGACAGGATCATATTCATAGGGCGGGGTCTCAGGGTGGGTTTCGATGCCACCCAACCCCTAAATCTCCGCTTCCACGTCGCCAAGCCACCCGTAGCTGACGCCGTTAAGTGCCGCCCGAAGCCCTCTACCCCGGTGCCCGTCGCCTGCGTCCCGGCCCCGGGGCGGTCAACCCCGGAGCCCATGTTCCCGCGACCAGATGCAGGTGTGCCTCCTCCCGGGGACCGAGGCTGTTGGTATAAAGTTTGGCCAGGGCACGTTCGGCGGCGACACGCCCGATCAGCGCGTAGTTCTGAAAGATCCCGGCCATCGCGCCATCCGGCCGATCCACACCCAGGGATACCATGCCGACCGCTGCGGGGACCTTTGCCTGCAGTTCGAGTTCGGCATTGCCGAGGATGACCACATCCGGCCGGTGCGTGCGCAGCCAGGACGGCAGGGCGGCTGCAAGCTCGACCTTCAGTTCGGTCGCCAGCGGCGGGATGGGCCCGTCCAGATCGTGCTCGCCGATGGCATGGCGGTATCCACCCAGCCACCGATGATCCAACCGCCTCGACGTTTCCCGGCTGAGCACCAGGCCGATTCGACGGTACCCGAGCGCCGCACACCGGTCGACAGCAAGCACCGCGGATTGAAAATGATCGCTCGCGACGCGCTCGATCACGGGCGTGCTGACGCTCATGCCAAGACCCACAACCGCTAGCCCGGAAAAATCAAATTCCACATGCGTTTCCCCATGGGGCAACGGGGCCACGATGACGGCATGAATGTTGCGCGTCCGCCAGATTTCGCGCAGCCGCGCCGCAGTCATTCCTGCCTCTCCCAATCCGAACTCCTCGAGCCGGCATCCCATCTCCGCGAGACGTTCGGATGCCCCTTCGAACATGCTCAGGTAGAAGCCGGCCTTGCGCCATTGTTCGGACGGCGTGTGGGTCAGATAGGCCACAGAGGTGGTGACATCCATTATCGGACGTCTCTGCCGCTGCAGGCTCATGAGCGCCGAGATGAGCGGGTTTGTGCTGTAGCCCAGTTTCCTGGCAACCGCTGTGATGCGTCCGCGCGTGCTTTCGGGAATGCTGGAATCCCCGCGGAGCGCGAGCGAAACCGCCGCCCTGGAGTAGCCCGAAGCGCGTGCAACGTCTTCCATCGTCGGCTTGGGCTTCATTCTACTCAACTGTGTCAGTAGGCGCGGGATTGTCAGCGAAATTCACTTCCCACAGCGTCACGTCATGTCCCCCCAATGTGCATCGCAAGCCCCGATGAACTCCGACTTCCAGCGCGCGATGCCCGCGGCGGCATTCCTCCTTCCACCCGATGTTTTCGAACTCGTCTATGGCGATGAATGCCTGGAGGCGATCGGCGCACAATCAGCATTGATCTCCGACAAGCCGCTTGGCCCGCATGAACCACATCCGGAATGGATGGATCGCCTCGGCGGGGTGGAATTGCTTTTCACCGGATGGCACAGCCCGCGTCTGGACGACGCTCTTCTGAAAAAGCTCCCGAGGCTGCGGGCGGTGTTTCACGCAGGCGGCACCATCCGGCAACTGGTCTCCGAAACCTTCTGGAGCCGCGCAATCCCGATCTCCACCGCAAGCGCCGCCAATGCCGTGCCCGTTGCGGAATTCACCTTGGGAGCAATCCTGCTTTCCCTCAAACACGCATGGGTGCTCAACCGGCAGGTCTGCCGTGATCGCGCCTTCCCCCGGACGTTTCCTCACGTGCCCGGTGTCCGCGGAGCCACGGTCGGCCTCGTCTCACTGGGCCTGATCGGACGGGAGGTACTCAGACTGCTGCGCTCCTTCGACGTCAGGATCATCGCACATGATCCCCACCTCCCCCCCGGGCGTTTCCGCGAACTGGGAGCCGAACCGGTGTCGATGGAGGATCTGATGGAACGCAGCGATGTGGTTTCGCTGCACACCCCTTTGAATGCGGAGACAACCGGTTTCATCAACGGTCCGCTTCTTAGACGGCTCAAGCAGGGAGCCACCTTCATCAACACGGCACGCGGGGGACTCGTGTGCGAACCGGAGTTGATCGCCTTCCTGCAGGACAGACCCGATGTGCAGGCTGTTCTCGATGTCACCTGTCCCGAGCCGCCCCTTTACGATAGCCCGCTCTACGACCTCCCCAATGTGTTCCTGACTCCACACATTGCCGGCTCCCTCGGGCCCGAGTGCCGTCGCCTCGGCTGGTCGATGGTCGAGGAGTTCCGCCGATTCGTGCAGGGAGAACCGCTGCGCCACGCTGTGAGCCGCGAAGCCGCCAGCCTGCAGACCTGACTTTTCTCGGTGCTGCCGGCTAGCCGCGATCCGCCGCGTGGGGGAGAACCGCCCGCGCCCTGGCCAGCCTGCCATACTCTCTCGGCGAAACCCCCAAGGCCTTCTTGAACGCGCGGCTGAACGTGAAGATCGAATCAAATCCACACGTTTTCGCGATGTCCTCGATGCGGCCGTGTTGCTCGCGCGCAAGCGTCGAGGCTGCCACGGAAAGACGGGAATTTCTCATGTAGCCGCCGAGGCTCACCCCGTACTGTTTCCGGAACACCGCGCGCAGGTGACTCACTGAATAGCCGGTGTGCGCTGCCAGGTCCGCAATCCTCAGCGGTTGGTTGAGGTTCGCACGGACGTGTACATTGATGGACTCCAGTAGCGGGCCGTGCGGATCGCCGCTCTCGGCTCCACCCACGACTACGGCAGCCGCGGGCCGCGCATCCAACAGCTGCCGGAGGAGTTCCGATACTTTCAGAATCAGTCCGAGTTTCCTTTCCGTCACAGCCGACGAACCAGGAAGCGTGCCCACCATCTCCCGAAGCAACGCCACGTCCCGGCGCGCAAGCACGCGCGGGGAATTGCGCAACGGCAGCAGCGTCCTGTCCCAGGAGGATTCAAAAGTGATGAAAAGCCACCGTATGGGTCCGGCCTCGACATCGAGATAGTGATGAAACTGATGCGGAAATATCAGCATTGCCTGCCCCGGAACCAGCCCGAACGAATGGTCGTCCACATGGATCCGCCCCCCTCTCACAAGCGGCAGGACAAGTTCAAACCGGTGGTGGTAATTGTGGGTCACTCCCTGCGGCCTCAGCATCGCCGCCGAGGTCCGTTTGAACACGACAATGTTGTCCGCAAGCAGGACCTCCCCGATCCTGGCTCCTGAAAAAAGATCGGAAGGATTGCCGATGCGCTCCGTGAGGGAGGCTATCGCGCGGCAGGCAGCGTCAGGAAATGTCCTGCGTGCGACGCGTTTGCGTGGAGTTCGCGCCATGGGATCAATCCTCCACCTTCAACTCTTCCTCGGGCGACCAGGGAAACGGCGCCAAATTTGAAGTCCCGCACCGTTGGTGCTCAACGCTGTTCACCCTCGCTGTTCCGATCCCAGAGGCGATTGACGACCAGGAGAACGATCGCACCGCACACACAGAATGTCACCGTGAGAATGAGGGCGGGTTGGGTGCGGCCGTACAGAAAATTGCCGATGGCAAAGAGTGCCGACCAGATCGCGACGCAGCCGGCCACCCAACCGAGTGCGGCTTTCCCCATGTGGTCGCGATGGGCTTCAGATTCGCCCATGCCGGCAGCCCGACGGATCCGGGCCCACCCCGGCCCGGCGGGATGCACCTTGCGGAAAAATGAAATGAGATGCTGTTGATTCGTCGGCGCGCTTACAAAGGCCGTGATCAGCCAGCAGAGGGTGGTGAGGGCCACTGAATACAGGACCGCATGCGCAAATGGCTGGGGGTGTCCCGCCTTTTTCATGACGAAGAACACGATGGTGATCACGAAGGAGCTGATCATGGCCACAATCTCGCACCAGGCATTGATACGCCACCAGAACCATCGGAGCAGGTAGAGGAGACCGGTTCCCGCACCGATGGAAATGAGCACCTCGAAGGCATCCTGGGCGGTGTCCAGGACCGTGCTCAACAGCGCAGCGACCACATATAACGCGACCGTGCAAATGCGCCCCACTTCCACGTAGTGCCTTTCAGAAGCATTGGGTGCGACAAAGCGACGGTAGAAATCGTGAACCAGATAGGAGGACCCCCAATTGAGATGGGTCAGGATCGTGGAGGAGTTGGCCGAGATGAGTCCACCGACCATCAGCCCGACAAAGCCCACGGGCAGAAACTTCAGCATGGCGGGAAAGGCGCTATCGTGCCCGATCAGCGCCGGATCCGCATCCGGAAACGCAGCCTGGATGTCCTTCAGTTCCGGGAAGATGATGATCGAGCAGAGCGCCGTGATGATCCACGGCCACGGCCGCAGGACGTAGTGCGCAAAGTTGAAGAAAAGTGTGGCGCCGAGGGCGTCCTTCTCGGACTTCGAGGCCAGCATACGCTGCGCAATGTAACTGCCCCCTCCCGGCTCAGCCCCGGGATACCAGTTGGCCCACCAGCCGATCGCCATGGGCACGATGAAGATCATCAGGGCCAGTTCGCTCATCGCAAAGTTCGGAAAAATGTCCAGCAGCGGCTGGCCATGGCCGTCGATGGCCGAAAGCACCGGTTGCCCATCGCTCCCGAGATTCACCTGCTGACCACCGAGAACCGTCACGAGTTTCCGGAGTCCCTCCACAGCCCCGACCCCGGCGCCGGTCTGCCGGGCCACAGCGATCAGTCCATAGTATGCCGCCGCAATCACAGCCGTCATCTTGATGAAGAACTGCACCATATCGATGACCAGCACCCCCCAGAGGCCCGAATGCGCCGCGAAGGCGACATTGAGCACGCCGCAGATCACGATGGTTTGCCACGGTGGCATCCCGAAAAGGATGTTGGCGATCTTGCAGGCGGCCAGCGTGACCATGGCCATGATGAAACAGTTGAAAAACAAACCGAGATAGATGGCGCGGAATCCACGGACAACCGAAGCGGCCTTTCCCGAGTACCGCATTTCGTAGAACTCAAGATCGGTCATGACTCCTGACCGGCGCCAGAGGCGGGCGAAGAAAAACACGGTCGAGACGCCGGTGAGCACGAACGCCCACCACTGCCAGTTTCCTGCCACGCCATACTGGCGAACCTGCTGGGTCACCCAGTTGGGCGTGTCGCTGCTGAACGTGGTCGCAACCATGGAAAGGCCCGCAAGCCACCACGGAACTGATCGCCCCGAGGCAAAAAACTCCGACGTGTTCTTGCCTGCGCGTTTGCCGAAAAACAGGGCGGGAACAAAACAGACGCCCATCGAAAGCAGGGCGATGATCCAATCGAGGGGGAGCAACTTCATGGGAAATCTGGGGTCGTGGCGCGCGGACGGGGTTCAGTCCTGCCGGTCCGTCTGTCCGGGCAGGTCATCCGCTTTTCAGGAAGCGGCAATGGAGTCGATCGCAGGACTGGCGGTGCATCGCAGGGCATGGGAACGAGTCGACAGGCATCACCTCAGGAGACGGAATCCCTCCCGCGGAAATAGGCCAGGGTCTCTGCAAGGCCGTCATCGAACGAACTGACCGG
Source organism: Opitutaceae bacterium (assembly GCA_017994935.1). Taxonomy (GTDB): domain Bacteria; phylum Verrucomicrobiota; class Verrucomicrobiia; order Opitutales; family Opitutaceae; genus UBA6669. The sequence continues at coordinate 7,067 of JAGOJU010000076.1, forward strand.
GCGAAACCCCGCGGCGCGCAGGGCATCGACGCTGGCCCGGGAATGGCGGACATCGCCGGCGCGTTCGGGGGCATGGATGATTTCCGAATGCGATCCCGCATGGGCGATGATGCGCCGGGCAAGTTCAAGAACGGTAATCTGGCCTCCATACCCGGCATTGAACACCCCTGTGAGACCGGGAGTCGTGACGGCAAAGATGTTGGCGGCGGCGATATCCTTGACGTAGACAAAATCCCGCGTCTGCCCGCCATCGCCAAAGATCGTGAGGGGCTCATGCCTGAGAGCCTTCCGCATGAAAATCGGCACCGCGGCCGCGTAGGCACTGCCGGGATCCTGCCTGGGGCCAAAGACGTTGAAGAAGCGCAAGGCGACCGTCTCCAGATGGCCTTCCTCGGCGAACTGGCGGCAATAGTACTCGCCGTCCAGCTTGGTCACCGCATACGGACTTCGGGGCTCGGGCAGCATCGTCTCAACCTTGGGCACCACAGGATTGTTGCCGTAGACCGCGGCAGAGGAACTGAAACACAGCTTGCGCACCCCGGCCGCCGCTGCCTCCTCGAGCACGTTGAGCAGGCCCGTGACATTGAGTTCCACGCACCCGTGGGGGTTCCTCACCGATTCCGGCACGCTCACCATCGCAGCCAGGTGAAACACATGGTCGACGCCCCGCACCGCGGCGCGCACCGCCGCTCGGTCCAGGATGCTGCCTTCGATGAAATCGACCTCCATGCCAGCCAGATTGCGCCTGTAGCCGGTCCGGAGATTGTCGAGGATGCGCACCTTGGCGCGCCCCTGGAGCTGCTCTGCAATGTGACTGCCGATGAATCCGGCGCCGCCTGTGACAAGCACTTTCATGTCACGCGCCTCCCCTGCCGGATGCATTCTGCACCGGATGTGACTTCATGAGGCGTTCAGCGAGCTTCTGCATCTCGCCTTCCTGCCGCTCGATGCTCGCCACAAGCGCAAACTGGGTCCTGCAGCGGTCGAGATTGTGGCCCGGCCGCCTGGTCTTGAAGTAGACATCTCCCTCCAGATGGTCCGTGAGAAACCGCAATCCGATCTCGTAGGTGATGAGTTTGCCGGCAAACGCGAGGTGCGCGCGCTCCGCGGCGTTCAGGAATGCTCCGGCCGATGCCGCATAACCTGCAACCAGCCCTTCGAAGATATCCATGCGCATCGTCACCTTGGAGGCATCGGGTTCATCCTCCGCCGCGGAGTTGGTCGCCGATCGCACCATGTCGCCGAAATCATACAGCGCCGACCCCGGCATGACGGTATCCAGATCGATGACACACACGGCGTGCGACGTCGTGTCGTCGAGCATCACGTTGTTGAATTTTGTGTCGTTGTGGGTGATGCGTTCCGGCATTTCGCCGCGGGCCATCAGGTCCAGCACCACCCCGGCCATCGGTTCGCGCGCAAGCGCAAAGTCGATGTCCGCCCCAACCGCGCCCACACGGCCCGCGCGATCCGCCGCGATCGCCCGCTTCAGGGAGGCGAAACGGTTCCGCGTATCGTGAAAGCCGGGGATGGTCTCATGCAGGCGCGGCCCCCGCAGGTCGACCAGCATGCCCTGGAACTCACCAAAGGCCCGCGCGGCCTCGAACGCCTGCCGGGCATTCTCAACGAGGTCATGCGTCCGGGCGTTTTCAATGAAGAGGTAGCACCGCCAGAACGCATCATGGGCGTCGCGATGCCACGCCACACCCTCACGCGTGCGCACGAGGGTCAGCACCCGGCGGGAATCATTCGCGCCACTGTTCGCGGCGGCGCAGATCGCATGATCGGTGACCCGCTGGATGTTCTCCATCAATGCAGGCACATTCCTGAAGACGCGGTCATTGATCCGCTGGAGAAGGTAGCGCACCTTGCGCCCCGCCTGGTCCATCGTGATGACAAACGTGTCGTTGATATGGCCGCTGCCATACGGTGCCCCCTCGACAAAACGGCCGAGCAGTTGAAAAGCCTGCGCGACCACCGGGAGGGCGACAGGGGGACGATTACCTGGCTGACTCATGTTGGGAGGGGTTCACTTCCAGTGGGGATCGGGTCGCGGGGTACACTCACACTTCCAGTCAGCACTCCCATTGTCCATGACTCGGGAACGCCGGCCGCAACAAAAATCTGGAATCTGAATCCATGGGTTCACTCGTCTGGGGCCGATAGTCGTTTATGTCAAGTTGTCAGTTATTTTATCATATTCGATTTTCCGGGAATCCTCATCGGCCACACTCATTGCCGCCTCGCCCAGCGTATGCCCGCATGGCTCCCGCCCGCGTTTGTCACACCCGATGGGCATCAGCATGGGGAAGGCCGCGAGGGGGCTTCATGGCCGTGTCCCATCGACGGGAGCCCCTGCAGCGCGCGCGGTCCATGGCCAACTCAACGGCGCAAGTCGCGCAGGGTTTGACTCCGCGCCCGAATGAAGGCTCACGAGAGCCATGCTCTCCGGCCCCCTTCGGATTCCCCATTGCACCCTCGGCTTCCTGATCGGACTGTCACTGCACGCCGCAACGGTTCCTTCGTCCCAGGTGCTTTCCTTTGAAGAGCCCCAGGCGCCATCCTCTCTCGCCGCAACGCTGCTGGCACACCCGACGTCGGAACGCGCGAAGTACGGCAGGCAGAGCCTGCGCTGGGACTGGCGGTCCGGCTCGGTGCTCAGGTTCACGCATCCGATCGATTTCAAGCCGTACACGCCCGATGCGGAAAGCAATGCCCTCAGCACCTTTGTCGTATGGGTCTACAATACCGCGCCCTCAGCCGGCTCGCTGCGATTTGAATTCGGGCGTGGTCCGGACCGCGACTGCTGGTTCACATTCGGCCTGGATTTCACCGGCTGGCGCACGTGCTGGGTGGCCTTTGAGCGCGACATGCAGGGCAAGGCGGTCACGGGAATGGACACGCTGCGAATCATCGCCCCCTCAGGGGAAAAAGCCGGCACCGTTTTCCTCGACTCGCTGGTTTTCTCGCAGCCCGTCGATGCACGGCATCACACGCGCGACCGGCAGGTGCCATTTGTCAATTCCTGCCTGCCCACCGACGCCAATGACCATTGGCTCGGGCTCTACCGTTTCGATCGAGAGCCCCTGCCGGAACTGCCACTTCCGGAAGGCGCTCTGGACGCCGCACGCGCGATCGGCAAACGTTACACGCAGCTGTTCGAGCGTCCGACGCGTCTGGACTCGAAAGGCATGGAAAAGCTTCGGCGTCGTTTTGCCGCGTGGGAAATCCGCCGCACGCCCGAAGGGATCGTCGGACGGGCGGTCGCTTATCCCCATGAAAATGCCGCCTATCCCGCCGGCTCCCTGGAACGGGCGGAATCAAGCCGGGAAAACGGTCTTCAGACCTGCTCAAAACTTCTCTTTGATCTCGCCCAGGCGTACCTCGGAACAACCGACGGAAGATTCAGCGGGGAACTCCGAAACATGTTTTTCGACCTCAGTGATCACCTGCTCGATCAGGGCTGGGCCGACGGGAGCGGCATGGGGACGCTTCATCATCTGGGCTACAACAATCGCCTCTATTATCCGGCCCTGTATTTCATGCGCGACGAACTGCGCGCATCCCATCGACTGCCACAGATCCAGCGCGCAATGGCCTGGCTCAGCGGTGTCGGCAAAGCCTACGGACCGCTCAATGAGGTCAATGGTGTCAGCATCGACACGCTCAACACCACCCTGCTGGGTCAAATCGCCGCACAACTGATGATCGAGGATGAGACCCAGCGTGCCCGCGCCTTGTATGCCACCTCCCGCTGGCTCGGACGCGCACTCGAACCATGCATCGGACTCGCAGGCGGCATCAAGATCGACGGATCCCTGCTCCACCATGCGAACCACTACCCCGCCTATGCCGAAGGCGGCATCCTGGGCGGCTCGCAGGCGCTCTGGCTGTTCAGCCACACTCCGTTTCGCGTATCGGAGTCCGGCCACGCCAGTTTGCGGCAGGCCATGCTGAACCTGCGATTTCACAGCAATGTGCTCCAGTGGCCGCTGAGCCTCTCGGGCAGGCACCCCAACGCGAATTTCACGTTGTCCCCCACTCCGTATCTTTTCCTCGCGCATGCGGGCACACCCGACGGTCACCAGGCCTACGATGCCGAAATCGGTGCGGTCTGGCGACGGCTCGCCGATGCCGAGTCGCGCGGAGCCACCTCCACCAAAAGGAAAAGCACTCCGCCTTCAGAGAATGGCCAGGCTGCCGCCGCCACGCCCGACAATGAACAGGGCACTCTGTTCCGCGGGGATCCGCCGATCGCCCCGGAATCCGCCCCTACCGGACACCTGACGCTCAGCTACGCCACGACGGCGTCCCATCGGCGCGAAAACTGGCTCGCGACCGCCCGTGGATTCAACCGCTATCTCTGGGGCGCCGAAATCTACCCCAACGCCAATGTCTTCGGACGTTACATCGCCTACGGTCACGTGGAAATCCTCGCCCGGGGCAATCCCGTGAATCTCTTTGACAGCGGCTACTCCGAGAACGGCTGGGACTGGAACTGCTGGCCGGGCACAACGACGATTCACCTGCCACTCGACCTTCTGAGGGACCGCGTGATAAATTGCGACTCTGCCAGCGGGGTCGAGGAGATGCTCTTCAGCGACGAGGCTTTTGCAGGCGGCAGCAATCTGGGCGGTCGCAACGGACTCTTCGCGATGAAGCTCCACGAGCACGGCAAGTACGACGGATCCCATCGGGCGCGCAAATCCGTGTTCTTCTTTGACGACCACCTCGTGCTCCTCGGCACAGACATCACCAATTCCGACGCGAATCACGATACCCGCACCACCCTCTTCCAGCAGCACCTCAGCCGGCATTCCACGCCGTTATCCTTGGATGAGCAATCCGTGCTCACAGGATTTCCCGGGCAGTTCAACCGTCCGGATGCCGCAGGTTCCCGGCTCATCGACACCGTCGGCAACGCCTATTTTGTCCTCTCGGAAAACACGCTGCGCATCACCAAGTCGCCGCAGTCCTCACGCAACAACAACGACCGGCAGGACACCAGCGGTGACTTCGTACTCGCATGGCTGGACCATGGCAGGGCTCCGCGTGATGCCGGTTACGCCTACGCGATCCTCGTGCAGCCCACGGATCAACGCCTGCACGAATTCTCGGCTTCCCTCGGCAGGTCCGATGCAACGCCGTTCCAGATACTTCGCCGCGACCACCGCGCCCACATTGTCCAGGACCGCGAGACGGGCATTCTCGCCCTGGCTTGTTTTGAGCCGGTCGCCGATACCGGACTTGCGGTCGACGCGGTCGATACACCCGCGCTCATCATGCTCCGCGAGGAAGCCGGCAAAACGTCCCTCAGCGTGTGCGACCCGGATCTCCACCTTTATGCCGGACACGAACCCGATCAGGTGACGCCCGATGGCCGCCAAAAGGAAGTCAGCATCTACTCGCGGAAATGGTTCCACGCCGACAGCGCCGTCTCGCATGTAAGAGTGACTCTCCGCGGACAGTTCGTTCCCATCCATGCGGACAGCCGCGTCCGGACCCTCGACGCCGGACCCGATCGCACCACCCTCGAATTCACATGTCAGAATGGACTGCCCGTCGAAATCGCGATCGCTGCACGCGACTGAGTCCGGCGCACTCTCCAAATCCCGATACCAGATCATGCTTCAAGACTCTCCACACCATTCCCTCCGCTACGAACGTCCGCAACACATGCGTGACAAGGAAACCTCTGCCTTTCGAACGCTGCTCCGCTTCTGTGACAGACACGCCGATTGATCCCGCTCATTTCCCACGACTCATGAAAACTGCATTCGCAATCTGGATGACGCTCCTGCTGCTGCCGCTGACGGCGATTGCGGCTCAGCGCCCGAACATCGTCTTCATTCTCATCGACGACATGGGCGCGGCCGATGGCGGCTGTTTCGGAAGTCGCTTCTATCACACACCCAACCTTGACCGCTTTGCGGCCGAGAGCGTCAAGTTCACCCAGGCCTACGCTTCCTGCGCGGTCTGCTCCCCTTCACGTGCCGCAATCCTCACGGGCAAGGCCCCGGCAAGGCTCCATCTCACGGATTGGATTCCGGGCGAGCACGAACCTGCCAACAGTCGCCTGCGCCTGCCCGATTGGCAGAAGCACCTGCCGGTTTCCGAAGTGACACTTGCGGAGGCGCTGAAACCGCTCGGCTATGCGACGGCAAGCATCGGCAAGTGGCATCTGGGCGGAGGCCGCTCCCCGCTGGAGTACGGCTTCGACGTCAATATTGGCGGAGGGGATACGGGCCAGCCGGCATCCTATTTCTGGCCGTATGGCAAGGAGGGGCAGCCCCATCAGGTGCCCGGGCTAGCAGCGATGGGCGGCGGACCGGGAGAATACCTGACCGATCGGCTGACCGACGAAGCCCTGCGCTTCATCGATTCCCACCGTGCCAAGCCCTTTTTTCTCTATCTCGCCCACTATGCCGTTCACAGCCCGTTCATGGGAAAGAAGGACTTGATCGAGGAAGCCTCCAAGCGTCCACCTGCCGATGGCCAGGCCAATACCGTTTACGCCGCGATGCTTCAAAGCGTCGATGACAGCGTCGGCCGTATTCTCCGGAGGCTCGAAGAGCTGCACCTCGACGAAAACACCATCGTTGTCTTCACCTCCGACAATGGAGGCGCCGTGCATATCGGAACTCCTCCAGCAACCGCCAATGGCTCCCTGCGCATGGGAAAGGGATTCCCCTACGAAGGCGGCCTGCGCGTCCCGTTGCTCGTGAAGGCGCCTGGAGCAGGTCGCGGCACGATCTGCGACACTCCCGTCATCAGCCACGATTTTTATCCCACGCTGCTCGAACTGGCGGGTGCCCCGCGATCCACCCACGCCTTGGATGGCATTAGCTTTGTGCCCGCACTCCGGGGAAGCAGCGAGCCGGTGCACGACGGCCTGTTCTGGCACTATCCGCACTACTGGTTCCGGGGAAAGGTTTCGCCCTACAGCGTGGCGCACGTGGGCGACTGGAAACTCATCCGCTTCTACGAAGACAATCACGAGGAACTCTACAATCTGCGGGAGGATCCCTCGGAACGAAAGGATCTCGCGCAGGCCCATCCGCGAGAGCGCCGCACACTTGGAATGCGCCTCGATCGATGGCTTCAGGACGTCGGAGCTCAGATGAATCAGGCGCGATAACCCCGAATCACCTTCAATGGAACTGTGTCAATGAACCCCCTGTTTCCGAAAAACACACCGCTCCTCACGAGTCTGCTCTTGTGGACAGGCTGCCTGCTTGCCGTCCCGGTCTTTGCACGGGCTGATTCCTCTGCACCATCCGCAAAGCGCCCGAACCTGCTCTTCATTTTTCCCGATCAAATGCGACGCCAGGCCATGGGGTTTGTGCGGGAGGACCCGGTCCTGACGCCCAACATCGACCGTCTGGCGCGGGAGGGAATGTATCTGCCCCAGGCGACTTCCACCTACCCTTTGTGCACCCCTTGGCGCGGCATGATGATGACCGGACGTTTCCCGCCGGCCACGGGCCTGGTTCACAATGCGAATTCCTCGCGCCCCAACGTGTACCTTCGGCGGAGCGAGGAATGCATCACCGATGTCCTGCACCAGGCAGGCTACAGCATCGGCTACATCGGAAAATGGCATCTTTCGCACCCCCATGCGCCCTACCTGCCCCAGGACCAGCGGGAGAATGACATCAAATGGGACGAATTCACTCCAAAGGAGGACCGTCACCACATCGATTTCTGGCATGCCTACAACGCCTACGATGAGCACCTGCGTCCGCGTTATTGGACGACCGACGCAGGACGAAACGACTATCGCTACATCGATCAATGGTCTCCCGTACACGAAACGGACATCGCGCTCCAGTTTCTGGAAAACAAGGGCGGCAGGATGCGCAAGGCGGATGCGCCGTTTGCGCTCTGGATGTCGCTCAATCCACCACACTCGCCGTATGCCCAGCTTCCACCCCGACTGCGTGAGCGTTATCATGGCAAGTCGTGGAAGGACCTGCTCAATCGTGAAAACGTTCGCCTCGAGGGTTTGGGAGCCAACGCCCGCTCCGCCGTCCTCGACTATCTCGCCGCCGTTTCGGGCGTCGACGACCAGGTGGGTCGCGTCCTCGAATCGCTTTCACGCCTCAATCTGGAAAACGATACCCTCATCGTCTTCACGAGCGACCACGGCGACATGATGGGAAGTCATGGACTGATGAGCAAACCGTATGCCTTTGCAGAGGCCTTTGAAATACCCCTGATTTTCCGCTGGCCGGGGCATATCGCTGCGGGCACCTCGGACAACCTGCTGATCGGCACGGCTGACCTGATGCCGACGCTGCTCGGCCTGATGGGATTGAAGTCCGCCATTCCTCCCCAAGTCCAGGGAATCAACTACGCGGACGTGCTGCTCGGTCGCCCCTTTGCCTCGCGACCCACTTCCGCGCTCTACATGGATGAATCCGAGGGCGGACACCGGGGCGTGCGCACCGACCGGTATACCATGGTGCTCAGCCAGGGGCGCGGAGGCGAGCCTCGCGCCCGTCTATTCGACAATCAGGCAGACCGGTAC
>JAGOJU010000139.1 GCA_017994935.1 Opitutaceae bacterium
CCGACCTGGAAGGAATTCTGCCCATTCAGGGTGATCGACATCGAGATGGTCGGATTCTGATTGAATGCGTTGGTCAGATCGGCGAGCCGTCCCCCCCAGCCAGTGACGAATGCCTTGTCCGCAACGCTGCTTTGCCATTCGACCTGCTGGTCGTTGTGGGAAAACAGCTGTGGCGGGAGCGGTACCGAACGTGCGGAATACTGCGCCTTCGTTGTTGGGTACAGCAGCGTGCCGACATTGGCGAGAACAGCCGCCTTTCCCTGCGTGTAGATCGAGTGCACTCCGGACAGGGAGGGATGGAGTCCCCATGCCCGTCCATCCCCCGCGGAATTGGCAATCGGCAGCGCGACATTGTTCGGCAGTGCAAGGGCGGTGCGCGATGCCGCGTAGGCGGCGTAGCCGGTGGCGTCGGTCGGGATGATGAGGTTGTTGGCATCATTGCCGCCGGCGAGGAAGAGACATACCAACGCCTTGAAATCCTCGGCTCCTTCCATACCGGGAACCTGGGGACCGTTGCCCGGCTGTGCCAGCGCGCCGAGCACACGAAGCTGTGCCAGGGCGGAGAGCATGCCGGTCGCGCTGACCGCGGCGCAGCAGGCGCCAAGGAATTTCCTGCGTGATGGGTCGTGGGGCGAGGGGGGGGAAGTGCGTTTCATAAAGGTAGCTTGATGATTACGGTTGGATGGCGCCTTCAGGCGTCGAAACGAGAAGGTACGCGGCGCTGCGGACCTTCTCGGTGGTGCTGGTGTTGGACGGCATCGACGTAAGGGCCGAGACGATTCGGGCGCGGTTGGCACTGTTGGTTGCAGCGCCATTGAGCCAGAGATCGAGCTTGTCGACGAGCACCTCCGGTGTTGCGGCAAGGGGAAGGAGATCGGTCAGGTTAAGGTAGACGGTCGTGCTATTGTCCATGGCGCTTGGCTTGTTCGCGTAGAGGAAGCCGTAGAGATAATTCGTTGTCGTGATCGCCGTGGTCGAAGTCAGGATCTGGAACTCCGGAGCGTAGAGTCCGGATGCAGCCAAGGGACCTGGTTGCACATAGTAGGGCTCAAAGAAATTGAAGACCGTGGGTGAGCTCAATGCCTGCTGCGAGGTCTGTGCAAAGGAGTTGGTGATCACGTACCGTCCGGAGTTCGTGGCCCCACCCAAGGCGCGCAGGATGGCGGCGGTACGGAGCAGCGGCTCCTTCAGTTTCCCGAACGAACTGACTGCTGATGCCTCATCGGATCGGGCCTCGAAATCGGTGAGAATGGCGCGAACGACGGCGGCGAGATCCCCGCGAACGCCGGAACCATTGTTGGCGAACTTCTGGGCCACCCGATAGACATACGCCGGGCTCGGGTTCGCCGTGACCAGACGCTGGATGAGCTGGCGGCTGATGAAGGGGCCGGTGTTCGGATGATTAAACAGCGTGTCGAGCGTGTCGTTCAGATCCTTGAGGCCACCCTGGCCGGCGGGGATCACCTTGCCGGTTACGATCGTCTTTTGCCCGTCCTCGTGATCTGTGGGAAACAGTCGCAGCGGGTCAATGTAGTCGCTGCCGTTTGCGGGTGGATTGCCGCTTCCCCCTCCCGTGAATCTTGGATTCGTGGTATAGTTCTGGGCATAGCCCCAGCCAGTGAAAATCTTTGCGGTCTCGGATATGGTCGTCTGGTCGTAGGTCGGAATCGGCAGGCCCTGTGCATCCAGACGCAGCGTGCCATCGGGGTTCAACTCGACGAGTCCGATGGTGAACAACTGCATGACTTCGCGGGCGTAGTTCTCGTCGGGCAGGCTCCCTCCGTTGGCCTTCCTGTTGCGCAGGTAGGTGAGGTAGATGCCCATCATCGGATTGAGCGTGACGTCCTGAAGAAGCTGGCGGAAATTGCCGAAGGCATTCTTTGCCAGGGTATCGTAGTAGTTGGCCGCGCCCTCCTGCCAACTGTTGACGACGCCGTTCTGGTCGGAAATCACCATGATCTGTGAGAGCGCGAAGGCGACGCGCTGGCGGAGCTGATCATTGCCCTGGATGGCAAATTTCCACCACGTGTTCAGCCGGTGCGATTGACCAGGGCGGGTATAAAGGTTCGTGTTTGCATCCCGGTTCTGGCCGCCAGCATTGTTGGCGGCAAAGTCAGCCATCACCGCGGCGCGATGCGAAGCAGCGGGAATGTTCATCTGATCGGTAATCCAAGCCTGGTAACCTTTCTGGATGACTTCATCGATCGCTGGCTGGGTAGCGCCGAAACTTGCCTGCGTCAGGAATTTTGCCGCCTCTGCGGGAGTGGGATTCACGAGGCTAATAACAGGGGGATCATCCGGAGGTGTGAACACCGTGCTGCCGGAGCTCTTCACGAAGGAACCCATCAGTTCACCCGTTGGGTAGCTGGTGGATTCCACACTGACAAAAATGCGGCCTTCCTTGAGAGCCTGCACGAGTTCGGCGGCGGTGTATTGCCCGCTGTCGCGGATGTCCCACTGGACACCCGAGGCCTGGCCATTGGGAATCTGAAAGAGGTAGGCTGCACCGCTGTCATTGATCGAGCCATAGCGCAGGTAGGTGACTGTCTGCGGGGACGACAGCGCGGAGAAACTCAGGTTGACCAAGGCATAGGTTTGGTCGGAACTCAGCCGAATTGAGGAGCTGCCGTAGCCGACCGAATCCGTGGCGGTCGTGGAAGGCCTGAGGGATGAAATGAACAGACTGCCGGGATTGAAGTAGATTGAAACGATCGCCGCATTGTTCGTGGCGGAGCCGTAGGCTGAATTGTAGGCGAGAGTCAGCGTGACGGACTTGTTGGTGGAGGTTGTCTGGGTTGTCGCATAGGGCTTGATCTCGACGGTTGCGCTGCTGGCCCCTGCCGGAATGGTGACCGAGCCTGGCACGTTCACGAAATCAACGCCGCCGACAGCGGAGCCGGAGAGCGTATAGGCAACCGGGAGCGCCTGCGTGGTCGGTCCTGTGCGTGTAATGGTGAAGACTCCCGGACTGGCGCCCGCGGAGGTATCGGTCGATGGCTTGGAAGCAAGAACGCTGACCAGCGGCAGATTCGAAGGCGTCAAATCGTACGCCTCCACGAGCGCCACTCCGGTGGTGTTTCCGACGCCACTTACCTGAACGGTATAGCTGCCAGGAGCGAGGTCGATCATCAGCGCAGAGTCGAGGCTGCTTGGGCTTGCGAGAGGGAATGCGCCGTTGGCCTTGGCCGCCGCTGTCAGGGTGGCGGCTGTGTTGGCATCTGAACCCCAATTGTCGTTGCTGGCGATCTGGGTGCCGGAAGCGTTTAGGATCGCCATCGTCGGATTGGCGAGTGGGTTGTTTACCTGGAATTGGGAGAGCGTCGGTCCAACAGCGCGGACCATCAGTCGACGGACGCCGGAACCCGGGGCAACAACCAGTCCGGCGATCACGATATTGGCACCGGTCTGTACCTCGGCCCGGGTGGAAAGATTGATCATCTGCGGGGCACCGGTCACGTCGTACACCTCCGCGAGCACCATGCCTGTCGTTGTGCCGGAACCGGAAACCTTCACCGTGTATCCGCCTGGGGCGAGCGTCGCGAGCAGGGCGGCATCGTTGTTGTTCGTGAAAGGAAATGCGCCGACCGAAGCGAAGTCGGCGGCCGTTGCGAGAGATCCACCGCTGGAAACGTTCCAGTTGTCGTTCTCGAGGATTTTTACCTGATCGCTGTTGTAGACCTCGATGCGCGGATTTGACAGCACCTGCGCGGTGGGGATGCCGATCGCAGGCTGGGTGAGGCTCGGACCGGCGGCGCGGATGAGAACCTGTTTCGATCCGCCAGGGCTGATCACAAAGCCGGTGATCACGGCGTTGTTGTCGCCAGTGCCGACTCGGGCCCGAGTGGAAATATTTATGAGGCGCTGATCGTATTGTGCACCGAAGGATTGGGGCACGAGTGAAAGGCTTGCGAGGAAGCCCAAGGCGCACGCGAGAAAGCGCGGATGGATGCTGTTCATGATTTTTGCGGACACACTAAGTGGGGATGGAGGAATCATCGTCGATCGGATCGATTCTATCAACGGGAATTGGGCTCAGTGCTAATACACCCTATTCGGATGAGACGTTGCAGTAATGTTGCCAGACAATAGCATGCATGGGCAGGGCTTAGATGCGCCAATCATGTGCATATTGGATGGGCCTGATTTCACGG
>JAGOJU010000077.1 GCA_017994935.1 Opitutaceae bacterium
GCCCCCTCCAAGAATCCGAACGCCTGTTCCGCCCAACCCAGCCTTGTAGGCCCGACTTTTCGGATGCTTCAACGATGAATCAATGACTTGCGCATTTTATACCCTCCAGTTGGCGAAGTCGGGCTAGTGGAGAAAACGTGCGGGATGGAGAGGATTTTTTGCTCACGGTTCATTCCGGCGGTGACGACATACAGCATGCTCTCGCAGAGAATCGAACCGGGCAGGACGGAGCGTGCCCCTCCCGGTTGGGAACGTTGTCAAGCGCACGGAGGGCGAATGCAGGCGTTCTCAATCCGGTTCATCCGCGGATTCGGTTGAGGGACGCAGATTCGGGGTGCCATTCCACCAAAAACCGATCGGTGTGAAACCGAGGTGCAATGCTTGCCCGTTGGCTTCATCTTTTCCGGCCGGCGAGCCATTCGGGCTACGTCTGGGAGCCGTAATACTTCTTGTAGCTCCGGTAGTAGCGGTAGTTCGTGTAGTATTCGATCCGGCGCGGCGACAGGCCGTTCAGGACGATGCCCAGGATCTCGTTTTTCCCGTCGCGAAGCGCATTGAAATAGAGCCGGATGTGTTTGCGGTAGGCACGATTGAAGCGGCAGACGTAGACGATTTCATCCGACCGACTGGCGATCAGCATGGAGTCCGTCACTGCTCCGAGCGGCGGTGAGTCCATCACCAGGAGATCGAATTTCGTCTTCAGCAGCTCCAGCAGTTTTCCGAAGACAGGATTGTCGAGGAGTTCGGTGGGCGTCTTGGATCGGCCGCCCGAACAGAGCAGCCAGAGGTTGTCGCCTACCTTGGTGATGCCCAGGTGGGAGTTGGCCAGGGGATCACCCTCCAGGGATGCGCCGTTCTGGAACCAGGAAATGAGACCGTTCTCATTGTTTTGCTGATAGTGCCGGTGCAGCATGGGACGGCGCAGGTCGCAGTCGATGAGGAGCGTGGATTTTCCATGACGCGCGAAGCTGCCGGCCAGGTTGCAGGAGACGAGGGTCTTGCCTTCTCCCGGGATTGTGGAGGTGACGAGGATGCTTTTCGGGAAGTCGAGTTTCGAGTGGATCTTGACCGAACTGTAGATGCTGAGAAATGCCTCCGTGCCCGGGGACTGCCTGTTGTCCATCACCATCGAGTACTTCTCGGAATCCTTGACGGACGATAGCTCCGGGATGATGCCGAGAAGGTTGACTCCGATGAAGGTTTCGACGTCCCACGCGCTCTTGATACGATCGTCGACCATGCTCAGGCTGAAGGCCACGCCGAGGAAAACGAGCACGAAGAGTCCTGCGCTGTTGCGCATGATGCGGTCGAGATTGGGAGTGAAGGGCCGGTCGGGAGGAGTGGCGCGGTCGAGTGGCCGGACGGGGAACTTCTGCAGGTTGCTGCTGGTGGTGACGCCTGTCAGGCGGTTGAGAACCTGGGTGTAGTTGTTGGTGGCGACGTCCGCCTGTTTCTTCAGCGTTTCATAGTCGACGGAGATGTCGCGCAGCCGGAGCTGGGCCTGCTCCTGTTCGCGGAACTCGGCCTCGAAGGTCCGCTCCTGCGAGCGGATGCGCTCCAGGGTGCTTTCGAGATCCTTCACGGCGAGGTCGATGGCGCGATCAAGCTGCTGCTGTGAAATCGTGATGGCGTGGGCCAGCTTGATCATCGTCGGATGCTTCTCCAGATAACGTTCCTCGAAGACCGACCGGTCGCGGATGAGGGTATTGAGCTGGGTGCGGATCGCAGGAATGGAGCCGTGGTTCGCGATGTAGGAAATCTCCAGAAGGCTTCGGCCCTCCTTTCGGAAGGCCTCGACCTGGGCGTAGAGCTGCTCGTTTCCGAGCCTCTCCTCGCGGATGCGCACGAGCGCTTCGTTGACCCGGCGGAGGCGCTCGGAGACGATGTTCACGCTGTTGTCGAGCGAAACGAGATTCTTCTCCCGCATGTAGGCCATCAGCTTGACCTGGGCCTCCTCTGAACTCTGGCGGAGCTTTTCCGCAGCGCTCTTGAGGGATTCGACCGCGTAGTCATTGCTGCCGCCAACCCGATCGAGAAGATCCTGCATGAACTGGTCGACGTAGCGGTTGGCGATCAGAGCGGCCGCCTGAGGATCGCGGTGGGCCACGGCGACGCTCATCAGGTAGCTGTTGCGGATCGCGGTGGCGGTGAGGACTCCGAGCGCGGTGTCGGGACTTGGGGGTGGTTTGCCGGCGGGTACGTCGTCGAGGTACGGCTTCTGCACCAATGCGAGTTCCGCCGGGGTCAGCGACGCGAGCACCCGGTTGCGGATGCGGGCGCTCTGAAGTGTCAGGAGGTAGGTGTTGACGTCAATCTCGCTCGTGACGGACGGATCGACGACCTGTTGTTCGAGGACGACACGTTCGGGCTTTTCGAACTGCATCGTGGCGATCGCGGAATAGAGCGGCGTCTTGCGCGCCTGATAGTACCCGAATCCCAGCGCGACCAGCAGGGCGATCGGAAGGGAGATCCAGAGCCGTTCGCGCAGGATGATGTAGTAGTCGCGCAGCGTGCGCCGCTCGGCGAGGAACTCATCGCGCGCGTAGCCCTTCTGGGTGCCCGGGCCATAGGATTTCTGTGGAGTGTCCGCCATGGCGCGTGATCAGATGATTCTTTCGGGTACGTTGACGATATCGCCCGGCAGCAGCGGGAGTGCGTTCTTCTGCACATCCGCCTTGTCCCGGCCCTTGATGAGACTCTCCACATCGATCGTGTAGGTGGATCGTTTCCCCTCCGCCGAGACGCGGGTCACGGTGATCTCCGAGCCCTTCGCCGTATCGGTCAATCCCCCGGCCTTGGTGACGAGATCGAGGACGGTCATCGTCGCCTCGATTGGCAGCGAGTAACGCCCAGGCGTTCGCACCTGACCGTGGATGGAGACTTCGCGCGGGGCGTATTCCTCGACATTGATGGTGACCTGCGGAGTGCGGAGGAAGCGTCCCTTCACGTAGGCCTCCTCGACCGCCTTTTGGGCTTCGGCGATGGTCAGGCCCATGACCTTCACTTCGCCGACGAGCGGAAGGTTGACGCATCCGAGCGAATCGACGCGGGCGATGATCGAGAGATCGTCCTCCTGGTAGACGCCGATGCGGAGGCGATCGGTGAGTGCGATGGTGTAGGTGAGGGGAACATTGCCCGTGGTTGCGGGCAGGCGCTGCGCACAAAGTTCAGGGGTGGCGCACGCGGCGAGGGCGATGATCAGCCACAGGCCCCGGAAAAATTTGCGGACGGGAAGGGGCTGCGACGGGTGCATGGGGCGGGCTTGTTAGAATCGACAGTTGAGTCCAAGGACAACGGAATCCCGATCATAGTCGGCAATTGAGACGTTTGACGAGTTTTCTAGGTGGCTGGCTGTGAGCGACAGGCTGACCTTCTCGTTCAGCGTGTATTTTCCGCCTGCGCTGATGGTCGTAAATTCATCCCGCCTGCCGGCGCCGCGGCTGCCCAGGAAATCATTGATGCCGTAGGCAAGCCCGCCGAAGACACTCAGCCGGGCGTTGATGCCCATGCGTGCCTCCAGGGCGCTGATGAAGGAGTCATTGCTGATGTCGGTCGAAGTCGTGGCAAAATCCTTCGATACCTGGGCGGTCATGTTCAGGCGGCGTGTGAGGGTCCAGGTGACGGCAATGCCCGCATTCAGCCCGGAGAAATCCTCGTTGCGCACGGGCCCGCTGGTGTCGCGAAACTGATACCCCACGCGCACGGTACCATTGAATTTCGGGGCAATCCGTCCCGTGATTCCGACGGTGAAGGCGTGGTCGTAGGAGGAGGTACCGAGCTGGCTGTCCGTGAGGCGCAGCCGGTAGCCGGCAAACAGGTCGTGTTTGGAGTCCCGTGCATACAGCAGATCGGCAGCGGCAGTGTAGGTGGTCAGATCGACGAGCAGGGCATTGTCGGTGAAATCCTGGAAGTTGTAGCCGAGGGAACCGGCGATCGAGTAGCGCCGTATGACCGGATAACGCACCTGCACCGCGGCATCGGTGTTCCAGGATTCCGCGCGAATATTGGCGGCGACATCAGCCCTGCTCTCCTTCGCGATGCCCAGCCGGATGTTTCCGGTCGTGCGCCCGGAGTTCTTGAACAGCTCGACCGAGGCACGCGGATTGACGTAGTTTTCGCCCGTGTATTCGAAGAACCTCCCCACTTCCGCTCCGGCCGAGGCATTGACGCCGATCATGCCCGCCCGCCGTTCGTAGTCGGCTCCGGCGGATGCGGTAAACAGCGTGTCGGATTTTGCGTCCGCGCTTGCGAAGAGGTTTGAATCCCAGCCCAGCGCCGAGTTGAGCACCAGGTAGACCTCCTCCTTGCCGTCATTCCAACGCAGCAGGGCCATGAGCGCGGGTGCGGTGAATCCGAGCAGGACCAGCCCGCCCAATGCGGAGCGCAGTCGATGTAACGGCTTCATGTCAGCGCGATCCGGGACCTCATGTCGTGGTGGCTGGCGGCCGTGGGATTTCCGAAGGGCTCACGTAGGTGGGGATCTCCGGCACCGGAGGCACGCCCGGAATAGGCTCCACGTTCTCGTTGTCCGGGGGCTCGGTTGTGCTGAAGACGCTGATTCCCGGGCGCGCACGCAGGGTCGCGCCGGGTGTGCCCTCCTCCGTGTCGAAATACACCGTGTGCCGTGCCATGCAGGCGAATGCCGCCCGGTCCTCCAAGCCGCGGCGCAGCTCCTCGGGTATGGGTTCGATGACGATACGAAGCGGATCACCGAGCCGGCCCTGGCGGATGATGGCACGCTGATTCGGCAGCAGGACCTGGCCGCTGGCATCATCTGCACCGAGACGGGCTGTGACATCGCCCTCAAGGAGAGAGACCGTCGTTCCCATGACATTTGTCTGGATCACGACGCGTTTTCCACGGATGGAAACCGTGGCATGCGGAGTCGTGACTTCAAGAATGCTGCCCGGGAGCATTTTTCCCGTGCAGAGGGCGACACTTCCGTTGCGCAGGCTGAGAAACATGCGGGAGACCGAGGGTTCAAGCTCGAGGTCCGCCCGGTTGGGCTGGAAAGGCTGCTGAGTGAAACGATCGACCTGCAGCGTTGTTTCCGGGTCGAGGAAAATGCCGACGCCATTTGAGAAGACGAGGGTGTTGGTGGCTCCCGCCTTGGTCTGGATGATGGAGTCGTCGGCATCGTAGACCGCCTTCCTGACCATTTCCTGAATGCGTGTGCGCGAATCGATTTCGGAGGCGCCCTCCATTTCGGCAACGTAGAGTTTTCCAGCCGGACCCCCGGCCCGCGTCTGGCCGAGACCGGCGACCGGAAGAAGGCACGCGGTCGCGAGCACGGTGGTCATGAAGATCCAGCGTGATGGGCAAAACGCGATCATGCGGACATTAGGCTCGGGCAGTTGAAAGGCATCAACCTACAAACCGTAAGGGCTATTACGCAACGGGGCTCGATCAGGGTGAGTAATAACCCTGAGAGCGGGGACTCCGTCAATGTTTACTCCAACACCAGGTTGAGAATCCTGCCTGGGACAAAGACCGTGCGTTTGAGCGTTTTTCCTTCGATAAGGGTCGAGAATCTGGGCTGGCCGCGCAGCAGCTCCATCACCGCCTCCTGGGAGGCGCCGACAGGGGTGTGCAGTTCACCGCGGTGTTTGCCGTTGATTTGAACCACCACCTTCTGCTCGGTGGCGACCAATTTGGCCGGGTCGTAGACGGGCCAGGCGGCGGTCGAAAGCGAAGCGGTCTCGCCGAGGCGTGCCCAGAGTTCCTCGCCAAGGTGCGGGGCGAATGGAGCCAGCAGCTGGACAAGCGTGAGGATCGACTCGCGGGAGAAGGTCGGTGCCTCCTGAAGGGCGTTGGCAAAGATCATCATCTGCGAGATGGCCGTGTTGAAGCGCAACGCTTCGATGTCCTCACCCACCTTGCGAATGGTTTCGTGCCTCAGCTTTTCGAGCGCGGCGGCCGGAGGGGCGGACGTGCTGATTTTGGCGTTGGGCTGTCCATCCTGACCTATGGCAAGACGCCAGACCTTGTGCAGGAAGCGGTGCACGCCCTCGATCCCGCGTGGATTCCATGGCTTCATGGCTTCAAGCGGGCCCAGGAACATCAGGTAGAGGCGCAGGCTGTCGGTCCCGTGACTGGCGATGATGGTGTCCGGGTTCACGACATTGCCGCGGCTCTTTGACATCTTTTCGCCGTCTTCGCCGAGAATGATGCCCTGATGGAAGAGCTTCTTGAAGGGTTCCTCCTGGGGGACGGCTCCAATGTCGAAAAGCACCTTGTGCCAGAAACGCGAATACAGCAGGTGGAGTACTGCGTGCTCCGCGCCGCCGACATAGAGGTCGGGCACGCCCCAGTAGCGGAGGGCTTCCTTTGAAGCGAATGCCTCGGAATTGTTGGGGTCGAGAAATCGCAGGTAGTACCAGCAGGAGCCCGCCCACTGGGGCATGGTGTTGGTTTCGCGCCTCGCGCGGATCCATGAGGCTCCTTCAGGGCGCGATCCGCTGGCCGGAACGCTGTTGCCGGTGGAGACATCGTACCAGAGTTCCAGCCAATCGGGGACGTTAGCGAGAGGGCTCTCGCCTGTACCGCTCGGCAGGTACGATTGCACGTCAGGAAGCGTCTGGGGCAGCATCTTCCCGGGCAACGGCAGTGCGAACCAGGTGATCCCTGACGCGGCATCGCGGTAGGTCACGGGTTCCTGCGGCAACTCGCTCAGGCCGGCAGCCGCCGCCCGCTGGTAATCCTCTTCCCGGACCCAGAGAATGGGGAAGGGTTCGCCCCAATAGCGCTGCCGTGAGAACAGCCAGTCGCGCAGCTTGTAATTGACGGTGGCCCGCCCTCGGTTCCTCTCCGCGAGATCGGCCGTCATCCGCTTCTTCGCCTCGTTCCAGTCCATGCCGGTGTAGGGTCCGGAATTCACCAGTCTGCCGTCGCCCACGAAGGGAAGTTTTTCCCGTTCCTCGGCGGAGATCGAGGTGTCGCCCGGCTCGATCACACGCACGACCGGCAAATGGTACTGAAGGGCGAAGTCGTAGTCGCGCTCATCGTGAGCCGGCACCGCCATGATCGCGCCGGTGCCATAACCCATGAGCACGTAGTCGGCGATCCAGATGGGGATGCGATTGCCGTTGACCGGATTGATGGCATGGGACCCGGTGAAAACGCCCGACTTTTCCTTTGCGAGGTCGGTGCGTTCGAGGTCGCTCTTGGAAGCCGCCTTCCGGCGGTAGGCATCCACGGCGGCACGGTGCTCCGGCGTGGTGAGCTGCTCGACGAGCGGATGCTCGGGAGCGATGACCATGTAGGTGGCGCCATAGAGGGTGTCGGGACGGGTCGTGAAAACCTTGAGGTCGCCGAGCGATTCGTTTTCCAGGGGGAAAAGCAGTTCGGCGCCTTCGCTGCGGCCGATCCATGCCTCCTGCATGCGTTTGGTGGAGTCGGGCCAGTCGACGCCTTTCAGATCGTTGAGGAGACGTTCGGCATAGGCGGTGATCCGAAGGACCCATTGGCGCAGGTTTCTACGCTCCACCGGAAATCCACCGACCTCCGAGCGGCCGTCCACAATCTCCTCGTTGGCGAGAACCGTCCTCAGCTCCGGGCACCACCAGACCGGGCGCTCGTCGACGTAGGCGAGACCGCGTTTGAAAAGCTGAAGGAAGATCCACTGTGTCCATCGCACATAACGCGGATCGGTTGTGTCGATTTCGCGGTCCCAATCGTAGCTGAAACCCAGCGATTTGATCTGCCTGCGGAAGTTGGTGATGTTGTTCTGCGTGTTGCTCGCCGGGTGGGTGCCGGTCTTTACTGCGTGCTGTTCTGCGGGAAGGCCGAAGGCATCCCAGCCGATGGGATGCAGCACTGAGAAACCCTTGGCGCGTTTGTAGCGCGCGAGGATGTCCGTGGCCGTGTAGCCCTCGGGATGACCGATATGGAGCCCCGCCCCGGATGGGTAGGGGAACATGTCGAGTACGTAATACTTCTGCTTAGTGCAGTCTGGCTCCGAGCGAAAGGCTCGGGTTTGATCCCAGAATGATTGCCAATGCGGCTCGATTTGGAGAAAGTCGTACTCTTTGCAATGCGTAGCCATTTGAATGAACGGACCAGCGTAAATCTTTCGAAGGGTGCGTCAACGACGCTGCGTGGGGTCCTCCCGGGAGTCTTATGTTTTTTCCTTGGCGCATTTTCTGTCCAGGCGGCAGGGATGGCGAAGAGCTTCAATGAGCTGCTGAATGCAGTCGTCCGCATTGATGTTAGGGAGGTGTCCTACGACACCGGGGTGAAGCGCTTTTCGGCGGGCGTAGGATCGGGAGTGATTGTTTCGAAGAGCGGGCTCATTCTGACAAATGCCCACGTGGCCAGCCCCAAGGCCATCGAATTGCTTGTAACCCTGTCCAGTCTGGAGCGTGTCGGTGCGAAGCTCGTTGGCTGGGATCACTGGACCGATCTGGCGCTCCTTCAGCTCGACCTGGGCGAGATCGGCCGCCGGAAACTGAAATTCACGCATGCGCTGTTTGGAGATTCCGATAAGCTCTATCCGGGGCAGGTCGTCTATGCCGTGGGAACGCCACATGGGCTTACCCGTACGGTGACACGCGGCATCATTTCCAACAACAGGCGGTACTTTCAGGACAGCCGGGGCGTACGGGGGTACGAAACGGGAGAGTTCAACACCTGGCTGCAGACGGACGCGGCCATCAATCCGGGCAATTCCGGTGGACCGCTCGTGACGGAAAAGGGGGCGGTGATTGGAATCAGTTCCCGGGGCTATCTCGGCGCAAACAATCTCGGTTTCGCCATTCCCGGTAACATTGCGAGAAATATTGCGGATGGTCTGGCCCATGACGGGTCCATCACACGAAGCTATATCGGGATCGTTCCCCGCGAACTCCTGGACCTCGAAGGGTTTTATGCTTTGGCGTCGAATGAAGGCATGCTGATCAATTCCGTTGATCCAGGCTCGCCGGCCGCCGGATCCGGGCTGAGGGCGGGGGATGTCCTGCTGGCGATCGATGGCCAGCGGGTGGATGGGCGGTTTCCGGAGCAGCTTCCTCCAATCCAGAATGCCATCGCGAGCCGGCCCGTCGGCAGCACCGTCGTGTTGACGGTGAAACGGGGCAGCGAGACGCGGGATTTTCCAGTGGTGACGGAAAAACTGGAAAGCCAGGTGGGCGAGGAGCTGGCCTTTGAGAAGTGGGGCCTGACCGTTCGCAAGGTGTCGAAAGCCTATGCGCGGAACAACCAACTGCCGGATGCGACTGGCCTTATCGTGCTGGGAGTCCAGGCCGGGTTTCCGGCTGCCGTGGCGGGCCTCAGCCACGGTGCCATCATCACAAGCATCAACCAGCAAAAGATCACCTCGGTCGATGTTGCGCAGAAGATTTATTCGGCATACGAAGCAAAGCCAGAGCCCACGCTCGTGGAAGCGCAGCGGTTTTTCCAGGTTTCCCTCTACATCTTAAAGCCATGAAATCCCCCTCAATGTCAGTATCCCCTCCGGTGAAATCATGCTCCGACCCGGAGCGGATTTCCATCCCGTTCACGTCAGGAGGACGCCTCGTTGCGAGACGCTTTCTGATGGCATGCGCCCTCGCAGGTCTCGCATTGATGTCCCGCGCGGCAGAGATTCGCGACCTGTGGAAGGAGCGGCTCAAGTCTGTGGTCGCGATCGAATTCTTCACGGAGACCGAACTCGACAGACGCCCGACGGTGATTTTCGGCACCGTGATCGACAAGGAAGGCACGGTCGTCTTTTCCGCTGGAGCCGTGAATGTGCGCTCGACTCCAACCGAACTGAAGGACTTCCGCGTGTACCTGCCCGGCGGGAATGTCAGGAATTACGCCAGCGCGACGTATATCGGCCAGGATGTCTTCACGACGTGGCACTACGTGAAAGTGGCGGAATCACTCTGGCCTTCGCTTGTGCCGGTCACCGACTTTGCCGGACCCGCCGCCGCCAGGACGGACGTGCAACTGGCGCAGGAGGTGTGGGGCATCGCACTGCGGGCCAAGGACGAGGATTTTGCTCCCTACCTGCTCGCAGCGCGGGTGGCATTGATGCAGACAATCCCTCAGCGGACCGCGGTGTGCATGGACGATGTCGCCGGCCCGGGACTTCCGGTATTCGATTCGAAGGGAGTGTTTCTCGGATTCGGAATGCCGGGATTTGCGCAGAGCTACCTGCAGTTTTCGCAGCGCAGCCCAACCGGTGAGCAGGTGGCGCTCGTGAACATCGGTGAAACCGGCGCCTTTCAAGTCGCCGACGAAATCCTTCCCTACCTGAACCGGCGTCCCTTGAACGTGTATGGCCGTTCGGTGCCATGGTTCGGATGGTATGGATTGCAGCCCACGGATCCCGAGGTCGCTGCCCATCTCAAGATCGACATCGGTGTGGTGGTGAGCGAAGTGCTGGCGGGAAGCCCGGCCGAGCAGAGCGGACTCCAGCCACGGGATGTGGTGGTGGCGATGGACGGAAAGCCGCTTCCGCGACTCAAGCCCGACCGGGTGATGGTCAACTATCTTGCTCGCGAGGTGGCGCGCCACGCGGTGGGAGACGTCGTCAAGGTGACGGTCCTGCGCAATGGCGAGCGCGTTGATGTGGCTGCGAAACTGGTCGAGGAGCCCAAGCTGTTCCGGGAAGCGGAGCGGAAGTATTTCGACAAGCTGGGCTTCACAGCGCGTGAGTTTGTCTACGGGGACGGCATCATGCGCCGCGCTCCGGTGGCTGAGCACCAAGGTGTGATCGCACATTTCGTGAAGGCGAATTCGCCGGCCGCGACTGCGGGTCTGCTCACGGACGACTGGATCAAGGAAATCGATGGCACGCCGGTGAAGTCCTACAAGGAGGCGGTGGACCAGCTTGCCGCAATCCAGGCCGATGGTTCGAAAGCGGAGACTGTCTTGCTGATCCGGAGGGGTGGCGATACCCAGGTCCTGCGCATCAAATTGAAATAGCCATCCGGCGGAATTGGCTTTTGGTAGGGCTGGGCTTGCGAAGGAGCCCTGGCTGGAAAGCCTGGGTTCCTCTTGTCGGCCCGGCTTTTATGTTCACAGGCATTGTTGAAGAGACGGGTCGTATTCTGGAGTTTACCGCCGGACGCACAGGCTGGCGGTTGAGAATCCATGCGCGTGTGGCACTGGAAGGGCTGACGCTGGGTGACAGCGTTGCCGTCAATGGATGCTGCCTGACAGCGGTCGCGTGCGATGCTGCGGCCGGTGTGGTCGAGTTCGACGTCCTGGAGGAAACCAGGCGTCTGACCAACCTTGGAAGCCTTGCATCCGGCGATGCCATCAACCTTGAGCGCAGCCTGGCTTTCGGTGGAAAGATGGGGGGGCATTTTGTGACCGGGCACATCGATGGGACCGGAAGGATCGAGCAGTTTCAGCAGCGGGGGGCCGATCATTATCTCAGGATTGCGGTACCGATCGGATTCGGGCGCTACCTCATACCCAAGGGGAGCATTGCGATCGACGGGATGTCGCTGACGGTGGCCGAAGTCGATGGCGATGCGTTTTCCGTCTGGATCATTCCGCACACCCTTGAGGTGACGAACCTGAAGGGACGCAAGCCCGGGGACAGCGTGAACCTTGAGTTTGATCTTCTGGGAAAGTACGTGGAGAAACTGCTGGCGCCGCGGTTTTCAGGCCATCCTGGGGAGTAGGGATTTTCCATGCGCAAGATTCTCCTGGCCCTGACTGACGAATTGCGACGCCTGAAGGCGGACGGAGTGAAGTCAGTGCCGGTCGCACCTGAAACCCTTGCCCGCTTGAGAACAGCCGTTGAGACCCAGGCTGAGGTGCGAGCGGCCGAGAAGACAGTCGAGCGGGTTGCGGAACCTCCGGACAAACCTAATGCGAGGCCTGCCGGTATCGCACCACCGCCAACGGTGACCTTGCCTCAGGGCGACAAGTCCAGCCGGATGGAATGGCTTCGAAATCGTGTCCTCGATGATCCGGTGTGTCGCGAACGCGTGCGACCGGGCAAACAGGTGGTGGTGGGTGTCGGCAATCTCGATGCAAAAATTTTCTTTTGCGGAGAGGCCCCGGGCGCGGAGGAGGAGATTCAGGGCGAGCCTTTCGTGGGACCTGCCGGGCAGTTGCTGACGCGCATGATCCAGGGAATGGGTCTGAAGCGCGAGGAGGTGTACATTGGCAACATCATGAACTGGCGACCGGAAATGCCGACAGCGTCGGGACATGAGCAGGAGGGGAACCGCCCTCCGACGGCAGAGGAATTGAAATACTGCCTGCCCTATCTCGAGGCGCAGCTCCAGATTGTGGATCCGCAGGTCATTGTGGCGCTTGGATCGACCGCAGCCCAGGGTCTGCTCGGAGTGGGAAGCTTCAAGACACTCGGAGAGATCAGGGGGCAGTGGAAACTTTTTGCCGAAAAGCCGGTCATGGTGACATATCATCCCAGCTACATCCTTCGAAATGCCTCGAACCGCGCCAAACGTGCGGTCTGGGAGGACCTGCTCAAGGTGATGGAGCGTGTGGAGCTCCCGATCTCCGAAAAGCAACGGCGCTATTATCTGGAGAAATGAAACGCACCACAGCTTTCAAGGCTTGGGGATTCCTTCTGTTCGTGGCGATGGCCGGAGCCACGTCGGCCGCTGAGCGGCCATTCGATTTCGAAAGCGTGAAGATTCAGGCCAGGGCACTCGCCGCATCGCCCTACGTGGCCAGGAAGTCACGCGTGCCCGATTGGCTGCAGGCGTTGACCTATGACCAGTACCGGCGGATCCAGTTCGTTGGCGAACGTGCGGTGTGGCGTCGCGAAGGGCTTCCATTCCGCCTCGAGCTTTTTCATCCCGGCTTCATCAACAACAGGACGGTGCAGGTGTCGCAGGTCGACCATGGCGCGGTCACGCCGATCCCGTACGATTCCTCGATGTTCCAGTTTGGCGATGAGCTGCAGCTGGGCCCGCTCCCGGCAGACCTCGGGTTCACGGGATTCCGGTTGTTGAACCCGTTGAATGCGGAGAACGTGTGGGATGAAGTGGCCGTATTTCAGGGGGCGAGCTATTTCCGTGCGCTGGCCCAGGGGCAGAGGTACGGCCTTTCGGCGCGCGGCCTCGCCCTGAATACGGCGGATGCGGGCGGGGAGGAGTTTCCCGTGTTCGAACAGTTCTGGCTGGAACGTCCGACTCCAAAGGCGCGGTCGATCGTGGTCCACGCCTTGTTGGACAGCCCGAGTGTTGCCGGTGCGTTCCGCTTTGTCATCGCACCGGGTGGGGCCACAACCATGGAGGTGAAGGCGGCGCTGTTTCCGCGCGCGGGCAAAACCGTCACGACCTGGGGGCTCGCCCCGCTGACGAGCATGTTCTGGCATGGGGAATCCTCCATGACGGTCAACGACGACTATCGTCCCGAGGTGCATGACTCCGACGGCCTGTTGATGGAGCGTGGGAATGGCGAGTGGCTGTGGCGTCCGCTCGTGAATCCTCGTTCCGTGCGAACGGTCTCATTCTCCGACGAAAACCCCCGGGGATTCGGGCTGGTGCAGCGCGATCGTGCATTCTCGAGTTACGAGGATCTCGAGGCCTGCTATCACCTGCGCCCGAGTGCCTGGGTGGAACCGACCGGCGACTGGGGCAGGGGACAGGTGCGGCTTGTCGAGATTCCCACGCCCGACGAAACGAATGACAACATCGTCGCTTTCTGGGTGCCCGAGACACCGCTCAATTCGTATCAGGGGTTTGAATACAGTTATCGTCTCATCTGGTTCACGGAGGGAAAGGAGGGCGCACGCACTTCGCCCGCGGGGCACGCGGTGGCGACACGCCTTGGACGAAGCAGGACCCACGAGCCGGATGTGCAGCGCTTTGCCATCGACTTCGATGGTGCCTACCTGCGCACCTGCGGACCGGATGCGGGGATCGAGACGGTCCTCGATGTGGGCAAGGGGGCCATCCTCGTTCACAAGACGCTTCAGAAGAATCCGTTCAATGGCACCTGGCGGGTGGCCTTCGGGTTGCAGCCGGATGGGTCGGGCAAGCCGGTGGAGCTCCGCTGTTTCCTCAAGCAGCCGAAGGGCGTTCTGAGCGAGACATGGACCTTCCTGTGGCAGCCTTGAGGTTGCAGTTGGCTGGCGGAGGCCTACTTTTCGTTGCTTGGCCGCCCGCGACCGGCTGAGGTGCCTGCAATCGCGCAATCATGCAATTTGAACCGGATCCGGCGTCCGCCGCAGTGCTTGCCTCCTTTCGTCCGCGTACGGGTACGATGGACGCATGGAACGCCGCGTATGTGCGCGTCGAGGACTACCTTCGGGCGCATCGCATCCACAACCGCCTTCATCAGAGCCGCCTGATACAGGCGATTCTGGAGCGCGCGGCCAGGCGGCACGAGGCGACGCCCGCAATCGAGCCCACGACGCTGGCGGCTGAGGAGGCGGAGGCGGCCATGGACGAGTGGTTCTCTGAATTGCTCGGGGAGAAAGGTCTTCCGCACGAACGTCTGGCCGTGGCAGGACGCGTTGCGCTGCTGCTCTCGGACGGCCCGCAAAAATGGCCCTATGCCTTTCTCGACATGAAAAACGTGCCGGAGGATTTTGCCCGCACGATGCGGGAGAGTTCTATCCAGGCGGGTCCCGACCTTGCGGTGTCGAGCATGGTCCCGCGCGAAATCGATCTGGGGCCGATCAGCGAAGCCGCAGGCGAAACGCTCGAACGAATCGAGCGGTGGCCGCTGGTGCGCACCCTTCTCCTCTGGGCGGTGTTTGTCGCGACCCTTGTCGGGATCTTTTATTCCACCCGCTGAACGGACCTGGGAATCGCGATGACGCTCTTTTCCGCAGACACTCCTGATCCCGGCCGAATCGGACGCCGTCGTGCGACGTTCTTCTCGGGAGCGTTTGCGCTGACTGCCCTGGCGACGTGGTTCATGGCTGACCTGCTTTGGCGCTTCGGTGGCATCACCGGCCTAGAGTGGGTGCTCCTGTTCCTCTTTGCGGTCCTCTTTTCACAGGTGGCAATCGGATTCGTGACGGCCCTGCTCGGGTACCATGTGATCACTCGTGGCGGGGAAACACGAACGATCACGAACACCGTTGATTGGGAGAAGGAGCCGGCCATTCTCGGGACAACCGCGGTGATCATGCCGGTCTTCAATGAGGACGTGTCGCGCGTCTTTGAGGGCCTTCGGGTCATCTATCGCTCGGTGGAGGCGACGGGCCACCTTTCGCATTTCGACTTTTTCATCCTCTCCGATTCAAACCAGCCGAACCAATGGATCCAGGAGGAGGTCGCCTGGGCCGAGCTATGCAAACAGGTCAGGGGATTTGGCCGTGTCTTTTACCGGAAGCGACGTCAGCAGATCAACAAGAAGGCCGGCAATGTTGCGGACTTCCTTCGACGATGGGGCAGGAAATACCGCTACATGGTGGTGCTCGATGCGGACTCGCTCATGACAGGTGAGGCGCTCGTCCGGTTGGTGCGCATGATGGAGCGCAATACGCGGACCGGAATCATCCAGACCGCGCCGCGCATTGTTAACGGCGAGACGCTTTTCGCGC
>JAGOJU010000140.1 GCA_017994935.1 Opitutaceae bacterium
GGGCTGCAGTTCGCGCAGGCGGCGTCCGAGTTCCCGAAGCTGTTCCTCCTTCTGCCACAGTTCCACCTCCCGTTCGAGTTGGGCCTGACTCGTCTGCATCAGGCGGGCCTCGCTTTGCGACAGGAATTTCTCGCGCTCTCTGAGCGAGGCATCGGTCTCGTGGCGCAGGGCATCCAGGCGTTCGCGTTCGGCGCGCAACTCAGCGAGCGTTGTGCCATGGGAAGCGGAAGCTGAAGCCGGAACTGGAGCCGGTACGGGTGCAAGACCGGCGGCCGGGGACGAAGGCGCCGCCATCGCGGGAAGCGGTGTCATCGGAGAGAGCGGAATTCCAGGCCGCGGTGCGTTCGCGGGTGCATTCCGCCCCGGGATCTTCAATGACAATGTCCGCCCCGACGCCGCAGCTGCCGGTGCAGGAACGACGGGCGGGGGCGCAGGGACCGGAGCCGCGTCCGTTTTTCGGCCGGCAAAACCAACACGAAGCCCTCCCGCTGCAACCGGTGCCGCCGCCATCGCAGCGAGCGCAGCTGCAGGCAACGGCGTGGGTTCCGGCAGGAATTCGGCCAGTTCCCCGGTTTCAATGCGTCTCTCGGTGTCGCCCAGAATCGGTTCCAGCTGATCAGGATCAAGCCTGGCAGACGCCGACTCACGCAGGGAGTTCCACACGCTCTCATGGTAGCTGGCCACACCATATCCGCCTGCATAGGTTGCCAGGCGGGCCTGATTCCTGATGGCCGCGTGCACGTTTTCCAGCACCTCCCGTGACTCCGCGATCAATTGTTTCACGGTACGCGCCGCCGCAAGCGGTTGGACAGCCAGGAGCGAATCGGCAAGGCTTCCCCAATTGCGTTCAGGCTGGCGCTCGAGCGAGGTGTTTCCGCTGCCGGCCCGAAGCCGCTGCGCCTCCGCCACCTTGTTGATGAAACCGATTTCCCTGAGAATCGCCTTCGCGCGCGCGGCCATGTCCTGGATTACCTGGCGCCCGTCAAAATGCGCACCGCAAATTTCGTTGGGCACCATCGTTTCAAGCAACGCCGGCAACTGCTCCAGCGCGGCGCCATACAGCTCGACCGCCTGTTCATAACGCTCGAGAATGCGCTGCCAGTCCGCAGAGAATCTCGAAGCGGACAGACCATTGACGTACTCTGGATCGAGTTCGCGGAGGTAGTTTTCGATGCTTCGCTCTACGCATTGATGCAGGACGGGAATCGTCACATCCAGCTTCTTCGCGCCCGCCTCGAGGATCGCGATGCTCTCCTCAGCTTCCTTCAGCTTCTCGCGGTGATCCTTCTTTGCATCCTGGCGCACAAACGACAGCAACGGACGCGCGGCAGCGACCGCGTCGCGACTTGCGCGCGCGACCTCCACCGCTTCGCCAATGCGTTTGCGGCTCAACGAAAACGCGGCTTCGCGCACCAGCAGATCCTGTAGTGCGGCGGGAACGGTGTTCTTGTTGTTCAACTTCCACTCACCGGACAGCATATCGTCCTTGCTAGTTCGATTCAGGTTTCACGAAAATTCATTCAATTGGTCTATGGGTGGTTTTTTACCGTTGGTATCGTCACGGCTGTAGCTTGGGCATCGGACAGTTTTCAGGAATTGAAGTCCTTTTCCCGAGAATCTGTCCGGGGCAGTTGCTAACATCTGTCATCACGCCCGTCCGGACCCAAATTTCACGGGAAATTCATCACCCCCGGCGCCATCGGGATGCAATCCCGGCAGCACTCGCCGGCAGGACCGGCGCGGCCCGCTTTTCGGGATTTGCAAGGGCCTGAAGGAGCTGGCTTCGTGGGGGAAAATCCCTCCGCATGCAACGCACGCTCGTCAGCCACGCCCTCGATGCCACCTCCCCGATGGACGGGATCCTGCTTCAAGGCTGGGTTCGCACACGGCGCGACGCCAAGGCTTTCTCCTTCCTCGAAATCAACGACGGGTCCTGCCTCAAAGGTCTACAGGTTATCGTGGATGCCTCGCTGCCGGGCTACGACCAGATTGCACGCGCAACAACCGGGTCGTCGGTCGAGATTGCCGGCCGTCTGGTTCCCTCGCAGGGACAGGGTCAGAAATGGGAGGTGGTCGCGACCACATTCGCCGTGATCGGCGACGCCGACTCCACTTATCCGCTCCAGAAAAAGGGTCACACCCTGGAATTCCTGCGGGAGATCGCCCACCTTCGGCCGCGATCGAATCTGTTCGGCGCCGTCTTTCGCGTACGAAGCCGTCTCGCCTACGCCATCCATCAGTTTTTCCAGGAACGCTCGTTCGTGTACGTGCATGCGCCGATCATCACCGCGAGCGACTGCGAAGGCGCGGGCGAGCTCTTCAGGGTCACGACGCTGGATCCGAAAAACCCGCCGACAAATCCGGACGGCAGCGTCGACTTCTCGAAGGACTTCTTCGCCAAGAGGACCTACCTGACCGTCTCCGGCCAATTGCAGGCCGAGGTCTTTGCCTGCGCACTTTCCAACGTCTACACTTTCGGTCCGACCTTCCGCGCAGAGAATTCGCACACCTCCCGGCACGCGTCGGAATTCTGGATGATCGAGCCCGAGATCGCATTCTGCGCCCTCGAAGGGAACATGGACCTTGCCGAGGAGTTCGTGAAATACCTGATCCGCGACGCACGGAAACACTGCGCCGCCGATCTCGAATTCTTCAGCAAGTTCGTCGACAAGGACCTGCTGTCACGCCTCGACTTTGTCCTGGAACGTCCGTTCCAGCGGTGCACCTACACGGAGGCCATCGACATTCTTACGCGAAGCGGCCGGAACTGGGACCATCCGGTCTCCTGGGGCGCCAATCTGCAGTCCGAGCATGAACGGTATCTCGCCGAGGAGCATTTCAAGTGCCCCGTGACGCTCTACAATTACCCGCGCACCCTGAAACCCTTCTACATGCGCTTGAACGAAGACGGGAAAACCGTTCGCGCCATGGATCTCCTCGTGCCCGGCATAGGCGAGATCATCGGCGGAAGCCAGCGCGAGGAGCGTCTCGAGGTGCTCCTTGAGAACATGCGCCAGCACCACCTTTCGGAAAAGGAATACGCCTGGTACACCGACCTGCGCCGTTACGGCAGCGTGCCTCACTCCGGATTCGGACTGGGATTCGAACGCATGCTCATGTTCGTCACAGGCGTCGGAAACATCCGTGATGTCATTCCCTTCGCCCGTACTCCGGGCACCGCGGGTTTCTGAACGGCCACCTCCCTCCATTCCGTTGATGGGCTTCCAGCAGCTGGAAACCTGCCCTGTGCAATCAACTGGCGGGATAGATTTCAGCCCTAACCTTTTAGTAAATTTTGGGATATCCCGGGTCGATAAGGAACAGTCCCCATGTCGGCCACGCCGAGAATTTCTTCCAAGGCTTCGATTCCAGACAGACTTCAGGATCTGTTGGTGCGGGAGGCTGCGTTCACGTTGAGCCGCAAACGCATCAGCGATGCGCTGCAGATGACGGATCAACAGAAGACCTCAGCCAAGGCGGCGCGCCCGCTGTTGGCCTTCATCTTCAGGGACTCGAAAAAGGAGATGGAACGCCGCGAGATGATTGAAAACGTCTCCGTCATGGAGGAGGGGATTCGCAACATCGATGCCGCCCTGCCCAAACTGCAGGCTTACATCGAACGCAGCATCGAAAACTACCTCCGGGAATCCGACCAGGAATATGCGAATGGTCTCGCCGCATCGCGGTTCCTCGATGACTGGAACCGGCTGCTCCTGCGCTTTGATGAAACGATCACCGAATTCGTTTCCCGCCTCAACGGGCTCAAGAGCCTGTTCGAATCTCTGCCTCAATCCGAACCCTGCAGCAGCGACCGCGAAGCGCGAAAAAAAATCGACGCGGTGGTCGCCTGCGCGCGGGCGTTCGAAGAGGAAGTCGCATTCGTCAACAAGATCGCAGACGCGCAACGCATCCGCGCCGGTTCGGAAGCGATCACTCTATACCGCCAGCCCGATCGAAACTGGAAGGGAACAGCAAATTCGCTTCTCTTCACCATGCCCCGCCCGGCAATCGCAACGGTCATTCTCCTTTTGAACGAGTCGACCGACACGGCAGGAAGGGTGCGCAGCGCGATT
>JAGOJU010000078.1 GCA_017994935.1 Opitutaceae bacterium
GTGTGCACAAACGCGGCGTCGCGCAGCTTTTCCATGAGCCACCAGTCACCCCCGTGCTCATAAATGTCGTAGGCATGCGCCGCTGCACTGAATCGAACCCCTGTCAATCGGGTCAGGATCCAGGCCGCAGTTGCGGGCCCTCCCGCCCAGGCCGCATGCACGAGGTCCGGTTTCCGCCTGCGAAACTCCCCCGCCATCACACCCGCAAAACCGGCCCCCAGCATGTTTTCCCAGAAATTGATCCACGAGGGCGCACGGCGGGTGAACAGCCCGCGCAGCAGCAGCGACATCAGGTCCCATCGCGTCAGCGTCACCCACGGAATGATTCCGATCAGGCAGAAGAGCCGCCACAAGCGGAACCTTCGGACCTCGATTCCATTGAAATCGCCGCCTCCCTTCCAAAGCGAATGGATCTGCAGGTCTGCCCCCAGCGCCTGCATGGCGAGGATCTCGCGCTGAAGAAACGTCTCGGTGGATTTGGGAAACGTCGTGAAGAGATAGGAAACCGTGAGGGGACGGGCGCTCACAATGAATTTCTCCCCTACTGTTTTTGACGCAGGCCGTTTCCATTGGCAGGCGGAAACACCTGCCGTGCAGGCACGAGGTCTGCAGTCGCACCCGCAAGATCCACGACCTCATCGATGAGGAGCGTCGGATCCTCCTCATATCGCAGCGAAACAAAGCGCTCACGATAGGCGTCGTAAGTGCTTCGGTCCGAAATCCAGTCTCGAATGATCCGGCTGAAATCGTCCGCACTCTCGATCTTGTCGGAACCCGCGCCATTGCGGAAGAATTTCCACGTGAGATTTTCCTGAGGCATGATTCCACCGTAGGCGTTGAAGAGGATCGGACATCTGAAGTGCAGCGCCATTGCGCAGGTCGTCGTGCCGCCGCGGGTCACGATGGCATCGCTCACCTGCATGAGCAGGTGTACCTGGTCCGAGTATCCCTCCACATGGAGGTTCAACGACGGATGGGTGGACCGCCAATGCATCACCTGATGGAAGGTCTCCCTGTCCCTTCCGCAAATGACAATGACCTGGACCGAGCGCGCAAACGGCAGGAGCGCGGGCAGGAGCGAAAAGTGGTTGTTCGCGCCATTGCCTCCGGTCGCCAGGAAGATTGTGAAAAGGCCCTGTTTGAGTCCCAGCCGTTTCACACGAAACTGCGCGCACTCGCCCGGACCCATGGATTCGAGATGGGCGCGGGGCCTCATGAGATGACCGCGCACGCGGCACCGCTCAGGGGGCATTCCCTTTCGCACGGCGTAGTCGCGCGCCGTCGGCGTGCGCGAAAAGTACAGATCCGCGGACGGTTCGATCCAATTGATCGAATAGCCCCAGCCGCCGGAAAACTCGCCGCAGTAGGTGACGCACCTCACCCTGTCCGCGCCGAGCGCCGCCCGTGCGACCTGGAAATAACCGCGATTCAGGCAGTCATGCACACTGAGGATGAGATGGGGCCGGTACTCCCGCAGCACCCGGACATAATAGCCCTTGCCAAAGGACACATTGCGCCTGTTGAGGATCGCCAGCAGTTCGATGATCGAATAGTAGATGCCGTGCGCCATCGGCAGACGCCGCTGGATCCAGTTGTAGAGATTCACCCCTCCGCGGTTTACCACCGAGGACCGTTCCAGCATCTGCTCGATGCGCACATCGACGCCATGGCGATAGAGCTGGAAACACCACTCCGCCATCGCCTCGGCCCGCGCATCGTGGCCGCCGCCGGTGCTGGACGTCAGAATGAGGATTCGAACCTGGTCCACGAGTCAGGACGCTCCGAAATACCGCGCCATCAATGCCCTCTTCAGCGCATCCGGCGCGAACCTCGACAGAAACGGAGCGATCACCGCCTGGAACAGCGAGCCGCTCCGCACGGTTCCACTCCTTCCCCTCAGCAAGGCCCGTTCGAGATCCCTCGCCGCGCGAACCGGAAAAGGGGCCGTGTTCAGATTGTGATCCAGCCTCCGCCATATCGGAGCGAGTCCGGGTTGCCGGGTCAGGAGGGTTGTGGGTGACATGGACTGGTTGAAGGCGGTGCGGTAATCACCGGGTCGAAAATCGACGACGATGACCTCCATGCCACGCATTTCAAAGATCAAACTCTCGCTGAAGGCCGACAACCCCGCCTTCGCCACATTGTAGCCGCTCATGTGCGGCAACGGAAAGTCCACCGCCACAGAGGAAACATTCACGATTCCTCCCCTCATTTCACCCCGATCCTTCAGCCGCCCGAGGAAACGATGGGTGAGGCGCATCGTGGTATTGAGCATCACGTCAAGCTGTCGGGACCACGAGGCAAACCCGGCATCCGCGAAGGGACTGAACTGACCAAATCCGGCATTGTTGATCAGGAGATCAAATGCTCCCCCGGCACGGTCGGCAGCCGACAGGAAGGCCGTTTCGGCAGCATCGCCGTCTTCAAGGTCGAGCAGGACCGGAGTGAAGCCGTGTCGCCCGTTCAAGGCTTGGAGGCGCGAGATCTCGCGGCTGGTGCCCCAGACACGGACGCCGGCATTCAGCAGGCATTCGGTGAAGGCCATTCCCAATCCGCCACCGGCACCCGTGACAAATGCCGTGGGAAATCGGAGGGCCAGTCCCTTGCGCGGGAGCCGCGCCTCCGCGTCGGACTGGGGAACGGTGCTCACGTGCTCCGGAGGACCAAACACACGTTTGCACCACCAAACCCGCTGCTGTTGTTAAGGACAACATGAGGCTGCGTATCCGAAGTGGTGCGAAGAATGTGGATACCCTCGCAATCGGGATCGACCTTCGTGATATGGGCCGATCCTGGCATGAATCCGTCCCGGATCGCCAGCGCACAGAAAGCGCTCTCCATCGCCCCTGCGAGCGAAAGTCCGTGACCGGTGAGCGCCTTGGTGCTGCTCACCGCAGTCTGCGCGGCGCGGGCACCCAGCACCGCGCGCAACGCCTTCACTTCAGACACGTCGCCGATGGGCGTCGAGGTGGCATGCGCATTGACATAGTCGACAGCCCCCGCCTCCAGCCTTGAGCACTTCAGCGCGAGTTCCATGGCGCGACGCAGCCCGGCTCCTTCGGGGTGGGAAATGGCGACATTGTGACCATCCGACGCCTGCCCCCAGCCGGCAACTTCGCAATAGGGAGTCACACCCCTGCGGGCGACTTCGTCCTCGCTTTCCAATACAAGCACCACTCCCCCGCCCGTGCCTACGAAGCCATCGCGGGCAATGTCAAACGGACGCGAGGCAGTGTCGGGATCGGTGCTGAGCGACAACGCGCGCATGCCCGCAAACGGCGCAATGGTCTCGTAGTTTCCATCCTCGGCGCCCACGACAAACATCCGCGACTGCCGGCCCAGGGCGATCTCGTCATAGGCGAAGCCCATCGCATGTGAGGAGGATGCGCAGGCGGACGAAAAGCCGGTCGATGCGCCCTTGATCTTGAAATGCGCGACCAGATTGAACTGAACCGTACCGGCGATCGCCGCCACGATGCCGAGTGGCGGACAGCGCATCACGCCCTGCGCGTGCATCTGTGTGAGCAGCCGGTATAGCATACCCGGGGACCCCGCCGAGGCAGCGTAGAGGCCTGTCTGGTCGTTGGAGACATCCGGCTCCGCCAGTTTTGCATCGGCAAT
The DNA here is from genome assembly GCA_017994935.1 of Opitutaceae bacterium. Taxonomy (GTDB): domain Bacteria; phylum Verrucomicrobiota; class Verrucomicrobiia; order Opitutales; family Opitutaceae; genus UBA6669. The sequence continues at coordinate 3,622 of JAGOJU010000078.1, forward strand.
CGCCTGAAGCATCGCGCAATAGGCGTAGAGCGAGTTTGGACCCAGTCCTCTCAGGACTTCCCGTTTGATACGATAACCAGGCGGAAACGTCCAATCCTCGGGATCGGTCGATTCGACGCTGAATCCGCGGACAGGCGCGGCAACCTTCACGGGAAGGTCGGGTCTCTGAAACGGCGGAAAGAGCACCATGCCGTGGCGCATCTCCCGGAGTGAACGGGTGACTTCGGCGCGGTCATTCCCAATGCTGGTGATGAACCCGAGACCGGTGACGAAGACCTTGGGCATGGCGATGACAATACCGGCGCCGTCCGACCTCGGGGCGGGCGACCGGCAAACAGGCTAGGCTCTGACGGCAGCCGCCAACGGAGGCACGGCGGTTTCGGAGGAAGGCTTGATCACCGGCGCGACGCTGACAGGCACCTCTGCCGGCTGGGCCACCGCTTCCGCATAGGCAAACGCGAGGGTCATTTCCTCAACGACAGCGGCTTTCTCCTGCCCCACCCGGATCGAACCTTCAAACGTGGCAAACGGCGACTTCACCCGCTTGGGCTTGACGGAGAGCGTCAGCACATCACCCGGCCTGCACATACGATGGCAGCGCACCCCTTCACAGCTCGTGAAGAAAATCTTGCCGGAGTCGACGGCCTTTCCTTCTTCACCCAACGAACCTTCAATGAGGAAAAGGACTGCGAGTTGTCCGAGTGCCTCGAGCATGATCGACGCGGGCAGGATCGGGTTGTTCTTGAAATGTCCCTGGAGGAAAAACTCCTGTCCGGTCAGCTTGTACTTGCCCTGCGCCGAATGAGCACCCACCTGGGCCTCGCTAACGAACAGGAAGGGCGGCTGCACGGGCATCACGCTCGCGATCTGCTCCAGCGGAATGAACTTCGCCGGTTTCGGGATCGGCAGGCCCTTCACCTTGCAGTCGATGAAGGTCTTCACATCCCCGACCGTGCGCAGGCCGCGCAGTTCGTCGTTGTTCGTCTGCACCTGGATCGTCTCCTCCACGAGCATGACGATTTCCATCATCGTCAATGAATCGACCCCAAGGTCCTCGACAAGCCGGAGCTCATCGTCGCCTTCCCGCAGTTTCGGCCGAAGCTCCGATTCAACGTAACGCTCAATGATTCCGATGACAATCGTCGGCAACTGTGCGGTATCGCGGACACGGCGATACTGAACCGCCGCCTCCACCGTGGCAGGCGAACAGCGTTTGAGAGCTTCGCGAAGGGCGACCTCATCTTCCGGAGTGAATGGCTTCAGGGCAGCCTCCTCCTTGGTTGGTGCCGGTCCCTTGTTCGCAACTGAATCTGCCATGGTTGAAATCTTGTAGTTTATCCCGATTTTGAAAGTAAACGCAAAAGGGGTAACACCGTCGTCACGCTGGATTGTCGCCCCAAGATTGCAAGTAAACGCTTTCGTTCATCATAGTCAATCGAAGGAAAGGAAGGTTCCGAAATGTTGTCCTAACTGCCAGCCATCGGCACAAATTGAATTCGCGCAGTGCACCCCGGAAATACGAGGACCGCCGGGACCAGGAATCATTCGAACACCAGAAAGGTGCTCTAAAAGTGGGAAAAAGGAACTATTGCGGCATATATGCCGCCTCGGCGCTTGCGCTGATGCAAAAGTTGCGCGGCCATTACCTGTCAGCCTCTGCCCATCGTTACCACGCATGCGGGATTACTTCCTTCGCCGATTTCTTCTGATCCCTCCGACCTTGCTCGGGATCACGCTCATCGTGTTCCTCATCACACGGGTCGTGCCCGGCGGGCCGCTGGAACGATCGTTGATCGAGGCACAGATGGGAGACATGGGGGGAGGCAGGGCGGACACCGGGCGTGGCGCGATCTCGGAGGAGCAGATGGCCCAGCTCAAGGCGTACTACGGCTTCGATCAACCTCCGGTCACTGCCTACCTGCTCTGGCTCAAAAAAATCCTCACCGGCGATTTCGGCATGTCTTACCGATTCGGGGAACCGGTGCTCCAGATCATCCTGGACCGCGTTCCGGTCTCCCTCACCTACGGCCTGATCACGCTCTTCCTGGTCTACGCGGTGTGTATACCGCTCGGCGTGATCAAGGCCATCAAGCACCGTACGCCGATCGACAATATCACCTCCGCGCTCGTCTTCACGGGATATGCCATACCGGGATACGCGCTCGGCGCCATTCTGGTCGTCTACCTGGCAGCCCGGTTGCGATGGTTTCCAATGGGCGGCTTTACCGGGCGGGATTTCGATGAACTCAGTCTGTTTGGGAAAATCGGGGATTTCGCACACCACGCAGCGCTTCCCCTTTTCTGCTATACCGTCGGCAGCTTCGCGCTGGTCACGCTGCTGATGAAGAACCACCTGATGGACAATCTTGCTGCGGATTTCATCCGCACCGCCGTCGCCAAGGGCGTCTCCTTCCGCGCAGCCGTCGTCAAACATGCCCTGCGCAATTCGCTCATCCCGATCGCCACCCACCTCGGACAGCAGTTCTCCCTCCTGGTCACGGGCTCGTTCCTCATCGAGACGATCTTCGATATCAATGGCATGGGACTGCTAGGCTACACCTCGGTCACGGACCGCGACTACCCGACCGTCATGGGTGTCCTGCTGATTTCATCGATGCTGATCCTGATTGGTCACATTCTCTCCGACGTCCTGGTGGCGATCATCGATCCGCGCGTCCGTTTCAAGTAGGCCCGCCATGCCGCAACTTTTCCCACGCCTGAATCCCCTCACCCGCAAGAAGCTCCGGCGCTTCCGGCAGGTCCGGCGGGGATATGTCTCCTTTCTGATCCTTTGCGGGCTGGTCGTGGTCTCACTGGTGGCCGAGTTGCTAGTCAACAATCGCGCGCTGGCGGTGAGGTACGAAGGCACGTGGCATTTCCCGACCTACGGTGCCGTGCACACGGGGCGCGAGTTCGGACTCGATTACGACTACGAGGTCAACTACCGCGACCTCAGGAAACACTTCGCGGGCACGGACAATCGTGTCGTGCTGCCCGTCATCCCCTACAGTCCAACGGAAAATTGCTATCCCGGTGAGATCTTCCGCCCGCGCCCGCCGGATTTTGGGAAGGGACACTACCTGGGCACCGACCAGATCAATCGGGACATCCTTGCCCGCCTGCTCTACGGCTTTCGCAACGCCCTGGTCTTCTCGGTCTCCTTCATGGCGCTGACCTACCTCATTGGCATCGCCGTCGGTTGCCTCATGGGCTATTTCGGAGGATGGTTCGACCTTCTTGTCCAGCGGCTGATAGAGATCTGGTCCAACATCCCGTTCCTCTTCGTCGTCATCATTGTCGCGTCAGTCGTCTCCTCCGCTGGGATCGGAATGAAGCTCTGGGTGCTGCTCGCCATCGTGGTCCTCTTCTCCTGGACCAGCATGACCTACTACATGCGTTCGGCCACCTACCGGGAAAAGGCGCGGGACTACGTGCACGCCGCGGAGGTGCTCGGCGCATCGCCGGGACGCATCATTTTCCGCCATGTGCTTCCGAACACGCTCTCGACTCTGGTCACTTTTGTGCCTTTCACCGTCGCGGGCGCCATCAGTTCGCTGACCGCCCTCGACTTCCTCGGCTTCGGGCTGCCTCCGCCCACGCCCAGTTGGGGAGAACTGCTGCGCCAGGGCACCTCCAACCTCAATTCCCCATGGATCGTCGTCTCCGCCTTCAGCGCGCTCGTGATCGTGCTGGTCCTGGTGACCTTTGTCGGTGAAGCCATCCGCGAGGCCTTCGATCCCAAGAAATTTACCACGTACCAATGAGTTCAGATCCCCGTTCCCACCACCCGTCCCGCATCCTCCCTGTCATTGCCGCGCTCTGCACCCTGCTCGCACTCTCCGCCTGCGGCAGGAAGGAACCGTCCGCCGGAGGATCGTCGACCGGAGCCACGGCTTCCGCCCCGGACATGGAAGCGGACCTCGCCAGGACGCTCAAGGATCAGCCGGAGTTCTATGTGTTCAAGACTCCGGCAGACGTTCCTTCCGGCCTGAAATGGGAGGACGGATCAGACCTCCCCGAATTCGCGGACCCGCATGCCGAAAAGGGCGGAACGTTCACCTACTATCAGCAGGATTTCCCGCGCACGTTGCGCACCATCGGACCGGAGGCCACCGGCGGAATCCGCCAGTACCTTCTTGATTTCACCACGGTGCGCATCCTGCAGGATCATCCGAACCTTCCCGGCAAGGTGTTTCCCGGTGTCGCCAAAGAATGGGCCGTCGATTCAGGCTCCGCCACCGTCTACTATCGCATCGACCCCGACGCCCGCTGGTCGGACGGCGTACCCATCACGACCGATGATGTCGTCTTCCTCTTCTACTTCATGAGGAGCCCGCATCTCAACGAACCCTGGTACAACAATTTCTACACCACGAAATACAAGTCGCTGACGGTGTACGACAAGATGACCTTCGCGCTCACGATGTTCGCCAACAAGCCGGATCTCGCCAGCGCCTACAGCAATTTCAGCCTGTATCCTCGTCATGCGATGAAGGATTTCGGGCCCGGCTGGCTCGAACGCTACCAGTGGCGATTCCTTCCCACCACGGCCGCCTACATCCTCAAGGACAAGGATCTCGACAAGGGACGGTCGATCACGTTCACGCGACTCGAAAACTGGTGGGCAAAGGACAAACGATTCTACCGCGGGCGCTTCAATCCCGACCGCTATCGCCTGGAAATCATTCGCGACCCGGACAAGAGCGCCGAGGCCTTCGCTCGCGGCGATCTCGACATGTTTCCGCTCTCGCAGCCGAAATTCTGGTACGAAACCATCTCAAACCAGCACCCCGCCGTAGTGGCAGGCTACATCGCGAAGGCCACTTTCTATAACAACATCCCGCGGCCGGACTGGGGACTCTGGATCAATCGCGCCAAACCGGAGCTCGACCAGCTTGAGATCCGACTCGGCATCCAGTACGCGACGAATTTCGACCTCGTCTGCAAACAGTTCTTCCGCGGCGACGCGGTGCGCATGAACACGCGGTCGGATGGCTATCCTTTCCGCGTTCATCCGACGCTGATGGCCCGCCCCTTCGATCCCCATCTGGCCCGCGAGCATTTTGCGAAGGCGGGCTTCACGGTGCAGGGCCAGGACGGAGTGCTGCAAAACACCGCCGGGCGCCGCCTCTCGTTCACCCTGTCGTCTTTTCGCCCTGACCTGCGCGATATGCTCCCAATCCTGAAGCAGGAGGCTCTCAAGGCGGGACTTGAATTGAACCTTGAGGTGCTCGACCAGTCCACAGGCTGGAAGAAATTCCAGGAAAAGAATCACGAGATCGCCCTGATTGCCCTGTCCCGCTCCGTCGAGGCCTATCCCCGGTACTGGGAGATGTACCATGGCTCCAACGCCTACGAAGACGCCTATTTCGATGCCAACGGCAAACCGGTCGAACGCTATTCCGACGGCAAGCCCAACCCTTCGCCGAAAAAGATCCGGGTTCAGACCAACAACATGACGTCCACGTTCATTCCCGAGCTGGACCGGCTGATCGAAGCCTATGACGCCGCCAGCACCATGGAGGACATCAAGGCATACGCCGCGCAGATCGAGCAGATCATCTATGACGACGCGGCCTGGGTGAATGGCTGGGCGATCCCGTTCTACCGCGTCGGCTACCAGCGCTACATCAAATGGCCGAAGGGATTCAATGTTGCCCAGAGCCGCACGCCGGAGGAGTTCTTCGTCCACTGGATCGACCAGAAGGAGAGGAAGGAGACCATCGAGGGGAGGAACTCCGGCAAAATGTTCCCCGCGCAGATCCTCACTTTCGACCAGTACAAGCAATGATCAGCGGCTGTGCTTCCTGACCGGCTTGAATCCACGCGCTTCGATGCCTGCAACCGATTCGAATGACACCGTCATCGACGTGCGTGACCTCGTCACGTCGTTCGACACCGATGCCGGCGTGCTGACAGCGGTCGACGGCGTCAGCTTCTCGGTCCGCCGGGGACGCACCCTCGGCATCGTCGGGGAGTCGGGCTGCGGCAAGAGCGTGACCGCGCTCTCGATCATGCGACTTCTGCCGCAGCCGATGGGTAGGATTGCGAGCGGTGAAATCCTCTTCGACGGCAGGAATCTGGCAACGCTTCCGTCCGAGGAGATGCGTCACATCCGCGGCGGGCGAATCGGCATGATCTTCCAGGAGCCGATGACAGCCCTCAATCCGGTCCAGACCATCGGCCGACAGTTGAGCGAGATTTTCCTGCTCCACCTCACCTCCGACAGAAGGCGGGCGCTCGAAATGTCGATCGAGATGCTCCGCAAGGTCGGCATTCCCTCCCCCGAGATCCGCGTCGGTGAATATCCCCATCAGCTTTCCGGCGGCATGCGCCAGCGCGTGGTCATTGCGATGGCCCTCGCCTGCAAACCCGCGGTGGTGATCGCGGACGAGCCGACCACCGCCCTCGATGTCACCATCCAGGCGCAGATTCTCGAACTCATGCACGCGCTGCAGGAGGAGATGGGCATGGCCATCATTCTCATCACCCACGACCTCGGCGTCATCGCGGACATGTGCGACGACGTGGTGGTGATGTACGGCGGCAGGATCGCCGAGACCGGACCGGTGGATGACATTTTTGCATCTCCCGCCCACCCGTACACACGCGGGCTTCTCAGTTCCATTCCCCGTCTGACCACGCCTCGAAAGTCGAGGCTCAACGTGATCGACGGCATGGTGCCAAGCCTTGCCGAACTCCCCGTCGGCTGCCGTTTCCAGAACCGCTGTCCATTCCGCATCGAGGCCTGCGCGCGCCAGCCTCCCCGGGAGAACGTTTCCCCCCAACACGCCGTGGCCTGCCACCGCTGGCGCGACCTGCCGCCATTTGTTTCCGCCCCATGAGTCAACCCCTGATCCAGGTCGAGAACCTCGCCATGCATTTCCCGGTCAAGGAAGGGCTCTTCCAGCGCAGCCGGCGTTTCTGCCGCGCGGTCGACGGCGTTTCCTTCACGGTCGGCGCGGGCGAGACCATCGGGCTGGTCGGTGAATCCGGCTGCGGAAAGTCGACCCTCGGAAAATGCATCGTCAGGCTCCTGCGTCCCACCTCTGGCCGGATCCTCTTTGACGGCGAGGACCTGTCGCAGCTTTCAGCGCGCCGCATGAAGCCACACCGCCGCCACCTCCAGATGATCTTCCAGGATCCGGTGGAATCGCTGAATGCGCGGCACACGGTCGGCGAAATCCTCGCCGAACCTTTTGCAATCCACGCCATCGGCGACCCCGCGCATCGCAGGCGGAAGGTCGCCGAGCTTCTCGACAAGGTGGGGCTGTCCTCAAATGCAGCCGACCGCTATCCGTTCGAGTTCTCCGGCGGCCAGCGCCAGCGCATCGGCATCGCCCGCGCCATCGCCCTGGAGCCCCGTGCCATCGTCTGCGACGAGCCTGTCTCGGCACTGGATGTTTCCATCCAAAGCCAGGTGCTGAATCTCATGCTCGACCTGCAGCGCGAGATGGGACTCAGCTACCTGTTCATCGCCCACAATCTCGCGGTCGTGAAGCATGTGTCCGACCGCATCGCGATCATGTACCTCGGGCACATCGTCGAATTTGCCGATGCCGAAAACCTCTACCGCGATCCGCGCCATCCCTACACGCGCGCCCTGATCTCCGCGATCCCCGAGCCGGATCCGCGCCGGCGCAGCGAACGCATCGTGCTCAAGGGCGACGTCCCCTCCCCGATCCACCCGCCATCAGGATGTCCGTTCCACACGCGCTGTCCCTACGCCACCGACCGCTGCAGGCAGGAGGTCCCGCACCTGAGGCCCGCACCCGATGCCACCGGACACGAGGTCGCCTGCCACTACGATCGTCCCTGGAACTGAGCCCCCAACTTCGATAAGGCGGATTCACTCACACAGCATTACGCGCTGCCCGTCGCCATTTTCGGAGCGCTGCACCGGTCAATGACGCGTCAACCGAATCGATCTCCGCGCGCGTTCCCGCATAGACAAGGTTTCCTCCATTCTTCCCCCCACCCGGGCCGAGGTCCACGATCCAGTCCGCCAGATTGATCACGTCGAGATTGTGTTCGATCACGATGATCGTGTTTCCCGCATCCCGCAGCCTGAACAGCAGGTCGAGCAGGCGCTGGATGTCTACCCAGTGCAGGCCCGTCGTCGGCTCGTCGAGAATGTAGAGCGTTTCTCCCTGCTGGCGCTTGGACAATTCCAGCGAAAGCTTCAGCCGTTGCGCTTCACCTCCCGACAGGGTGGTCGCCGATTGCCCGAGCTTTAGATACCCCAATCCCACCGCCTCGAGGGTGCCAAGCTTGTCGATCACTTTTGGAATGTTCCGAAACAGTCCGATCGCATCGCGCACGGTCATGTCCAGCACATCCGCAATCGACCTTCCATGAAACAGGATCTCCAGCGTCTCGCGGTTGTAGCGCCTGCCTCCGCAACTCGGACAGGGTGCGTACGCATCCGCCATGAACAGCATGTCGAGCTTGATCATTCCGTCTCCCTGACAGCGCTCGCATCGGCCGCCACGCACATTGAAGGAGAACCGGCTGGCCTTGTAGCCCCGCACCCTGGCAAGCGGCACTTGCGAAAACAGGTCGCGCAACAGATCGAACAATCCCGTGAAGGTCGCAGGATTGGAGCGCGGACTTCGTCCGATCGGTTCCTGGTCAACCTGGACCAGCCGCTCGAAGGCATCCAGGTTCTCAATGTGCCGGTGCTTTCCCGGCATCGCCCGCGCACCATTGAGTTTCCGCGCCGCCGCCGTCGCAAGGATGTCGTTGACCAGGGTGCTCTTGCCGGAGCCCGAGACACCTGTCACGCAGGTGAGCAACCCCACCGGAAACCGCACATCGATTCCCTGAAGATTGTTCTCCCGCGCCTCGCGTACGGTCAGCCAGGCACCGTCAGGCGACTTGGCAGCCGCATCCTTTGTCACCGCCATGGTCCGGGCGAGATACGGCCCCGTGCGCGAACGTTTGAATGGCAGCGTCGCGCACTCGGCGGGAGTTCCTTGGAAGAGCAAGCGCCCTCCTTCGCTTCCCGCCTCAGGACCGAGTTCGATGAGTTCATCCGCCGCACGCATGGTCTCCTCGTCATGCTCGACGACCAGGACCGTGTTTCCGCGATCCCTCAGCGCACGCAAGGTTTCGAGAAGCTTCTCATTGTCGTGCGCATGCAGCCCGATGCTCGGCTCATCCAGCACATAGATCACACCGATGAGTCCCATGCCCAACTGCGTCGCCAGTCGTACCCGCTGCGCCTCTCCTCCCGACAGGGTTGCGTAGTCCCGATTCAGCGTCAGATAACTCAGCCCTGTCTCCGAAAGGAAATGCAGTCGCTGCTGTATCCCGGTTACCACCTCGCGAACCGCGTCGTTGGCAGCGAGTTCGTCGCTCCAGTCCGCCGCCTGGGATTGCGCGCGGGAGATGTCCTGTGAGAGGAAATCAGGAAACGTCAGGGAGCCGCGCGAGGTCTGCATTCTGACCGCCGCACTCCGGGAATTCAGTCTGGTGCCCTGGCATTCCGGGCACACGCCGCTCACCATGAACGTGCTCAGCCGGGCACGGAAGCCATCGCTGTCCGTCTCGCGGTAACTCTCCTCCAGGTCAGCTATCACACCCGCAAACGGCATCGCCCGGGCCTCACGCATGCGCCGGAGCTTGAAGGCAAACAGGCGTTCCCCGGCGCCGTGCAGAAGCACCTGTCGGACTTCCTCCGGAAGCTCCTTCCACGGTTTGTCGGGATCGAAGGGCAGCTGTTCGGCCAGCTGCTTGAGCAGCGCATTGTGCCTGATGATGAGATTTTTTCCCCCGATGCGCCAGGGTTTGATCGCTCCTTCACGCACGGTCTTCTCCGGATCTGGGACCACCAGTTCGGGAACAAACCGCAGTTTTCGCCCCAGCCCGCCGCACGTGCCGCAGGCGCCATCGGCGTGATTTGCGGAAAAATGACGCGGCGTGAGACGAGGAAATATGTCGCCGCAGCATTCGCACGCGAGCGACTGGCTCAGGGGCAGCTCCCTCCAGGATTCATTGCCCGGCTTCTGGGCGAGGACCACCGCGCGGTCCTGTCCCTCTCGAAACGCGAGTTCGAGCGAATCGGCAAGGCGGCTGCGCTGGTCGGGCATCGCAATCAGACGGTCGATCACGAGTTCCACGGTCATTTCCTGCGCACCCGTCGGCACGAGATGCGGTTCATCCAGGCTACGAATCGCGCCCCCGATGCGGATGCGTTGGAACCCGCGCTGGCGGAGCCTGGGAAGTTCATCGCGCAGGACCGACGGCTTCGCCGCCAGCGCGGGCGCAAGAATCTGGATGCGATCCCCCGCACAGGTCGCCAGGACATGCTGGACGTTGTCATCGAGCGACCGCTGCACCACCCGGGCGCCGTCCTTGGGACAATACTGCAAGCCCTTGAGCGCCCACAGGAGCTGCGCGTAGTCAGAGATCTCGGTCACCGTGGCGATCGTCGTGCGCGGCGAGTTGTTTCCCGTGCGCTGCTCGATCGCCAGGACCGGGGAGAGTCCGTGAATGAAATCGACGTCGGGCCGCTTGAGCTGCTCGAGCAGCTGTCGCGCCTGTGTCGAGAGCGACTCCATGTACTTCCGGTAGCCTTCCGCGTAGATGGTATCAAACGCGAGCGATGACTTGCCCGAGCCCGACGGACCCGTCACCACGACAAGTTTTCCCCTGGGAATCTTCAGTTCGAGATTCTTCAGATTGTGCTCCCGCGCGCCTTTGACGTGGAGGTGGGTCGGAACCTGCATGGTGAAATCCGCAACTTACCGTTTCCCGTCGATATGCAAATGGGAATGTCTCAATGCCCGGGGGTGCCAATCAACTGCGAGGACTGACCGTCTACGCTCCGTTGGCGATTGCATCAGGCGCCACATAGGGTGAAATTACAGCCCTTCCATGTCATCAGCTCCGATTTCACGTCTTGCCTCCCTGCGCAATGCGTTCCTCACGGGCCTCGTGCTGCTCGCGCCGCTGGCAGTGACCTGGGCGGTGTTCTCCTGGCTGGTCGAGGCCGTCGGCGGACGCTTTCGCCCGTTGTTCTTCTTCTACCTTCCGGAGCGCCTGCGCGAGCATCCGAGCCTGGAGATCCTCTGGAACGTCCTTGCAACCGTTCTGGTGGTCAGCGTGGTCACGCTGCTCGGACATGTTTCCAGATACTTCATCGGCCGCTACTTCGGCCACCTCGCCGAACGCGCCGTGTTGTCGATCCCGGGCGTGAACACGGTTTACAATACGGTCAAACAGATCGTGGGCACCTTCAGTTCCCAGAATCGAAACATCTTCAGCAAGGTGGTCATGGTGGAATTCCCGCGCGAGGGTGCATGGACCATCGGCTTTCTCACCGATCGTGCGCGCGGAGAGACCCAGGCGAAGCTGCCCGAAGACTCGTGGTCGGTCTTTGTCCCCACCACGCCAAACCCCACCAGCGGTTTTCTCATCATGGTCCCCAGACAAAGGATCGTGGAACTGGAAATGAGCGTCGGTGACGGCATGAAGCTGATCATCTCCGGTGGAGCCGTCGTTCCGCCCTGGACAGCGCCTCTTGAGAGGAGCGGCACCTCTGGGCAACCCCAGCCTTCGCCGACGCCCTGATCCGTCCGTCTCCCGTGTCCACGCCGTCCCTGGCC
>JAGOJU010000020.1 GCA_017994935.1 Opitutaceae bacterium
AGCCGACTGGAAGCTGGCGATCGCCGCGGCGCTGAAGGAGCGCACCACGGTGACCAACCGCTGGCTGGCCACGACTCTGCACATGGGCAACCTGCACGAAGTCAGCCGCAAGGTAAACGCGTGGACGAGCCAGCCCGATGCGGCCTTGCAGAAGAAACTTCAATGAACCCCAAACCCCAAGGCCTGACCCTGTTTCTTGCCCCCAACGCGGAGCAAGTCGCGCCCAAGCGCACGCGCGGGACGAAGAGAGCGAGCGCCACGGCGATCTCGAACCATGGGAGAAAAACGGCCACGACGGCTCCGGCCCACGGTGAAACGAGTTCGTAAGCCTCGATCGCGTCGGCGAATTCACGCGGCGAGCGCAGCTTTGCGACGCTGGCGAAGCCGAGCACGCCAGCGAGCGCCAGACGGCTAGCCCAGATGAGAGTGCGCCTCATGGCTTGGGCGCACTCCAAGCGGGCCAGCCGCCCTCAAGCACGCGGATGCTCGTCACGCCGAGTTCCTTCGCCAGTCTGCGTGCCGTGTGACGGGACTTCTCGCCAGGCGGTCCACCGCCGTAAACGACCAAAGGAAAGTCGGGGTTCCATGTCGTCGCGATTCGGGCGAAATCGTCATCCCAGCCCTCTTGTGTAAGCGGCAAGGCCGAGAGGATGTGCCCGTTGGCAAAATCGGCGGCCGGGCGAATATCAATCCAAAGCACGCGGTTGCCCAACTGGCGGAGCTCGACCGCAGATTGCGTCGTGACGGTGACAGCGCGCAGCGAGCGCCAGTCAGGCCGAAGCGGATGAACGAATGCCGTGATGGCACTCGGCACCGCCGCCAAGCAAATGAGGAGCGCAACCTGACCGGCGATTATTTTGAAAGACATCGGTAGAGCTGATGGAGCGGCTAACCTCGCGCTTCAGGCGGTCGATCTTTTCCCATTCCATTTCATCCAAAGCGTCTGCCCAAAACATGACGCAACACTTTCATTTGGGATTTCGCACGGTCACAAGCAGCCAGCCGCCGAACTGCGCGAAAGGATTTCGAGTCGATGGCACTGGCGATCACAGGCGGGGAATCATTTCAAGGCCTGTAGCATGTTTCCCAACTCGGACAAGCCGAGCACTTCCGTTTCCCCATCCAGCGGGAATCGATCCTCGCCGGGATAGACGACGAAACGTTTGGCCGGTTTAAGGTCGGCGCAGGCGAGATGGAAGCCCCGAGTCACGCTGGGCGCCGAGCTGCGCTTGATTTCGACGGCCCAGAGAGCGCCGCCCGGTAGAGTGAGGACCAAGTCGATTTCGGCGCCGGCTGCGGTGCGGTAGAAATTGGCCTCGGTCCCTCGTGGCGCGAGAACCAGCAGGGCCTCGATGACGAAACTCTCCCAACTCGGGCCGACTACCGGATGCCCGAGCAGTTGCTCCTTGTTGCCCAAGCCGAGCAGGGCGTGCGCGATCCCGCTGTCGCGCACGAATACCTTCGGGGATTTGACGAGGCGCTTGCCGGCATTCCGATGCCATGGGGGCAATCGGCGCACGAGCAACAGATCGACCAACAGGTCAAGGTAGCGCGCCACCGACTTGCCATCGACGCCGAGCCCCTGGGCCAGCGAGGCCGCGTTGTGCAGCCCGGCCTGATGATGTGCCAGCATCGTCCAGAATCGCCGCAGGGTCTCGGCCGGGATGCGGGAACCGAACTGCGGAACGTCGCGCTCAAGATATGTGCGGATGAAATCCTCCCGCCAGTCCAAGCTGAGGCGGTCGCTCGACGCCAAGAAACTGGAAGGGAATCCGCCGCGAACCCACAGGCGTTCCAATCGGTCGCCGCCGACCTCCGTCGCGTCGAAGGGCGTCAGTTCAAGGTAGGCGATGCGCCCGGCTAGGCTTTCGCCGGACTGCTTCAACAGATCGATCGACGCCGAGCCGAGGAGCAGGAATCGCCCATCCTTTTTCCCACGCCGTCTGCCCTGATCGATCAGACCGCGCAGGATCTGGAAAATCTCCGGGGCACGATGCACCTCGTCCAAAATGACCAGCTTGTCTTCGTGCTCGGCCAAGTAGCGACCTGCATCCGCGAGCTTCGCGCGATCGGCCGGCGACTCCAAATCCAAGTAGAGAGACGGACGGGTTTCCCCGATCTCCAGAGCCAGCGTCGTCTTGCCCACCTGTCGAGGTCCCAGCAGTCCGACGGCTGGGCTATTGGCAATCGACTGGGCCAGCCTTTCATGAATTCGGCGGGTGATCATCCGTGCATTTATGGCGTGTAACGCCATGTTTGCAAGGATAGCAATAATTCATCGTGGAGCGTGTTTGCGTCACCAAAAGGAGAGTGAGTCCGGCTAACCGCCTCGAACACGCGATCAGGAAAGTGGTCTTGCCTCGAAAAAATGGACAGAGGTTTAAGCGGGCAAGCTGTCAGTTTTTGAGTATTTGAGTTCGAAGGCCACAGGGGAGAGATAATCCAGGGAGCTGTGGCGCCTCGATGGATTATAGAACGTTTCGATATGGTCGAAGATGGCAAGCTTTGCCTCGTCACGAGTAGCGGGCTGGCGCAGATCAAATCCGGTTTCCGTTTTGAGCCCGCTCCAAAACGACTCCACGGTTGCGTTGTCGTAGCAGTTTCCTGATCGACTCATGCTTCTGGCAATGCCGGCGTTCGCAAGCGCCGCGACGTAAGTTGAATCTACATACTGGCTACCCCGATCGGAGTGATGCATCAACCCTGGCTTTGGTTGCCGACGCCGCAGAGCGTCATGGAGGGCCGAAATGGATCGGTGTTTGGATGCGATGGGCGAACCCGGGCGCGACGGAGCGTGCCCCTCCCAGGTTGGGAAGAGGTGTCAAGCGGCGATCCGGCGATCTTGGCTGTTTGCAGGGGCAAGGTCAGGGGATGAAGGCTCCGAGTGGTTTGGAATCGCATCCATGAGACGCACCTCCAACCCCTGATCTGGCGTTGTCAGAAAGTGTTGGCCACCGGGTCGGATTTCGGGGAAACCTGTGGCTTCATGCGTCGCGTCGTCACGTTCCATTACACCCTCCGCGATCCCGCAGGGCGGGTCATCGACACCTCATCCGGTGGTTCGCCGGTGACGTATCTGGAGGGCGCGGGACAGATCATCGACGGACTCGACGAACAGCTTCGCGGCGTCCAGCCGGGCACGCGGACGCAGATTCAGGTGGCCGCGGCCGCGGCGTATGGGGAGAGGGATCCTTCCCAGGTGCAGAGTGTGCTGCGGGCATTGCTGCCGGTGCAGGGGGATCTCAAAGTGGGCGACCAGTTTCAGGCGGGGGAGGGTCAGTTTGCCCCGGTTGTCACGGTCGTGGGGATCGAGGGGGACTCGATCCTGCTGGATGCCAACCATCCGCTCGCGGGTGTGGATCTGACCTTTGACGTCGAACTCACCGCGGCCCGGTCGGCCACTCCGGAGGAGCTTGCCCACGGACATGTGCACGGCGCGGACTGCGGGTGCCATTGAACCCTACGCTTCGCATTTCCATGAACGTCCTTGGAATCGACATCGGCGGATCGGCGGTGAAAGGCGCGCCGGTGGATACCGTTACGGGCAGGCTGCTCGCGGAGCGTTTCCGTGTGCCCACGGACAAGGTGCTGACTCCCGCGCAGATGGCGCATACGATCGCCGGCATTGCGAAGCACTTTTCCTGGAGCGGCGCGGTGGGAGTCGGGTTCCCCGGGGTGATACGCAAGGCAACCATCCTGACATCGGCCAATCTGCATCGCGCCTTCATCGGATGTGACGGAGGGAAACTTTTTGGAAAGGCGCTGAAGCTTCCGGTCTCGCTGATCAACGATGCCGATGCGGCGGGGCTAGCGGAAGTGAGGTTTGGTGCGGGGAAGAGGGCGAGCGGCACCGTACTGATGCTGACGTTCGGCACCGGTGTGGGCAGCGCACTGTTTGTCGATGGACGACTATATCCGAACAGTGAACTGGGGCATCTTCCGATGAAGGGTCGCGATGCGGAGAAGCGAGTCTCCGCTGCGGCAAAGGAGAGAAAGAAGCTGTCGTTCCGCAAATGGGCTCACCGGGTGAATGACTATCTCAGGGTAGTCGAAGCGATCCTGAATCCCGATCGCATCATCGTGGGAGGCGGCATCAGCAAGGATTTCAAGGAGTGGTTCAAGTACCTCGACACGACGACGCCGATCGTTCCGGCGAAATTCTTCAATGAGGCCGGGATTGTCGGTGCGGCGTTGCATGCCGCAGACGTGCAGGAACGGCGCTGAGATTGCCGGTGTAGCAGGTTGATCAGCCATGATGGCTCCGATTCTCATCGTGGGGCAGGGCATCGCCGGCACGGCGCTCGCATGGGAGTTCGAGCGCGCGGGTTTTGCGTTCGAGATTGCCGATGCGGGACTTGGCGGTTCGGCGACGCGGATTGCTGCGGGAGTGGTCAATCCCATCACGGGCCAGCGGTTCGTGAAGAACTGGCGCATCGACAGCCTGCTGGAGCCCGCCCGAAAATTCTACCGGGACATCGGAGAGGAATTGGGAACCGATCTCGTGAGAGTGGTGCGCATCCGGCGGTTGTTCTCCGATGAGGAGGAATTTGCGCGTGGGAGGGAGAAGGCGGCCAAGGGAAGCTGGGCGCCATATGTGGATGCTGCTTCGGTCGAGCGGGAAGGGTTCTGGATCGATGGCGGGTTTCAGGTGGATCCTGTGCGGTTGCTTGAGGCGTCACGCGAGCGATGGATCAGCAAGGGCATCCTGACGGAGAGGCGTGTCGCCTGGCGGGAGGAGGCGAAGCGGCGGGACATGGTCATCCTCTGCACCGGTGCCGAGGTGTATCAGGAATTCGGTGACGCCTTGAAACTCGAGCGCGCCAAGGGCGAGGTCCTCGAGGTAGCTGCAGCAGGGTCGCCATTTGAACCGGGCCAGATACGCAGCCAGGAGGCATGGGTGGTGCCGAGGACCGCAAGTTTGGCCCAGGTGAGTTCGACCTATGATCGTGAAGCGCCGGATCTGTCGCCGTCAGCAGCCTCGCGCGAAATACTGGAGACACACTTTCTCCGGCTGTATCCTGAAATCGACTACCGAATTGAATCACAGCTTTCCGGCTGGCGCATGTCCGTGTCCGACCGCCGTCCCGTCGTCGGACGCGTGCCCGGCATGGAGCGACTCGGGCTCGTCAACGGGCTGAGTTCAAAAGGAATGCTCACGGCCCCCTGGATCGCGCGCCAGTGGGTGAATCATCTGGCCGAGGGCATTGCTTTCGACGAGGCGATTGCGATCAGCCGCTGTTGGCGGGGACCGAAGGGGGTCGGACCCTGTCAATTCGGATAGATCCAGAATCGTTTGCTCTGCTGCTGGTAGGCCTTGTTCTGCTGCTGCCAGCGGCTGATCCAGGAGGGGATGTCGATGCGGGCGCCTTTTGCGACGAGGTCCTCAAAGAAGGCGGTTGATCCGACGTGACGCAGGAATCCCTGCTGCATGCCCTTGGAGGCGGAACTGAAGGGATTGGGCGATTCCAGCCGGCACGCGAGTTGCATGAGATAGAAATTGAGCTCCGTCGGCCTCCAGTCGTCCCAATCGGTCACCTCGACATAGATCCCCGTGGCAGGTTCGCCATTGCGCTTGTTCACGCTGACTCGCCGGAATGCGAGTCCTGGAATGTGCAGCTTGAGAAGTTCCTTTTCGATGACCTCGCTCTTGATCTTCAGGTGCAGAATGCCGCGGAAAGGATAGCGCTCCGCAACGCCGTGCCGAAAGCCGCCGAGGTATGTGCCGAGTCCTGTCATGGGATAACCGACGCAGGCGGAGAAATCGGGAATCCGCGGGGATGTCGGCACCCAGCGCAGACCTGTCTCAGGCCAGCGCATGCTGCGTTTCCATCCGCGCATGGGAATGATCGTGAGATGTCCCTTTGCCCGCGCCTCGGGCTTGATCGCAAGGATGCCCGGAATTGATGCCGCCATGCGGGCGAGTTCCCCGATCGTCAGGCCATGGACGTAGGGAACGGGGAAGGCGCCGACGTAACTCGCCCATTGCGGATCGAGCGGAGGACCGTCGACCTTGAGTCCGCCGAGGGGATTCGGCCGATCGAGCACGACAACCTCCACGCCTTCCTCGAAGCAGGCTTCCATGACATAGCGCATGCAGCTCACGTAGGTGTAGCTGCGCGTGCCGACATCCTGCAGGTCGATGACCAGCGCCTGAAGTCCCTTGAGCATCGCCTTGGTCGGTTTGCGGTACTGGCCATAGAGCGAATACACGGGCAGGCCCGTGCGCGGATCCTTGCGGTCCGGAATTTTGACCTCTGCCGCTTCGTTGCCGTAGATACCGTGTTCGGGACCGAAGAGGGCGATGAGTTTGACGTTGGGCGCACGCCGCAGCACGTCGATTGTGCTGACGCCCTGGCGATTGACCCCGGCGGGGTGCGTGAGCAGGCCGATTCGTTTGCCGGCGACCGCTGCAAAGTTTTGTGATTCGAGCACGTCGATTCCCAGCATCACGGGAAACGGCTCCTTTGGTGGAATCACGATGGGCTGGCTGGAGGGAGCCGGCGAAAGGGGCGCGTTCGCGACGGGTGTACTCGGCGTTTCGCGTCGTGTGCTGCCGGGGCGTGACGGACGTTCGCCCGGAGTGCTTGAAGCACAGCCCTGCACAAAAACCAGAATGATCAGGATACAGGCATGGAGCAGAGTGAGGGTCAGGAAACGTGCGCGGGCAGGCATTCTACGGCGATGGGTGGGCGGTGATGGAAAAGTTGGACGCGGAGGGAAATGAGGCAGCCTGGTTTATTCATTGTCCACGCGTGCAAAGCGAGGCTGTATCCGTCCGTCCACGACGACGGTCTCCATGAACATCGCATGCGGTCGGACCCAGAGTGCCGTCGTGTCGCCGTACAGGGCGCGATAGAGCACGAGCACCTCGAGTGTCTCACTGTGGCGGACCATTCCCTCGACGCGATAATTGTTCCCCTTGTAGTGGCGGTAGCGTCCGGGGCGCGGTTCGGCAGGGAGTGGGGGAAGATCAGACATGGGGCGCGGAGTCGGAGTGAAACGTGAAGCGTAAAAGGTGGTGGAGGCGAGCCCCTCCCGTGGATTTGTGTGCCACCGGGAGAGGCATCCATCCATCCCTGCTCAGAACGGTTTGCCGTCGGCCCGGGTCCCGCAAAGGCTGACTTCCAAACCGAGTTCTGCGGCGAGTGCGGCCTTGGTAAAGAGAGCGAGGTCGGCTTCGCGGGCGCTGTTGGCGTAGGCCACCTGGATGTGGTTCGCCTTGTGTCGCGCCATCATCTGATCGCGCGAAACCCCGTAGGTGACGGCGTGCATGATGGGCCACTGCTCGGTGGTTGCCTTCCAGCGGCGCTGGGTTTCCTCCTCGGGCACCGCGATGGCCTTTGCGCGTCCGAGGTCCATCTTCAGTTTTCCATTCTCGATGAAGATGCGGCTCCACACGATTTCGCCCGGTTTCGCCACGCCCCGCAAGCTGCCGCCGCCGAGACGGAAATACATGGGAGGCTGGCGAAGGGAATCGGATCCTGCCCAGCCGCCAACATGGTGATCGGCGGGGGCGCTGCCGGAGATCAGGAATACCCAGACATAATCCTTTGTGGTGCCGCTGGCGTCGGCATCGCCCCAGCGCAAATCGTGCAGCGTGTTGGCGCGCGGCTGGCCGAGCGCCTTGTGAACGCGGTCGGTGAACAGCCCGTCGAGCCCGGCGCATTCGTCGACCTCGTTGAAATGCGGAATCGGCTCGCCATCGCGGATGATGCTCCCATCGCCGCGCCTGACGGGTGGACGATCGGTCGAGTTCAGCGTGCCTTCGACAAGATCGCTCGCGGGCAGCAGGTCCTTGAGTCCCTGCTGGTATTGGATGCCGATGGTCTCGGCGCCGAATTCGTCGGCGATGCGCACGGCAGCGATGTAGGTCTTGCACTGCCAGAGGACCTGTCGCTCCGTCAATTCGGTCGCCTCATCCTTGCCGAAATGAAACGTGAAGCCCCTGGCGCGGTACCAGTCGAACACCTCGCGGGCTTCGGCATCGCTCACCTGTGTTGCGCCGTAATAGAGCGCAGATTGCGAGAGCCGTTCCTTGTAGACGCCGGTCTGGAAGAGAAGCTCGTCGGGGATGATGGCATTGTACATGCCCATGCACCCTTCGTCGAAGACCCCCATGATCGACTTGTGCCGCTTCAGGTTTGCGGCGATTCCGCGCGCGACCTTGCGGGCCTTTGGCGGCACCTTTGCACGGGAGAGCGGACGCACGTGGCTGGTCCGGTGTTTGACGGCTCCGGTCTTCAGCCAGGCGGTCAGCCCGTTCAGGAACATCGCGTCCTCGAAGTTCTCGCTCCAGAGCGTGGAATAGGCCACGCGTGCCTTCGTGAGGGAGCCATTGAGATTGAGCATGCCGACGAGGCCGGGCCATGTGCCCGACCAGTTGGCAACGGTGAGGATCGGACCGCGGTGGGAGATGAGACCGTGCAGGATGTGATGCGAATACTGCCACACGGATTCCGCAACAATGAGAGGTGCCGTCGGGTCGATTTCGGAAAAGACCTGCATGCCTTCCTTCTGCGAACCGATGAAGCCGTGTTTCAACGCCGGCACGTACGGGTGTGCGCGCCGGAGCGTATAACCAAGGGACTTCAGAGTCGCGGTGAGCTTTTTTTCCATCGCCTCCTGGGCGGGCCAGCACTTTTCGTTGGCTGATTGGCGAAGGTCACCGTTGGCGATGAGGTAAATGCTTTTGCGTGGGAGTTTTTTCATCAGGTGTGGAACGAATCGATTCTTAGATCGAGACAAGGCCGGCTCCAATCAATCCGAAACGATGCCGATGCGCATAGTCGAAAACGCATTGGAACAAAGAATTCCGCTCCGGCATCCGTCGCGCCCGAGCGGACACGATCAGCCGGGGGTCCGTCCGGAGTCGGAAAAATCGATTTGCGCCCGGCTTGTTGCCGGGAGGGCCGTCGAATGTTGGGGAACTATGGGGTGCTCACCTTGAGCCGTGATACGACGTCCGTGACTCCGTCGGTATCGAGTGCCAGGGCAATGGCGTGGCCGATGAGCGAGGCGTTGGCGACGGTGCCGTCGAGGGTGACCTGGCCGCGGTAGGCGTCGACATTGATGTCGAGGGCGGACAGTTCGCGATCGAGGACGTATTTGGCCTTCAGGACCGTGACGATGCGGGCATCGCTCAATTCCGCCCCGGCCTGTTTGGCGCGAGTGCGGACAATCTCCTTTCCGCGCTTCAGGTCCTCGCGGATGTCATCGGGCGTCAGTTTCCATTCCTTGAGTTTCTCGCTGATCGCAGTGCCGGCATCGCGTGTCATGGTGCGTGCCTGTTCGCGAAGACTGCGCGTGTCCTTGTCCTCGGGTACGGGAGTCGGGGTGGGCGGAGGAGTCGGTGCGATGACTTGAGCCGCAGCCGCCGAGGTCGTTGCGGCGTTGCGAGCCTCCTTTTCGCGATAGAGATTGAAGGCGAAGGCACCGATGACGGCGCCGAGAAGAAACACGAGGATCGTTTTCATGGGAATGGGTTCAGCCTTTGAGTGGCAGACCGTTGTTTAGCGAACTCGTTCGCATTGGGAATGAAGAACGGTTGCAAATGTCTGCCATTTTGGCGCCTGACGCAGGCTTTTGCTTTGAATGCGGGTGCGGGTTGCGGCACGGTCACCCGCCTATGTCGAAGAAATCCGCCCTTGTCACTGGAGCGTCCCGTGGAATCGGACGCGGCATCGCCATTGAACTCGCCAAGGCCGGCTATCGCGTGGCCATCAATTACGCGGGGAATGCCGAGGCGGCCAAGGAAGCGCTCGCCCTGGTGCGGGCGGCGGGTGGGGACGGTTTTGCGGTTCAGGGTGATGTGGGCTCGGCGGAGGACCGCACGCGGCTGGTTGCGGAAACCGTGCGCCAGTTCGGCAGGCTCGATCTGCTTGTGAACAATGCGGGAGTGGCGCCCAAGGTGCGGGCTGATCTGCTCGACGCCGGAGAGGAGAGTTTTGACCGGCTCTTTTCGATCAACCTGAAGGGCCCGTATTTCCTGACGCAACTGGTGGCGAAACAGTTTCTTTCGCAGGTTCCCGATGAGAACGGATTCCGCGGGCGCATCGTCAACATCACATCCATTTCCGTCTACACGGCATCGATCAATCGGGGAGATTACTGCATGGTCAAGGCGGGTCTCGCCATGATGACCAAGCTCTTCGCTGATCGCCTCGCGAATGACGGCATCAATGTCTACGAGATCCGGCCCGGTGTGATTGCGACGGACATGACCGGAGGCGTGAAGGAGAAGTACGACAAGCTGATCCTCAAGGATGAGCGTGGCATTACCCCGATCCGGCGGTGGGGGCGTCCGGAGGATGTCGGACTCGCGGTGAGGGCGATCGCCGAGGATCGTTTCCCGTATTCGACCGGAGCGGTGTTTGATGTCGACGGGGGCTTTGGCCTTCAACGACTTTGAGAAACGTCGGCTGACCTTAGGCGCACCTCCATGCTCGCTCTCTGTCAGGCTGGGTTTCAGGACCTTCTCGCGGCAGAGCTGCAGGAACGCGGACTTCGTGTGATGCAGGAAGGGCCCGGCTGGGTTCAGACGGATCCCATGGGAGCTGCGGAGGTGCAGGAGGAAGGGGTTACGTCCTCACCCGAAGTGAGTCGCATGGCGGACGATCTCGTGTTTGCACATCGTGTCCTGATTGCGCCGGTCGAAGTGAAAGGCGAGTCGGTCAATGCGCTTGCACAACGTCTGGCGGAGCTTTTTTTCGAGCGACTGCGCGGGGAGCGGATAGAGCAGCCCTGGCCGTGTGTTTTCGATTTTCCCTCTGAAATCGTGGGATTGGGCCGCCGTGTGGCGGGCGTCGAGAAGGCGTTTCACGAACTTCTGCGCAAGAAGGTTTCGCGTGTGGCGAAGCTCTCGGTGCCGGACTGGCCGCGTGCTCCGGGATTGCACCGGGGATGGGCCGTGGCGTTCACTGATTTTGGGAGTGCGTTTGTCGCGCGGGAGATCTGGCTCAACGGACAGCGCCGGATGGCGGATGATGAGCGGGCGCCGTCGCGCAGCTACCTGAAGATCGAGGAGGCGTATGTCGTGTTTGGACGGGAGCCGCGCGAGGGCGAGACTGTTGCCGACCTCGGCGCTGCGCCCGGAGGGTGGAGCTACAGTGCCGCCAAGCGTGGCGCCCGCGTGCTGGCGCTGGACAACGGACCGCTCAAGGGCGGTGCGCTGGATCATCCGAACATCGAGCACCGGCGCGTCGATGCGTTTGGATTCGCGCCGGAGGCGGGCACGGTTTTCGACTGGATGTTCTGCGACCTGGTGGAGGATCCCAACCACGTGCTTGAACACATCGTCCGTCCTTGGCTCTCGCAGAAATGGTGCCGGCGTTTTGTCATCAATCTCAAGTTCGGGCGCGTGGCTCCGCTTGCGTTCCTGAAGCAGATTCGTGCCGATGACGGAATTTTTTCACGTCATGCGCCGGGTTTTCGCATCCGGCATCTGTATCACGATCGGGAGGAATTCACGGTGGTGGGGGAGGTGGGGACCTGACATGAACAGACGCGAACTCGTTTTGTGTGGAATGGCTGCCGTGCAGGCGCGGTTTGAACGCGATCCGGCCTCGATGCTGCGGTTGTTCTTCGACGAACCCACGGCGAAGCGGATCGGGCCGCTGTGCAAGGCATTCGCTGCGGCGCGCAAGGTTTATCGCTGCGTGGACGCGGGGGAGTTGCAGGCGATTTCGGGAACGGTGCATCATGGCGGCATGGTCGCCGTCGTGACGGCACCCGTGCTCCGCGCTCCCCTGCCTGCGGATGTCACGCGCTGGGCGGAGGCGCGCATGCCCCTTCTGCTTCTCGATCGCATCGGCAATGCCCACAACCTCGGCGCGCTCGCGCGCACCGCAGCGTACTTCGGGATAGGGCACATCATCCTGCCCTTTTCGCCTCAGGCGGCGCTGCCCGGGGAGGCGGCCTATCGTGTGGCGGAAGGCGGACTTGAGCACGTAACCGTCTGGAGGGTGGGCCTGCTGGCGCGATTTATCGGCGACCTGATTGCTGCGGGTTATGAGGTCATCGGTGCTGCGACGCGGGGTGGCGGCACCGGTCCGCTGGCGGTTTCGGATCGCCCGCTTGCGGTGGTGCTCGGCAACGAGGAGCACGGCCTCGCGCCGGACGTCGCCGCCGCCTGTACCCGCCTGTTCACGCTCAAGGGAAACGGCCGAGTCGAATCGCTCAACGTCTCCGTCGCCGGATCAATTCTCCTGTGGGAATCGGTTGGAAGAAGGGTTCAGGGCAATCTGAAGTAGCGAGCGTCCGCATGCATAGGACGCGTGCGAGAGTTTGATAAGAGGATCGATGAAAAACACCCGGCATTGCCGTGCTCACCGATCGTCGGCTTCTTGATGCGAAAGCGATCTGATGGGGTACGATCCGGTCACGACGGAGCGTGCCCCTCCCAGTTTAAGGATAGTGTCTATCGATTGTGCGGCGTATAGGGAAGGGGCTTTGGGTGAAGAGTACACTGTGCGTTCCGCGCGTGCCGTGGTCACGAACTCCGCTCCGCGGCGGTCTTGAAGAGCATTCCGCAGGTAGGATCAGGATTGAGACAGATCACCCTGGGAGGGGCACGCTTCGTCGTGCCCGGATTGAGTTCGAGATTTGGACAGGAGCTGATGCATGGTGATTGTCGGAATGGAACACGATCCCGATGAAAAGGCGAAAGGGCCGGCGTTGGGTTGCGATGGGCGAACTCGGGCACGACGAAGCGTGCCCCTGCCAGTTTGGGATTTGTGTCAGTGGTCAGGTTGGGGAGGTGCCGGCAACGGGATTGCGCTTGAATCTGCGCGTGGGCGGAACCAGGCGGCGAGTTCTTCGCGTGAAAAGGTCACTCCGGTTCGGGTGGGGCCGACGTGGATCTCGATGCGCTGCCGGTCGCTTCGGCGGAATTCGATTAGGAGGACGGCGTCTTCCTGTCCGCGCACGATGATGCGGCCGAGGGAAATGTCGCGCGCGGCGGCCTCGGGCTTGGGCTCAAAAGCCACCTGCCAGGCAATGCCGTCGCGCGCGCCGTAGACGGTGAAGTCGCGCTCCAGCACCGCTGGATCGAATCGCATCACCTGGAGAAGGGTGGACGTCGCACCTCGTGCGCGCGGATCCGAACCCACCTCGTGCACGCGGCCTGAGGCGTCGCGGAATGCGATGCCTCGCGAGTCGATCATGACGCAGGACTCCTCGGGCTTGAGATAGTGGAGACTGAGGCCGCGATCGGGGGAGAGACGCATTTCTCCCGTGAGGACCACGGGTCGCTTGCGTATTGGAAGGAAACGGAGTTCCTCGAATTGCGAGTGAATTCCGCCCTGCGACGACAGCGTGTGAAAGAGCGTCCGCCAGAAGGGGTCGTTGGCGATGGATAACCGGTAGGACGGCGCAACGATGTCATCCGGCAGTGTCGCCCGTAGTGAAGCGACGGATACGACGAGCAGCACTGCAGCCGCGACCGCGGCCGTGGCGAAGCGGGGTGGTTTCAGAGCCAGGAGAGTGTGAGCCATAGTCCGGAAGCAATGAGACCCGAGAATGGAGTGCGGGTGCGGAGCAGATCGAAGAATTCGGGCAGCGGAAGGCTGGGCGCCCCGGTGGGGGATGAGATTGCCCCATGGTGCGGTTCGAGCCGGATCCGGCCGATCGGGCCTTCGTGGCGCCGGGCCAGGGCGAGCGCAAACGCAAAGGTCCGGTTGCTCGCCGCGCCGTGCTCGAGCATCCATGTTCCGCATTCCTCGCCTCCGCAGAGGAGGACGCGCGGCGCATCGCACAGGAGCGCGACCTCCAGCGCACGGGCGGCAAGGCGGTGGCTTCCGGTCATCGGAAAGAATTCGCGGACCGGACGCTGGCTCGCGACGAGCGCCTGTTGCACACCGCTGGGATGGATCGAGGTCTGAAACAGCGTCGGGCTCGGACTCGGAAAACTGTCGAGGAAAGCCTCCAGCGCGCGTGTCTCGCCCCATGCCGATGCATAGACGAGGGGCTCCCCGGCGATCGGGCCGAGGCGTTGCAGCGTGGCGCCGACGAGATGTCCGAGCTGGGTCATGCGGCGGCTCGCGTTGCGGGGAAACTGGTCCTTCAGGCGCTCGCGTGTTTCCGCGGGCGATTCCAGTCCGGGGTCCTCGGTTGAGAGTGATTCGATGAAAGCCTCAAGCATGGTTCACAAGCAGGGCCGCATGCGCCCCTCCAAAGGCATTGCTGGTGCAGAGAACGGAATCATAGCCGGTGGCGTCGAAGGACGCGAAGGCCACCGCTGGCGAGAAGGCGGGTGGGGCGCTTCCCACCGTGCCGGGAATCCTGCCGGCCTTCATGGCTTCCAGCGCAATCGCGAGTTCCACGAGTCCGCAACTGCCCAGGGTATGCCCGATGGACCCCTTCCATGCGACGAGCGGCGACTGCGGAAAGCGCGAGCCGAGCACCGTTGCCTCAAGGCGTCCTGCCTCCAGCGTGCCCGTGCCGTGTCCCTTCACCCAGAACCGTTTTCCGTCGATTGCCGGCATGAGGCCGGCGAGGCATGCGTCGAAGCCAGCTCCGTCGGGCTGGTTGGCGGTGAAGTGAAACATTTCATTGTGCAGGCTCTGACCCGCAATTGTGAAGTCGCCCCGATCCGCTGTGAGAACAGCAAAAGCCACCCCGTCTCCGAGGGCGATCGATCCCGAAGGACGATCCTGATAGGGTGCGGGAAGGTCGGTGTTGAGGATCTTCAGCGAGTGAAAGCCACCCGTCACAAACGGACTGAGGAAATCGAAGGAAAAAACCAGCACGGCATCCGCGAGTCCGGCGCCGAGCAGCCGGGATCCGTGAAGCAGTCCGAGATGGGCGGAAACGCAGGCGTGCGAGAATGTGGTGATGTTGTCGTCCCACCCCAATTGTCCCGTGAGCCAGTCGACGCAGGCAAATGGCGTGCCGTGTCCGAGGAAACCAGGTTCCCCGCCGCGCCGGAATGCGTGCAGGGCGCCTACTCCGAAATTGGAGCTGGTGATGATGACCGGGCGGCGCGCTGTTCCCCAGTCCCCCTCCGGCAGACGTTCGAGCAGTCGGCGTACGCTCGCAAGCCAGTTGGGCGGATTGGTCTCGTCGAATCCGCGATCGTTCATCAATCCGATCGGCACGAGGTCGCCGCCATCCTGTCCCAGGACAGGCCGAAGCGCCAGTGCGCTGCGGCCCTCGAGCAGCCCCGCGACGCTGGCAGCGGTGTCGCCCAGCGCCGTGAGGCATTCGCAGGCTGCGATGCGCGGGGTGGTGAGACTGGAAATGGGATGCATGCGGACGTCAGGAGCGGCGGACGGCCGCACGGGTCAGGACGTTCCAAAAAACGCGCTGATCCTCCGCAGGCTTGCGACAAGGGCGTCGATGTCCGCCGGCGTGTTGTACACGTAGAAACTCGCGCGCACGCTGCTCGGCAGGCCGAGCTTCTTCATCAGGGGCTGGTTGCAGTGGTGACCCCCGCGCAGCGCGATTCCGTCCTGGTCTGCGAATGTCACGACGTCGTGAGCGTGCACCTCGCGCAGGGCGAAGCTGACCAGTCCCGCCCGCTTTCCCTTGGGTCCGAGAATGCGGATGCCCGGGATTTCCGAGAGCGCCGCGCAAGCCGCCTCGGCGAGCGCATGATCGTGGAGGCTGATTTCGGGCCGCCCGATGGCGTCAAGGTAGTCCATGGCCGTGCGAAGTGCGATGGCATCGGCGACGTTCGGCGTGCCGGCCTCGAAGCGTTCGGGTGAGGGTTTCCAGCGGCTACCGCTGAATTCGACCTGGCTGATCATGCCGCCTCCCGTCTGCCAGGGTGGCATCGCATCGAGGAGCGCGCGCCGGCCGTAGAGGACGCCGATGCCGGTGGGGCCGGCCATCTTGTGACCCGAGAACGCGAGAAAATCGCAACCGATCGCCCTGACGTCGACCGTTTCGTGGCCGATGGATTGGGCGGCGTCGACGAGTGTGAGTGCACCCACCGCGCGCGCCCGTCGGCAGAGTTCAGCGGCCGGGTTGATGACACCGAGCGTGTTGGAGATGTGGGTGAAGGCGAACAGCTTCACCTGCGGCGTGAGGAGATTGTCGAGGGCGGCGAGATCGAGTCCGCCTTCAGCGTTTGAACCGAGGACCGGAACAAACTTCAACCGGGCGCCGGTGCGTTCCGCGATCACCTGCCACGGAACCAGGTTGGAGTGGTGTTCCATCTCGGTCAGGAGGATCACGTCCTCCTTCTTCAGGTTGGCGGATCCCCAGCTCTGTGCGACGAGGTTGATCGACTCGGTGGTGCCGCGGGTGAAAATGATTTCGGCGGGATGCTCGGCGCCTATGAACTGCGCCGTGCGCACGCGTGCCGCCTCATAGCCGTCGGTCGCACGCATGGAGAGCGCGTGCAGACCCCGGTGCACGTTTGAGTTGTCGTTCTCGTAGTACCTCGTCAGGGCATCGATCACCGCGCGCGGCTTGTGGGTGGTGGCCGCGTTGTCGAGGTAGACGAGCGCGCGTCCCCCGACGGACTGGTGCAATGTGGGAAATTCGGAGCGAAGATCACGGCCGCCAAGCATGGTCTCGCAATTAACAACGTTCCCCGCGTTGTGTCACGTCGGAGTTTGATTTTCTCCCGATGATCCGCAGGCGGATGCCTATGTGTGGAAATAGCGAACGAGATGGAAGAACAGGGGCGCTGCGAAACAGAGCGAATCAATCCGGTCGAGCATGCCGCCGTGTCCCTCGATCATCGCGCCGAAATCCTTCACTCCACGGTCCCGCTTGATCGCGGACATCACAAGGCCGCCGCTGAATCCCATCAGGCAGATGGCGAGCGCCATGAGCGCAGCTTCCCAGGGTGTGAACGGCGTGATCCACCAGAGCGCGGTTCCCAGCAGCACGGCGGAGACGATGCCTCCGACGAAGCCCTCGACCGTCTTGCTGGGACTTACGAGCGGCGCGATCTTGTGTTTCCCCAGGGTCTTGCCCCAGGCGTACTGGAGGACGTCGCTCATCTGCACGACACAGACGAGGAAACAGAGCAGCTTGGCGTTCTGGCCTTCGAATCCCGGGATGCGCAGGGTGAGCAGCGCAGGCGCGTAGCTGACAAAATAGACGCAGACCACGAGGCCCCATTGCATGCGTGCGGTGCGGGCGAGGAAATCCCCCGTTTCGCCGGCGATCGCGCAGCGGATGGGAATCCATAGGGAGGCATAGACAGGGATGAGGATGCTGAAGAGTCCGTACCAGTCGGCCCAGATGAAGTAGTAATGGACGGGAAGGATGATGAAGAAGAGCCAGAGCAGCACGCGGTGGTCCCCGCGTCGCGTGGGGGCAAGGGTGACGAACTCGCGCAGGGCGAGAAATGACATTGCGGCAAAGAGCAGCGTCGATCCAAGGCGCCCGGATGCCACGGCGGCGGCAAAAAAGGCGACCATCACCCACCAGGCGCGAATCCGGGAATTGAGGTTTCGGACGACAGCGCGGGCGTTGTCGGAGGTGACCTTGCGTGAAAGGACCCAGCCGATGAGCGAAGCAACCGCCAGGAAAGCAAGCAGGCCTTCGAAAAACCAGCGCGCGTGCGCATCGTGGAGCAGGTTCATGCGGAAGTGAGTCCTACGGTTGCTCCCTGAGTGCGATCACTGCGCTCCGGGCGCGTTCGGAAAAGGCATCCTTGGCTTCGCCTTCAATCCGGGAAAGCGGAGCGCCAAAGGTTACCGAACAGATCAGGGGAATCGGCAGCAGTTCTCCCTTCGGAAGCACGCGGTTGAGATTATCGATGAGGACCGGGATCAGTTCCGCCTCCGGGTGCTGTTCAGCGAGGTGATAGAGTCCTCCCTTGAAAGGCGCTGGATCGGATCCCGCGGAACGGGTCCCCTCGGGAAAGATGATCAGGGAATCTCCCGCGGACAGCACCTCGCCCAGGTCGCGGACCGGGTTGTTCGTGCGCGTCACCTGTTTTCGTTCAATGAGGACGACGTTGAACACCGCCTTTGAGGCGAGCCAACGCCTCAGAGGGCCGCCGGTCCAGTAGTCGCGCGCCGCCGCCGCGCGGGTGCGCGACTGGACGGTTCTTGGCAGGACCGACCAGAGCACGACAAAGTCGAGGTGACTGGAGTGATTGGCAAAAAAGACGCGTGGTCCCGGCGCGTCGAAGGCTCCGGGGATCCATCGGCCCCGGGCCCCGGTGAAGAGGCGCACGAGTGAGCTGAGGAACGTTGCGATCATCGGGCGTGCAATGCGCGCGCGATACGGCGGAGACGGCGGAGGAGAGTCACCGCCGTTCCGGCAAGGATGAAGGTGAGGCCGTAGAACAGGACGACGCGCCGCTCCGTAAGCAGGGCCTCGCCCGCGCCGGCCAGGCAGAACAGAGTGAGAAAAAACATGCGGTGCTGTTTGGCCATCGGACCGCAGAAATCCTGGGCGAATCCGAGGCTGCCGCCGAGCACCCGGATGTAGGCGGTGCCGCCTGCGAGAAGCGCGGCGAGCCAGCCCAGCGTTGCACCATGAATCGCCATGGAGGCATAACCGGCACCGATGAGGAATGCGGCATCCTCCAGGCGATCCGGCACCTCGTTGAAGAGATCGCCCGTCTTCGATTTCAGGCCGCATTCCACGGCGATGAGCCCATCGATCATGTTGCACAGCAGACGGAGCTGGATGCTCACCGCACCTGCAACGAGTAGCAGCGCGCGCGTTGACCCCGTGTGCCGGCTGGCGACGAACAGCGCGGCTCCTCCGGCGAGTGCGAAGAGTATGCCTGTGAGGGACACTCCATTGGGCGTTGCACCCAGGTTGGCCAGCGAACGGGCAAGGCCGCCCGCCCATGCCGCAGAACGAGTCTTCAGGGGTCGACGATTCGTCGCTTCCATCATCCGAGTGGAGCGGCCCCGGTGGTTCGCTTCAAGCCATTACCAGGCGACCGGCGCCTCGTCCGATTCGACGATTGGCGCTTCCGTCACCCCCACGGGAGGGGCACGCTCCGTCGTGCCCGGATCGAAGAGAAGTTCTGTGGCCGATGGCTTTGATCTTGGCTTGAGAATCGCTGAATTTTCACGGGATTGCTCTTTGACGTAAACGGCGAGGTTTGTCCTGATGGCGGCTTTTCACCATGCCCCTTTCACGTGCCGCCGGTCTTGCTGCCATCCTTTGTGCGTCTGTTGCCATCGCCCAGCCGGCGAGAAAGGAACCGCGCTCGAATTCTTCCTTGCCGCCACCAGCGGTCTCTGCCGTCTCGGCCGAACCCACCGTTGTCCCTGTCAAGCTGCTCCATGCGGCGGGCGATCTCGAGGTGACGCTTTGGGCGAAGTCACCACTCTTCCGAAACCCCACCAACATCGACATCGATTCGGCCGGACGCATCTGGGTGGCCGAGGGGGCGAATTATCGCAAACACACGGGGCGCGATCCGGCGGGGGACC
This sequence comes from Opitutaceae bacterium, assembly GCA_017994935.1. GTDB lineage: Bacteria > Verrucomicrobiota > Verrucomicrobiia > Opitutales > Opitutaceae > UBA6669. The sequence goes on from JAGOJU010000020.1 coordinate 19,356, forward strand.
GCATCGTGGTGCTCGAGGACACGGATGGCGATGGGCGCGCCGACAAGTCGACGGTTTTTGTCCAGGAGCCCGTGTTGATCGCGCCGCTCGGAATCGCGGTCGTGGACAACAAGATCTATGTCTCCAACGCACCCGATCTCATCGTCTATACGGACGTCGACCGCGACCTGAAATTCGACCCCCGTTTCGATACGAGAGAGGTGCTGCTGAGCGGATTCAACGGCAACAACCATGATCATGCGCTGCATTCCCTCACGGTCGGCCCGGACGGCCGCTACCATTTGAGCCAGGGCAATGCGGGGGCATTTGTCACTGACCGGTCGGGGCGCACGATCCGTGTGGGCAGCATGTACGATCCGCTGAAGAGCGGGGCGACGCCGATCTTCGGATGGAAGACCCCGGACATTTCCGGCGCGAAGAGCGATGACGGGCATGTCTATGTGGGCGGCTTTGCAATGAGCATGAAGCCGGATGGGACGGACCTGCGGGTGATCGGGCACAATTTTCGCAACAGCTATGAGCAGACGGTGACGTCGTTCGGCGAGGTCTTCCAGAACGACAACGACGATCCACCTGCCTCCCGCACGGCCCACCTGCTCGAGTACGGCAATGCGGGATTCTTTTCCCGTGACGGCACTCGCCTCTGGTCCGCTGACCGCCGGCCCGGGCAGGACATTCCGACCTCCGAGTGGCGTCAGGAGGATCCAGGCACGATGCCTTCCGGGGATGTCTATGGCGCAGGCGCGCCGACGGGCATTGTATTTTACGAAGGCGATGCACTGGGGGCGAAATGGCGCGGGGTGCTGCTGAGCGCCGAGGCCGCACGCAACACGATCCTCGGATATTTCCCCGAACTGAACGGGGCGGGCTACAAGCTCGAACGGTTTGATTTCCTCACGAGCAATCGCGAGGGAAAGCTCGCGGGGATCGACAGCCTCCGTGGAGTGGTGAACGAGGACCTGCAGACCTATTTCCGCCCGTCCGACATCGCCGTCGGTCCGGACGGTGCGCTCTATGTGTCAGACTGGTTCGATCCGCGCGTCGGCGGCCATGCGGATCGGGACGATTCCCTCAGTGGTGCCATCTATCGCATCGCACCGCGCGGCTTCAGATCGCGCGTCCCTGCATTCGATCTCAAGACCATGGAGGGCCGGATCGAAGCGTTGCGGAGTCCGGCGGTCAATGTGCGGGCGCTGGGATTCTTTGCGCTGCTCAAGGCGGGAGACGCAGCCGTTGAGCCGGTCGCAAGGCTTCTTGACGACAGCAATCCCTACATTGCCGCGCGGGCGATCGGCCTGCTTGCGCAGCTCGGACCCAGGGGCGTTGCGAAGGTTGAGGGCCTGCTGAACCATGCGGATGAACGTTTTCGGGCTGCGGCTTTCAGGAACCTGCGCTCCGGTCCCCGCGGCCTTGAGCACGCGGCCGCACTTGCGAAGGACCGCTCCGCGCTCGTGAGGCGTGAGGTTGCCCTGGCGATGCGTGATGTTCCCTTTGCCAAGGCAAAGGACATCCTCCTCCAACTCGCGGCGGGTTTTGACGGCAGTGATCGCACCTATCTGGAGGCGTGGGGGACCGGTTGCACGGGCAAGGAGGCCGAGATTTATGCTGAGCTTTCCCGGACCGCGGCATCCCGCAATGCTCTCGCGTGGACTCCCGCCTATGCGAAGCTCGTGTGGCGCCTCACACCGGAGGCCGCGGCCCCGCAATTTGCGGCGCGTGCACGGGCGGAGTCATTGACAGAGGCGGATCGGTTGGCGGCCGTCACCGCGCTGGGTTTCACGCCGACGAAGGAGGCAGCCGATGTCCTGATCGACCTCGCGGCCAAGGGCAAGGGCCGTGTCCAGCAGCAGGCGCTGTGGTGGGTCATCAATTATCGCGACCTCCGCTGGGGGCGGTTTCACCTCGATGCGGTGCTCAAGGAACGCGGTATCTATGATCCGGATACGATCGCCCTGAACGGCATCGTGGTCCCGGAACCGGGGCCGCCCAGACTCACGGATGCGGCTGCGATTGCCGCGCTGAAGGGCGACCCTAAGACGGGCGCCGATCTCTTTTCGGCCTGCATGCTCTGCCATCAGCTTGGAGACAAGGGAATCGACTATGCGCCGAATCTGACGGGCTGGGCGCAGCGCCAGTCGACACTTGTCCTGATCGACTCGATCATCAATCCCTCCGCGGACATCGCGCACGGTTACGATGGGGTGGAGATTGCCCTGAAGGACGGCACGGTCATTCAGGGCCTGGCGATGTCGTCCGGTGATCCGGTGATCGTGCGCTCGACGGGCGGAGTGACGCAGATGATTCCCGCGAACCGCATCAAGAGCCTGAAGCGGATGAACCGGTCCCTGATGATGAGTGCCGACCAGCTCGGATTCTCCGCGCAAAACGTGGCGGACGTGGTCGCGTATCTGAAATCGCTCTGAAATAGAGGTGAAGCTGGCGTGCCTGTTCAGGGCCTCGCGGTGTGACGGCCGGGCTGTGCAAGGCGTTGCCTTGGGCATTCACGGGCCGTGCCTTTGGGCTGCGGACCTGGCCTGTCTTGCGGCGTCGGGACGCCTTCTGCTTGGGGACCCAAAAAGCATGACCGGCTTGCTTGCTGCCAAGCTGTGGCGGGAGGGTCGGACCCGGTGGATTGACTCAGGAATCCCGTGATCTACACTGGTCCGTTTGTTCAATCGGTGCCACGCTCCGGTTGCGGTCTGTGAACTCCATCCTCTCGGAAATCCTCATCATCATCCTGCTGCTGCTGGCCAATGGCGTTTTTGCCATGGCAGAGATCGCCGTGGTCTCGTCGCGGCAGGCCCGGCTCAAGAAGCTGGCGGATGAAGGATCCAGAAAGGCGGCGGCGGCGCTCAAGCTCGCCAATGAGCCGACCCGTTTCCTTTCGACGGTACAGATAGGCATCACGCTGATAGGCATTCTTGCAGGCACGTTTGGCGGAGCGAGCCTGTCGGCGAAACTGGCGGTTGAGATCGCGAAGATTCCGCCGCTTGCGAACTACAGCCTGGCAATCGCCATCGTCATCGTTGTCGGTGCAATCACGTATTGCTCCCTGATCATCGGCGAACTCGTGCCCAAGCGGCTGGGACTCAGCAACCCGGAGGGCCGGGCAATGATGGTCGCGAAACCGATGACGCTGCTGGCGCGCATCGCGGCGCCCTTTGTCTGGTTCCTGACGGTGTCGAGCAACGGGGTCATCAGGCTGCTGAGGCTCGACAGGGACCGGGAGGCGCCGCCTTCGGAGGAGGAGGTGGATCTTTTGCTGGAGCAGGGAACATCCGCCGGGGTTTTCCACTCAGCGGAAAGGGCGATGGTCGAGGGCGTGCTGCGGCTTGATGAACGGCCTGTCACGGAGTTGATGACAAGGCGCAGCAAGATTGTCTGGCTGAACGTGAGCGACACCGACGAGGTGAACTGGCGGAAGATTGTCGCCAGCGGCCATTCCCATTTTCCAGTCTTTGAAGGCACGCGCGACAACGTCATCGGCATGGTCTCGGTGAAGGCGCTCTGGGCCAACGCGGCAATCGGCGTGCCGAATCAGCTGAGGAACCATCTCGTCAAGCCGCTGTTTGTGCCCGACACGATCACGGCGGTGCAGCTTCTGGACACGTTCCGGAAAACCGGGAAGCACCTCGGTCTCGTGACCGACGAGTTCGGAAGCATCCAGGGGATCGTCACGCTGATCGATGTGATGGAGACGATCGTCGGAGCGCTGCCGGAACCGGGCGACCGGAAGGAACCGGATGCGATCCAGCGCGAAGACGGTGCCTGGCTCGTCGACGGAGCCATGAACATCGAGGACCTCTGCCGCCGGTTCTCGCTCACGTCGGTGGGCGGAAACGAGAGCGGAAGGTTCGAAACGCTCGGGGGCATGATGATGGACCGCCTGGGCCGCATTCCGATGGGTGGCGAACACGTCGAGCTTGATGGATGGAAATTTCAGGTGGTGGACATGGATCGCCACCGCGTCGACAAGGTGCTCGTGCAGAGACTCAGCCGGAATGACGAGGAGATTCCGGCCTGAACGGGTGAATCGCGTGCTCGTGTTGCCGGGCGTTGGAATTCCGCGGAGCGGGGCCTTCTTCCGGTGCGCGGTGAGGCGACCCATCGGCGGGTCGCACGACCTGACTCTGACGAACCCAAACGATCGTGGCCGACGGGCGGCCTGGGGCTCCCAAATGCACCTCGTATCCGATTTCCAGCCATGACTGTCCACGATGCCATTGCCAGCACGCGACGCCACACGGATGCCCATTGGGAACAGACATTCCGCGACTCCCATCATGAGTCCGCCGGCGAGTTTCCGCTTCCTCATCCCCACACGGTGCCGTCGACGGATCCGAGCATGTGGCTTTTTTTCTATTGGGACACGTACTTCACGAACCTGGGCCTTCTGCGCCAGAAGCGCCTGGCCCAGGCGGTCAACAACGCGAACAACGTCATACACTGCATCGAGCAGCTCGGGTTCGTGCCCAACATTTCCGTACGCATTGCACACAATCGTTCGCAGATTCCCGTATCCGCAGTCCTCTTTGAGGACATCTTCCAGCACACCGGCGACCTTGTCTGGCTGCGTCGGGCGTATGCCGCGCTCGTCAGGGAGTATTCGTTCTGGATGGCGATGCGTCTCGCGCCCAACGGACTCAACGCCTGCGGCATGCATGCGGATCCCGCGACGCTTGCGGATTTTCACGGCGTCATCAGCCACCGGTTGTGCGACATTCCCGCGGAGCCTGTCGAGCGACTCCAGTACCTGCGTCACAAGATGGCCGAGTGCGAGGTGTGGGACTTCAATCCCCGCTTTGACCAGCGTGCGGCCGATTTCAATCCGGTCGACACGAATGCGGTGCTCTTCAGGTTCGAGAGCATTGCAGCGGATTTCGCAGTCCGTCTCGGTCTGGCTGGTGAGGAAGTCGTATGGCGCCGTCGCGCGTCCGCACGGAGGGAACTCATCGACCGTTATTTGTGGAGTGAATCGAGGGGATTCTATTTCGATCATGACTGGGCCAGGGGACGCCAGGGTGCGGTGGTTTCGGCCGCAGCCTTCTTTGCACTCTGGTCAGGCGTGTGCTCGAAATCCCAGGCTGCGGCGCTCGTGCGGAATCTCCCACTCATAGAGCGTGCACACGGTTTGATCACCTGCGCTGAAGGCAGCAACACGTCGGCAAACACGTACCAGTGGGATGCTCCCAATGCGTGGCCCCCTCTTCAGACAGCGGCGATCATGGGATTGCTGCGTCATGGCTACAAGTCCGAGGCGAGACGAATCGCGGAGAAGCTCCTCTTCACCTGCGCAAGAAACCTGGAGACAACGGGACAACTCTGGGAAAAATACAACGCTCTATCTGGCGGCATTGATGTGGCCGACGAATATAAGATGCCGCCGATGATGGGCTGGACCGCCGGTGCATGCCTGTACGCCGCCGAGGTCATCGAAAGCTGAACAGGCGACAGGGCGCAGCGGGTTCCCGGTGCGCGCGGGGAGATCCGTGTGTCAGGCCGGTGATCTTTCCAGGAACAACCGCCCACCTTCGGCAAACAGACGTACGCCGATTTTTGAACCGGCCTCATTGATCGCTGAACGGAGCATTTCGACTGGATCGCGGCTGACGGTGAGGCGTCGCATGAGGCCTTCGCCCTTCTGCGTGCCGAGGGCAAGCGTGACCTTCAATCCGCGTCGTTTGGCGGAGAATTTCAATCCATCCGGAAGGGTGATACCTGCCCTGAGCGGTTTGAGGTACGCGTCGACGTAGTGAACCCCGATGCCGGAGCGGTCATTCTTTTCAACCCGAAGCTGGTCGGTGGCGGTGGTGTTTTCAGGACACAGATCGATTTTCATGGGGAGAGTGACAGGGCATGATGGAGGGTTTGCAGCACCGCGCGCCACTTGTGCGCACGGGCGGTTTCTGCGCAAAGACAGCCGTCTGGAGAGGTCGGCGGCGCCCAGGTGAGTGCCTCCGCAAGAGGCATTCCCAGCAAGGGATGTTCGGAACGCATCACGGCAAGCAACCTGGCTTCGTCGGCCGAGGCCTCGCATTGCTCGCTGAAATTCACATCCCCGGGCGCCGGCGCGCAGTCGAGCGCGAGGATCCGGCGGCCCTCCGCCGGGGGTGAGAGACGCACGTGGTAAACGACGTGAAAGGCGATGTTGCCGCAGGTGCTGCATTCGAGCCGGAACTCTGCGTCGACCGAACCGTCTGCCGCATGGACGAGTCTCAGATTCTCATTGGCCCAGCGTCGAAGAGCGCGCAGGGGGAACGCATAACCAGACGCTGGCGGCGGCGTGCCTGTCGGGTTCATGGTGTCGCAAGGGGGACAAGTGCAATCTGGGATTTGCGCGGCGTGAGCATTCCGCTCTCGAGCACGCGCAGCGGACCTGGCAGGGATGTCTTTCGTTGGAGCAGGTCGAGCAGCCGGGGCATCTGTACGAGCGGCCACTCCCTGTACCCGGGACACCAGAACTCCCTTGAACCCAGTTGCGTGCAGGCCTTGCGAAGCAGCGTGTCAACGACCGCGGAGGCATAACACTCGATGAAGTAGTAGAGATCCGGTTCATCCGCACGCCAGCGGGCCGCCGCCTCCTGCTCCGCCTCGGGCCCAGCACTGACGGCCAGCAGCATGCCGCAGCCTCTGGTCCCGATTCGTGACACCAGCTGAGGTGAAAGAAAGGCCTCTCCATCTGCGAGGAGAGTGTCGCCTTCAACGGCGAGTGTCACGGGCGCCGACACGCTCCACGGCCGGGCATGCGCAGCGAACCAGGTACGCACGAAGATCGCGTTCTCTTCAAGGCGACCCTCCATAGGACGGCTGGCCGGGAGACGCAGGAACCGCCGATAGCAAGCTTCGCTGATCTCCGGTACCGGTGTGATGGGAGATTCCGTCACGGCGAAACCTCCCGAGAGTTGGGACTGAGCGGGCCAAACTGGCAGCCCGCCACGAAGTGATCGAAGAAGTCGGGATCCGTTTCCAGCTGCACGTGACCGATCCTGCGAACCAGTTCCTCCAGTTCGCGCCGTTGGCTTACGGAGAGCAGGGCGAGTGTCGCCCCCTCGATGGCTGCGTTGCCTACAATCACGATCCGCTCGTCGGGAAGATCCGGAATCAGCCCGATGCGGCGGGCGGCCTCGCGATTGAGGTGCCGGCCGAATCCACCGGCGAGTTGGAAACGGTCGAGTTGACCGAGGGAACGCCCGTAGTGTTTTGCCACGATGCCGAGCCCGGCAACATTCGCGGCCTTGGCCTGGGAAAGCTCGCTGATGTCGCTCTCGTACAGGGAAATCCCGGTTGAATCGTCCACGACGAAATGGTCAGCGCCGTCGGTGTAGCGGCCGAATTCATTGATGCGACCCGTGCGGAGGAGTTCGGAGAGAAGATCGATGAGGCCCGAGCCGCAGATGCCCGATGGGGTTCCATCCCCGATCACCTCGCGGGTCTGCACCGAACCGTCGTCGTTGAGTGTGACATGCGCGATGGCTCCGTCGAGGCCGGGCATCCCGTGGCGGATGGAGCGTCCTTCGAAGGCGGGGCCGGCGGGACAGGAGGCGCAGAGGAGTCTGTCGCGATTGCCCAGGAACAATTCGGTGTTGGTTCCGATGTCCATGATCGCGACAATTTCTTCGGACTTGTGCGGTGCAAGGGCAAGGAGGCAGGCGGCCGCGTCGGCGCCGACGTGGCCGCCGACCAGCGGGAGACCATAGACGCGGGCGGCCGGGTTGAGCGGCAGGCGGAGCAATCGAGCGGTGGCTTCAAGCGCTGTGGACTTCCGTTTGCCCGCGCGGAAATCGTGCTCGGTGGAGGAGCGGTATGGCTTCTGGCCGATCGAAGTCACATCGAGTCCGAAGAAGAGATCGCGCATGGTCGGATTGCCGGCGACGACCATTTCAAAGAGCGAGTCCGAAGGTACAGGAAATGCGGCGATGGCGCGACCGAGGTAGCCCAGCAGCGTGCGCTGGAGAAGACGTCCCCGGTGATCGCTGTCGTACTGGATGCGCGACATCACGTCGCTTCCTCCAAAGCGCTGCGGATTTTCAAAGGCGGCCGTCGCCACGATGCGTGCCGTCTCGAGATTCACGCATCGGATCACGACGGTGGTGGTACCGAGATCCATGGCCAGCCCATAAATCGGGCCGCTGTGGCGCGCGACCTCCCGCCCATCGATCAGGATACGGTCGCCGTCGCGGGTTACGGCGGGATCCGGTTCGCGAAGCCGGCTGAGGGCGGTCTGCTCGATCGCCGCGTGTTCGACCCGCATGGCGCTGCGATGGAGTGTGTGAGCCTGGATGCAGGCCTCGGCCTCCCATGCCTCGGCCGAGAGTCGCGTGCAGCAGGACAAGCGGAAGTTGCCGCTCAGGTGGGACTCTTCGGGCGCGCGCGGCGTGAGGAAATCCGCACCGGCCGTTATCTCCATCAGGCATTCGCGGCACTTGCCCTGCGCCCGGCACGACGTGGGCACGGTGATTCCCGCGCGTGCGGCGGCGGCGAAGAGGGTCTCGTCGCTTTCGAGCGCTATTGGCTGACCATTGAGATGGAAGGTGTGAGCCATGTCACATGCCGGGCCTGAAGGGATCGTCTCCATCCGTGAAAACCGTGCCGTCGAAAAAGACGATCGAAGGTGAACGCAGGTGGCGCACGGAATCCAGCACGGGCGATCCGGTCAGAATGAATCGCGGGCGTCTTCCAGGTGCCAGCCGGCCTCCGGGCTCAGAGAGGTGAAGGCGGTCCGCGGCGTCGCCTGTCGCCGAGCGCAGCACGCGCTCTGCAGACAGGCCTGCCCGCTCCATGAGTTCGAGTTCATGGAGAAAACCGTGTCCGTGAGGCACACCGTGCGAACCGGCATCACTGCCGGCGATGACCTTTACGCCGAATCTGCCGGCGTCGGCCAGTCGCGCGGCGTGGTCATCGAGAATACGGAGGAGGTTGTCGCGCACCGCGGGGCTCCAGCCGAGTGAACCGGCATGATCCGCCTGGAATTGGACCGGTGCAAAGGTGGGTACCCAGGCGATGTCGAGGTCGCGCAGACGGGCGAGCTGGTCGCGATCGATGAAGTATCCGTGCTCGATGGTATCCACCCGTGCGGCGATGCAGTTTGTCACGCCATCGTTGCCGGAACAGTGGACCATAGTCTGGCGTCCGTGAGAACGTGCGGCTGCAACGGCGCGAGCCAGTTCGTCGGATGGCATCTGGGGTTTCGCGGTGACGGCGCCCTTCTCGAAGTTGATGATGCCTGTGGCCAGCAGCTTGATGTGGCGTGCTCCCTGTGCGACGCGGGCGGAGACTGCTGCCTCGATCCCGCCATCCGCCTCAAGCGGGGTTGCCATGAAGGCGCCGTAGCGCCCCTGGTGATGAATCGCGGCACCGGGGCTTTCAATGTGTGGCCTGGTGTCGCTTGGTGACGACTCGCAGCGGCGCTGCAGGACAAGTCCGACACCGTTGCGATCGCCGGCGTCGCGCACGGCGACGATGCCGAGGCTGAGCAACCGCTTGAGGCGAAGTTCGGCGCGGGCCAGAAATTCTTCCGGCGACAGTTTCAGGAAACTGGCGCGGCGATCCGGATCGAGTTCACCCCCTTCGAGAAAGAGATGCCCATGCGCTTCGATCAGCCCTGGCAGGGCTGTATGGTCGGGAAGGTCGAGATCGGGTGAGATCTGGCCAGGGCGGACCAGCAGGGGAGGAGGGGAGGAGCCGACATGCAGGATCGTATGACGATCGAGGACGATATGGCATGGGCCGCGGTTCTGATGTCCATCGAACAGGCGGCCCACATTCAGCCAGATGCGCTGGTTGTTGGCTCCTTGCAGGACGCGGGCGATTTCGCCGGGAGAATGTGCCGCTGCGTTCATTCCTCCTGGTAGTCGGTGCAGATCGCCATGATGGCCTCCGCCTGGCGGAAGCCTGCATCCTCGGTGGACTCACCGGGCTGTGGCCGACCCGCCTGAAGGGCCTCCTCCAGTCGCGCCACGAGAGGATCATCCTCGGGCAGGGGAACGGCGTTGGTTTCGATGTTTGCGAGAGCGAAATCGAGTCCCACGCGTGCGCCGAGGGTGAGGTAGGCGCGTTCCAGGAGTGGTTTTGCGGCCTTGGGCGTGCCCCAGGCAAAATTGGACAGTCCCACCGAGAAGTGAATGCCGCGAAGCTGGGGATCGGCGGAGCAGAGTCGCATGGTGTCGAGACCGATGTTCACCAGTCCGTAGGTGTCGGCCCCCACCGGAGCGAGTCCGGGATCGACAATGATGTCATCCAGGGTGCGACCGGCCCTCGTCACCAGCAGATCGGCAAAGTGTCGCACTGTCTCGTAGCTCTGCTGTGGATTGAGGCACTGGGCTGAACCTCCGCCCGGCCTGAAGCATTCCGAAGCCATGACGATGCAGCGCATGTCGTGTTCGCGCACGAGTTCGATCATCTCGTCCAGATGGGGACGCGAGGCCGCGAGCGAGTTGAAGAGCGGCTTGCCACGGCAGCACGAACGGTCGAAGGCGCGCAGCGCCGTGCGGTGGTAGGCGATGCCCGGATTGTCGAAACTGAGCGCCACATCCGTCGCCTCCTGTATGGCCGGAATCACACGCGGAAGGAACTCCAGCATCTCCTCCGGGCGGACAGCGATGCGCTGGGTGCCGTCGAGATTCAGGTTGACGATCTCGGCGCCGCGTTCGGCCTGCAGGCGGGCCAGGTGCTGGTATCCGGCGACGTCGCGGGCCTCCCATGCGCGGCGGGCGCGGGCGTAGGCATTGTTGATGAGTTCGCCGATGATGCGAATTCCAGGAGGGCTGCTCATGAGGGCGGTGAAGTTTCCGGCGGAACCGGCGCGGATGGTGGACAGGGAAGGGCGGCACCCGTCTCCCCGCGACCGGTCACAGGCACGGGTGCCGCTGGAGAGGGGACGGAGAGTTTGCGGGCGAGATGATCGCGGCCCTGCCAGGTGTTGGCCCAGCTTGACGTATCCCGCAGCGACTGGTCCTGAATGACGGGCGCGTGATCGAGAAGCTGTTCCGCGCGACCTTCGTGTGAGAGGCGGTCGTAGGCGCGGGACCAGATGCACTCGTAATCCTCCACCTCGCAGAGACCATCCCGCGTTCCGCCGCAGGGGCCGTTGCGCTGATTCTTCGCGCAGGCGGATTCGGGACACAGGAATGCGATTTCCGGCAGCGAGCAGTCGCCACAATCGCGACAATCAAACATCGCGGACTTTCCGATCTTCTCCGCGACACGGAGAAGCGTCGGTCCCTGCATCGGGGCGCGGGCGGATGAGGTGACTTTCCTGCCGAGATTCCACAATCCTTTGCCCGGAGTGAACATTGCGGCGTGAACCGCCTTGGCGAAGCGGTAGGAGTAGGTGACGTTTCGGGAGGGGCGGCGTGCCGGCGGTGCTGCGTTCGGGCGGTTCGGATCGGCGAGGCCGGTTGCAGGATCCTCGGCATTCAGGAAAAACTCTCCGGGGCGGGAAAAGCGGATCTCTTTCGCGAAGCCCTGCCATGCATCGGGGGCAAAACGGTCGGCACTTGCGAGCACGGCGTCGAGGTCCGCCTTCGAGTGGATCCCGCCGAGGTAGGCTCCCCTGTAGCCGAGGCCCCGGTAGATCGCGACCTGGCGGGCGGCAAGTTCGAGGAACCAGGATCGCCCGCGGTCCGGTTCACGGGCCTTTGCCTCGCAAAGTGCGGCGAGTTCGTCGGAGATGACCACGCCCGGGATGCGCTTTTCGCGGAAGAGCCGCGCGACGGCAGGATTGAGCACGTACACGTTGCCGATGAGGGGGACGTGTCCCCAGCCGCGGTGGCGAAGCCAGAGGATCAGTTCGTGGATCTTCCGGGAATCGTAGCCGATCTGGTTGATGATCCATCGCGCGCCGCACTGGAGCTTTTTCTCGAGCTTTAGGAGCTGGGGAACAACCTCGTTTTCGTGGAGCTTGAAATTCGTCACCACGCAGGCGGGAAAAAATTCCGTGGCTGCGAGGCGTGCGGACTGCCGAGCGCCTGGGCGGGTGACATCGAGTCCGGCGTTGAGATTGGCGAGGAGGACGAGAAGCCCGACCGAATCGATGTCGAACACCGGTTTGGCTCCGCCGGCCAGCCCGGGGCCGGGATAATCGCCCGAGAGGACGAGCAGATTGTGCAGTCCCTCGCTGGCCAGATGCCAGACTTCGGACTCGAGTGCGTTTCGATTGAAGTCCTTGCAGGAAAGATGGACGACCACATCGCGGCCCGAGGCGCGCACGATGCGGGCCAGCGCGGCGGGGGCGAGCTGGGGATTTCCGCCGGCGTTGTCGGTGAAGGAAACCCAGTCGACGCGGTCATGGGCCGCCAGTTCCTCGGCGAACGCCACTGAGCGTGCCGCACGGGTTTCGGTGACGGTGCCCCGGGTGGAGACGAGTTCCACGCCGAGAAGGAAGTCGCCATTCGTCTCCAGCTTTTCGCGAAGGGTCATGGCGGCGGGGGAGCGGCGCTCAGGCGGCGCTCAGGAACTTGAGGAACAGTTCGACGCTGCTCGGTGCGTCGGCGCCGTAGCCGTCGGCGCCGATTTCGTCGGCGAACATGCGGTTCACAGGTGCACCGCCCACGGCGATCTTTACGCGTGCGAGATCCGGATGTTTCTGGAATTCATCGATCACCACCTTCATGTAGGGCATGGTGGTCGTGAGGAGTGCGCTCATGCCGACGATGTTGGCCTGGTGCGTGCGCGCGAACTCGATGTATTTCTCCACCGGCTGGTCCACACCCATGTCGACGACCTTGAATCCCGCGCCCTCGGCCATCATGCAGACGAGATTCTTGCCGATGTCGTGCAGATCGCCCTTCACGGTTCCGATCACGAGGGTGCCGCGCGGCGGATTTCTTGTCGCATCCGCCGTGAGCAGCGGCTTGAGCACGGCCATGCCGGCTTTCATCGCTCGTGCCGCGACCAGGACCTCGGGCACGTAGAGGATGCTGTACTTGAAATCCTCCCCGACGACCGACATGCCGGCGATGAGGCCCTCGTTCAGAACCTCGTCCACCGGGCGGCCGTCGGCAAGGGCTTCGCGGACGAGGCGTTCGACCTCCTTCGCATTTCCTTCGTAGAGGAACTGATTGATTTGTGCGTAGTCGGGCATTGGGAAAAGGGTCAACTGCGGCTGTCGAGGCATGCCTGTCTGACGGCCAGGATGTGATCGGCCGGCGTTCCAAAGGGAATGACGGCCGTGCCCATGATGAAGCCAGGGATGTCGCGTCCGCGGCGGACTTCAGCCGCGGCAATCTCGTAGATTCTTTCCGGCGACGACGATTCGATCAGGCGGGGGGAAACGTTGCGCCGGAAGGCGCGGCCCGCCTCGCGGACGGCCGGAGTCCATTCGTCGAAGTCCGCGGTGAAATCGCAGAGCAGATTGTTGGCCCCGGTGCGGCATTGCAGTTCGGCGATGGGCGTGGTGTTCCCCCCGATGATCAGCGGGACGTCGCGCACGCCCTGCGTTGCGGCCCAGGAGATGAAGTCACGGGTCACGGGCAGGACGAACTCCTCGTACATCGGGGGCGAGAGCAGTTCGGGTGATGCCTGGGAGTCGAAAATGATCACCTCCACACCGGCGTCGATGTAGGCGCGTGCGAAGGTGCGGATGACCCTGCCGCTGAACTCCAGGCAGGAGCGGACCCATTCGGGATCGTCGAGGCAGGCGAGAAAAAGCGCCTCGGCGCCGACGAGGGAGATGGCGAGTGAGAAGGGACCCGAGATCGCGCCGCGGACCCAGAAGTCATCGCCCACGGCGCGGCGCACATTGCGCGCGGCCTCGAGGTTGACCGGCATGCGGCCGTCGGTGAGGGGATTCGGTACGCGCAGTGCAGACAGGTCGTCGCCGACATGCACGATGTGGTGGCCGGGTTTGATGCCCGGAATGCTGGTGTCGAGTCCGTCGTAGAAGGAGACCTTGCAGCCGCAGGCCTCGGCTTCGAGATTGTAGACGTCGACGCCGATGACGAGGGCATCGGGCTGGATCGTTTCGTATTCGGCGAGGACGGCGCGGGTGAGGAGTCCGGCATCGCGTGAAATGTCCGATGGTGTGGAATGGATGAACCACGCCTTGTGCTCGTAGATGGCCGGAAGAAACAGAGGTGTCGGGCGCGGCTGGCTGCAGCGGAGAACACTTTCGACTTCTGAGCGGCGGGCGGAGACCTGGGGGTGCATGGGATGGCGGGGGTGGACAAGCCTACCGGAAAGCCTGCGGCGTGTCTTGGCGGATGAGGCTTGCCGCGATTGGCAAATCGGGCAAACATCCGGCTGTGCGTGTCACCTCACCGGTCAAGGTCTTGCTCCCCCCCGGAGAACTCAGGTTCGCGGAGAGTGCGCATGCCCTTGGGTTTTCAATGGCGGTGCGGGCAGACCCATTTCACAAGCTCGTGTATGTGCTGGCCGGGCGCGCGGAGCTGACGGTTGAAGGGCGGTCTCCCGCGAATGCGGTTGCGGGCACGATCCTTGTGGTTCCTGAGGGTGTCCGCCATGCGTTGCGCGACATCGAGCCGGCGACCCTCCTGTTGTTGTGTTTTTCTCAGGCATGGCTGGGGCGCACGCCGGATCTGCCCGGACTGTGGGCGACGCTTGTGCGGGATGCGGATGCGGCGTGGCCGCTGGTGAAGGTGAGGCGGCTTCGGATCGAGGCGCTGTGGCGCCGGGGGCTATTTGAGCAGGCGCGCGGACAGATTGGGGCGGGTGCGCTGGCTGCTGCTGCGGCCAATGAGATCCTTGCGGTGATCGCCCGCGCGCGGGCGTTGGCGCGGGCGGACTCGCCCGCGGCGCGGGTCCGCGCGGTTGCGGCGGAGGTCGCGGACAGTTTTGTCGAAAACTGGACGCTGGATCTGGCCGCGGCGCGGGCTGCGATGTCCCGTAGGAATTTCACAGAAAAGTTCCGTGAGGAGACCGGGGCAACCTTCTGGGAGTACCTGGAACGGCTCCGCGTGGCCCACGCTGCCCGGCTCCTTAGACAGGGGGAACACACGATTGTCGGAGTGATGTTCTCCTCGGGCTTCAACGATCTTTCGACCTTCTATCGCGCCTTCAAGCGCCACCACGGATCGTCGCCCAAACGTTGGTCAGAGGCGGGCCTGGGCGCGCGGACGCAGCCGTTCGGCGGAGCATCTGTGCGCTGAAGGTGAAGCGACCCGGGCTGCGAATTTCCCTGCGGAGTACCGCGAGCTTCCTGGTTTGCAGGGATTGAAATTGTAAGCTGGGAGCTTCCGCCACTTTCAGCGTTTTGCGATCAGCTCGAAAGCCTGGCCCCGGGCGATTGACAGGAGCCCGTTCGCCGGGTTGCTGGAGAGTTTGAAACCCGCGCGTGTGAGGCTGGCGGTGTGGAGGTGGATCGCAGTCGTTGGTCTGCTGGTGGCGATCGGCGACAGCTTGAGGGTTGCGGTCTGTCCATCGGCGCTGACCGACAAGGTCAGGTTGACAACGCCGCCCGCGGTTGCCCAACCGGAGAGGCGATTGATCGCGCCGGCGTGCAGCCACTCCTCCGGGATGCTGCCGAGGAGGTGGATGTCCCCATCATGTTCATAGGCCATCATCGAACCCAGCAGGAGCGGCATCATTGCGGCGGCAAAACAGTGAGGCTGGTCGCCGGCGAGTTTGAGGGGTTTCCCCACGAGCGATTGTTCCTCGACCCAGGTTCCAAGTGGTGAGGCATGATTCGCCGCAGCGTAGAGAATGTCGGCGGCCTTGGTGTCGCGCCCGAGGATCAGGGCCTCCAGTCCGTAGAACATGCCCATGCCAGCCCAGTTTCCGCCGGGCATCCATCCCATGCTGACGGGAAGGCCCTGTTCCTCCACGGTTTCGAGCAGCGCAAACGTACCCTTCACGAGTTCGTGATCCGCCGGCAGCCACCCGCCCCCGTTGATGTTGGCATCCATGAAGGCCCATTGGGTAAGCTGCGGGATCGGGTCGCTTCCCTTGAAACCCACGCGCACGGGCAGATAGAGATTGCCCTTCGCATCGCGTCGCTGGTCGCGCATGCGGTGACGTTCGAATGCAGCATGCAGTTCCGAGGCAAATTTTTCGAAGGAGGCGGCGTCAGCGTTGAAGCCGAGTGTCCTGGCCATGCGCAGGGCGGCCTGCAGTCCGGTGAGGGTGCAGTAAACCGAGGAGTATTCAGCACCGATGTCCAGTATGCCGCCGTCGCTGAAGCCCGGAGGAAACATGCCTGTGTACGGCGCGTCGGGGAGAGCCAGAGTGGAGTCTCGCAGGGCGCGCAGTCCGTCGATGCCGCGCACAATCTGCGGCCATCTTGACCGCGCATAGTCCCAGTTTCCGGAGATCTGAGCGTCGCGTTCGACGGCCCAGATCACCTCGGCGGTGGCCCGGTAGATCTTCTGCGGGTACAGTTCGTCGATGATGCCATCGGGGCGCTGGTGACTGAACAGTGCGTCGAAGGTCTGTCGCGCCGCGCGCGAATCGCCCAGCTGCGCGGCCAGCGTGGTCATGTACACGGCGTCGGCGGCCCAGAGTCCCCGGTAGAGCGTGAAGCTCGCATTGAACTGGGTTTTTCCGTCGATGGTCTCGCGTCCCTGATAGATTGTACGGATGGAAGCATCGAGCATTGACTGGATGGCGGGGTCGGCGACCGTTATGTTTCCGAACGGAATGCCGAGTGCCTGCCAGCGTTCGCGGCTGAGGCGCATTGCTTCGTCGATATCGGTTTTTCGTGCCAGAAGGACATCTTCGGCGGTGCTGTTCCCGGAGTAGACACGGGCGAGGATCTCGCGCGTGCCGGGAGGAAATTCGAGGTTCCATCCCTGCGGGGTGCGGGTCCATCCGGTGGCCGCGGGTGTGGAATCGAGGAATGGGCGGTCGCCCTCCTTGACGAGTCCCTCGTCGGAGAGCTGCAGGATCCGCGCGGTGCGGATTGCCAGGAGAGGTTGCACCCCTTCGGTATAGGTGGCGTGAAGCAGGTCGACCCGTGGGGCCTGGTGACGCATTTCCGTGCCGCAAGCGATGCGAAGTTCGGCCCGGTCTTTTGTGGCGAGAGAACCCTCGAGCAATTCCTGTCGGCTCAATGCAATGCCGGCGGGGTAGACCGCGAGGGTGGCGAGGGTCGAGTTGGGATCGTGGCCCTGGGGCGCCACGATGCGGATGTCGAGCCATCCGTCGCGATTGGCATCGTTCGCGTTGAAGAGGAAGACCTGCGGCTGGTTGGTGGCGGCGTTAAGGACGAGATCGACAACCTGTGGAGGTGCGCCTTCGACCCGCATGTCGGCGATGCGCTGATTCAGCGTTCGTTTGTAGCTCTCGCAGAAGCCGAGCATGAGCGTCCGGGATTCGCCCTTGCCGATACGAATCCGGTAATGGATGGGCCGGTTGATTCCCCAGGCGACATTGCGGAATTCGGGTGAAAATCCTTCGCCAGGGTTGGCCCAGCCCGTGACACCGCCAATGCCGTCGAGCCGGCTCCAACTGCTGCCCTGACCGTTCGATGGCGAGGGCTTGGATGGAGGAAGTGAGAGCGTGGTGATCGTCACGCTGTTGTTGCCGCGTACCAGCCTCGATCGCACGACGGGGATCCGTGCATTGTCGGCGAAAGTCTGCCGATCAAGCGCAAATGGCGTTCCGGTGGCGGTGGCCTCGATTGAAGTGAGCCCCTTCACGTAGGGGCCCGGGCCGAAATCGTAGAGCAACGCGCCGCGTTCGTTTGCCATGGGCTTGTGCCAGTCCTCGGGAATGCCGAGCGGCTGGTGCCAGGAGGGCAGCCCGTAGCGGAAATCGACCCGGCGGCCGGCGGGTCCCGCGAAAAGACCTGCGGCTGAGACCGCGACCAGCATTGCAGCCTGAGCGACACGTGATAAACGGGAAGAGGCGTATGCGATTGGAAAGGCGCAGGAATGGGATAACACGGTCGATGGGATTGTTATGGAATTGGCCATTTTTCGCGACGAGTGAGCAACCATTCAAGCCAGGACCGTGTGCCGCGGTGGCTGGAGAGCTGAAATATGGAGCGAGGGGACCAGGCTCGAGGCGCGAACCATCATGGACGGCCGGATCACGATTGATCGACCGGCTCCAGGCCCGTTTGCTTTTGGGAACTTGTAGGGCGAGGTTGGCGTCATAGTCTCGAACCCGGACCTCTTCTTGCCATGCTGCCATCGATTTCCTTCCCAAGCTTGCTGAGATTCATCGGTGTCATTGGCGTGGCGTTGCTGGCGGGTGCTGCTGTCAGGGCGCAATTCACCTTGGATGGCCCATTCACTGAATCGCTTGCGAGCGAGGAGCAGTCGGGTGCGGGACTGGCCAAACTCTCGGCAAAACAAATTGCAGAATTGAACGTGCAGATCACCAGGGAGCTCAAGCTTGCGCGACAAGGTGATGTCCGGGGTTTTTCCACTTCGTTTTCACAACGCCGCACACCGGCGCAGCGCGAAGCTGCGGGCCTGAATCTTCTGACCGCGGCGGAATTGAAAGTGCTGGATGAGGTCATTGCCCGCACCATGGCGAGGCCCAGCCTGCCCGGAACCGTTGCACGGGTAACATCGATCGATTCGATTGAAACCACGCGGATCAAGCCGCAGGTGCATGGTGAAGTTTCCCTGACCTATGGCATGGCGAGTGGTGGCCGGAGCTTCTACGGCGGATCCATGGCCATGAGTGTTGAAGATCCTCAAACAGGCCTGTCCGCTGCCATCCAATACAGCCAGTTTCGAGGCGACGGCCTGTTATTTGGCGGTGGGTTGGGCTGGGGCGGCAGTGGTTCGTATCGGTACACCGGCGGTAACCGGAATGCCCGTCCGCCCTTGCGTTGAGATGGAGGGTCTCCAGAGGAAAGATCGGGTGGCTTGAGGACCGGGATACTGTCCACTGGCTTGAGAATCGTGGTTCAACCGCGGCGTGGAGATTTCCTCTGATATCCTCAGGAGAAAGCAGACCCCGCCCGACTGATGGCCCTGTGACAGGCGGTACTGCCTGGGTTCCATGTCGTGCCGACCAGTAGTGTCACCGGAGCCGTGGGTGAGTCGGTTTCAGTGCGGTAGAGATCCGCCACCAGCAGGTCCACGGCGCGGCGGCCCACCTGAAGGGAATTTTGGTGAATGCCCGTCAACGTAGTATCGTCATCGACCATGGTATGGGCGATTGGGAAGCCGGTGTGATTTTCCGCCATCCAGCGGGTGACCTTCCGATCCTGGGAGATGAGGACATCCGGTGACGACTTTTCGAGCCAGCGTTCCAACTGGGGTGCGTCAGCGGGTTTCGTCACTGGGAGGTCGAGATCGGGGAAGAGTTTCGCGCGTTCGGCGAGGTAGCCGCCCTCCCATAACTTGCCCACATGAGTCACCCCGGTGGGGGCCACCCTGGGACCTTCCGAACGCAGCACCAGCCCGGGCCTTCGGTATCCGAGCGCGGAAAGCTCTGTCAGTGCCTGGCCCATGGCCGAAAAATGGTCGATCGAGACACGGTTGATCTGGGCCGGCTTGAACTTGTAACCGAGCCCAACCACCAGGAATTTCTGGGGAAGCAGGTCCAGGTTCACCGACACGTCCAGGATCGGCAGCGTCAGCACGCCGCGGATGTTGCGAGTTTCGAGGATGCCCGCGAGACGGTCGCAGCTGAGCCTGCGGGCCTGTACCACAAACACATCGACCTGATATCCCAGATCCTCGGCACGACGCCGGGCGCCTTCGTGGTAGAGACGGCATGCGAGATTCTCCTGCCACTCCGCGCCCGTGGCTACCATCGCGAGCGTCGGCCTGTACTCGGTCCTGGTCATGCCCTTCCGGTACGAGTACAGCGCATTGAGCATCGGATCCGGCCTGTAGCCGTATTTTTCTGCGAGCTGCTGGATCCGATGGCGCGTTGCCTCCGGGATGGAGGGCTGGCTGCGCAGGGCACGCGAAACCGTCGAAACGCTCACTCCCGCGGCCTTCGCCAGCTGATTCATGCTCGTTCGAGGAACCGGCATGCAATACTTTGCACAAAAGGTCCCTCGTTTTTTCAAACGAATTCCGGACGCTTGAGGAATCTTCGTCATGGCGCTGTTTCCCTTCCCCGTCCTCGATCGCAGGGGCGATCGTGCCTTCAGTCGCATGGCACTTCTGGCGGTGCTTGGCTTGACCCTGGCCGCAGGTGTTGCTCGAGCTGAGACCCCAAGGCCGGCTGACGTGCAGCAGGGCCGTCCGAACATCCTGCTGCTCCTCGCAGACAACTGGGCGGCGCCGCACAGTTCGTTTGCAGGAGATCGTACGGTCCAGACACCGCATTTCGACCGTCTGGCGCGGGAAGGGATGTATTTTGAAAACGCCTTTTGTCCCGTGCCCTCGTGCTCGCCGACGCGCGCGAGCATGCTGGCCGGACGCTACGCGCATCAGCTCGGCGAGGCGGTTAACCTGTGGAGCGCTTTTCCCCCGGAACATCCCCTGCTCACGGATCTGCTGCGCCGCGCCGGTTATGTCACGGCGTATTCCGGCAAGGGCTGGGCGCCTGGAAACTATGTTGTCGGCGGCTGGGCGGAGAATCCGGTTGGACATCGGTATGCCGACTTCGCCGGCTTTCTGGAAAAGACATCGCGCGAGCAGCCTTTTTTCTTCTGGGTTGGAAATCTCGATACGGCCATCGGCCAATGGGACTACCGTCCGGAGGCTGCGAAGGGGCTTGATGTCGCATCCGTCCATGTGCCCGGGCATCTGCCGGACACTCCCGAGGTGAGGGCGGCGCTGCTCGCCTATTACAATGGGGTGCGACGCTTCGATCGCGCGGTGGGGGAGGCGATGGCTGCCCTGGAGAGGCATGGTCTCGCGGAAAATACGATCGTTGTCTGCTGCGGAGACAACGGATGGCAGATCCCGCGAGGTCTGGCCAACTGTTATGACGACGGCCTCAAGGTACCGATGGTTTTCTGGGGAAAATCGATTGCCGGGCGGCAGCGGGAGAGTGCGTTTGTCAGCCTCGGCGAATTCGCACCCACGTTGCTTGAACTGGTTGGACTGCCTGTTCCCGTGTCGATGACGTGCCCTGGTTTTGCCGGTCTCGTCCGGGGGTCGCGGGCATCGGCAGGCAGGGACGCGGTGTTCGTCGAGCGCGAGCGCCACGCCAATGTGCGGGCGGGGGACCTCGGTTATCCGATTCGAGGAATACGCACGCGGGACCACCTGCTGCTGCTCAATCTTAGACCCGACCGCTGGCCTGCGGGAGATCCCGTGAAACACCAGTCGGTCGGGCCGTATGGCGACATCGACAACAGTCCCATCAAGTCGCTTCTCATGCAGAGGCAGGACGATCCCGCCATGCAGCGATACTTTGGGCTTTCATTCGCGCACCGGCCCGCCGTCGAGCTGTATGACTTGCGCAAGGATCCGGAGCAGCTGGTCAACGTGGCCGGACGGCCCGAGAATGCCGCGGTCGTCGCATCGCTGCGGCAACGCGTGGTCGACTGGATGCGTACCACTCAGGACCCACGCATGGATCCGGCGGACAACAGCATCGACGGGTTTCGCTATTATGGCGATGTCAACACGTGGGACAGGGACAATTTCGATGGAGCGCACCTGTTCAAGCACTGACGGGCGCGTGTCCGTGCCATGCGACTCCCATCGCGAACGTCGGCAACCTTGCACATGAGTGCGCTGACTTGGGGCGTTGGTCCGTCGGGAGGAGATCGCGACACCGTGACTGGCGGGCAAGGAAACATGGCCTGCGATGTCAGGTTCGGGTGCGATTGCACGGTGTGAGTTTCGCGGAAAAGAAAACAGAAACATTCTTCCAACAATGGGATCCCGGGTCGGCATGGATTCATTCATCGGCATCGATATCGGAGTGTCCTCCCTGAAGGCGGCGCCCGTCGATCCGTTGAGCGGACGACTTCTTGGCGGCATTCGTTCGATGCCCACGCCGCGACCGCTCGCGAGGGCGCAGCTGGTGACCGCGATTGCGGATCTTGCGCGGAGCTTTGGCCGCGCCTCGGCGATCGGGATCGGATTTCCCTGTGTCGTTCAGAAAGGGCGAATCATCACCTCGGACAATCTGCATCGCGAGACGGCCGGAATTGACACGCCCATGCTGACGCGTGCAACCGGATTACCCGTCGTCCTATTGAATGATGCGGAAGCGGCCGCGCGGGCCGAGATGCAGTTTGGCGCCGGCCGCGGACGGACCGAGAAGACGCTTGTCCTGACGTTTGGCACGGGCATCGGATCCGCAGTGGCACACGATGGCGTGGTGATTCCCTGTGAGTTCGGCGGCCTGCCCTTGCACGGAGACCGGGCGGAGCGTTATGCGTCGGCTGCCTGTCGCAGCATCGACCATCTCACTTGGGCGGAGTGGGGGGCGCGAGTCGGTGAATTCCTCGAACTCGTGGAAGGCATTGCGTGGCCGGAGTTGATCATCATTGGAGGAGGCGTTGCTGCACAGCACGACAGGTTCTTTCAACAGCTTCATTCCCGGGCCGAACTGGTTCCGGCAGCGCTGAGAAACAATGCGGGTATCGTCGGTGCCGCAATCCTGGCCACCGGACTGCTGTCTGGCAATCAGTCGAGTTTTGGAGGCTTGCCGTAGTAGGGGAAAAAATCCCACGCGTCGTTCGCGGGATCTGTGCGCGGATCGTCGGTGTCACTCATCCATCGGTCCAGGCTCCGCCTGAGTTCCTCCAGATTCCGTTTGTAACCGGGCTGTCCTGCGATGTTCGTGAGCTGGTGCGGATCCTTTGAAAGGTCGTAGAGTTCCTCCGCGGGGCGCTTGCCGAAAATGAGCGAAATGTAGCGTGCAAAGGCCGGGTCCTTGACGTGACGGAGCAGGAAGTCCTTGGTGAGTGTCGTGTCGACATCGCCATAGGGTCGGCCGTGAACGAAGAGCACGTCGGGATCACCGGCGGGCCAGCGGTCGGGACGGAGATTTCGAACATAGAGGAAGTCCCGAGTGCGAATCGCGCGCATGGGGTAGCTCAGGTTGTTCCGACGGACGTTCGCATGGCGTTCGCGCTCGATAAAGGCGGCAGCGCGGGGAGTCGGATCGGGGAGACCGAGCAGCAGGTTGCGGAAACTGTGCAGGGTCATCGTCGATGGTGGGCGCAGGCCCGCGAGTTCGAGGAGAGTGGGTCCGATTTCGGCGACATTGATGAACTCCTCCACTCTTCGTCCCGGTTGGAGGTGTCTGCCCCATCGTATCGCCAGCGGCACGCGTGAGCCGGCGTCGTAACAGTTCGCAAGGCCACGCGGCATCTGCCAGCCGTTGTCGCTCGTGTAGATGACGACGGTGTTTTCAAGCTGTCCCGATTTTTCCAGTGCAGCGATCGCCTTGGCGGCTGCCTCATCCATCGACATCACACCGCCGTAGTAGTTGAGCAGATCCTTGCGGGTCTCAGGCGTGTCCGGCAACTCAGGGGGCACGGCAATCTTCGAAGCATCCAGGACTGACTCCGCCTTTTCGAGGAAGGGCAGACGCCCGCCTTTCGTCGCTGTGTCAGTGTTGCCGAGCCAGAAGAAGAAAGGCCTGCCGGAGGCCAGCCCTGCATGAAACTCCTCGAAGCTGGCAAATTTCGGACCGACTGGATTCTCGGTCCATCCTGAGGTCTCGTGATTGCCCGGTCCCCAGGGCTTGCCGCTGTAGCCGATCTGATAACCAGCCTGCTCCAGAAGTTCGGTTATGACGGGGGTATCTCGTGGAAACGCACTCCAGAGGCTGGCCCGCTCGCCCAGCTGATGCGCGATCCGGCCCGTGAGCAGGCATGCTCGTGTGGGTGAGCAGGACGGCACGGGATTGAAGGTGTTTGAAAACACCACGCCCTCGTGTGCAATGCGATCAAACGCCGGCGTGCGGGCCATGGGGTCGCCGAGAATCCCCGCATGCGGCCACGCCCAGTTGTCTGCGAGAATCAGCAGGAGATTGGGACGTTTCCCGGGTGCGGCCGTGACCAGTGAGGTGGCGCCCAACAGGATGCAAAAGCCGCGAATCCCGCGATACCGCAGGATTGAGGGTGCCCCCCGGATCAGCTTTCGGAGAAAGTCGATGAGCAACATGGGAGCAGGGGTCACCTGATCTTGGCGGGCGCGGGAGATGGAGGCGCGATGTCCTCGTACCGGGCACGTTCGCCGCCGATCTTCACGTCGGCCACGTAGAGGACTCTTTTCTTCACCGTGCCGGATGAGCGCTCGAACGCATCCTTCCGGTCGGAAGTCTTCAGGTTCCATGTGGGATGGTAGATGCCGGTCTTGAAATAGGGTGAATAGGCGATTCCGATGGTGGTATAGATGTTGGCACCCCTTCTTTCGTAGACGAGCGATCCATCCTTCCAAATCTTCAGGAAACCATCGTCACCGGCCGACCACCTTGCGTGCACGACGAAGGACACCCATGAACCTGGACTCAGCGGGTCTGTGAGTGCAGTGGAGGTGCGGGTGGGGCCGGTTTGTGCGGCTCCGTAGTTTTGTTTGATCCACCATTTGTCGCCGCCGATCGAGATGGAAAGATTGGGAAACGTGGATCGCCAGTTGCCGGGAATTGCGTGCCACTGCATGACAATGTCGTCCCCCTTGCCGTCATCGATCACCCAGTCGGCCGGGATAAAGAGGCGTTCGCCATACCAACGCTCTGTGACACCCGTCTCATGCGGCAACGCCAGTTCCGAGCGGAAGGAGTTGGGCGCGCGCGGCACGGCAAACTTCGCGGCCCTGCGTCCGGCGTCGAGGCCTGGGGCATCGACAACCGCGATGCGATCGACAGGAGGGGAGGAAATGCCGTAGTCGGCATTCACCGAAAATTTCCAGCGTCCGAATTTTCCCGACTTGAAGTCATCCTGAAACAGGATCGGGCTTCCGGAAGCGAATACCTCCGATGCGGTGTAGGAGTGCTCCTTCGACGGGGCGGCGGAAAGTCGTGACAGGGCCACTCCCGCGATGAGGAGGAGACGTCCTGCAATGCCTGCGGTGAAGTGCGGGTGTGGATGCTTTTGCATGCGATGGTGGGAAAAGGGGGTGGCTTAGAGTCGAATGAAGATCCTGTTCCGATGGAGGAAGCGCAGGAGCAGGAGCGGAAGCAGGAGGGCGACCGCCGCGGCGAGCAGACCGCCTGCGCCCGGGGCCACAGACGTATCCAGAAAAGCGAGGATCTCGCCTCCGACGAACCGCGAAGAGAGGGCTTCAAAGTCGATGAAATTGACGGCAAGGTAGACGACCAGGGCGTTCGTGCCG
The DNA here is from genome assembly GCA_017994935.1 of Opitutaceae bacterium. Lineage (GTDB taxonomy): Bacteria > Verrucomicrobiota > Verrucomicrobiia > Opitutales > Opitutaceae > UBA6669. The sequence continues at coordinate 44,468 of JAGOJU010000020.1, forward strand.
ATCCAGAGGAACGGTGCGGTCCAGCGCTGCCACTTCCAGACGTCGATGACCAGGTAAAAGACACCGAGCAGCGCCGCGGATGCGCCGCTGGCGACCAGGCAATACGACGACGTCCAGATGCGCTTCACGACCGGAAATGAGACACCCCAGAGCATGCCGGCCATGATGGCGGCGGCACCGGCCACCACGAGAAGGAGGGCCTTGTTGCGATCGTTCCGACGCGTGCTTTTCAGGACCCAGCCCGCCATGATTCCGAAAAGAGTGGTCGCAATGGAAGGAATCGTGCTGAGCAGTCCCTCGTTCGTGTAATATGTGTTGCGTTTGCGTCCGGGAAGGAACCGGAAATCGACATAGTTCGCGAGGTTGAGTCCTTCCTCGTAGCTGCCCTGGACGGTTGACGGTACCGCTGCGGAAAGGGCGGCAGGGGATTCGGTGCCGATCCTGGCTGCGAGTTGGCTGATGTTGGCCTTATCGAGGCGGAGGTCCGGGACGGGCACGAATGTCATCAGCGCCCAGTAGCCGATGAGACAGAGGATCGCGGCAGCAACGATTCCGCGCCTTGGCAGCATGGCATACAGGAGGGCTCCGAAAAGATAGCACAGGGCGATCCGGTGGAGCACGCCTGCCCATTGCATGTTGGCCCAGCCCTTTGATATCCCGCCGTAGTAAATGACACCCAGCGCGAAAAGCAGGATGCTGCGGCGGGCAATGCGGATGAACGCGGCGCGCCTACCCGCGGTGGCGAGCAATCGATCCATTGAAAGGACAATGGAGACTCCCATCAGGAACAGGAAGAGGGGGAAGATCAGGTCAAAGAACGTGAATCCCTCCCACTTCGTATGGGAAAGCTGGGTGGTCACCGCGGCGAGAACCGGTCCACCATCCATGCGGTTCAGCGCCTTGACGATATGCTCTCCGCCGATGATCCAGAACATGTCAAAGCCCCGCAGGACGTCGACCGACATCATGCGGGGCGGGCGCGAAGGCGATTCCGCTGCGGGGGCCGGCGGCGCCGGTGGATGCAGGGTGGGTCCGGCCATGGGGGCGCTGGAGCGCGAATGCCGATCAGAAGGAGAAAGAGTTGGTCAGGACGAACGTCCGTGGCTCGGGTATCGTGTAGACCGTCACCGCTCCGAGCGAACTCGCCCGCTGGGGGATGATTCCGTTTTCGTCGAATACATTCCGGATGTTCAACTGGCCCCGCCATACGAACCTGCGGCCGAACTTGCGCGTGTAACCGAAGAAGAGTTCGGTCTCGTTGATGGGGCGACCGTAGACCGGCAGATTGATGTCGGGCACGGAGATCTGATCGGGGATGCCTGCGAACGGAAAGTCGTTCTGGACGAGTTGGGACTTGTAGCCAGCGACGGAGCGGGCGCGCCAGCGGTAGCCTGCGCCGACGAAGGCTCCCTTGAGCGTGCCGTTTTCAAACGAGTACCGCGTCACCAGGTTTACGCGTTTGCCGCGCGCCTGTTCGGTGGTGCGGCCATCTGCCTGCTGGATGAGATTGATGTCGCTGATCAGCGTGCGCGCGATGTCCCGGATCGTTGTCGACGAAGTCGACTCCGGATCCGTCAGGTTGCCGTTGTCGCTCCAGACCTTCAGACGGCTCTTGATGTAGGAAATCCACTGGGCTCCGATATCCGTTTCGACTGCATCGCTCAGCGTTCCGTTGAGCGTGAGGCGCCAGTTGCGCAGCAGGTTCGCGGTCAGCTCGAACTCGTAGCCGCTTGATTCTGCCATGGCGGTGACTTCGTAGGTGGACACCACGCCCGTTTCGAAGGTGGTCGCAGGGGGAGGCGGGTTGATGAGCCCTGCTTCAGTGGCGTTGGCGATGATGAGCTCGATATTGTTGACGGGATTGCGCAACTGCACACGAAAGTCCGACTGGTCGGGGCCGGAGGTGTTGAGGTAGCGGTTGACGCGCAGGGCGACGCGTCCGTCGAGCAGGCTCAATCGCAGGCCGTAGTCTGTGCCGACGCCCTTCGAACCTGGGAGGTAGGTGTTGTCGGGATAGCGCGTGCCAGGTCTCGAACTCCATCCCGTCGAGCGATTGAAGAATGCCGAGAGATTGTTGGTCACGTGCAGCACGGCTCCCGCGCTGTAGGTACTGCCGGAAACAAACTGCTGGTTCGATTTGCCGATGGGAATGTCCATGATCGACATCCACGCGGAATTGGGGCCGCCGGATCCGATCCGGTTGAGCAGGTCGGGTTCGTCGACGGCGCTCCAGTTCGTGACGCGGTCCCGGCGCAGCCCCCAGGTCGTCACGAGGCGGTCCTTCAGGAGCGTGCTCTGCATGGAGAACGCAGTGCCGTGGAGGGTGATGCTGCGAAGGTTGGTCGAGCGGGCGGTCAGGCCGATTGGGTTTTCCGGGCCGTAGACGGTGTAGCCTGGAAGCTTGTTCGTCTTCAGGGGATCGAAGGGCAGATTGAGATAGTAGACATTGCCCGTGGAAGGATCCTGCGGATTCGAGACGTAGGCCCTCCACTGGTACGCGTAGGTCGCATTGGTCCAGTTGTCGACCGGGTTTACGCCATCCGGCACGATGCGCATATCGCTGTCAGGCTGGCCGTCTACGGAATAGGTGCGCTGCGCCAGCAGGCCGAACCGGTGGCTGCCGAGCCAGACATTGCGTTTTCTTAGGTCGAGATCGTAGGCGAGAGTGGCGCGGGCCTCCTCGCGCTCAAAACGCCGGATGCCGCCGCGGCCGCCGCCTTCGAAGAAGTAGCGTCCGACGTTAGGGTTGGGAGTCACCCGATCGGGCAGGAAGCGGTTGGCGTCGACATAGAGGGAATTCTGATTGCCGCGCATGATGTCGACGAAATCCCAGCGGTTCTTCTCCTCATTGTAGCTCGCTTCAAGGTACAGGTTTTGTCCGATTCGCTGCTCGATCGTGGCGCCGAGGATCCTGCCGCGCATGAGGCTGGCTGTGCCATTTCCGTTCACGTTCACGTCGATGGGGAAGACGGAAGCGTCCGCCAGGCTGTAAGGATAGACATCGGGATCTGTCGCGAGGTCGCCGGGACCTTTTGTGGTCACCGAGTAACGGGCCGTGGCGCTGGTGACGGGATTGGCGGTGGCGCCCCAGATCATGAAGGGCACGTCCGCCGCGGTCTGGCCGAACACGTAGACGTTGCGGTTGGTGGTGTAGCGCCTGAAGATAGGGTCGTTGGCGCCCGGGACGGGAGCAGTGCCGGAGGCTCCGGTTCCATTGTTGAAGATGGGGCGGCCGGCTGCGATCCATGGGGTGACGCGATCGGTGAACACGGTGTTTCGCGCCTGATTGGACTTGATGTAGACATGCTCCATCCAGCCGCGGATGGAGGTGTTCTTGAACGGGGTGAAGGTGAACGTGCCGTAGAGGCGGCGGGTGTTGTCGCCGGAAGCGGTGCGAAACGTGTTCTGATTCTGCTTCAGGGCGTCGATGCGCACGGCGAGACGTCGCGGAATGATGGTTTTTTCCAGATCGATCGAGGTGCGGAGTGAGTCGTAGTTGTCGCTGCGGAACTGGATCGAGTAGTTGCTCTTGCCGATGCGCGCCCGATTGAAACTGATGTCGACGATGCCTGCGGGCTTGCCGACGCCGAAGAGGATGGCGTTGGGGCCGCTGGAATATGTGATCCGGTCGGAGTTGTAGGTATCGAGAAAGATCGATGTCTCGAAAAAGTCGTGCGAGCGACTGCTGGTGGTAAGCCCACGCATGCGGTTGTCGGTGCTGGGATTGACGATCCGATCATTGAAGTCGCCCGACTTGTAGGCCGAAAACTCGCTCGTGTTCTCGACATTGATGGAGTAGCGGAAGGCGTCCTCGACCGACACGGTGCCGATGTCCTGGAGAAATTCCGGTGTCATCACCTGGATTTGCGAGGCGACATTTCGCAGCTCCGTCTTGAGGCGGCTGCCTGCGAGGGTGTCGCGCACGGCATAGCCGTTGTCCTCCTCGGCGCGCACCTCGAACGGGGAAAGAACCTGCACATCCTCCGGCGGAGGCACCGTGGCGGTGTTGGAGGCCTGCGTCGCCTGGGCGAATGTTGCCGCAGGTGCGAGCAGGAGTGCCAGCGCCAGGGCGATGGTGCCAGGCGCGGGCGTGTTGTTCGCCTGAAGCGGAGAGGCTGCTTTGAGGGCGGCGCGTGGATTTGGCGCCGGTGAGGGGGCTCTTGGATCAAAACGCATGGAAGGGGAGGGTGCTCGACGAGGCGTTGGCGGGCACCCGCTTGCAATTCAGGGGGCGTGCAAACTATTGCGTGCGGGTCATGGGCAGGGCAAGGCAGGGAGCGACCCGCCCTATAGTGGGGCTTGGGGTGGATGTAACACTCTAGTCATCAGGATGTTGCGTGCAGTACCGGCCGGATGTTTGTGACCGGCTTCAATGCAAATTTCCGAAGCCCGTCCAAACGTGTCCTCCGGCCTTCGTTCGGTTCGTTGAACAGACGGGGCTTGAATGAGCGCCATCGAAGTCGCACAAGCCCGAAATACCGCCTGCAACTCAACTCCACGAAACAATGTCCTCATCTCCCATAAAAAGTATCGCCGCAACCTCCTCACCTTCCGACAGGGAGCTTCTTTTGACGGCTCTTTTCGACGCGCCACCTGAAAGCGTCTTTCGTGCATGGACCGATCCGGAGCTGCTGAAGCAATGGTTCGCGCCGAGACCATGGATCGTCACGGATGTCGATATGGATTTCCGCTCCGGAGGAAGGTCCTTCTTCAGGATGCGGGGTCCGGAGGGGCAGGAGTTTCCCTGCCCGGGGGTGGTCCTTGAGGTCGTTCCGAATCGTCGCATTGTGACAACAGACGCGTTCACGGAGGCGTGGAAACCTTCGGAGAAGCCTTTCATGACATGTGTCGTCACCTTCGATCCCGCGCCGTCTGGCAAGACCCGGTATTCCGCGCATGTCTATCACTGGAGCGCGGCCGATCGTGAGGCACATGAAAAAATGGGCTTTCACGAAGGCTGGGCGCAGTGTGCCGACCAGCTCGCGGAACTGCTTGCGAAGCTGACTAAAGCCAGGTGACCGCCGGCAATTCCCAGGCGCCGTCGAAGCAGCCCCGGAAGCACCGCGTGAATTTGAGGTGAGGATTCTGCGGTCCCGTGTGCCGGACTGCCGGCTCTGGCGGCCATTGTGGTGCAGCGGACCCACTGGACATTGGCACGGGCGGCCAATTGGCGGAGGAGTCAATGACGCCCAGGTGTGGAATCGTTGCGGCGCGGGTCTGGTCCGCCACATTCCGTGATACGGCGGGCGATGAAATCGCGTTCAGCGGGAAGCGTGGCGAGGTTGCCTGCCTGACGGAAATGGACGAGTGCATCGGACATGCGCCCGGTTTCAGCGAGGAGCGATCCGCGGATGGCATGGTAGAGGTGGTACGAGCCCAGAGTGCTTCGATCATGGATTTCGTCCAAGGCCGCTAGACCTGCTCCAGGCCCTCGCACACGGGCCACGGCGACCGCGCGGTTCAGCGCGGTTATGGGCGACGGTTTGATGGCAAGCAACTGGTCGTACAGGGAGAGGATACGCGGCCAGTCGGTCGAGACATCATCCGGCGCGGTGCTGTGGCAGGCGGCGATCCCCGCCTCGAGATGAAAGGCGCTGAGTTGGTCGCCGACCGCTGCGAGTCCGAGTTGCCTGATGCCGCTGGCGATCATCCCGCGATCCCATGCACCACGGTTCTGTTCATGCAGGCGGAGGAGATTGCCGGCGTCATCCGTGCGCGCCGGCAACCGGGCCGCGTTGAACAGCATCAGCGCCAGCAGCGCGTGTGCGGCCGGCGTGCGTGTCGCGGGATTCTCGGTGAGCAGGGATGCCAGACGAATGGCTTCATGGCAGAGGTCGGCCCGCACGAGTTGGTCGCCGGTGGACGCCTTGTAGCCCTCGTTGAAGAGCAGGTAAAGTGTCCCGAGCACGCCGTTGAGCCGCTCCGGAAGTTCACGCGTGTCCGGGATGACGAAGGGAATGGCGAGGTCCCTGATTTTCTGTCGGGCCCGCACGAGTCGCTTGGCAATCGCAGCTTCTGTGGTGAGAAAAGCCGAGGCGATTTCCGCCGGGCTGAGACTGCACAGCGTGCGGAGCGCGAGTGCGGTCTGCACCTCGACCGACAGCTGCGGATGAAAGCAGACGAACATCAGGCGCAACGTGTCATCCGTGAAGGCGTCGGGCTCTGTGTTGCTGAGGGCGGGTGAGGCGAGCCAGCGTTCATGTTCCGCCGAGATGCCGGTTTCCTTGCGATGCCAGTTTTGTTCCCGACGCAGTAGATCGAGCGCGAGATTTTTTGCTGTCAGGGTGAGCCATGCGGCAGGATTCTCCGGAATGCCGCGAAAGGGCCATGTCTGAAGTGCGCGGACGAGCGCCTCCTGAACGACATCCTCGGCGAGTTGAAGGCGGTGGGTGCCCAGGTGGGCGGTGAGCGTGGCCACGAGCCGTGCGCCTTCGCGACGGAAAAGATCGGCGGCAATTTCGGCTGCCGGACGCGATTCACCGCTCATGAAATTGCTGGGGGCGCGGATCGGTGAACGGTTTCAGAGGAGACATTTGATCCGCGGAAGGGTGATCCTGACTTCTGCCGGACGGGCGCGGTGGAGAAGCGGGCGCAATCCTCAATCGTTTGAGGAATCTGGAAAGCTACATCGCCCCTTTCCCAGTCTGGCTGTCGAAGACGAGGCCGGAAAGCTGGCGCGGAGCGAGACGTCATCTTGCCGATCGCGATCAGACAGAGGCTGCCATCGTTTTCAGTTCCGCCATCGGTCGACAGAGGTCTGCAACGGGCCGGACTTCGATCTGCGCACCATGTTCGAGAATGGGGCACGCGCGGGCATGGAGAAGAGCCTCCTTCATTGTGGCGACTGAGAGGAGGAAGTAGCCTGCAATGGCCTCCTTGGATTCGGCGAAAACGCCGTCGGTGACAGATGAACCGCGCGGCCCGCTGACAATTCGGCCTTCCTCCATGAGAGGCTGGGCTGCGCGGAGGATGCCCGCCTGTTTGAGTCCTTCAGCCCAGGCATAGAAGCGGGTCATTGTCTCCTGGAGCTGGTTTGCCGAGAGACTGCTGTTCCATTGTGTGCCGCGGATGAAGAGCAGATGTTCGTTGGTGGGAGTCTGGGGATTCATTGAGAGGGAGACCGGGGGGAGTGGAAGGGATCGATACGGGAGTTGGCCGTGTCAGGCTGCATGTCTCACACGGTATCGCGAACACGGAGCATGGATCGGGATTCGGGAAAATCGGAGTACGGAAACGGCATGGCGTTGATCAGTGCGAGGCTGCGGCCACGACTCCCAGTTTCGCAAGGCCCTTCTCGAATTGGGGACCGCACATCTCCTCGCAGTCGATGAAAAGACCCACGAGTTTGCCGATGTAGTTGTTTTTTCCGTACATTGCCCAGGTCACGACAGTGTGACCGCCGTCGGGTTTGAAGGTGAAGTCTACTGTGGGGGTGCCTTCCATTGGTTTGCGCCAGTCCATCCGCATACGAACGAGTTCGTTGGGCCTGCTCTCGACAATGGTGCTCGTACCTGCGCCCACGGAGCTGTTGCCCTCCCAGCTGCAGGCTGAGCCGATGCCGCTGTCGGGACCCGAGAAGGTGTTCTTCACATTGGGGTCGAGTTCCATCCAGGGATTCCAGAGGGCAAATTTGTGGTGGTCATTGACGTTGGCGAACAGTGAATCGACCGGAGCGTCGAGCTTTGCGCTGCGCTCGACGCGGAAATCCGCGGGTTGAAACGCGGCGACGATAAGAATGACGGCGAGGATGGCGGCGAGGCCGATGAGGATTTTCTTGAGCATGGGATTGGGGGGCCTGATGGAAGGCCAACGGGTTGGGCGAGCAGCGGTGGGAATGGAATAAGATCAGGGTTTTGACGGGGAGTCGACCATGTGAGCGAGTTCCCAATGGTGACCGTCGGGATCCTCGAAGGAGTCGAGGTACATGAATCCGTAGTCGGTCGGCGGGTTTGGCCGGGTGGCGCCGGCTGCGAGCGCCCTGGAGACGAGCTGGTCAAGGTGCGACCGGCTTTCGCAGCTCAGGCAGAGGCTTACTTCGGTGGCTTTCGAGGTGTCACAGATCTCCTTCGGGGTGAATTCGCGGAATTTCGCATGGGTGAGGGCCATGACGTGGATTTCTTCGCTGATGATGATGCAGGCAGCGGTGTCATCGGTGAACCGGGGGTTGTGCGAATAGCCGAGGGCCTTGTAAAAAGCCAAGGACCTCGCGAGGTCGGCGACGGGAAGATTGATGAAGATGCGGGTGCGCATGAAAGATCGGGATTCAAGTGCTGTTCCTACCAACCACGAATGAACCCATGCGCAGAGGACAAGGTTCGTTGAATATCCGTGGATTCGGATGACGTGGTTCCGACGACCCGAAGCAGACAGACAGTGGATAGTGTCCGGCCGGCCCGAGTGACCCTGCTGCTCGCAGGGTTATCCGCAGAACTTGGGATTTGCGCGGATTGGGTCTTTGGGCGGATTTGATTCTCGATCAGGGTCCCCGGAAATAAATCGCGGGCAAACGGAAGGGAGATTCGCTAAAATTGCCGGAAAGGCGATCGATGGTCGTTCGAAACCGGCGATTGACATCGCGTTCCACCCTGGAGGGGCACGCTTCGTCGTGCCCGATTTGGAAAACTGAACGGTCGCAGGTTATTTGGGACCTTCATACTTCAGGACCGGCGGCCGTGTCGCGGAGATCGACGCTGCCAGCCGGGCTACTGCCGACGGCTGATGCGCTTGTCGAACCGGAAGGATTCCGGAGTTCCCACCTTGATACGTCTGAAATCGGGGTGTGCGGGATTGATGAGGTAGTTGAATTCCCCTTTGGTGACCACACTGGGAACGCGCAACACCACGGATCGGCGTTCATCGATCCATTGATCGCCGAACTGTCGGGTGGCGGTCGCAGGAGGACTCACGTGCCAGTCGGATGGAAGCACCTTGGGGATGGAAACGAGAGATTCATCGAAGGAGACGGGTATGGCGATCCAGGCGATGGCAGAAAGCAATGTAAGATCCTCGACGTGCACGAGTGTCTCCAGGGCTGCCAGTGAGCGGGATTCACCCAGATAGATGATGCGGTGACCGGCGCTATTCCAGCGCCCGGGAAATTTTGCTGCGCCTTCGCCGGAGAGAGCGGTGGCCTGATGCCTGGACTTGCAGATGCGCCAGGCGACCATATGGCGTCAGGCAAAAACGCCGTGCTCGAGCCGGCCCAGAGCCTGCTCAACCGCACGCGCACCCGGTTCGGTCCGGGTCATTTCCAACGGGCTCTTGCCTCCAAGAACGGCAAGAGGCTTCACCATCCACTGCCTCGCATTCTCCTCGTTCTCGAGCACGCGCTCGGCACGGTTGACGATGCGGATCAGGCGAATGGTGCGTTCGGACTCCTCAGGCGAGAGACGCGACTTTGCGCGGACGCGTCGCTCCGCGGTTTTAGCGCTCATCTGTAGCAACGCCGCCGTTCGCGCGATCGAGCCAAGCTGGAGCGCCTCCATCAGGAGACGAATTGCCATGGCGGGAATGCCGGACTCAACCCGTTTGGCAAGTTCCAGGTCGTCGTCCAAGGGCAGAGACAGATGTCGGGCAATCGTCGTCATTTGACGCTACAGTAACGTCAAATGACGACATATTGCAAGATGAGATTGTGAGAGAGTTGTTCCCCAAAACTGCGCTCATACGTGATCAGGGGACAAACAGAATGGATATTGCTATGATCATCGGACAGGCGATTGATGGTCATTCCAAACCGGCGATTGACATCGCTTTCCACCCGGGAGGGGCACGCTCCGTCGTGCCCGGTTTGGGTTCGAGATTTGGTCAGGAACTGATGCATGGTGGTTGTCGGAATGGAGCACGATCCTGATGAAAAGGCGAAATGGCTGGCGTTGGGATGCGGTGGGCGAACCCGGGCACGACGGAGCGTGCCCCTCCCGTTTGGGGGCAAAGTCAATCGGCGTGCGGCGTTTGGGGAAGGTTTCTCGGGTGAAAGACACTCTGTGCATTCTGTGCGGACAGTGGTCACGAACTCCGAGCTGCGACTGTTTTGAACTAGCATTTTGCGGGTACGATCCGGATTGAAGCCAATCAACCCGGGTGGGAACGATGCCATTCTGTGTTCGGACAACGGTTCGATCGAGGGATCGAACGATGCTGCGAAAGGGAGCTCGCAGCTCGCCGCATCAATCGCAGTGAAACACTTCCTCGGCTGATGCCCACCACTCGCCGGGAGCACGATCGTCAAGCGGCTGCTGGCAGGGTTTGCAGAGTTTCCACCACTCCTGGGTCGTCGGATCTGCGGCCATACGCGCCATGTCTGCCTGAAAATCGGATCCAACGTACTCGAAATAACTGAAGAGGTAGTGTCGCCCATCCGGCATCCGTCGCAGGTAGATCGAATAGTTGCGGAGGTTGCAGCTCCTGATCATCTCAAGCACCGCCGGCCACGCGGCGGCATGAAGACGTCGATATTCGGAGATTCTGTCCTCCCTTAGACCGATGACGGATCCAAAACGTTGCATGATGGAAGAGGCGATGCGGGTGATTTGGTTTCGATCAGAAAGGGAACGTGACGGATCTGGTTTCGCCGGGGCGGAAGGTCAGCCTCTCGGACATTTCTCCATGGCGGACCGTTGTCGACGTCCCTCCCACACTGCGGAGGGTGGCGGACCGGAGGCGACCACCGCGCCATGTGATGCCCACCTCGAACCCGCCGCGGGCGCGCAGGCCCTGGACCTCCCCGTCAGGCCATGCCGAAGGCAGCGCCGGCAGAAGCAGAATTTCGCCGGGTGCGCTCTGGATGAGCATCTCGGCGATTGCCGCGGTGCCTCCAAAATTGCCGTCGATCTGAAACGGCGGATGGGAGTCAAACAGGTTGGCGTAGGTTCCGCCCCAGCGTTTGCCAGCGGTGACACTGTCGACCGGCTTGAGCGCATTTCGCAGGAGCTTGTGGGCATGATCGCCATCGCCGAGCCGCGCCCACATGCCCATCTTGAATGCGAGACTCCAGCCGGTGCTGCCGTCGCCGCGCTTTTCAAGTGTCCGTCTCGCTCCGGCTGCGAGATCCGGTGTCCCGTGCGGCGTGATTTCGTCGCCTGGATAAAGGCCCCAGAGATGGGAGACATGCCGGTGCTGGGGCTCTCTTTCAATGTAGTCTTCCAGCCATTCCATGACGCGGCCATCGTAGCCGAGACGCGTGGGTGCGAGCCGCGAACGTTTCCCGGCGAGGGCGGTCGCGAAGTCGGAATCGATTCCCAGGATGGCCGAGGCCCGGGCGCACGCGCCGAAAAGATAGCGCAGGAGCTGCATGTCGATGGTCGGACCCATGCACACGTGCACGCGTTTTCCGTCGAGAAGAAAGGAGTTTTCCGGCGAGTTCGAAGGGGCGGTGACGAGCCATCCGGTGGCGGGATCCTCGATGAGCATGTCGATGTAGAAGAGGGCCGAGCCTTTCAGGATGGGATAGACGCGGGCGAGGAAGTCGCGGTCGCCGGTGAAGAGGTAGTGGTCCCACAGGTGCTGGCAGAGCCAGGCGGAGCATGAGACGGTGGATCCCCAGCTTGCCGATTCGCCAGGCGAGGTGAAGCCCCAGGGATTTGCCAGCAGAAATGAAACCCAGCCGCGCGCCCCGTAATAGGCCTGCGCCGTGCGGGTGCCGGGCGCGACCAGCGACTCGATAAGCGCAAAAAGGGGCTCGTGCAGTTCGCTGAGGTTGGTGACCTCCGCCGGCCAGTAGTTCATCTGGACATTGATGTTGGCATGCCAGTCGCCATTCCACGGGGTCTGGAGGGTGTCCGCCCAGATGCCCTGCAGATTGGCTGGAAAGCCTCCGGGGCGGGATGAGGAGATCAGGAGGTAGCGGCCGAAGTTGAAGTAGAGAGCCGCGAGCGAGGGATCGGCCGAACCATCGTGAAATTCCAGCAGGCGCTGCAGCGTAGGCTTGCTGGCGAGATCGGAATCGGGTGCGCCGAGCG
>JAGOJU010000079.1 GCA_017994935.1 Opitutaceae bacterium
AACGCGCCAGTTCAATTCTGGCGTTCTCGTCGCTGTCCGAGGCATGCACGACGTTGATCATCATGTCGGTGCCGAAATCACCGCGGATCGTTCCTTTCGCCGCCTTCTTGGAGTCTGTCGGTCCGAGAAGATCACGAACCTTCGCAACAATATTCTCGCCCTTCAACGCCGCCACGATCACGGGCCTTGAGCTCATGAAACGTTCAATCTCCGGATAGAACGGTTTTGATGCGACATGCGCATAGTGGTCGCGAAGGACCGCCGGCGTCAGGCGAATCATTTTCGCACCGACAATTTCGAATCCGGATTTTTCAAAGCGGCCCAGCACATCCCCCACATGCTTCTGCTGCATGCAATCGGGCTTCAGGATAATGAGTGTTTTCTGCATAAACCTCCAATCAATCGCGTGAGCCCGGGCAAGGAAAGCCTGTTTTTGCCGGCCGTTCCCGAAATCGTTCCTCCACACCACCAAACACCCGATCAGACTCCTTCCCAAGTCCCGGAAATCCGTCGTCGCCTCGCACCTGACCACCCGATGCATCCGGTCCGATCCGTTCCGGCGGGTGATACGATTTCCGACTAGCCTACCTTTCGCTGGTTGCGCTCCAAGCGCTCCTTCATCGCCATCCTCCTCCCCTGTTCCGGACTACGGTCCAAACCAAATCTCCCGTCAAGGTCGCGCCACACCGGAAAGCACCAGTCGACCCTCGTCGAATTTGCGTCGCAGCAAGACCAGCCACACGCGCAAAAAACAAGGCCGCACCGATTTGGGCGGTGCGGCCTTGTTGAAGCCGGGATAGACGACACGGCAGCAACCGCGTCGTAAATCAGGTCCTATCAGGGAACTTCGTAGACTTCGACAATCGCCACACCGGTCGTGTCCCCGGCACCGGTGACCTGCGCGGTGTAGGTGCCAGGAGGAAGCGACAGGAGGATCACGGCATCCTTGCTGCCCTCAGGCAGCGAGAACGCACCGGACCGGGCGGCCGCATCCGCAATCAGCGAAGGCACATTGCCGGTCTCCCAGTTGTCGTTCTCACGGACAACCGTCGTGCCCTGGACAATCCGAAGCACGGGATCCGCGAGTGTGCCGGTGACGCCGAACGAAGCGAGCGTCGGTCCGACAGCACGAACCAGAATCTTCTTTGGCGAACTGCCGTTGATCACGAATCCTGCAATGAGGATGCGGTCTCCGGTGCCGACTTCGCCACGACTTGAAAGGTTGACCACCTTCTGCTCCGTGAACGGATCGGTCGCATCGACATCGTACACCTCGACCATCGCCACTCCCGTGTCGCCTTCGACACCCGTGACCACAGCCGTGTACAGACCGGGATCAAGCGTCACCAGCAGCGTGGAGTCCTGGCTCTGGCCCGGGAGTGTGAACGCACCCACCTGATCGGCAGCCGCAGCGACGCTCGCGGAGCCGCCCCAATTGTCGTTCGATTCGAGAGGAGTGGATCCCTTGTAGAGCTGGAGCGCGGGATTGCCGAGCGCGCCGGTGATGCCGAACTTGGCGAGCGAGGGACCAATCGCACGGATGAGCACCTGCTTGGGCGAGCTGCCCACCACGTGGAATCCGGCAATCAGGCTCTTGTCCCCGGCGCCGACAGCACCGCGGGTTGAAAGATTGCGCAGAACACCGTCGCTGAAGCTTGCCCCGGTCGATGCCGCCGCAGTAACGGCTCCGGAGGTCGGGCTGCCGGTCACCGTGGCATTCAGGAATCGCGAAGACGGATTGATCGTGCCCGCAAAGCGTCCGCCCGACGAGAGGGAGAACGAGAAGGCTCCGTTCGAGCTCACAAAGCCGGTCCCTGCATCCTCGGAGGAACCATCCTTGAGGTAGACGGAGATCGTTCCATTGGAACCAACAATGCCGACGAACGAGCTGCCGGCGCGGCCGGTGATGCTGCCGGAATAGAGTCCCGTTGGAACCGATCCCGTCGTGCCGCCCAGCGCCGCCGGTGCGATGAACATGGCGCGTCCGGCATCAAATGAGCCCGAGGCACCCGTGTCGGAGAAGTTGCTGCTCGCCCCGCCAGGAGCGCTCGTGGAGCTGGACGTGAATCCGTTTCCGGCATCCACATTCACGGAGCCGAAGTAGTAGACCTTAGACGCTCCAATCGTGGAGTGCGCGATGGCGATTGCGGACTGCGCCCCCGTCTTGATCAGAGTGATCGTGCCGCTCTCCTTCCCCGCAAAATAGGAACCGGAGTAGACGGCACTGCCTGTCGTGGCGGAGGTCTGCGAGACCGCGAGCACCGTGACCACGGACGAAATCGTCGTCTGATTGCTCGAGTCGGTCGCGAGCGCCGTGAAACGATAGACACCTTCCGAGGTTGGCGTGAACGTCATCGAATAGGGGGACGAGGCATCGCTGCCGACCGAAAGGCCGTTCGCAAAGAACTGCACGCTGGAGATCGTACCATCGGTGTCGCCCGCATTTGCCGAGAGCGTCAGTCCACTGCCCACATTGACCGTTCCGCCATTGGCGGGACTGGTGATGGCGACGGTGGGAGGCGTGCCCTGGACAACCGTGATGGTGGATCTGCCGGACACCGTCGTGCGATCGCCCGAGCGCAGCACCGCGTGAACCACGTAAGTGCCAGGCTGGGTCAATCCGACCGCATAAGTGTAGGGCCTCTTTGAGAGCGAATGGAAAATCTGCCCGTTGACATAGAAGTCGACCTGCGGCTCCGGGTTCTCACCGGCATTGTGCGAGGCCGAGAAAACAATCTGGCTTCCGGCTCCGTACGTGCCGCCATTTGCCGGGCTCGTGAGGGCGACCTGCAACGCAGCGGTGTTGACCGACGGAATCGTGTCGATCGCGATAGGATTCGCATAGGTCACGTTTCCGGCATTGTCGGTGACAACCGCCGTGAGGATGGCGTCCTGGAGCGTGTCCAGCGTCGTCGTCGTATAGAATGGCTCCGAGGAGACGACATCGACCAGCCGCCCGTTGAGATAGAAGCGGATGTTCGCGATCGTTCCACCCTCATCCACCGCGATGGCGCCCAGAATGAGCTTCGAATTGTAGCTCACCTTGACCGGCGAGAATGAAGAGGTGGCGGACGCAGCACCCTCGGCATCGAGCGAGGGATTGTTGAAGTACATCGCCGCCAGCGGGACATTGCCCACCGCAGCCTGCACGGTCACGGTGGTGGAGCTGACAGAAACGCGGTTTCCACCGTCATCTGTCGCCGCAGCGCTGATCTTGAAAGTCCCGGGCCTGGAGGGGATCCATGCCACCGCGTAAGGGAAGGCATTCGCCGTTCCCACCACCTCACCATCGACAAGCAGGTCAACGGAAACGATGGCTCCGTCCGAATCAGCCGCCTGTGCGGCGATGACAACCGGGGAACCCACCGTTGCAATGCTGTCGTTGCGCGGGGAAACGAGGGACACGGTGGGCTGGCCACTGCTGTTGGCGAGCACCGTCACCGTGACTTCCGACGTGGCCACATTGCCCTTGTCATCGAGCGCCTTTGCCTGGATAGCATAGTTGCCCAGGCTGACCGGGGTCCATGCCATCGAATAGGGGAATGTCGTGTCGGCGCCAAGGCTCTTCCCGTTGGCGAAGAACTGCACGGCCTGGACGTTGCCATCGACGTCGCCCGCATTGGCAGTCAGCACGTAGGTCTGATTGACCTGGACACGCGCATTGTTGAGCGGACTAGTCACCAGGACGGTCGGCGGATTGCCGATGTTCGAGCCCGTTCCTGAACCCGAGCCCGTCACGCGAATGCTGACGACTGAGGAAACACGGGTGATGCCGAAATTGTCCGTCGCAAGCGCGGTGACCTCGACGATCTTGCCTTCACTCGTGACCAGCGGCGTCCACGTGACATTGTACGGAGGGGTGGTGTCATCACCGATGAGAACATCATCGGCAAAGAACTGGACCGACATGACGGATCCATCGCTGTCGCTCGCATTTGCGGCCACCGTGACGGGCGCGCCGGCCGGAAGCGTGGCGCCATCGGTTGGCTGGGTGATCGTGACTGTCGGCGGCGCCGAGACAATCACCACGCTGGGATTTGTCGCCACGACATTGTTCTTGTCGTCGAAGGCAAGCGAAACGATGCGGTAGCTTCCGATCGTCTGTGGCTGCCAGTTGAAACTGTACGGGAACTGCTGGTCGGTATTGACCAGGACACCGTCGATGTAGGTCTCGATCTTGGTGATGACACCGTCGCTGTCGCTCGCGATCACATTGATCGGAATAGACGCATTGGTGCTCACCGAATAGTCCGGAATGCGCAAGGCGGAGCCATGCGTCGGACTCGCGATCTCGACGATCGGAAGGCTGCCGATCGCGGGAATGGTCGTGATCATGACCGGTTCCGGCGTTTCCACGTTCACATTGTTGTTGTCCGTGGCGACTGCGGTGATGAAGTGAGCGCCGGGTACGGAGGAGGGCGTGTAGATGATCGAATAGGGAGCGGTCGTATCCACCCCCTGGCTGACGCCGTCGACAAAGAACTCGATCTGACGGACAAATCCCTGCGCCGTTGTGGCATCACCCTTGATGACGACGGACGATCCCGCGGGCACAAGAGTCGGATTCTGAGGGCTCGTGATCACCGCGCCGGTCGCGAAGAAACGAACAGGCAGTGAGGTCACCATCGGCGAGGTGCCGTCGTTCGCGGTGACCGTGAAGAAATACGCCCCCGGAGCCGGAGGAGTCCATGAGATCATGCCCGGGACCGATGGATTGCCCTTGTTGTTGATGGAGGTCCCGACGGGCGTGCCGTTGATGTAGAACGTGTAGGTGTATCCGGCAGCGGGAAACGTGCCGGTGGCAAGCGCGCTGATGGTGACGAACTCACCCGATGGACCGAACGCCTCGTTTGGATTCGAGAAGTTCTCCGAAGGATGCACCACCTTCGCCTTGCCGGCGGCACCCGTGCCGCCGCCACCGAGGAAGGTGATGGTCGGTTCGCTGGTGTAACCCGAGCCGCCGTCGATGACATTGACGCGGATGACGCCACCGCCGGAAATGATCGCCTCTGCGGTGGCCCCCGTGCCGCCACCGCCGGTGATCTGCACAACCGGGGCGACCGCATACGAGGATCCGCTAGCGGTGACGCTGATGGATTGGATTACGCCGGCTCCTGTCGACACTTCGACATTGGTGATGCGCACGGCGACGACCGGCTGCTGCTGGGCGTGAACAAGGGAAACGACACACGCCGAGAGCAGACCGAGGAAGGCTCTTATTGGAAATTTCATAGACTCACCTTCAAAGGCTGAGGTTGGAAGGAAGCGCGGGGGGACCCGGCCTAGTTGTTCTTGACAGTCTGTTCCGCCGAGGAGCTGCGCCGGAAGAAGGACTTCTTCTTGGCCGGTTCAGGTTCGGGCAGCGGCGTGAAGGGATCGGAGGGATCGCGGTATCCGGGCAGGTCTTCCTTCTTGATGTCCATGCGACGAATATTGCGGGCATCGAAAATCTCGGTGATGGGGGCGCCATCGGCCGCCACCGTCTTGGCCGTGATGAAAATGACCAGGTTGGTGGTCGACTGGTCGCGGTTCTTGGACTTGAACGCGCGTCCAATGATCGGAATATCACCGAGCAGCGGCACCTTGGAGGATCCGTCCTCCGAACGGGAGGTCAGCAGACCGCCGAGTCCCATGGTATACCCATCCTTGAGGGAGACCTGTGTCTTCGCCTTGCGGGTCGCGATGATCGGAATCTGCGCTCCGCCCGCGCCACCGAAGGAGGTTTCCCCATTGCGCTGGCTGACCTCGGGTTCCAGCGTGAGCTTGATGAAGCCCTGGCTGTTCACCTGGGGCGTGACCTTGAGCAGTATGCCGATCGGGCGGTACTGGAATCCGGAGACCTCAAACGTGCCGCGCTCCTGGTTGTAGGTGTAATTGGGAATCGGGAATTCCTCGCCGACGTTGATCATCGATTCCGTGTTGTTCAGCGTCACCACCGTTGGATTGGAAACAACCTTGATGTCGCTGAAGGTCTGCAATGCGCTCAAGACAACGTTCAACTGGTCGGCGCTGAAAAGGGCCGTGGCGAGACGCGAGGTGTTTCCACTGCCGACAAGGCCTTGAAGTGCACTCAGCGCCTCGGTTGTCCCGTTGGATCCGAGATTGCTCAGGCTGAGGGCGGAGCCGGTTGTGGCGGTGTTGGTGACCGCACCATTGACCGAGGCCACGGAATTCGAATTGTTCGAGTTCGCACTGGACGTGGTATCCGTCTTGCCCGTCGAAGAGCTCGTGTTGTCGACGGAGGAATTGTAACCGCCGGAGCGCTCACGTGAGAAGTTCTGGCTGAACGGGCCGGCATTGAGATTGAAATTCGCCAGCGAGGACCATTTCACGCCGAGGTTCTTGACGTCGCGGTCCGAAACCTCGACGAACTTGGATTCAATCACAACCTGCTCGGTCGGGCGATCGAGGCGCTCGATGATGGAGCGGATGCGGCTTAGGCGGGTCGGCCTCTCGGAGATGACCAGCGCGTTGCTGCGCGCATCCACGATGACGCGCCCGCCGGCGGGGGCCTCGACCAGCGGTTCGACGGACTTCTTGATGTCGTCGGCCTTCGCGTAGTTGAGAATGAAGACATCCGTGGTGACAGGCTCAAGGTTCAGCGAGTCGGAGGTGACAATCTTGATGATGTTGCCGTCCTCGACAAAGGTGTAGCCGACCGGGGAGAGGATCACCTGGAAAATCTGCCGCCAGGTGACATCCCGGAGCTTGACGGAGGTCTTGCCCTGGAGCGTCTCCGGAATGACGAGGTTCAATTCGAAAAGGTCGGCGACATTACGCAACACGGACCGGATCTCCTCGTCCGGGAAGTCGACAGACAGGGTGTCCTTGGTCTTCGTCGCGGCACCCGCCTGATCCAGCGGAGCGAGCGTGACGGCAGGGGGAGCGGACGGCTCAGCCGCTGCGGGTGCGGCGGCGGCAGGCGCATCGTTGGTGGGAGCGGGCGCGTTCTCTACCGCCGCTGGCGTTTGCGAACGGAGAAACGGCAGGGCTGCAGTTGAAAGCAGCGCGAGGAGCAGCAGGCGGGTTCTCATGGGTTGGATCCTGATTTGATGGGACGAGTAAATTCTTCGCCGTTGAGGCGGAGACTGAAGCTGGTGCGATCGATTGCGGTCACCGTGACAGCAATCGGTTTCCCCTCATAGGAGGCGGAAAGGGATTCCCCGACGCGGATCTTGTGCGAGCCGACCAGGAGAATGGCCTCGCCGCCAAGATTCATCATGCCGGTCGGCTTGATCTGGTTGGCGATGGCAATGAGCAGGTCCCGATCCGAAGCCACGCGAGGTCCGGGAACTCCCCTGGCGCGTCGCGCCGCCTCGGCGGCGAGCCGCATCTCCTCGGGGTCAGGTGCATTGAAGCTGGCCGGGCTGAAGGGATCCACCGTCGTCGCGGCAAGATTGGCCACTTCAACCTGGCGGGTGAGCTTCTGGGCTTTTTCGACCATGGCCGTGCGGGCGGCGGTCGGATTGATGTCCGCCTTCAACGCCTTGGCCGGAGCCCCGGCAAGCGGAGTGCCCGCGATGCAGATCGCGAGCGCGAGAAGCGGAAGATTCTCAGGAAATTTGCTCACGGTTGTCCGAGAAGTTCGAGGTTCATGGTCATCGTGAGCAGACTCACGGTGGTGCCCGGATCGCCCGCACCCCGGGTGATTGTCGAATTCAGGATCCGGCAGAAATGGGTCCCGTTTTCCAGGCGCCGAAGAAGGGTGACGAGCTGAAGGTAGCTGCCCTCAACGGTCATGGTGTAGGGCACGGAAAGGTACGCATTGCCCGGCTTCACGGCGGTTGGCGAAGCCTGCTGGCGGAGTTCGATGTACTTCGTGCCGGTCTCGGCCTCCATCCGGTAGAAATACTGGAGGTTCTTGGCCAGTTCCGACGCCCTGACCAGACGGCCGGCGACGACGGCGTTTGCCTTGACCAGTGCCTCGTGCTGCTCGTTGAGCTGGTTGGAATTGGTGATATTGGCCGCCAGCCTTTCTCCCTTGACGGTCTTTTCGTCGAGGTCCGCAACCGTTACGGGCATGGCATCCCTGCGATAGATGATCGCAGCGATGAGGAGCAAGCTGAGCACCGCGCATCCAACACTCAGTGGATGCTTCTTGAGGAAACCGGAGGATGATTTTTCCTTGCTCATTTCTTTGCCGGGGCCGCGGTGCCCTTGTATTTCATGAACAGCTCGAACGACAGGCGGTCGCCCTGGGAATCGCGTCCCAAGGCCGACTGGGATATGGTGTCGAACACCGAACTGAAGGCCGGCTCCTTCTTGAGCTTCTGCACATAGGACGCCACCTCGCCGCTGGCGCGGTCACCGGCGCCGCGGACCACGCCGCGCAGGTTCACGCCGTCGAGCCGGTAGATTACATTCAGCAGAGCGATACGCGGTGGCAGCGTGCGGCTCAGGTCGAGCAGCAGCACCGAGAGAGGTTTCGGGTTGGAAACAAACGTCTCGAGTTCCGCGATCTTCTTTTCCTCGGCCTGAAACTTCTTGTACTCGGCGACCGCCAGCGCACTCGCCTTCTGGTTGCCATCGATGCGCGCCTCCCAGTCGGTGACCTGGCGATTGAGCACAAAGAGCGCGTATTCCTGGTACGCAAAGACCAGCAGCAGCGAAATCGCAATCACGACGGCAACACCGTTCACGAAGAACGAGGTGCGCACGGCTTTCGTATCCGGCAATCGGTCGAAATTGCGGAAGTTCGGATGCCATGCTGGCACAAGGGGCATCTGCCCCTTTTCAGTCTTTCTTTTCAGGAGCGAGGGCATGGTACTGTACCATCAGGCTGAAGACACCCAGCCAGCGGGCGTCCCCGGCAAGGGAGTTGGGAGAATCGGCAAGAGTGATATTCCGTGCATGCAGCCAGGGAACGACGTCCAGGCGCAGCGGCCTGACCGAGAGCTGGGTCGCAATCACATCGGCGATCCACGACAACTTGAGCGGAAGCTGCGTGCACACCACCTGTCCGACCATCTGTCCGGTCTGGACCTCGTAGAATCCGATCGACGACTGCAGTTCGGTCAGCAGGCGCTGGATGAGCTGCGCGCCCATGCCGGTGAAATCAAAGGTGTTCGAATAGAAGAGCCGCTTCGCGGATTCTTCGTCCTTCAACCCAAGTTCCTTCTGGACGACCGGTATCATCGACGAGAGGCCGATCGGTATCGGGCGCGAGGAATCTACTCCATTGGCAGAGATGATGTAGGAGTGGGTGGTGTCGAAGCCCAGTTCCAGGACGAGCGCGGGAACCTTCGACTGCGTGTAACTCAGGTAATCGACCAGCGCACCGATGACTGCCAGGGAACCGATTTCCACACGCTCGGGATAGATGCCCTTGGCAAGGACCGAGTCCTGGAAGGTGATCACCTCTTCCTGAGGCACACCGCAAAAGAGGACGTCCTTCTGGCTGGCCTTGGCCATGTCGTACTCCGCGCCGTCAGTGGCGTTGAGCACTGCCGCAATGAACTTGTTCGGTTCAACCTTGAACTGCGTCTGAAGCACCTCGTCGAGATAGCCCGTTTCTTTGACACGCTTGACCTCAAGCGTCGCGCGACGAAGCAGCCGCTGGTCGGAATGCATTCCGACCGTGGCGTGGACATAACCGGTCTGGCTCCGCTTGGGCTGGAGCTGCTTCAATGTCTCGGCGAGGGCCGCGGCCTCGCCGGAAGGGACTTCTCGCAGTTCCTCGACAACGAAGGGGGGAACCGGTCCGCTGGTGCGGGCGACGAACATTCCGTGATCGTTGCAGTCGACGAAGAAGCCTTTGGGTTTGGAGGAAAATAGCATGACGATCGCTACGCGCCCCTATACGGCACGGGGTCCATCGAAGCTTAAGGTCGTTTGATCTGGCCGGGATCGCATGGTGAGGAGACGCGTTGGTACGATTTCACGACGAATCGGCGCACCACCCCCATGAGCAAACCATTTTGAGGTTTGCCCCCTGCGTAATACCCGCATTTACCAGAACTTAACCGGCTTTGCTAAAACCGTGCAAACGATCCGAAGGCGTCCGGATTGCACGTCTGTCAAAAAAAAGAAAAACCCGCTGCGGTCATGCAGCGGGCTGAAAAACAGCGAGATTGCCGGCGCGGTACTACGACCGGCGCGCAACGCTCACTTCTGCCACGTGCGCTTCTTATGGCGGTTAGATTTCAAGCGCTTCCGGCGCTTGTGCTTGTTCATCTTGAGACGACGCTTCTTCTTCAGATTGCCCATGGTGTGAGAGTTGAAAGGTAAGGAAGTGCCGATCCACGCGCCCAGTGTAAAGCCTCAATTTCCCGCTCCTCGCACCTCATTCCCACCGCTTTGCAACTCCGCGAGGCCAACCACCTCCCGAATCTTGGTAAACACCAGTGCGGCAGTTACCTCCCCGATTGGCACCCCGCAGAGCCGGGCTGCGGCCTTGCGATAGAGTTCCATCTGTCCGGCGTATCGACGCGCCGCGAGGTGAGCTTCTCCACGGTTTGCAACCCGATCGGTTTTGAAGTCCCACACCCGTACCCGGATCGCCCTGCCCTTGTCGTCGCGCTCCACCACCACGCGGTCGAAAACCCCCGAAAGCCACGTGCCTTCGATGACCACCTCAAACGCTCGCTCACGCCAGGCGTTTGCCCCGGGTGAGACGGTCGGTTTCCTGAAAACCTCGCTCAACGTCGGTGCGTCCATGCACGCCAGCATCTCCGCACGCACCGCGACACCGATGTCCTCCGGAACCAGCGTCGTCGCAACACGATCCTTCCACGGCTCGTCACTCCATTCCACCGCCGCCAAAAGTGAGTGAACCGCCGTTCCATGGTCGGCCTGGCGGCGGACCTCGAGGTCAAGAAGCGCAGAGGCCGCCATCGATCCCCGCTCGGTGTCCGACGGCGTTCGCACCCGGAGCTGCGCGCGTCCCCTGCCCGGCCTGGAACTCTCCTCGTGGCGGATCCAAGGCTCAAGTTCATCCTTCCCCGAAACCGCCGGCACGCCATGCCCGCAGCGCAGAAACCATTGCGTTTCTCCAACAGCAAAGGTTTCGCCCACCGCAGCTCGCAGCATTTGCGGATAGGTCCGCGCCTTGGAATTCCCCACCGGCTCCACAATCAGGTACATCGCCCGCTTTGCACGGGTCATTGCAACGTAAAGCAGGCAAAGCGACTCATATGCCGCTTCCTCTTCAGCCGACGTCAGCCACGCCGACAGCACCGGATCACGGTCGGCAAACACGCGGGAGGGAGGATCCAAGATCCACTCCACAGAGCGATCCGCCGCCTTCTTTACCGCCAGGCCCGAACGGCGCTGCACGAGGTGCCTCCCTTCGAGATCGGGCAGGATCACAAGATCAAAACCCAGCCCTTTCGCCTTGTGAATGGTCATGACGCGGATGACCGAGGCCGAATCACCTTCGCGTTTCGTATGCCGCCCGGCAAACTCCAGAAACTCGGCGAAGTCGCGGCTTCCGGTCTCATCGAACACATGCGCCGCCTCAAACCAATCCCGAGCCCTTCCGCGGCTGAAGTCGTCACCCGCATCAAGGCGCTTCTCCAGTTCCGAAATCCATGGCTCCATTCCCCCTGCAAATCCCCGTTGACTCACATCGGAGAGCAGCCGCAGGGAAAGGTCCTCCGGAGCGTGAATCCCCCGGCCTGCCAGGACCTCCGCCAGCGGTGTCATTTTCACATGCTCCCACGCAAGGGAGTCGCCGGGAAACGCCGCCGCACGCACAAGGGCGAGCAGCGCTGCACCGACGGGGTTGTCCGTGCATACAGTGATGTCGCTCTCGGCAACCGCGCGCAACCCTCCCTGGGTGCGCAGGAAGCTGGCCAGTTCAGCCGCCGTCTCGTTCTTCTGCACGAGCAGTGCCACGCTCAATCCGCGCCCAAGGGGATCCACCTCCCTGAGAATCCCAAGCGCCTCCTGATAGCGTTTCTCCTTGTCGTCCGCCACCCGCACCTCCGCATAACCTTCCTGGTCGGTATGGGCTGAGGTGTGCTCACGCCACTCGCGTCCCCACGCTTCCGCCGTCGCCACTGGCACCACCGTGGACAGCGCCCGTGGATCGCCGAAGACACGGTTGACCAGTGCAATCACATCGGGACCCGACCTCCAGGATTGATTGAGCTGCAGTTCCTCAATGACGCCCGGATGCGCCGCGTTATAGTGATCGAAGATCTCGCGGAATAGGCGCGGATCCCCTTCCCGCCACGAGAAGATCGCCTGCTTCACGTCGCCTACATAGAAGAACGAGCGACGCCCCTCCGGATCCTGCACCGCCTCGTCAATCAGGTTTCGAAGGATGCTCCATTGCCCGAAACTCGTGTCCTGAAACTCGTCCAGCAGCCAGTGGTCAAACTGGGCATCCAGGCGCCAGTCGATCGCAAGGCGAAGCTCCTCCCTGGTCTCGCCGGACCCTCCCGACTGCAACCGCGGCGCGCCGGCACCGGGCAGCAGCAGTCGCTGCACATCGGCAAAGGTCAACCTGCCTCCGCGTCGCACAGTCTCGTGGTAGACCCGCTCGTACCCACGAAGCACATCATAGAGTCCGCGGGTAATCTCCAGGTGACGTAGCATCTCCTCCCTGCCGATCGCCACAAGAATGCCACGCAGGATTCGTGCGGCATCCGGGGACAGCGCCACTTTCTTCCGTTCGATCACCACCCTCCCGCTTCCGGCCTTCAAGTCATCCCACGCTGCAAAGGCATTCTCCAGAAGGTACAGGAACGGCTTGGATAACGGCGCGCCCGCCCGCCACGTTTTCCATTCTGCGAAGAAATCTGTGAACCGTTTCCGCTGTTCCTCAGACAGGGTGTTCCATGGCAGCGCCCCCCTGAGCGCGGCCTCCCCTTCTTCACGCGACACAACCGCTGACTCCAGCCAGTCGCATCCTCCTGGCCAGATTCTCCGGGGCGACGCCCACGCCTCGGGTTCTGGGGCCGCCAGAAATGTCTCGGCGTGCTCGTCGAGAAAGCTGTCGAGCCTTCCGGCCAGCTGCTTCTCCTGCAGGCCATACGTCGCACGCTTGAAGGCTTCGACAAAATCCGCCTGCTGCCGAGTGCGCTCGCCCGCAACCGTGAAAAGCGATCGCAACACACGCCGCCGCGCTCTCCGGGCAGAATGCTCCTGCAGTATCTCGAACCCTCCGCTCAGCCCGAGTTCCAGGGGGAAACTCCGCACAATTCTCGCAAAGAACCCGTCGAGTGTTCCCAGACTGAGGCGCGGCATCGCGTCCACCACCGAGCGCAGCATCACAAGGAAATCCGTTCGACGATGACTCTGCGAACCGATCGCACCTGCAAGTCGCGCCGCCTCCGTGTCGCTTGATGCGGCCTTCGCAAGCTTGTTCAGAATCTCCTCAAAGAACTCGCCGGCAGCCTTGCGTGTAAACGTCAGGGCTATGATGCGTTCCGGCTCCATGCCCCTGGCCAGCAATGCGACATATCGGGTTGTCAGCGCATGGGTTTTCCCCGAGCCCGCCGAAGCGAGGATCATCGTGTGGCGCAGCGGCTTCATCCTCCGCCTCCCTTCAAGTCCTCCGACCCACGCAATCTCTCGATGACATCAGGATCGACACTTTCCGCCGCGCCGTGGTGAAACAGTTCGGCCCAGTCATCGAGATCCCGCTGCGCCATCTCCGCAGGCGGCCAGAATCTGCCTGCGGCGATGGCTGTCGTGATACCATCGAGACAGAGGTTGGCGGACTCCTGGAGATCAGCGGTGAAATCGGTCCACATCGTCAGCGACGAATCCCCCACCGCCTTGGGCAGATTGAAATAGCCGCACTCAATCCCGCTCCCAAATTCCGCCTCAAGCACACGCCGGTAGACAGGAAGCTGGAGATCCGTCCACACATGCTCCCTTGCCGCCAGAAAGATGCGCTGCCAGGCATCACGTGCGGCATCGACGTCACGCCCCGCACGGAGATGTGCCGCGGCCGGCGGCACCGCCTTGTCTGACGTCTTGTAGTCGACGACCCGCACGCGCCGGGGATCCTCTTCATTGCGGTCCACACGATCGATGACCCCACGGACCCGGAGCCCGTTTGCAGGCAGCTCAAATTTCCATTCGACACGCAGGGTGCGCCAGCCCGCCCTGCGCTGTTCCGCCTCGATCTCCGCGGCCTTAAGGATCCTCTGGCGCGCCGATTCGAACTGGGCAATGAGCGGAAGCGTGCGCAGGTCGCCATAGCGCGCACTCGCCGCACGCTCAAAATGCGCCAGGAGAAATTCATTGAGATCCGCCGCGGTGGCAATTTCAACAGCGTCCGGATCGGCGAGCCGCTGGAACGTGGCGTGCAGGAGATTTCCGAAGTCGCGCGCGTCAAGTTCGGCCTTGTCGATCTCCACGCGCCTCATTTTCAGGGCGTGCTTGAGATGGAAACGAAACGGACACGCCAGCCAGTCGCGCAACGCCGTCACCGACACCCGTTCCGGCGGGGCAACAGCGGCCGGTTTCAATCGCCACGCCCGCGTCCATGGCACGGTCGCCCGATCGGACTCGATCTTCCGGAACAGCCAGTCAACCCGATCGGGCAGCATCACATCCGGGCACTGCAGCAGCAGGCGCGACGGACGCAGCGGATCGCCCGTGATGGCCGCCTTTCCAACCAGCAGGTCCAGTCTGCCGGTGCTGCCATCGCGCTTCGCGGCCATCGCGTGCAGCAGATAGGCATCACGCGCATAGCGCATGGCATTGTTCTTGAGTCCAATCTTCCGCCGAAGGGATTCCGGCAGAAACGCGTCCCCGACCACGGACTCCGGCACACATCCCTCGTTCATGCCTGCGACTACAAGATGCGGCACATCCTCCCAAAGGAGTTCAAGCCATCCGTTGAGTTCGAGCGCGCCTTCCTCCTTGTCGTCAAACCGGACCCGTTCGCCGTACAGCGCGAGCGCAAACTCCCAGGCATCCTCCAGCGCAAGCCGCCCGGTTTGAAACGTCGCAAGCGCTGCACCAGCCTCGCGAAGCGACTCTGTCCACACTTCCAGGGCTTCAAATTCGAGCGTTCCCGTCTGGAACCGCCGTCCGGCAAGGATCTGCTTCAGTGCACCGACTACGTTCCCGGGAAACGCCCCCGAAACGAGATCCTGTTGAAG
>JAGOJU010000141.1 GCA_017994935.1 Opitutaceae bacterium
CGCGATGGACTGCGATCCCGATGAAATGGCGAAAGGGCTGGCGTTGGGAGGCGGTGGGCGGTCCCGCGCACGACGGAGCGTGCCCCCCGGGGTGGAACGAGGCCAATCGTCAGTTTGGCAGTAAAGGGGTGCAACCTGACGGCTGATCGAAAGAGATGGCAACCGTCTGTCCAGCGGGCGCAGGTATTCTCAATGCGGGTTTTCCGCAGATTCCCGGCATCTACGCAGACAGGTTGTTCTCGGATCGATGTCGAAATCTGCCTGCACAGGTGGTTTGACCCCCTGCGCCTGGAGTCATTTGAGGAGCGTCAGATCGCGTTTTTCGTTGGGGTTCGAAAGGGGAGGGCTGTTCTTTCGAACCTGTTTTTTGGGAGGATCACGATAGATCGCTGGTGCAAAGCGGTCCGGGTAAAGCGCGGCAAGGCGATCCCTGGCGGCAATCACCTCACGATCCTTTGACCGCGCAAGGTTCTTCCACTGCATGGGGTCGGATTGCATGTCATAAAATTCCTCGGTGCCGTCCTCATAACGGATGAAGTACCAGCGTTCGTCCCGAATCGCGGCATTGCCCAGTCCGTTGATGGTCATCGTGGGAAACGCCCATGGCTGTTCCGGGTCTCTGAGCAGTGGCGCAAAACTGCGTCCATCAATTTCAGGCTTCTGGGGAAGGCCGCAAAGTTCGATGAGCGTCCGGTAGAGGTCCATCAGATTGACGAGACGCTGGCATTCCTGACGCGTGGTCGTGAGGCCCGGGACACGCACCATGAGCGGAAGCCGCGTCGCTTCCTGCCAGAGTGTCGCCTTGCGAAATCGGAGCTTCTCCCCGAGGTGCCAGCCATGGTCACCGAAAATCATGACAACGGTGTTGTCGCGCTGGGGACTCTTTTCGAGGGCATCAAGCACGACTCCCACGCAGTCATCCGCGTAGGCCGCTGAGGCGAGGTATGCCTGCACGGCGCGTTTGAAAAGGTCGGCCCGGTCTTGCTGGGTCACCCACCTGAAGTCAGCGGACTCGCTGAACTTTTTCTTTCCCGCTGGGGTGAGAATGTCGTCGAGATCATCGAGTTGGTACTCCGGTATCCGGATGCTCTCGAGCGGGAATCGATCGAAATACTCCTGCGGCACATACCAGGGCAAGTGCGGCTTGCTGATGCCGACGACCATGAAGAACGGCTTGTCGTGGGATCTCGCCAGTTCCCCCGCGGCCCACTGGGCTGTCAGGTAGTCGACGGTGGATTCCTTGTTTTCCTTCGTGGGGCCCCAGGCGAATTCCGTGCCTTCGTCATCCCGCGCAAAAACGGCATCACTTTTTGTCGGTGCACCTTTCCGTCCGTCGTAGATGCCCTTCTGTCGCGAAAACAGGTGAGCCGGATCGACCCCCCATCGTCCGTTGGTGGTGCTCCAGTCCGTGAAGGCCCACTGCCCTTCGTCCAGTCCCTCCGGCGTGGCATGTTTGTGAAAGAACTTTCCGCGATTGAACGTCCGATAGCCGTTCATTGCGAAATATTCCGGAAGCGTCGCGTGGCTCTGCACGAGGGCCGAGCGGCGCATGTTTTCCGTATTGCCGTAGATTCCGCTGCGATGGGGCATGAATCCTGAGATCAGCGCGGAACGTGAAGGGCCGCAGACGGGCCCGGGACAGTAGGCGTTTTGAAATGAAACGGCGCCCCTGGCACAAAACCGGTCCATGTTCGGTGTGCGGGTTTGCGGGTTTCCGCCGAATGCCCCCACCCAGTCATTGAGATCGTCGATGGAAATGATCAGCACATTGGGCCTCGCATCCGCGGGTGCCGCCAGGGCTGAGCAGGGCAGGAGAGAGGCGAGCAGGGCCGCCACGTGCAGGAGGAGCCCCTGCATCCTTGGGGCGGAAGTAAGACGAAGTGTCGGAGGGTTCATGATCAAGGTTCAAACTGCCATCGCGAGAGGAGCGGAATGGGGGGGATGACACGCTACTGCCATTGGGCGGGCATGAACATGGAATTGTTGAGCCAACGGCAGGACTTTTTGACGCGAGGCAGAACACCTCCTGTCCTGACCTCGAGAGCGCGGCCTCTCACCGCATCGCCCTTCAGACGAGGCCGGCGAGCGGATCCGATGCGTCGATGCGAGGAGACTTCTTGCCGCCCGGTTCGGAGGAGGCATCGCCGGTGTAGCCGAAAAGACGGCGCCTCTTGATCGCGGCGGCGACTGGTTCGGGTACCATGCGTTCCCAGGAGGGACTGTTGTCCTTGATGCGCTGCAGGACGTCGCGGGAGAAGATGTTCAGGATCGCGGGATCGAATCCCACGATGCAGTCGATATAGTGGTTTTCCAGCAGGTGTGCGTAGAGGTTCCTGAGGCGGTCCGCAACCTGGAGGTTCTTTGCAGTGATGAGGACGCCGGAAGAGAATGCATTTGTGGAAACCTGCTGGTGGGAGTTGGTGCTTCCCTGGATGTCTGCGATGTAGTGCTCGTAGGCGTTCTGGTGCATCGGATAGATGTACAACTTGACCGAGTTTCGAAACAGCCGGCCGAATGCCTCGAGGATGCCTCCTTCGAGGTGTTCGTAGTATTTTTCGTTGAAGACCTCCAGGAGGTTGTTGATGCCCATCGGCACGCCGATCATCTCCTTCGTATAGCGCCGGAAGTAGGAGGTCAGGCGATAGTACTCCGAGTAGTTGGAAATCAGCACGGTCATGCCGATGTCGGCGAGCAGGTCGACGCGCGAAAGGAAATCAGGCGCGTCGAGATTTCCCCCTGCGAGTAGATTGTTCATGGTGATTTCCATCAGCACCACCGTGTCCTTGCCCTTCACGAGCGGCTCCTGGACAAACTGCGCGCACGCGCAATTGAGCATGTCGACATTGACGTGGGTGACCGGCCGGAAACTCCCGCGCTCGACGAGAATCGCCTTCTTGTAGAGAACTTCCGAGGGCTGGAGGACATCCCCGCCGGGGCCGAACATCACGGCATTGGTGAGGCCGAATTCCACGAGGTAGAGCGAGGTGAGGCGATTGTCGACATCCTTGAAGGCCGGCCCGCTGAACTTAAGCATGTCGACCTCGATACGATCCTCGCCGACGTTGTCGGAGAGCGAACGGATGAGCTTCTTCAGATCGTCGCGGAAAAAGAACGCACCGTAGATCAGGTTCACTCCAACGATGCCGAGCGCCTGCTGCTGGAGCACGTTCTCCTTGTCCCACATGCGCACGTGCATCAGGATGTCGCTCGGTTCTGAATTGGGCGCCGTTTGAAATCGGATACCCATCCAGCCGTGGCATTCGTTGTTTCCCTTGAAGCTCTTGGCAGCGACCGTGTCGGCAAAGGTGAAGAATGTGGTGCGCTCGCCCCGCTGTCCCGAGAGCCGTTCCTGGAGAAGATTGAACTCGTGCTCGAGCATCAGGCCGAGCCGCTCCCGCGAAACGTAGCGCGCCGACTTGCCGTAAATGGCATCGCTGAACGTCATGTCGTAGGCTGAGATGGTCTTCGCAATGGTCCCGGCAGCGCCGCCGGCCTGGAAGAATACTCGTGCAACCTCCTGCCCAGCACCAATTTCTGCAAACGTGCCGTACTTGCTGTCGTCGAGGTTGATCGTCAGCGCTTTTCGATTCGTGGTCAGCAGTTCCTTGTGATCGCTCATGTGCACAGTTGGCTATTCGACACAATAGCATGAAAGCTGATGGCTGTGAAGAGCCTGCATCAGGACCGGCGCCGGGGTGGGGGGCGATTCTGCCGGGCTCGAAGGGGCTGGTGTCCTGGGGAAATTTTTCCCTAGCTCAATGCCGCGGCCCGGGTAAGGTGGCGGCCTATGAAATCGTTTTTCGCCTCCATGCTCGGAACGATGGCGGCATTGTTCGCCTTCGCTCTCCTGGTGGTCGTCGCCATCTTTGGATTTGTGGGTTTCGTGGCGATGGCGACCTCGGGCTCCAAGCCCGTGATGGTCGAGGACGGGGCGTATCTCGTTTTCGATCTCAACGCGGACATTTCCGATG
>JAGOJU010000142.1 GCA_017994935.1 Opitutaceae bacterium
CACGACACTCGGCCTCGGTGGAAAGGCAGAGGATCCGCTCGCCAAGGAGGCTGCGGAAATGCAGGCGATGTTGGCCGGGCAGAAAAAGACCACGACCCTTCCGTATTACACGCTGTCGGGCAAGCTGATCGAGGATCGGGCCCGCGCGGGGCGAACCCGTCAGGTCACCTACACGTTCCAGATGTCGCTCACGACCGTGAAGGATGGCCTCGCAGTCTGGGAGGACGAAAAGCAGATCACCAAGATCGGCACCAAACCGTCCGTCGGCTTTTGAACGTCGACAGGTGCGCGGATGCAGGCACCTGTGAACGCGTGACGGATGATGTGCGCGTCGTGGCGAGCCAGGACCCGCTGCGCCTACAGCACGACAGGCGGCTCGGCCAGCAGGGATTTGATGTCCAGGCAGACGGTCGTCATCACGGTCTCGCCGGTCGGCGAACGCGGCCACTGGTCGCGCGGTTTGTCCCAGGTGAGTTCGAGGCCGTTGCCATCGGGGTCGTGGAGGTAGAGCGACTCACTGACGCCGTGGTCGGAGCAGCCATCCAGCGCAACGTTTGCCTTGTTGAGGCGGCGCAATGCGTCCGCAAGGGCAGGGCGGGTGGGGTAGAGAATGGCTGCGTGAAACAGGCCGGTGGTGCCGGGAGGAGGTGGAACCCCGCCGTGGCTTTCCCAGGTGTTGAGTCCAATGAGATGGTGGTATCCGCCGATGGACAGGAAGGCCGCCTGTTTGTTGAAACGCTGTACGAGTTGAAATCCCAGGATGTCGCGGTAGAAGCCAATGGAGCGCTCGAGATCCGACACCTTGAGATGAATGTGGCCTATGCGGACGCCGGGGTGCAGAGGAGGATTCGGGGTGGCAGATCGAGTCGGCATGGAAGCGGTCAGTAGATGGTTTCAAGAGCCTTTCCGGTGCGATGCTGGATTGCCCACCGATATACATCGAGGTAGCGCGCGGCGGACAGTTTCCAACTGAAGTCACGGCTCATGCCCGCCTTTTGAATCGCTGCATAGTGTGCAGGACGGTCGTAGTAGGTGGAGCAGGCCCACCCGATGGTGTTCGCGAGGGCGCGGGCATTCGCTTCTTCGAATCGGAATCCGGTTCCGCTCCCGGTCTTTTCGTTGTAGTTGTCCACGGTGTCGATGAGGCCTCCGGTCGACCGCACGATGGGCGGTGCTCCATAGCGCATCGCATACATCTGGGTGAGGCCGCACGGCTCGGCGCGGCTCGGCATGACAAAGAAGTCCGCGCCTGCCTGGATCAGGCGGGCCAGGGAGCCATCGAAGCCGATGTGGGCTCCGATTCTTCCGGGATAGCGACGCGCCAGCACGCGGAAGGCGGTCTCCAGTGAGTTGTCACCCGAGCCGAGCAGAGCCACCTGCACCTGCATTTTGGAAACCACCTCGGGCAGCGCCTCAGCCAGGAGATCAAGCCCCTTTTGCGAGACGAGCCGCGCCACGACGCCGAACAACGGTGTGCCCGGGGCGGTCTCGAGTCCCAGCCTCAGCTGGAGCGCGGCCTTGCAGGCAGCTTTGCCCCCCATTGACTGCAGGGAGTAGTGGGCGGGGAGGGCAGAGTCCGTTGCCGGGTTCCAGCTATCCACATCGATTCCGTTGAGAATGCCGATGAGATCGGCGCCGCGGAATCGCAGCACGGGATCGAGACCGAATCCTCCCGCGGGCGTGCGGATCTCCTGCGCGTAGGTGGGGCTTACCGTCGTGATTTTTGTCGCGTGATAGAGTCCCGCCTTCAGGGGATTGACGGCGCCGAGCGCCTCGATGCTTTCAGGATGGAATTCCGACTCCGGTACGTGGGAGAATTTCAGCGCGCGACGATGCGCGTGGCCCTGATATTCAAGGTTGTGAACCGTGAAGACGGAGGCTGTGTCCTTCAGTGCGGAATCGCTCAGCACGGTATTCAGCATCACAGGTACAAATCCCGTGGTCCAGTCATGCGCGTGCACGACATCCGGGATCCAGTTCAACTGAAGACAGAGAGTGAGGGATGCGCGTGCGAGAAGAATGAACCTCAGGTCGTTGTCGCTGTAGGCGCCTTCGGCGTCGCCGTAGACATTGCCGCGTCCGAAATAGTGGTCGTTCTCCAGGAAATAGACGGGTACACGGGTCCCTGGAAGGCAAGTCTCCCAGGTGCGCGCCCACACGGCGCTGTCGCCGACATCGATTCCGAGCGGATCGACGCGGGGGCTCCACGAACCAAGGCGCTTGACGGAGCCGTAGAGTGGACAGACGACGCGCACGTCGTGCCCGGCGGCGGCGAGTTCCTTGGGCAGCGCGCCCACCATGTCTGCAAGGCCACCCACCTTGACGAAGGGCTCAACCTCTGGAGTAACGAAGAGGATCTTCATGGGTAAGACGCATGAGGAAACGGGAATCGTCAGCGTCTGCCGAGGGAAAAGCGCAGGGTTCAGCCGGCATCCGCTTCTCCGAGGTTCGAAGGAGAGGCTGGTCGACAGACATTTGCCATGGCGGAGGCGCTCCTGGTAGAGGCCTAGCGTTTCTTCTTCAGTGCGGCGCTGAACCAGTCGTCATTGACAGCGGTGCTTGCCGGGGGACGCGATCCGGTGTTGCCGCTCCGTGGGTTTCCGGGGCGCGGAGATGCGGGACGACCGTCGCCACCTGCAGAGGCGCGGCCTCCGAGCTGGGGATTGCTCCGAAGCGAAAGCGCAATGCGGTTCCTGGCGAGGTCGACCTCGACCACCGTTACCATGACCTTCTGCTGCGGGCGAACGACCGTTGCAGGATCCTTCACAAAGGTATCGGCCAGCTGGCTGACGTGTACCAACCCATCCTGATGCACCCCCACATCTACGAAAGCGCCGAAGGCGGTGACATTGGTCACGATGCCCGGCAGACGCATTCCGGGTTTGAGGTCCTCGGGTTTGTGAACACTGGAATCGAAGGAGAAGGTTTCGAATTTCTTGCGGGGATCGCGTCCCGGCTTTGCCAGTTCCGCCATGATGTCGGTGAGTGTGGGCAGTCCGACATCGGCCGTGACATAGTCGTCGAGTTTGACCCGCGCCCGCAGCTTCGAATCGCGGATGATGTCCGCCACGGTGCAGCCGAGGTCCGCAGCCATCCTTTCAACAAGTCCATAACGCTCGGGATGCACGCCGCTGGCATCGAGAGGGTGGGAGGCGTCCCGAATTCGTAGAAACCCCGCGGCCTGCTCGAAGGCTTTGGGTCCGAGACGGGGAACCTCACGAAGTTCGGCGCGCGACTTGAATGGACCGAATTCATTGCGGCGCGCGACAATCGCGGAGGCGACGGACGCATTGAGACCCGACACGTAGCTCAGGAGCTGTTTCGAAGCCGTGTTGAGTTCGACTCCCACTCCGTTCACGCAGCTGATGACCGTGTCATCAAGGGAACGCTTGAGCGCGGATTGATCGACGTCGTGCTGGTACTGTCCCACGCCGATCGATTTCGGATCGAGCTTCACAAGTTCCGCCAGCGGATCCATGAGGCGGCGTCCGATGGAAACGGATCCTCGCACCGTCAGGTCATGGTCGGGAAACTCCTCGCGGGCCACCTCGCTCGCGGAATAGATCGATGCACCCGATTCGTTGACCATGACCACGGAGATGGCGCCGGGCAGGTCGAGCCCGCGGACGAAGGCCTCGGTCTCCCGGCCAGCGGTGCCGTTTCCGATCGCGATGGCCTCGATCTTGAAGAACTCGATGAATCCGCGGATCTTCTCCGCCGCCTCCACGGCATGGCGGTCGGGATAGACGACGTCGTTGTGCAGCAGCTTTCCCTGACGGTCGAGCATCACGACCTTGCACCCGGTGCGGAATCCCGGGTCGATTGCCATCACCGCCTTTTGTCCGAGAGGCGCAGCGAGCAGCAGCTCCCTCAGATTGTCGGTGAAGACCCGGATGGCGGCTTCATCGGCGCGCTTCTTGGATTCGAGCCGCATCTCCGTTTCCATGGCT
>JAGOJU010000143.1 GCA_017994935.1 Opitutaceae bacterium
CGCGGTGCGATTGCGGGCGCCATAGCTTACTCCCTCTCCACCTTCCATCGCCCCGTCTCAAGCACCTCCGCGTATCGTCGTGCCTCGTATCTGACGAGCGAGAAGCTATCTTCGAACATCTCGCGCAACCCCCCGGCGGTACCACGCGGGCCGGAGGCGTGGCAGAGGTAGGACCAGTGGACCAGAACCGGGCAGACGAGGTTCTTGAGGTCGAGACAGACCGCGCTTTCCAGAACAGTGCTGTTGCGATACTGAGGGTGGTCGTAACTGCACGCTGAAAGCACTTCGTGCAGCGCGGTCGAAAGTTCGCGGCCATGAAACATCTCGTTACAGGACATCGAGCCGCTGGCAACGGAGTCGAGTTCACCGGAGAAAACGAATTCGTCCATCGCTTCGATGAGGGCGCGCAGCGGAGGAAGGAGGTGGGAATGCGGCACGGGTTCCGCTTTGTCTCGAACGGGGATGAGTGGGTTCATGGTGTGAATTCAAAAGGGAATGTCATCGTCATATTCCGCAAGAACGGCGCATTGATGCGCCGCATAGACGTCGTGCAGGCCGTGGGCTTCGCCACCCAGGAGCAGCGGCCTTTCGGTTCCGATTTCTCCGGTGATTCGATGCTGCGTCGCCCAGGCGATTACCTCCGCCTGCACCGCCGGATCGACGCCGCCATTGGCGAAGCCTCGCAACTGGTCAATGCGCCAGCCATTCCCGAATTCGCGCGTGATTCCCAAAGTGGCCCGTCCCTGTTCGTGATGCACCGCATAGGCGTAGTAGAGCCCCTCGGCCACCGCATCGCGGTATCGGGAAGATGAGAGGCAATGACGCAGCGCGCAGGCCTCGGCCTCAAGCGCACTTTCCGTCTCAAGCGGAACCATCCACTCGCACGGAGCCACCGGAGGCGCCTTGCGGCCTTCCCAGGCGGGAGTGGATGACCGCTCACGAGAGTTTTGCAGGGCGACGAGCTCTTCGTGGAATTCCCACAACCGCCGCGTCGAGCGGATGCGTCCGAGCCGGTCGGGATCGACCTCCTCCTCCTCCAAACTCCACGCCATCCAGCACACATCAAGGTAGACCCGCGCCACCTCGCCTCGGGCGCCGGAAAGGGGCATGGACTGCCCTTCGGCGATGGCGCGGAGCACGGGGTAGCTGATGCGCCCGGGATTGGCCGCGAGAAGGATGTCCAGGGTCAGGGGAGTGCCCAAGTTCAGCAGCCAGTTGCGGAGGGTGGCGTCCCGGAAGACGACGTGGCATCGGCGCATCAGGAGCTGATCGCAGGCTTGGCCCGGCAGCTGCCGCAGCAGTTTCAGAGTGCCGTCTCCCGACGGGAGGTCGAGCCATTGCAGTATCCGTGCCCGTGGTTTTCGCATGAGGGACCGCAACGAACGGAAGGGCTGGGACACCGGTTTTCGGAAGAGCCACGAGGACGCCATCATCCAGGCGAGAGCGGGGATCTCGTCGAAGAGTTCTCGCCCCTCCGGCACACGCAGCCAGAGATTGAGAAGGTGCCAGCGGCGTTCTTTGAATCCGTGCCGCTCGACAAAGGCAAGGGCATCGGGCGGGAAGTGCCCCAGCCATTCCGCCACACCCTCAATGCGGCAAAGCTGGTGCTCGGCCTTGCGTAGGCGGGCGTAGGCAAAGCGGGCGTGATAGGGGCGTATCATGGATCGCGTTTCCCAATGCGCCAGCAGTTCGATGACCTCAGGCCAGAGGAGCACGAGATACGGCACCGTCGCCGGATCGAGCCGCTCGACCTTCGGGGGTTCTTTCTTTTCCTGCCTGTCCTCCGTCAGGGGATGAAGAGATCGTCGATGGATCGTCTTCAAGTCGCGACGCAATCGGCTCAGGACCGGCCCCCGTGTGCGCAGGATCATTGCGGGCGGACGCAGGAGTTTATCGAGCCACGGGCGGCTGTGAGTCCAGCCTCCGATCCCGCGACCATTTTCATCCAGCTTCAGAAACCAGGCCCGCGGATCGAGTCCGGCACGCGCGACCCACAGAGTGTTCTTGTGGCGATAGGTCAGCAAGGGACCGCGCGCACTCACGATCTCCTTGAAGGCGGTGGCCCGCACTTTCTTTTGGGGAAGTGTCCAGGACTTGATTTGCATGCATTAAAAATCGAGGGACACCACGAATTTGCCCGAAAAGCGAGCGCCGCGCCAGTCGGAGATCCGGGGATTTTGCGGCCAAGTTCAACTTCACGAACTAGGGCAACTCGAATAGTCTCCCCGCGTCGATGTGTCTATAAAGAGGGAAACTTTTTGTAGGCGCAAAGACCGGCCATCGAGTCGTAACATGGGACGGTTTTAAATGCTGTCTCGCAACAACCCCCTATTAGTCGTCCGCCATGAAGATCCCCCCCTCATCTCCTTCGCCGCCGTCGAACCTGGAACCCGCCCCGCCACGCCCCAACTTCTATCACAATGCCTATCCCTGCATCGACAAGGACAAGATGGGCGAAATCGCCAAGAATCGCGACGCCGCCGCCTTCGCCAACATCCACGCGGCGCTGGTCGAACACGGATACCGATTCGAGTCGATCCTGTTCAACTACGCGCTGACTGAGAACGGCGAACCGATCCAAAGCGACCATCACCGCATCCGGAAAGGCGACATGATCGTCACGGTGACCCGCCCGCCCCTCCATGACGAGGTGTTCTGCACCAAGAAGTATGTCCCGCGCAGCGGCACCGATCTGGAACGCCGGATTTTCGACGCGGTGCTGCGCTGGCTGGAGATCTGTTCCCGTAACCAACTGCGCCTCAGCGAGCCCGTCGTCGCGGCTTGGGAGGCTCGGTTGCGCCGCGAACTCGCGAGCCCTCCCCGGGAGACACCGGCCGACTTCACCGTCAGCCAGAACTGCGATGCCCGCCTCAAGGAGTGGAGCCCCCTCGGCTCCGCCGCCCGCCCGCACCGCCTCAACCACGGCAGCGACTACCGCAGCCTCGGCTGTTTCATCCATCTGCCGCGCATCGAGGATCTCGACTGTCGGCTCCTCGTCTGCTTCGGCATGGGCAGCCTGGAGAACCTGATCTGGAGCCGCATTGTCCGCACGCATTTCGACCGCTGGTTCGACGAGCCCGTCTTCGCCCTGGCAGAGATGGACCTGAACGGCATCCCCGAGACTCCCCAGACCCTGCACTTCGCCGATGACATCCCGGTGCGGGTGCTGATGGAGTTGTCGGCGGACGATCCGCTGATGATGGGCGCCGGACCGGAACAGCAGGCGGCGTAACGCGCTGCCAGATGGCATGGGGTTGTCAGGCGGGGATTAACCCCCCAACCTGACAACGATGAATACCAAAACGCAACCCAATCCAACTGAAACCTGTCAATCAATCAAGCTCGGAATCGACGCCCACGCCAAGTGGTTTTACGTCGGTCGCCAGCTCGACGGAGCCACCCCATAGCAGCAGTAATTTCCTTTTTCATCCCTTCCGCACCCGCCCCACCGCAAGGCAGGGATAGGGGGCGGCGACGACTCAGCCAAAAACCGACCAGCCCGTGCGTTGGGTAATCATTTCCAAGGCGGCGGTTCCGAGGAGAGAGTTTCCATTCGAATTGAGGCCCGGAGACCAAACCGAGATCACCGCCTTGCCCGGAACGATGGCCAGAATGCCACCGCCGACACCGCTTTTTCCAGGCAAGCCCACCCGGAAAGCAAAGTCACCGGCACCATCGTAATGTCCGCAGGTCATCATCAGTGAATTGATCCGTCGCGCCCGAGCCGATGACACCACTCTTTTGCCGGTGATGGGGTGAATCCCCTGAGCCGCCAGAAACAGGCCGGATTTGGCCAGTTGTCGGCAGGTCATGGCGATGGCGCACTGATGAAAATAAACACCCAGCACCTTGGGCGGTTCATTTTTGATGATGCCGTAGGATCGCATGAAGTGAGCGAGGGAGAAGTTGCGATCACCATGGGCCTGCTCGGATTGGGCGACAGTGCGG
>JAGOJU010000144.1 GCA_017994935.1 Opitutaceae bacterium
AGCAGCGCCTCCGCTGCCGCAAGGCCGAGCCCACGTGAACCGCCGGTGATGAATGCGCGTTTTCCGAAGCGAGTCATGGCAGGGGGTGGTTGTTGGGTTGAATCAAGCCAGTTTGGTCAGCGACAGCGAGCCAACGGACGGGACAGAATCCGCCAATTGTATCCCGGCATCCGCCAGCGCGTCAAATTGAGGCGTGCCTCCCTCATGGGAACCGGCATTCTGCCGAAGTTCAATGCCTCGCTCCCGATGCAATGAGTTTTTCTATCTTCCGCTCGGCGGAGCGGATATTCGACGCGAGCTCTACGTCACGGGTTGGGGGGTGGCCGATTATATTCCCGGCGAGGCCTATCCCCGGCCGGGCCACCCCGAGGACTATGACTTTCGATGGGAACGTGGCCGGGTCCTGGGTGATTTTGCGGTCGTCTTGGTTGCAGGAGGGGAGGGCGAATACGAGGACCGCAGGGTTGGGCGCCTGCCATGGCGCGCAGGCGAGGTGCTCCTGTTGCCTCCGGGTCAATGGCACCGGTACCGTCCCCGGCCTGAGTGCGGCTGGAGGGAGGAGTGGTGCACGGTCAACGGTGAGTACCTTCATCGCCTGCATGCAAAGGGGATCTTTCCGCGTTCAGCGCGTTTGCGCCGCCTCGATGATCCGGCGGCCTGCCGGCGGGCTCTGGCGCGATTGCGCTCGGCAGCCGACAAGAACAGCCTGCTTGTTGAAAGCCGTGTGTTTGAGGTGCTCGCGCATGCCCTTGAGGACCGGGCAGCTGATGGAAGCGAAGCGGCACCAGCCGTGACGGGTCAGCCGACCGTGGACCGGGCGCTGGAGTTCATCTGGCTGAATTGTCACCGGCCCATCACCGCCGCATCGGTCGCGCGTGAAACGGGCACACCACTGCGCACGCTGGAACGTCATTTCGATGCGGTGCACGAACGCAGCCCTTCGAAGGAGATCCGCTGGTGTCGCGTGCAGCGGGCAACGGTCATGCTGCGGGAGAGTCGCATGAGTGTGAAGGAGGTGGGCTATGCCTGCGGATACGGCGGTGCAAAAGGCCTCACGCGTGCGATTCGTTCGATCCATGCACGCGCGCCATCTGATTTCCGAATCGCAGCGGAGCGCCG
This sequence comes from Opitutaceae bacterium, assembly GCA_017994935.1. Lineage (GTDB taxonomy): Bacteria > Verrucomicrobiota > Verrucomicrobiia > Opitutales > Opitutaceae > UBA6669. The sequence goes on from JAGOJU010000144.1 coordinate 1,120, forward strand.
GAAGCGTTCATAAGCTCGAGGTGCTGATGGGGCCTTCGGGCGTCCTGTCATGCCTTGCCTCCCGGAAGTCCCCCATGACGCGTTTCGACGAACCCAACAACGGCCTTTGATTTGCGATCGCATTTCAAGAGCGAACATGACCGGGGGTCACGCAGACCGGGGACGTCTTCTCCCTCCGGTGCGACTGATGAGCCCGCGCGGGCGGCCCGAGCCGGGTTGGGTGAAATCGGATGGGTATGTCCCATTCAGTTGCTTTTCTTGACCCAGATCAAGCGGCGGAGTCGCCTGGCACCCGCTCGCCATAGGGGCTGTCTGCCTGAGTGTAACTTGATCCGAAGGGTGGCGTCATAGGCTTTAATCGTTCTTACAAAGCCATGCAACCTCCGCTTACCCCCACCCAGGCCTGGGAACCTCTGCCGAAAGCTCAGTGGAATGAAGAGACCGCAAGCCATCTACTGCGGCGTACGGGCTGGAGTGCCCATCCGGAGGCTGTTGCCCGTGCAATGAGCGAGGGCCTGGCAGCAACGCTCGACAGGCTCTTTCCCGACACGGCTCCGACATTTGCCAGGCCCAAGCTTGTGAGGGATGAACACGAGCGCATGCCGGAATTCCGCGAGCGTATCCAGTCCGCCGCTACGGAGATGCAGCGTCGCGAGATCCAGCGCGAGCAACGGGAGGTCTCCCGGCTTGCCAACATTGAGCTCTCGCTCCAATGGCTGCAACAGGCGGCCACGCCCGCCTATTCGGCCTTTGAAAAATGGCTGCTGTTTCTCGGGGACGTCTACGTTGTTGGCGTCGAGAAGGTGCGCGGCTCCAATCTCATATTCGACCACTATGAGTTCCTGCGCCAGGGTGCGCTTGGACCCGCGCCGGTCCTGACGAAGGCAGTCTCCCGTTCGGTCGCGATGATCCTCTATCTGGATCTTCAGCGCAGCGTCAAACAGGCCCCCAACGAGAACTTCGCCCGCGAGCTCATGGAGCTTTTCACGCTCGGCCAGGGCAACTACACGGAAAATGACATCAAGCAGGCCGCCAAGGCCTTCACCGGATACCGGGTTGGCCGCGAGGGCTTCCGATTCGACCGCAGGCAGCACGACGACGGCCCCAAGACCGTGTTCGGCAAGACAGGCCGCTTCGGCGGGGATGACGTCATCGACCTGATCTACCGGCAGCCAGCGGCCGGCACCTTTCTGCCGCGGGAAATGACGCGGTTCTATCTTACGGATGACGTTCCGGATGCTGCTTTCTTTGCACCGCTCGGAACCTGGTGGAAGGAACGCGGGTACAGCCTCCGCGAGCTCTGTCACCGCTATTTCTCGTCATCCCTCTTCTACCATCCCACCTACCGGGCCAATTACATCAAGAGCCCGATCCACTACCACCTGGGCCTTCTACAGGACCTCCAGTTGGATGTCGCACCTGTCGCACGCACGACGCTGGTGCCCCTGCGCCAGATGGGCCAGCAACCGTTCAATCCGCCCAATGTCCGCGGATGGGTTGGCGGCAAGCTATGGATCAATTCGTCGACCCTCGCGGCCCGCCGGCTGCTTGTTCAATCGCTCTTCACCCCGATGCCCGAGGATCGCATGAACGCCGACGAGAAGGCTGCGCTCAAGGCGGCACGGGAGTCCGGCCATACCCATTTCACGGTGGACAACGACTACATGCGGACGTTCGAAGCCTCCGGCATCGACGCGACGGTTGACCGCATGGTCGCCCGTTTTCTCCCTGCAGAGCCCGACAAGGATTATCGTGTGGCCCTGCGAAATTTCCTCAAAGGCGAGCAGTCCGTCCCGCGCCTTCGCGGAGCCGCGGTTGCTCTCCTCGAAACACCGGAATACCAGCTCTGCTGACACGTCATCATCATCCGATCCCGGCATCCAACCCATCGCCATGAACAACTTGCTTTCCTCGAAACTGCCCGCCACCCGCCGTGAATTCCTCCGCATGGGAAGCAGCGGCATCGGCCTGCTTGCTTTCAGCCGTTTTGCGCCGGCGTTTCTTGTCCAGTCTTCGCTCAACGCGGCACCTGCGCCTGAGAAGGATCGATCGATTCTCGTTCTCATACAGCTCGCCGGCGGAAATGACGGATTGAACACGGTTGTTCCCTACGAGGACGCCAACTACTACCGGCTGCGCCCCACCCTTGGCCTCAAGAAAAAGGACGTGCTTCCCATCAATGGACTCTTGGGCTTCCACCCGAGTTGCGCGGCGCTCGGCAAACTGGTGAACGAAGGCAAGCTCGGCGTTGTGCAGAACGTCGGCTACCCAAATCCGAACCGGAGCCACTTTCGCTCCACCGAGATCTGGGAGTCGGCGAGCGATTCCGATGTCAATGATGCCACGGGCTGGATCGGCCGCTACCTCGACAACACCTGCGCCGGCCGCCCGGACTCAAAGGGAGGCGACCCGGTTGCGGTGAATTCCGGCAATGAGGTTCCCCAGTCGTTTCTCGGCGAGAACCCCCATCCGACCTTCACCCTTTCCGGGAATCTGCGCCGGGGCGGTGGCCGTGGGAACAACACGCTCATTCTCCTGAAGCGCCTTGCCGAGGCGGACCATGAAGGCAGCGATACAAACGAGGGGTTCCTCCGGGCGACCATGATGGATGCACTCGTCACAGAGCAGCACATCCAGACGCTCCTCGGCCGGTACAAATCCGAAGCCGAATACCCAGGCAATCCGTTCGCGCAGTCCTTGAAGAACGTCGCGGCGCTCATTGCAGCGGGTTTGTCCACGCGCGTTTACTACGTCTCGCTCGGCAGTTTCGATACCCACGCCAACCAGCAGGGCACGCATGAAC
>JAGOJU010000145.1 GCA_017994935.1 Opitutaceae bacterium
ATTGTAGGGAGGCGTCGTGTCATCGCCGATGAGAATATCGTCGGCAAAGAACTGAACCGAAATGACGGATCCGTCGCTGTCGCTCGCGTTGGCCGCAACCGTGACCGGAGCCCCCGCCGGGAGTGTCGCTCCATCGGTTGGCTGGGTGATCGTGACCGTCGGCGGTGCCGAGACAGTCACGACGCTGGGGTTCGTCGCCACGACATTGTTCTTGTCGTCAAATGCGAGTGAAACGATCCGGTAGCTGCCGATCGTCTGGGGTTGCCAGCTGAAACTGTAGGGGAACTGCTGGTCGGTATTGACCAGGACGCCATCGATATAGGTCTCGATCTTGGTTATGACGCCGTCGCCGTCGCTTGCGATCACATTGATCGGAATGGAAGCGTTGGCGCTCACCGAATAGTCGGGAATGCGTAAAGCCGATCCGTGAGCCGGGCTCGCGATTTCAACCACCGGCAGGCTGCCGATCGCGGGAATCGTCGTGATCATCACCGCATCCGGGGTTTCCACGGTCACATTGTTGTTGTCCGTCGCTATCGCGGTGATGAAATGTGCGCCAGGTACGGATGAGGGCTTATAGATGATCGAATAGGGAGCGGTCGTATCCACACCCTGGCTGACACCGTCGACAAAGAACTCGATCTGGCGGACGAATCCCTGCGCCGTCGTGGCGTCGCCCTTGATGACGACGGAGGATCCGGCAGGCACCAGGGTGGGATTCTGCGGACTGGTGATCACAGCGCCCGTCGCAAAGAAACGGACAGGCAGCGACGTCACCAGCGGCGAGGTGCCGTCGCTGGCGGTGACGGTGAAGAAATACGCCCCGGGAGCCGGAGGAGTCCATGAAATCATTCCGGGCACCGAGGGATTGCCCTTGTTGTTGATGGAGGTCCCGACCGGCGTGCCGTTGATAAAGAAGGTGTAGGTGTATCCTGCCGCGGGGAACGTACCCGTGGCGAGTGCGGTGATCGTGACAAACTCACCCGAGGGGCCGAATGCCTCGTTCGGGTTTGCGAAATTCTCCGAGGGGTGCACGACTTTCGCCTTGCCGGCAGCACCCGTGCCTCCTCCACCGAGGAAAGTGATGGTCGGTTCGCTCGTGTATCCGGATCCGCCATCGATCACATTGACGCGGATGACGCCGCCACCCGAAATGACCGCCTCGGCTGTGGCTCCCGAGCCGCCACCGCCGGTGATCTGCACAAACGGTGCAACCGCATATGAGGAACCGCTCGCGGTCACATTGATGGATTGAATCAAGCCGGCGCCCGTCGACACTTCGACGTTGGTGATGCGCACGGCGACGACCGGCTGCTGCTGGGCGTGGACAATGGAAATGACCCACGCTGAGAGCAGCCCTAGAAGGACTCTTATTGGAAATTTCATAGACTCACCTTCAAAGGCTGAGGTTGGAGAGAAGCACGGGAGATCCCCGGCCTAGTTGTTCTTGACAGTCTGTTCCGCCGAGGAACTGCGCCGGAAAAAGGACTTCTTCTTCACGGGTTCGGGTTCTGGCAGGGGCGTGAAAGGATCGGATGGATCGCGATATCCCGGCAGGTCTTCCTTCTTGATGTCCATGCGGCGGATATTGCGGGAGTCGAAGACTTCAGTGATAGGAGCCCCATCAGCAGCCACGGTCTTGGCCGTGATAAAAATGACCAGGTTCGTTGTCGCCTGGTCGCGGTTCTTGGACCGGAACGCGCGCCCGAGGATCGGAATGTCGCCGAGCAGCGGGATCTTCGAGGATCCGTCCTCCGACCGGGAGGTCAGCAGTCCGCCGAGGCCCATCGTGTAGCCATCCTTCAGGGAGACCTGTGTCTTTGCCTTGCGCGTCGCGATGATCGGAATCTGCGCTCCGCCTGCGCCGCCAAATGAGGTTTCGCCATTGCGCTGGCTGACCTCGGGTTCGAGCGTGAGCTTGATGAAGCCCTGGCTGTTCACCTGGGGAGTGACCTTGAGCAGGATGCCGATCGGACGATACTGGAATCCAGACACCTCGAAGGTGCCGCGTTCCTGATTGTAGGTGTAATTGGGAATCGGGAACTCTTCGCCGACGTTGATCGACGACTCCGTGTTGTTCAATGTCACCACCGTCGGATTCGAGACGACCTTGATGTCGCTGAAGGTCTGAAGCGCGCTCAGGACAACATTCAACTGGTCGGCACTGAACAGCGCCGTGGCAAGACGCGAGGTATTCCCGGCGCCGACAAGACCTTGGAGCGCGCTAAGCGCCTCGGTTGTCCCGTTGGAGCCAAGATTGCTGAGATTGAGGGAGGATCCGGTTGTGCCGGTGCTGGTGACCGCACCGTTGACCGAGGCCACGGAATTCGAATTGCTCGAGTTCGCCGAAGACGTGCTGTCCGTCTTGCCCGTCGATGAACTGGTGTTGTCGACCGCGGAATTATAGCCACCCGAACGTTCGCGTTCAAATTTCTGATTGAACGGGCCGGCATTGAGATTGAAGCCCGCCAGCGAGGACCACTTCACCCCGAGGTTCTTGACGTCGCGGTCTGAAACCTCGACGAACTTGGACTCGATCACAACCTGCTCGGTCGCGCGGTCGAGTCGATCAATGATGGAACGGATGCGGCTGAGGCGGGTCGGCCTCTCGGAGATGACAAGTGCGTTGCTGCGCGCATCCACGATGACGCGTCCACCAGCGGGCGCCTCAACCAGCGGCTCGACGGACTTCTTGATGTCTTCCGCCTTGGCGTAGTTGAGAATGAAAACATCCGTGGTGACAGGCTCCAGGTTCAGCGAGTCGGAGGTGACAATCTTGATGATGTTGCCATCCTCGACGAACGTATAGCCGACCGGGGAAAGGATCACCTGGAAGATCTGGCGCCAGGTGACATCCCTCAGCTTCACCGAGGTCTTCCCCTGAAGCGTCTCCGGAATGACGAGGTTCAACTCGAACAGGTCGGCGACATTGCGCAGCACGGACCGGATCTCCTCATCCGGAAAATCGACTGACAGGGTGTCCTTGGTCTTGGTCGCTGCACCTGTCTCACCCATCGGTGCAAGGGTGACGGCAGGCGCGGCAGCAGGTTCCGTCGCGGCAGGCGCGGCGGCGGCGGGCGCTTCGTTGGCGGGAGCAGGCGCGTTTTCTACCGCCGCTGTCGTTTGCGAACGGAGAAACGGCAGGGCTGCAGGTGATAGCAGCGCGAGGAGCAGCAGGCGGGTTCTCATGGGTTGGATCCTGATTTGATGGGACGAGTAAATTCTTCGCCGTTGAGGCGGAGACTGAAGCTGGTGCGATCGATTGCCGTCACCGTGACAGCAAGCGGTTTCCCCTCATAAGAGGCGGAAAGGGATTCCCCGACCCGGATCTTCTGGGAGCCGACCAGGAGAATGGCCTCGCCACCAAGATTCATCGTGCCGGTCGGCTTGATCTGGTTGGCGATGGCTATGAGGAGATCCCGATCCGAAGCCAAGCGCGGTCCAGGAACCTGCCTTGCGCGTCGCGCAGCCTCAGCGGCGAGCCGCATCTCCTCGGGGTCGGGTGCATTGAAGCTGGCCGGACTGAAAGGATCCACCGTTGTCGCCGGAAGATTGGCGACTTCAACCTGGCGGCTGAGCTTTTGGGCTTTCTCCACCATGGCGGCACGGGCGGCAGACGGATTGATGTCCGCCTTCAACATCTTTGCGGGAGCGCCGGCAAGGGGAGCGCCCGCGATGCAGATCGCGAGCGAAAGCAGTGGGAGATTCTCTGTGAAGGTGCTCACGGTTGTCCGAGAAGTTCGAGGTTCATCGTCATCGTGAGCGGACTCACGGTCGTGCCTGGATCGCCCGCCCCCCGGGTGATCGTCGTATTGAGGATCCGGCAGAAATGGGTTCCGCTTTCGAGGCGGCGCAGGAGGGTCACGAGCTGAAGATAGCTGCCCTCAACCGTCATTGTGTAGGGGACGGTT
>JAGOJU010000146.1 GCA_017994935.1 Opitutaceae bacterium
ACCCATTGCGATGCCGCGATCGTAGAAGAAGACATTGCAGGACTTCTCAATGGCCTCCCTCAATTTCAGCGGACCGTGCTGATGTCCGTCGTGGCAGGGAAATGGCCGGCGACCGACCATCAGCGCCCCCTGGCAATCGACGACAGTGTCGAGCGTGATGGCGCCGGATCGCAAGCCCGCGAGTGCGGTGATGAGCTTGAAGGTGGAGCCCGGTGGATAGACGCCCTGCACGGCGCGGTTGAGCCAGCCGCCCGATTCCTCGATCTTCCGATAGTTCTCCGAATTGATGCGCGGTGTCGTGTCGGTGAGATTGAAATCCGGCTTGCTTGCGAGCGCGAGCACTTCGCCCGTGCCGATGTCGATGGCCACTGCAGCGCCGGCGAGTTCGTTCATCGCGAGCTGGGTTTCCGCCGCGAGCTGAAGATCGATGTCGAGGCTGGTGACCAGATTCGAGCCCTGCAGGGGAAGGAGCTTGCGCAGGGGCGGATTCACGCGGTAGCCGGCGGGGTCCACACGATAGATGACGCCGCCGGCCTGGCCCTGGAGCCGGTCGTCGAAGCGCCGCTCGAGACCAGTCCGGCCGACGCTCTCCTTCATGGGAAACGTTTTGAGTTCGTCGCCCCGAAGATCTGCGATGTCGGCGTCCCCGACCTCGACCGAACTGACGTAGCCGATGCTGTGAGCGGCAGCGGATCCGTAGGGATAGTAACGTTTGGTGGACGTGTAGATCTGCAGTGGGGAACTGACCGGCAGCTGCTCGATGAGCTTTGCGTAATCGTTCGGAGTCAGATCGTCGACCAGCACGAAGGGCAGCAGGAGCCGCTGGTTGAAATGGCGCTGGAGCTCCTTCGAATCGAGCGTCACCCCGGTGCCGAGGGTCCGGTTGACCTGCCTCAGGTAGCGCTCGACCACCGTATAGCGGGCGATCTGCTCCATCTGGGCAGCGGAGACGAGGTCGCGATCATCGCTCTCCCGATAGGCTTTCCGGATCTTTCGGTATTCCTTCAGGAATTCCCCGCGCAATTCAACCAGGTTGAGCGTGACCGCGAAGCGTGGCAGGTTGCCGACGAGGAGTTTTCCCTCGCGATCGTAGAGATTACCCCGCGATCCGGGCATCAGCACGCGCCGCTGGTTCTGGATCCGCTCGATGTCGTGGTAGGCATCGGTCTTGAAAAGCTGCTGGTAGGCGAGGCCGCCGCCGAGGATCAGGAGGAGGGCGGTGATTCCGAAATAGAAAAGGATCAGCCGCGGATCGTAGCCCTTGTGGGACTCGACCAGACTGCCGGGGCGCTCCGAATTCCGTTCCTTCATGCCTTCTTCCCCTATCACACGCCGGGTTGATCGAGGCGCAAGTCCGCGCCCACAATTTCCAGGGAGCGTTCCTGCAGCCGGAGAAACCACGGGGCCACCAGCACGAGCGCGATCTGGGAAAACAAGAGGTCGGCCAGAAGTCGCGGCCAGGGATTGACCCCCGGAGGCAGGTCGTGAAGGGCGACAAAGGATACCCCGAGATGGATGCCGAGATTGGCGAGGAGGCCGATGACAATCGGGATCAGCGTTTCGTCCCGCGGGACGCGGCTTCTGAACCGGAACACCACAATGTGGGCGGTCGCGAAGAGCAGGGCGTGACAGCCGAACCAAAGCGGAGAGGTGGCATCGAACAGCAGGCCGGTCGCAAAGGAGGTGAGCAGTCCCTCGTTTCGATTCAGTCTCAGTGCCGCAAAGACCACACAGAGCCCACCGAGAAAGAGCGAGACATGGAGTCCCGACAGGTAATGGTTGATCTGTGCGGAGATCGCCCAGAGGAGGAAGAGCGTTGCGAAAAGAGTCAGCGAACGGCGCATGGCGGCGGGGCACCTCAGTAGCCGGGTGGTTTGACGGGAACGAGAATGGTGGCCTCGCTGATCTCGGACAGGCGCGGGTCGAGCCTCACCTCGCCGGTCTTGAACAGCCCGTCGCCGCTCCCCTCGAGCCTGACAAGGGCGCCGATGGCGAGGCCTGGAGGGAACACGCCGCCGAGTCCCGAGGTGACCACCCGTTTGGGTGCGGTGGGGGACGCAAGGATGTCGAGAGGCACATATTCGGCTACTCCCCTGGCCGGGCCGAGCGTGGGATTCTCGCCGCCCTGGTAACTGATCGGGCGGGAGTCGCCCTCGATGGTTGCGGCCAGCCGGAAGCCGGGGCTGCTGATCATTTCCACCTCACAGGTGTACAATCCGACTTTTGACACCCTTCCCACCACGCCGCCGGTGAAGATGACCGGCGAACCCTCGGCAATGCCAAAATTGCGGCCCTTGCGCAGCGTGAGTCGCTGCCACCAGCCGTTGAAGTCCCTTCGCGCAACACGCGCCACCTCGCTCCGGTGTTCGGGAAATGCAGGAAGCTTGAGGACGGATTCCAGGCGTTCGACCTCCCTGCGCAGGGTTGCGTTTTGCTGGAGGGTTGTCTCGTAACTCGCATTCAGGCGGGCGAGATCGCGGCCGGCTGCAATGAGGTCGTTCGTCGATCGGGTGCGAAGCGCCCAATAGTCCTGAAGGTCGCGCACGTAGGAGGCGGTGAGATCAACCGGTGCCTGCAGCTCGAAAAAACTGATGCGCATCGCCCGCTTCACGACCGTGGGGAGCATCAGCCAGACGGCGACGACGACGGCAAGAGTGAGGAAGGGCCGGCGTTGGAGGAAGCGGTGTGGAAGCACGTCGGAAGCGGCTCGTCGTAGGCTGTCGAAATCAGACCGTGCACCGTCCTATCCAGGCAGGACCGGCGCCTCCGGGGCGGTGCCGGCCGGGCAGGCCGGGCGGAGGGTTATACGTTTGAAATGACCCAATTGAGATCGTTGAGAACCGCTCCGGTGCCATTGGCGACCGCGGACAGCGGGTCCTCCGCCACGGTGATGGGGAGTCCCGTCTTTTCGCTCAGGAGGCGGTCGATGCCCCGAATCAGGGAGCCGCCGCCTGCCATGACGAATCCGCGGTCAACCAGGTCGGCGGAGAGTTCCGGCGGGCAGCGTTCCAGGGTGGTGCGGACTGCGTCGACAATGGCTGCAATGGTATCGCTCAGCGCCTCGCGGATTTCCTGCGAGGTGATGTGGATGGTTTTCGGCAGGCCGGCCACGGAGTCGCGGCCCTTGACCTCCATCGTGAGCTCGTCGTCGAGGGGATAGGCGGAACCGACGCGTACCTTGATCTCCTCGGCCGTCCGCTCGCCGATCAGGAGATTGTAGGCGCGTTTCATGTAGTTGATGATGGCGCTGTCCAGTTCATCGCCCGCAACGCGGATCGATTTTGAAAACACAATTCCCGAGAGGGAGATGATCGCGATTTCCGTGGTGCCTCCGCCGATGTCCACGATCATGTTTGCCGCGGGTTCATCGATAGGAAGCCCGACGCCGATGGCGGCCGCCATCGGTTCGGGAATTGTGATGACATCGCGTGCGCCGGCCCTGGTGGCGGAATCCTTGACCGCACGTTTCTCGACCTCGGTGATGCCGGAGGGGATTGCGATGACGACCCGCGGCGCGACGCGCAGGGCGGTGCTGTGCACTTTGCGGATAAAGTAGCGAAGCATCGCCTCCGTGACATCGAAGTCGGCGATCACACCATCCTTCATGGGGCGGATGGCCGTGATATTGCCGGGCGTCCTGCCGAGCATGCGTTTCGCTTCGTCGCCCACCGCCCGGACCTTGCGGGTGACGGTGTCGATGGCGACGACGGAGGGCTCCCGAAGGATGATGCCCTTGTCCTTGACGTAAACGAGGGTATTGGCGGTTCCGAGATCGATTCCGATGTCGTTGGAAAAGTAGCCGAGCAGTTTGGACATGTGGCAATGCGTGGAGCGTCGGCCGCGAGGCCACTTTGAAGCAAGAGGTGCTCCCTAGGGGTGTCAACGAGCGAACG
>JAGOJU010000021.1 GCA_017994935.1 Opitutaceae bacterium
ATGTGCGATGCTCCTTCCCATCCTTGCGGCGAACCCGGCACTTCAAGTGCATGCGCGAACTTTATCAGACCCGCCTCAACCTGGATAGATGGCAGGTCGGGCCTACACGCCCTTTTGAAAATCGCATCCTTCCCAATCAATCACTTGCGCGATCTCCCCCCCCTCAATTTAGTCAATTCATCACTCCAGTTGGCGAAGTCGGGTTAGGGTCTGGAGTAAGGAGGGTAAAGCGGAGTTCCTGCGCTGTCGCGATGATCAGCCGATCGAAGGGATCGTTGTGGAGTGGAGGAAGCGACGCGGCGCGCAAAGCGATGCGGCTATCGATGGGAACCTCTTTTATTTGGGCATGAAGTAGTGCCTGATTCCACCAGTCTCCGGCCGAGCCGGGGAGGATGAGTTTTCCTTTCATAACCTTTTGGGCGATTTCGAAGGCTGATATGGCGGAGATGTGAACGGTGTCTTCATGCGCGCTGCTTTCGAGGCGCTGGCGTACGGCGGGTGAGAGCTCTTCTGGGGCTCCGATCAGCCAGAGAAGAGCGCACGTATCCAGAAGGATCACCGGACCTCCTCCGGCCACTCGTCCTCACTGGCTCCTTCGGTGGGATCAAAGCCGGGAGCAAAACGCACACGAAGGCTGGGATCGGGAGTAAGCCGCGAGCGCGTCACAGGAGGGATGGCCCGGAGCTCGGCGACGGGCTTGCCGTTGCGGCAAATAACCACGGCTTCGCCCTTTTCCTCTACCGCCGCGAGGAGCGCGGAGAGCTTGGTCTTGGCCTCATGAGTGTTGACGATGATCATGATAGACTAAACTAGACTAAGCTTGTACAGGGTCAACCAAATCTTGATTCTGCGATTTTACTTATTAAACATTAGTAATAAACAGTCTATGTGACTCAAAGTGCGGTCTTCGACACTACAACAAGAAGTCTTTCAATGTGGAAGTGGATCGTCTCTTCGACGGACTGGCCCGGGTGATGGAGCCTGTCCAGGCAAGCCGTTGGCTGAAACAGCTCAACTATCAGAGAAAACGAGGATGCGGCCAGATTGATGGCGATGTAGTGCAGGCCGGACTTCACCCGGGCCTCGCCCGAGCCATGCAACGCGAGGCCCCTCCAAACGGATGGGGCACTGCCGTCGATTCCTCTGCGCGAGACCAAAGCCACGGTCAATATCGGGGAGTACGCCTGGCGGGGAAAGACAGCGAGCTCGCTGGAGATCACAGTCAGCAGGGTCGGCTCGCACCCAGAGCTGACACTCGTCCATGAGGTGGGGCATTTCATCGATCACCAGGCGCTGGACTGGCGCGGGGTCATTGCTTCGGAGAAGTCCGATGCCAGCCGTTCCATCCCGTCACATCGCAATCGTCTTCGAACTGGAGCGGGTCGGAAGCCAGGTCATTGCCGTACCTGCGGATTGCCGTTTCCTCTCGGTCGCTGCAAAAGGGCAGGCGATCCGTTTGTTCGGGCTTTGCGATCCGGAGCTTCCGAAAGTGAGGCGAGAGGTGAAAATCATTTCAACGGGCCACCGCATCGATGGAAATGCCTGGGAATTTGCTGGGACTGCGGTTACTCGAGGGCGCGTTTTTCACGTATTTGTAGAGATCGAGTAGCGGTAGATCGGTCATACAGCCAAACGGCAGCCTTGACACCCGGAGAACGCTTCGGCACTTCAGTCACCTCTTAAAACTTCACTCGCCATGCAACCGACTTTCCGTCCGCACCGCAAGAAACGCGCCCGCCAGATCGGCTTCCGTGCCCGCAAGGCCACTGCCGGCGGCCGCAAGGTCCTCCGCTCCCGTCGTCGCAAGGGTCGCAAGCGGTTGACTGTCGTCTAATTACCCATTCGGCCATGCGTTTCCGCGCCGAGCAACACCTGCGGCGCCAGCGCGATATCCGGGCCGTTCGGGAACGGGGCCGCCGCATGGAATGCGGCGGATTTACGCTTTGGTTCCGGCGGCGTCCCTTGGACCCCCCTGATCCCGTGTCGACGCAAGAACCCACGGTCGATCCTTCGCTCCCCCGCGTCTGTGTGGTGGCATCCATTGCCGCAGTCGGTACCGCCGTCCAACGCGCACGCGCCAAGCGTCGGCTGCGTGAGGTGTTCAGAAACAATCAGGACCGTATCCCCCAAGGCTATGACTTGCTTCTGATCGCGCGACAGTCTCTCAATGGGCTTGAATATCGGGAAATCGAACGAAAATTCGTCGACGCCTGTTCCCGCATCGCTCCCTCCACCGCATGATCCCGCCCGTGAAGTCCCCGCCCGAATCCATCCGGGCGTTCAGGCTGCCCGCAAGGATCGTGTCCGCCACACTCCTCGCCGGGATCCGCCTTTACCAGGTCACCGTCTCTCCGGTGCTTCCCTTGATCCTGGGACCCGGTTGCGGCTGTCGTTTCCATCCGACCTGCTCCCACTACGCCCGGGAGGCCATCCACTGCCACGGTCCACTTTCAGGCGCATGGCTCGCCTTGAAACGGATCGCCCGCTGCCAGCCTTTCCATCCTGGCGGGATTGATCCTGTACCCGCGGTCATTCCCCGGCGCCAGGCCCGCGTGTGTCGCGCGATTCCAGCCCCCTCCCTTTCCATCGACGCTTCGCCCAACCAATCTTCACTCATTAATGGATAAGAAGAATCTCATCCTCGGCAGCCTCTTCCTGATCTGCGGCTTCGGCCTCCTGTATGTGCTGCCCAAACAGGCTCCGCATACCCAGCCACCACCCGCCGCCGCGCCAGCGACCGCAACCCCCGCCGGGAGCGCTACCGCACCTGCCTCCGCACCCGGGGCAACCCTCTCTGCAGGCGCTGCCGCCGCCCCCCTTACCACGGAGTTCGCAGCCCTCACCAAGGAAGGCGCCGACGCCAAGGTCGTCACGCTCACAAACGATTTCATCGAGGCACGCTTCACCGACGCCGGCGGTGCAATCCTCGATATCGCTTTCAAGAAATATCCCGCGGTCCAGGGACAACCCGCACCCTACATTTTCAACCAGCTCCACACCGACCCGATGCTGGCCTTCACGGATTTTCCAGGTATCGACCGCAACACACGCTACAGCCTGGTCTCGTCCTCCTCCACCGAGGTCGTCTTCCAACTGGTCCTTGAGAACCGCCTCGAAGTCACCCGCCGCTATTCCATCCACGCCCCAGGCGCCACACTCAAGGAAGGCGAGGACCCCTACGAAATCCGCCACGAAACGACCTTTCGCAATCTGACGGACCAATCCCTCACCCTGCCACGGGCCGGTCTCAGCCTCGGCACCACCTCGCCCGTAAGCACGATCGACTACGGTCAGTACCTGAACGTGGGATTCTACGACGGCGACAAGTTTCATCACACGGAACGCTCCCAACTCGAAGGCGGCGGCTTCCTCTCCAGTTTCGGCGTCGGTTCCCGTGCGCCAAAACCCTTCATTGAGGAGCAGGGCACGGTGCAATGGGCCACGGTCAAGAACCAGTTCTTCGCCGCCATCTACTCACCCGAACAGCCGGGCATCGGCACCACCATCCGGCGGGTTGAGCTGCCCCCGATGATCGACAGTTCGCGCGCCAACATCGGAATCTCAGGCACCGCCCGCTTTGATCTCAAGGCGCTTCCGGCAAAGGGGACCGAAACGCTTTCGGGCGACTTCTATGTCGGCCCGAAGGAATACAAGCGACTCGTGAGCCTCGGCAAGAATCAGGACAAGGTGATGCAGTTCGACCTGTATTTCTTCAGCCGGATCCTCCTGAGCGGCTACGTCAGCCCGTTCCTTCTCACACTGCTTCACGGCGCGCACTCGATCGCTCCGAACTGGGGCGTGGCAATCATCCTGATGACGCTTTTCCTCAAGCTCATCACCCTACCCTTCACGCTCGCCGCCTCGCGCGCCTCCAAACGCATGCAGAAGCTGCAGCCGCTGCTCAAGGAGATCCGCGAGAAGTACAAGGACACCCCGCAGAAGCTGAACCAGGCGACGATGGAGGTCTTCAAGGAAAACAAGGTCAATCCGATGGGCGGATGCCTTCCGATCCTCATCACCATCCCGCTCTTCGTGGGATTCTTCGCCATGCTGCAGAGCGCCTCGGAGCTGCGCTTCGCCCCGTTTCTATGGGCATCGGATCTGTCGGCCCCCGACACCGTGGCCCGCATCTTCGGCCTTCCGCTGAACATCATGCCGCTCCTCATGGGCGCAACCATGGTCGTGCAGATGCGCCTCACCCCTACGCCGACAACCGACAACATGCAGGCGAAGATCATGCAGTTCATGCCGATCATCTTCACCCTGTTCTGCTACAACTTCTCGTGTGCCCTGGCGCTCTATTCCACGGTCAACGGACTCTTCACCATCGGACAGCAGCTCATGGTGAACAAGTATTCCAAGGACACCCAGCTCGCCCAGCCGGCGACCGCACCGCTCGGCGGAAATCCCTGGAAAAAGACCAAGAACGTGACGCCGAAAAAGCGCTGATCGTACGCGGTTCCTCCTGACTTCATCGCACCATGGCAGGACACAACAAGTGGTCGAAGGTCAAGCGGCTGAAGGCCGTTTCGGATGCCCGCAAGGGCAAGGTGTTTTCCCGCCTCTCTCGCGACATCACGCTGGCGGCAAAGGCCGGCGGCGGCGACATCGACGGAAATGCACGCCTGCGCACCCTCGTCCTCAAGGCGCGCGAGGCAAACATGCCGGCGGACAATGTCGACCGCGCGATCAAGAAGGGCACGGGTGAACTGCCGGGAGTGACATACGAGGATGTCATCTACGAGGGCTACGGTCCCGGCGGCGTGGCGTTCATTGTCAAGGTCACGACCGACAACAAGACACGCTCAGCCCAGGACGTGCGTTCGATCTTTGCGCGGCACGGCGGCAATCTCGCCGCAACGGGCGCGGTTGCCTTTCAATTTCTCCACGCCGGACAGTTCCTCATCTCTCGCGACCAGTCGACCGAGGACAGACTGATGGAACTGGCCCTCGATGCCGGCGCCGACGATGTCATCACGACGGACGACGGATTCGAGGTGCGGTGCGACATCCACCTCTTCGACAAGGTGCTTCACGCGATTGATCGCGCGGGCATCAAGACCGTGAGCGCCGAAATGGCCTACATTCCCAACAGCACGGTGCCCGTGGATCGCGGCATCGCCACGTCCGTCGAGAAGCTGCACGATGCGCTCGACGAGCACGACGATGTGCAGCAGGTTTTCTCCAACGAGGAGAGCGGCTGACCGGCCGCGTCAGCCATGACCGACGACGACAGCCAGGCCAGCACCCTTCTGAGAACCCACGGAAATGTGGGCGTGGTCGAGCCGCGCGACTTCGTCTCGCCGGAGCCATTCATCTTCGAAAGCGGTCAGTCTCTTCCCGGTTTCACCCTTCGGTACGAAACCTACGGCACGCTCAATGCGGAACGCGACAACGCAATCCTGATCTGTCACGCGCTCAGCGGCGACCATCACTGCGCGGGCGTCCATTCGCCGGCTGATCGCAAGCCCGGCTGGTGGAACAATCTGATCGGTCCGGGAAAACCCGTGGACACCAACCAGTTCTTCGTCCTCTGCGCGAATGTCATCGGGGGATGCCAAGGCTCGACCGGGCCGCTGTCGATCGATCCCGCGACAGGCACGCCGTACGGCACGCGCTTTCCGTTTGTCACAATCCGCGACATGGTGCGCACCCAGAAGCGCTGGCTCGAGGGCATCGGTGTGCCATCGATTCATGCGGTCATCGGCGGTTCAATGGGCGGCATGCTCGCGCTTCAATGGGCCGTGGAGTTTCCCGGTTCGGTGAAACGTGTGATCGTCATGGCGACGACGGCCCGCGAAAGCGCGCAGGGCATCGCCTTCAATGAGGTCGGTCGCCAGGCAATCATGCAGGATCCCGCCTGGAACAACGGCGACTATCCAGGCAACGGCGGCCCGCGTGTGGGCCTGGCAATCGCGCGCATGATGGCGCACATCACGTATCTCAGCGACGCGGGACTCGACCGCAAATTCGGACGTCGGCGCCGGCACCGCCATACTGCCCACGTGCCACCGGCTCAGGCACGTGCGGAAGATGGCGTGTCACTCGGCGCACCCAGTCCTGCGGAAACAGGAACACCGGACGCCGCCACATCGGCCGACTTCGAATTCGAGATCGAGAGCTACCTCCGCCATCAGGGACAGAGTTTCATCAATCGGTTCGACGCCAATTCCTACCTCTACATCACCCGCGCGATCGATCACTTTGATCTGGCCCCGGGTGACCTCTCGCTCGAGCAGGCGTTTGCACCGGTTGAGGCCGAGACGCTCGTCATCGGCTTCACGAGCGACTGGCTGTTTCCTCCCGAGCAGAACCGGGAGATCGCCCTTGCGCTCCTCCGGGCAGGCAAGAAAGCCCACTACGCAGAGCTCAACACCGACCTCGGTCACGATTCCTTCCTCCTGGAATCCCCCCAGCTCTACAACCTGGTGCGAAGCTTTTTGGAATAGCGCGCTTCGCCCGTTTGGAGTCCGGCCTTCAAAGCGTTCCGATCCTGCTCACGCGGAGGCGCGGAGACGCGAAGAGGTTCAAGCGTGGTAACCTGCAGTGCATATTCCACATTCAGTATATTTCGTGTTCTCGGTCATTCTCGCTCAACGATTCGGTCGTTTACCTCTCTCCTTCGCGTCTCCGCGCCTCCGCGTGAAATCCTGAAGGTCGGATCCCCAACATGACTCCGCGCTTGAGCCCGAGCCTGGAGGCTGTTGAATGCGGCTACCCATGCTTTCCAGACTCCGCCAAGCCTTCCGCTTCCAGGAAAGCGGCTTGTTGCTAATCATTCTTGTCTTGGGAACCTTGTTGACACTGTTCAGCGGCACGGTGCGCACGCCGGAATTCAGGATCTCTCCCGACGGCACGCGTGAGCGGGTGTTCACGGTGGACAAGGATGGCGAACGCGTCCCTTCCTTCGTGGAGCGCAACAAGTTCCTCAACGCGCAGAATCTGGCCCAGCTTGCCAAGGACACCAGCTTCATCGCCATCATGGCCGTGGGAATGGCCCTCGTGATCATCTCGGGCGGCATCGATCTCTCCGTGGGTTCCATCTACGCCCTCGCCTCCGTTACCGGCGCCTTGGTGATGCACGCCTACGGCGCCGATGGTTCCCATGTGGAATCCCCCGGCATGGGCATTTTTCTCGGGGTCTCCACCTGCCTGGGAGTCGCAGCACTCTGCGGACTGCTGAACGGGGGACTCACCGTGGCCCTGCGCGTCCATCCGTTCATCATCACCCTCGGTTCAATGGCGATCCTGAGGGGCGTCGCGTTCGTGGCCACAAAGGGCCAGTCCGTCGGCAGTTTCCCATCCGGGTTCCGTGACTTCGTCCGCTTTGAATGGGGCCAGAACATCAGTATCGTTCCGCTCGCCGTGATGATCCTGGTGACGATTCTCGGCTGGGTGTTTCTCTCACGCCTGGCGGCAGGGCGCCGCGTGTACGCCATCGGCGGAAATGAGCTGGCCTCGCAGTTCAGCGGCATCCGCGTCAACCGCGTGAAGCTCGGCGTCTATCTCTTTTCAGGACTCTCCGCCGGCGTGGCGGCGCTGCTGTCGCTCGGCTACTATGGTGCCGCGACCTCCGGAGACGGACAGGGCTACGAGCTCAATGTCATCGCCGCTGCCGTGGTGGGTGGCGCCAGCCTCACCGGCGGGCGAGGCACCGCGCTCGGCGTGGTGCTCGGGGCCCTCATCATCCAGATGATCAGCAGCGGCATCGTCATCCTCGGCATTGATCAAAACTACAGCCAGATCATCATCGGCACGGTCGTGATCGCGGCCGTCGTCCTCGACAATCTCACCACCTGGATGCGCCGCCGCCGCACCCTCCGAACCCCAGGCTGAATTCCCTGTCCCACTTTCATCCCGTCACTCCATCAAACCATGAAACTGATCCGCTCTCTCGTCACCTTTGCCGGTTTTGCCGCGGCCTCCATCCTGGCCACCGCCGCGCCGCGCACACTCGTCATAGGCCTTGTCGCCAAGTCCCAGGGCAACCCGGTTTTCCAGGCCGCCCGCGTCGGCGCCGAGGACGCCGCCAAGGAGCTCGGCAAGAAACTCAACCTCAACATCAAGATCGACTGGCGCACTCCAAACGAGGAGGACGCCCAAAAGCAGGCAGAGGCGATTGAGCAGCTCGTGCTGGCCGGCGCCGAAGGCATCGCCGTGAGCTGCTCCGATGCCAACAAACTGACCGACGCCATCAATTCCGCCGTCCGCAACGGCGTGCCGGTCGCGACCTTCGATTCCGATGCGCCCGACAGCAAACGTTTCGTCACGTATGGCGTCGACGACATCGATTGCGGCAGGCAGGTCATGTCGGAACTCGCCAAGCTGATGAACGGCAAGGGTATTGTTGCCATCCTTGCCGGAAACCAGAACGCACCCAATCTCCAGAAGCGCGTCCAGGGCGTGCGCGAGGAAGCCGCGAAATATCCCGGCATCACGATCCGCAACACCTATTACCACAAGGAAACGCCCCAGGACGCCGCCGCAAAGGTTGAGCAGGTCATGCAGGCAAATCCCGACATCACCGGCTGGGCCATGATCGGAGGATGGCCGCTGTTCACCGAAAACGCCCTCAACTGGCAGCCCGGCACCGTGAAGTGTGTATCCGTCGACGCACTGCCCGCGCAGCTCGCGTACGTCCGCAGCGGACACGTCCCGGTGCTCCTCGCCCAGCAGTGCTACGCCTGGGGACATCGCTCCGTCGAACTCCTGATCGACAAGATCGTGCTCAAGAAGAATCCCCCCGCAGTCAAGGAGGTCAGCGCACTCATCCCCGTCAACAAGGACAACGTCGACGCATTCGCGAAGAACTGGGTCACCTGGCTCCCCAGCTCACGCTGACGCAGCCCCTCTCCGGCGAACCACCAGATGGCCTTCCTCGAATTCAACGGCATCGGCAAGCGCTTCCCCGGCGTGGTGGCGCTGGACCAGGTGAGTTTCTCCATCGAGCGCGGCTCGTGTCACGCCCTGATCGGCGAGAATGGTGCGGGCAAGAGCACACTCGGGAAAATTCTCGCAGGCATCCATCAGGCCGATTCCGGAACCATCAGTCTCGATGGCAGGGAAATTCGACCTGCCACGCCTCTGGAAGCCCGTCAGCTCGGCATCGCGATGGTCCATCAGGAACTCGCCTTCTGCCCCAATCTGAGTGTCGCCGAAAACCTCTGCCTCGGCGACATGCCCTCCCGCCGCGGCTGGGTGGATCGCAAGGCACTGCGCGCCCGCGCCCGGAAGATGCTCCTGTCGATCGGGGCGGACATTGATCCCGACCGTCTCATCGGATCGCTCTCCACGGGACTCGAGCAGCTCGTGCAGATCGCCGCCGCCGTGGGCACCGGCGCCCAGGTGATCGTCATGGACGAGCCTTCGAGTTCGCTCTCCGCGGGGGAAACCCGTGAGTTGTTCCGACTCGTCCGCGATCTCACCGCGCGAGGAATCACGCTGATCTATGTCTCGCATCGCCTGGAGGAACTCTTCGCGCTTTGCACGAGCATTACGGTACTCCGCGACGGGCGCCACATCTCAACCGGACGCATCGCCGACACCGACCCCAGGCGCGTCATCAGCCAGATGATCGGACGCGAGCTGCGGGTGGAGACCCCCGCGCATCTGTCACGGGAACCGGGACCTGAACAGCTCCGTGTTGAAGGATTGGGTTCACCGGGGAAATTTTCCGACATCAGCTTTTCCGTACGCGCCGGCGAAATCGTGGGTTTTGCGGGCCTCGTCGGTGCCGGGCGAAGTGAAACGGCGCAGGCACTCTTCGGGCTCGATCCCAACGCCAGCGGCAGGGTCATCGTCAAGGGCAAGGCGCTGCCTCCCGTCTCGATCGAGGCCGCACTGGCGGCGGGCCTGGGTCTGCTTCCCGAGGATCGCAAACGCCAGGGCCTCGTGCTCGGTCTGAATTGTCGCGAAAACACCTCGCTCGCCGTGCTCCCGCTGCTGACACGGCTAGGCTGGGTCAACCGCCGCAGGGAGCGTTCTCTCGCGGAAAAATACGCGGCACGCCTGCGCGTGAAGGCGCCGAGTGTCGAAACGCTCATTGCAGGCCTCAGCGGCGGAAACCAGCAGAAGGTGGCCCTCGCAAAATGGCTGGCGCGCGAATGTGACGTGCTTCTGATCGATGAACCCACACGAGGAGTCGACGTCGGAGCCAAGGCCGAGATCTACCAGCTCCTCGATGAACTCGCCTGCGAAGGAAAGGCGATCCTCATGGTGTCGTCAGAACTCCCCGAGCTTCTGGCCCTCTGCACACGCATCCTTGTCATGCGCGCGGGAAAACTCGTGGGCGAGGTCCCGCGCGCAGCCGCGAGCGAAGCCAGCCTCATGCGCCTGATGGCGGGTGTGGACTCCGACACCCCGGAGCCCGCCGTCCAATAGTTCTTTCCCTTTCAGGGCCGCCGGACAGCGTAGGGAGCACCAGCAATGGCCAATCCGACAACCAAACGCACCGTTGACATGCAGATCATCGCGGACTGGGTGACTCCCCGCTCGCGCGTGCTCGACCTGGGATGCGGTCGCGGAGCGCTCCTGGAGTTCCTCATCCAGTCCAAACAGGTGGAAGCCGTGGGCGTGGATCTCGACGTCGAGAAGGTCACCCGCTGCATCCAGCGGGGTGTCACTGTCTATCAGGGCGACATGATGGATTTCATGCGCGCGTTTCCCGACTCGCATTTCGACCGTGTGATCTGCTCCCGGACGCTTGAGGAACTGAATGCACCGGCCGCCGTCATCGCGGAAGCCCTGCGTGTCGGCCGCTCCATGACGGTCGGCTTCGTGAATCACGGCTACTGGAAGAACCGCTTCGGCTTCGCATGGCTGGGGCGCAAGCCGCGCAACGAAGTCTACACGACACCGTGGTACGAGAGCACTCCGGCCAACCCGGCAAGCATTGCGGACTTTGAGGAGTTCTGCGCCGCGAAAGCCATCCGCATCGCCCGCCGCTACTATCTCCGCGGCAACTGGCAGACCCGCTGCAAGAGCCAGCCCAATCTGCTCGCCGGTTACGCGCTCTACGATCTCGCGAGTTGAGGCAGGTTTGCCGTCGGGTTGGAATCGTCGGCAACCACTCCTGCGGATTTCAACCGGGGCCTGAAACTCCCGAACCCCGTCATCATTCCAGAAAGAACTTGGACTCCTGACCGCAGGGCGATCCGCACTCGGCGCGGGTTCCATGCCAGCCGGCATTGTTGCCGTTCACTCCCGTCCGGTTCGAATCGGTGCAGGCGATGTCCAAAGGGATCCGGAAGAACGGCGCACACGCTGTGCGGCCGGCAGATGCGCTCACTTTTTCCCAATCGCAGCAAGCGAGGCCTCAAGTTTGCCGCGTTCGCGTGCGAGCACGGGCTCAGTCACCGTTGCCAGAATCTCCCTGGCCTCCTCACCACGGTCCATCTCGATGAGCGCCTTGGACCGGTGCAGGCGGCAGGTCTGCTGCTCGACGCCGGGCCTGAGTCCCCCCTCGAACCGTGTCCAGAACTCGAGCGCTGCCTTCCAGTCGGGCGAAGCCACATCGTAGAACGACAGGCCATACCGGTAGGCATAGCGCCACTCGTCGGGCCTCAGCAGCGAGGCCTGCAGGAATGCCTTCTGCATCGCTTCGTCAATCTTCGCCGCCGTCCATTCGCCGCTCTTGAGAAAATCGTCGCGCGCCTCCGCAAGCAGCGTGCCGATCTGATAGTGATAGAGCGGCTCCTTGGGCGCCAGCCGCACGGCCGCGAGAAAATAGTTGATCGCCTCAAGGGGTTTCCCCTGTTCGGCCACATGGTTGCCGAGTTGATTCTTCACCAGGGGGAGATCGGGATTGAGTTCGTTGGCCCTCAGCAGCAGGGCTGTGGCACGCCGCCGCTCGTCGATGACCGGATTGTCGAGAAGCATCGCATAACTCGCGTAACCCAGCGCATAGGTCGGATGCTTCTTCAGGAAGTCCTCGTACGCAAAGCAGAGCTCCTGCAGGGGCTGGCGAATGTCCTCGAGTTCATTCTGCGACGTCTTTCCCGACGCTGAAGCCAGCAGCTCTTTCTGACGGCCGGCCAGTTCGGCGAGCGACTGTTCCGCACCGCCGGTTTCTTCGGCTTTCACGGAAGAAACCAGCGTTACCAGCGCGGGAAAAAGGATCAGGCAACTGAAGAGGCACCGCATGGCGCCGGTCACTTCTCTCTGGATTTTCATGTGTCTGGCTGGCATTCGAGATCTGAAGGCTGCACGGTTTGACCCTGTCACCCCTGGATTGTGCCGGCATAAACATTCATGCGGTCTCCTCGCACGAATCCCACCAGCGTCTGCCCGCTTTCCCGCGCAAATTCCACTGCAAGGCTTGTGGGCGCCGAGACCGCCGCAATGGTCGGGATGCCCGCCATCAAGGCCTTCTGCATTATTTCAAACGACACGCGTCCGCTTACAAGGAGCATGCAATGAGAGAGCGGTAGGCGCCCAGCCAGCAAGGCCCAGCCAATGACCTTGTCGAGGGCGTTGTGCCTTCCCACGTCCTCACGCATGGCCACCAGGCTGCCGTCGGTTCCGAAAATTCCGCTGGCGTGAACGCCGCCGGTGAGCGAAAACCCCTGCTGGTGCTCGCGCAGCACACGCGGAAGGCTTTCCAGAACCGCCCTCGCGGGAACTGCACCCGCTGCCAGCGGCGGCGCAACCGTTCTCACCGCGTCGATCGAGGCCTTGCCGCAAAGTCCGCAACTGGAGGAGGCAAAGGTATGCCGTGCCAGGCGGGCCCAGTCGATCCGCACCCGGGGCGCAAGGTGCACGATCATGACATTGGGCCGGGCCTCGTCCTCCCCATCCGGGTCGCAGTGCACAAGGTCGAGGAGGTCACTTCGGTCGGCGACGATTCCCTCGGTCACCAGGAATCCGGCGACCAATTCGCGATCATTTCCCGGTGTCCGCATGACCACCGCAAGGCTGCGCTCAGCGATACGAATCTCCAACGGTTCCTCCACGGCCAGCACATCCTCGACCTCCTCCCGTGCATCCCTTGCCCAGCGAATCAGTTTCACCGGACGGACAGACACCTGCGGCGCAGAATACATCATCCAGCCACCCTAACGCGACCAGAAGCCCCGGCAATCCCGCTCGCTCGGTCACTGCAGGTATCTGCTTTCACTCTGTTCCCCTGCCCCGCCGTGACGCGATTTGACGGCGCATCGCACCCGCGATCTGAATTCAGGATTGATCGCATCGCAGTCCCGGTGTGGCTAGAACCCGAGTCGCTCCGCAATGCGGACAAACGCGGCAGCGAGCACCTTTGCCCAGAGCGCGAAATAAATGATCATGCCCACAAAAATGCCGTATCCCGTCGTAATCCCTTTGCCGTCGCGCTCGAGCGTGCTCATCGCCATGACCACAATGGCAAGCGCGGGGAGCGTGTTTGAAAACGGCGGCACCGGCGGAAGCGGAAGCATCAGGACAAGCGCGGACAGCATGATGACAACGGCATGCATCCGAAGTTTCCACCGGGGCATCACCAGGAACAACCAGCGCCTCCGCATGCGACGCTCAATCCAGCCGATCACCCGGCTCCCCGCCTCGAGGATCTTGACGAGTCCCTTGGGTGGCAGTGTGACCTTGCGCAACCGCTGCGGAAGCCATGGGGGGAGCCCCAACGCATAGCGCAGCGACAGCAGGAAGATCACCAGCCCGAAGGGCGTTGAGAGACCGGGAATGGTGACAGGAGCACAAAATGGCAGCGCACAGACGATCACCAGCAACGCCGACGCACGCGCCCCAAGCGCCTCCATCAATTCACCCAGCGTCCACCCCCCTTCAGGAGTGCCCTGGGCCAGTGCGTGGAGTTGCTGGGAAAGCGTCAGGCGGGTTCCATTTCCTGGCACAGGCGGCGATGGCGTGGAGGGAGACTGCAAACCGCCCATAAAAACCGCAGGCCACAAAGTGTGAACACCGAAAACACCCATTCTTTCGAGCGGGTCAAAATACCTGCCACCCATGCGAAGTTCTTGTCGAACCCGACGCATTCCGGCATTTTTCCAGCTCTTTCGCCAAAACACCGCCCGCCAGCCGCGGCTCACCTTGCACCGCATGCCGAACCGACCTGATTCCATCTCTCTCAACACCCTGCATCATGCGATCAATCTGCGCCTGTCCCTCCTCGGCTGCCCGACGGTCGACGATGCGCAGGGCGCCGCCTGGAACCGGCTGATCGCGCCGATATTTGCCCGCCATCGTGAAATCACCCGGCAGCTGACGGACCGTCACTGCCCGGCCGACGGTCGCATCCAGCATTTTCTCAACCTCTACCTCGCCGACATCGGCCCCGCCCCTCGCCTGCCCGCAAGGACCTTCATCCTCGATCAGCCCGGGCTTGCCCGCGAGCTTTCGCTTCCGGCACACGGCGACTCGTTTGCCTCACCCCTGCTGAAGAGCTACCGGCTGCGCAATGGAGTGCTTCACAATCCGGCAAGCGACCGCCGTACAACCAAGGGCGTCTTCCACATCGCGGACGGAGGCATGCCCGTTCCCGACGACAAGTTCTGCGTTCCGAAGGCCGCTTTCGCGCGCATGCTCGGCATCGCCCTCAACCCGCCCGCGGAACTGCAGCGCCTGCCATTCACGGGAAGCCAGACGCCTTCCGCAGAGTGCCTCGTATCGCTCCTGCTTCGGCCGCTGGTCGTGCCGGCCATTCCGGGATTTACGAGGGAGAAGCGGATGGAGATCCGGTTCTTCGCCCCGGGCTCGCTTGTCTCAAACCTCGACTTTGTGGAGAGCATTTTCGGAAACGCAGGCGACCCGTACCTGCCGGAAAACGACTCGGCCCTCGACGTCGACGGCTGGACGGGCCACAGCGGCTGCGTGATTCTCGCCCCGCATCTCGTGGGAATTCCCAAGCACTCGATCGGGCTTCCCCACTGGAATCTTGCCACACCGCGGCAACGCCGCGACGGCATGTGCTGGAAAACCATCGATGAATGTTACAACAACGGCACGGCATTCAAGGTCTGCGCCCGCGACGCCCGCGGAACAATGGTCACCCTCATCGCCGACAACTACTACGGCTACTGCAAGAAAGAGGTGAAGACGCAGATCAGCTTTTCCGCCAACCTCTACGGATCCGCCGAGGAGGAGCATGCGGGTGGCGCACTGGTTTTCCCAAGCTACGATCTCGGAAATGAGTTCGACGCCTACGGCATGCCCGAACGCTACAGCGTCGCCGACGTCATCGCCCGCCACCCGGGCCGCTTTCAGCTTCATCCGGAAGGCCATGCCACCGACACGCGTCTCCCCGATGTCGTGCTCGTGCCGGAACAGGCGCATTTCAGTCTGCAGGATCAGGCCGTGACCTGGACCGGCTCCGACGGCGAACCGCGGCGTATCAAGCTGCTCGCTGGAAAAACCTATGTGCGACCCGGGGGTTACCGCGTGCACCTGGAGTGCGCGCCGCACGAGCCCGGCCTTTGGCGCCTGGTCGGCACCGTCGCCGACGGTACCGTCTGCCACAAGCCGAGCACCGTGTCCGGCGGAGGAAAATCGGAAATCTCCAAGGCAATTTCCGACGCCATCCTCTGCGGCACGGTTTTTGTCGCGGACTTCGACTCCGACATGGATCAGGTCGAGGCCATCCTCACACGCGATTACTCCCGGCGCTTCATCGACACCAGCCGGAGCCCGGACACCCGCCCCATCCTCAGCGAGGAGCGATCATTCGGTAGCGTCATCAAGCTGCTCACGCCTGCCTCCCGGGACTTCACACCGGACTACAATCAATGGCTGCGCTCCATCCCGCCACACATCAAGGAACTCGTTTTTGTGGTAAAACGCTTCTACCAGAAATCCTGGAAGCAGGACTGGCGCTCGCATTTCTCCGTCGACCAGATCAACGGCCGGCCCGCCAATGTGCTTCGTCACAACGGACGCAGCGTCGTGGTGAACACCCTGCGCGTCGGCTTCAACACGGACGGCGCATGGCGGGTGTTCGGACTGCGGCATGACTTCCATCCGGCGGCAAAGGTGCAGCTCGAGGACGACATCACCGCTTCAATCGTGGTGCCAGCCAGCCAGGTTGGACAGCTGCTGAGCCCCTCACCGGATAACGGCACGATGCCGAAGCCGTCATTGAAATTCGTCCGGAACTGCGAGAAGCGCCTCTTCCAGCGCCCCGACGACGCCATTCACCGGGGATACGACGGACAGGCCGAGTCCGACATCGCGGCACCCGGCAATTTCCTGTCGAACTACGCCCCCCTGAACGCCACCGACGCCCGCGCCCTGATCGAGGATGCGATTGGGTTCTCCGCATTCACTGCTCCGATGCAGGCGCTGATCCGCGCCGCCGCGGACGCCCCGGACGGTGCATCTCCCGCCTACTTTGTTTCCTCCGCGCATCCGCGCGTCGTCGACGGAAGTCTTACGAAAAATCCTCGTTACCTTCAGCTCCGGTCGGATCTCGCGAGCCCGAAGGATGCCGCCCTCGCGCGCCTGAGCCAGAGTCTGCATCGCAAACTTTCCCCCGATGTTGATGCGCCGCTCAATCCCGTTCATGTCGTGGTGCCGGGACGACGCAACAATCCGCCTGAGCCCGGGATCCGTCCATTGTGCGTCTTCAACCCGATCCATTTCCTCGAACTGCCCGAACTCTTCATGGAGTTCATCAGCTCGATGACCGGAAAGTCGCCCTCGACAACCGGCGCCGGTTCCGAAGGCGCACTGACAAAGGCCCCGTTCAATGCACTGTCTCCCGTCATCGATCTGAACGCGGCGCTCGTTTCCCTCATCCTCACGGGGCACGACGTCTTTCTCACCGCGGCGGGTCACATCGGACCGAAGGTGCGCGTCAACCACGACATCAGCCTGCTGGTGCCCGAGGTGTTTTCCCGCATGAGCGCGGCAGAGCGCTCCGCCGGTCCGCTGATCGCGGACGGATGCCTCGAGCGATGCCCGGACCTGGAATTTGATGGAAAACCCGTGCCTGCGAGCCGGCTTGGTTACCGCATCACTTCGCGTTTCGTGCGGATCTATTTCGGTCGTGTCTTTGCCCACCCGCATGTCGTCTTCACCGACGAGATGCTCCGGCCCGAACTTCAGGACATGGGCGTTTTCGCGGATGGCATCGACAATATCGTCACCACACACAGGCGTGTCGCAGAATGCTATTTTGCGGACGGCAGCATCGCCATGGCCTGTCCCCCGCTTCGCGCATTGCTGGAGATCATGGTCAATGGCACCACAAGCGACGGTCATTCGCTCAACGATGCCTGCGTGCGGGAGTTGTTTACCCGCGGGTATCTGATGGGCAGCGACTGGTATCGCGCCCGCCTGGATGCAAAGCAGCTCTCCGAGAGCCAGTTGTGGCGGAAGCACGTCGAATCGCTCGAACTCTTCCTCGACCAGCCGAACCATGCGGACGTCGCTGCGAAAATGGGGATACGGGAACGGCTCGCCCACGCGATCGCCGAAAAGGCCCGCATCGAATCCCCCGCCTATCGCGAAAGCCTGGTCGGCTCAATTGGGGTCCAGCCGCTGGCAACCTGACACTTGCGCCGGACCCCGATCACGGTGATCGTTTGAGGAGGATGTCGCCGCCCCCAAGGGTGCGGCGATTCGAACAGTATCGCCTCCGCGCAAACATTCTGTTGGCATTCGATCATGAAGACTCCCCTTCTCTACGGCTCCGCGATGGCTGTTGCGGGAACGTTGGTGACGCTTGTTGAATACCTGCTGGGCTTTCACAACGACATGACGAGATTCGCGACAGGGCAGACCATCGGCACCATCGCCGGGATCGTGATTTCAATCGTCGGCCTGATCCTCGTCATGCGAATGGTCCGGGACACTTCCTCCGACGGTTCATTGAGCTACGGAAAAGCTGTCGCCACGGGCGCGCTCACGTCGCTGTCCCAAGGCGTGGTCGGCGGCATACTCACGTATGTCTACGGCGCACTAATCAATCCCGAGTTTCACGAACTTGTCTTCGAAAACGCGCGCCGGAAATTGTCGGCGGATCAGGCGCAGGCCGCGGAGGGAATGCTCCGGTTCTTCACAGGTCCCCTATGGTTCCTGATCGTCATGATATTTGTGACTCCGATTCTCGGGACGTTGTTCTCCCTCATCATCGGTGCCTTCATGAAGCGCCCACCCCGCACACCAGAACCCCCGCCGCTCGCTGCGGCGTGAAAAGGACTTCTCCCGGCCCGGCCGCTAGCCCGGGTTCGTCACGGCATCTCGCACCAAAGCCGCAATGTCCGGCGGCAGGTCCAGGCCCAGCGCGGCAAGCTGGGCATGCGGGCTCATCTTGCGCCATGTCTTGCGCAGGATGTCGATGAACTTGTCCCGGGTATACTCCGCGTGCTGCGCTGCAAATCCGCTGATCTCCTTTTCCAGAAAAACAAGACAGGCCGCATCCTCGAGCATCTGCGTCCCGGGATTGTCCCTAAGATTGCTCTTCGCCACCCAGGCGGCAGCTTCCGCGACCTCATGTTCGGGCAATCCCGCCTGGAGGAGCAGTTCGCGGGTCTTCTCGGACTGCCGGACATAGAGCAGCCGCCGCCACTTGTGATATCCCACCTTTCCCAATGGGAACGTCGATCGCGGCACCGACCAACGCTCCAAGTGCTGGCAACGGGCCGCCAGCCGCAGCAGGGATGACGCCAAGGGATCGAGCCGGGCAACCCACCCCTCCATCGCATCGGCATACGCCAGTTCCGCCGGGAGCCCATCAGGCGTCCGCTGCGGGTCGGCGGCATGGGCCTGATCGATCAGGTTGCGGGCGCGGGAATAGGGAGTTTCCGACATGAGTGCGAGCCATCGATTGTGACTCTCATTGCAATGAACTCACGCCGTAACTTCCCGCCACCTCAAAATTCGGCTGGTTTTCCGGCCTGCTCGGCGATTGGCTGACCTTCCCTCCATTTCATTCTTCCCCGTCCCATCCCATGGCCAAATCCTCAAGGAAATCCCATTTCACGAACATCCAGGCGATCGCCTACGAAGGCCCCGACTCGGACAACCCTCTCGCATTTCACCATTACAACCCGGACGAGGTGATCGACGGAAAGACCGTAAGGGACCACATGCGGTTTTCCATCGCCTACTGGCACTCCTTCCGAGGCACCGGCAGCGATCCGTTTGGCCCGGGGACCATGCTGCGGCCTTGGGAAAGCGGGAAGGATCCGGTCAGCGTCGCAAAGGTCCGCCTCGATGCGGGTTTCGAATTCTTCCAGAAAATCCAATCACCCTTCTGGTGCTTTCACGACCGCGATATCGCCCCTGAGGGAAAGTCGCTCGCCGAGACCAACCGGATCCTCGACCAGATTGTCAGTCACGCAAAGCAGCTCCAGAAGGCCACGGGCATCAGGCTGCTCTGGGGCACGGCAAACCTGTTCTCCAATCCCCGGTACATGTCCGGCGCTGCGACCAACCCCGATGCGCATGTCTTCGCCTACGCCGCCGCCCAGGTCAAGAAGGCCATGGAGGTCACTCATGAGCTCGGCGGGGAGAACTATGTCTTTTGGGGCGGGCGCGAGGGTTACGAAACCCTGCTCAATACGAACCTCAGACGGGAGCAGGAGCATCTGGCTGCGTTCATGCACATGGCCAAGGACCACGCCCGGAGCATCGGCTTTGGCGGCCAGTTCCTCATCGAACCCAAACCCAAGGAACCGACAAAACACCAGTACGATTTCGACGTCGCCAGCGGCATCGCCTTCCTGCGCACCTTCGGCCTGGAAAAGGTCTTCAAGTTCAACATCGAGACCAACCACGCCACGCTGGCAGGGCACACCTTCCAGCACGAAATCGAGGTCGCCGCAGCCCAGGGCATGCTCGGCTCAATCGACGCGAATGCGGGCGACCTCCTGCTCGGCTGGGACACCGACCAATTCAATACCGACGTCAAGGAGCTGACGCTCGCCATGGTGTCCATCCTGAAAGCCGGCGGCCTGGGCTCGGGCGGCTTCAACTTCGACGCGAAGCTCCGTCGCCAGAGCATCGATCCGGAGGACCTTTTCCACGCCCATATCGGCGGCATGGATGCCTATGTCGCTGCGTTCAAGACCGCACGCGCGATACTGGCGGACGGGAAACTCGAGCGTTTCGTCGCTGACCGTTATGCAAGCTACGACTCGGGTTTCGGAAAGCAGATCGAAACGCGCAAGATCGGTTTCAAGGAGCTCGAGAAACTGGTCCTCACAAAACTCGGCGAACCCGCTCCCCGCAGCGGACGTCAGGAATACCTCGAGAACCTGCTCAATCGCTACCTGCATCGCTGATCCGCGACGCGAGGCCTGCGACCCTGATACGCCCCGCCTTTGCCGGCAGGGCGTTTTTTGTCGAAATCCGCCAGGCAGCGAGCGTGCTCAGGGCACCGTTGCAATCTCGGTCTTTGGCTGCGCAGCGAGTTCGGCGGCGCGATGAATGCCCGCACGTATGCGTTGATAGGTCCCGCAGCGACAGAGATTGCCCGCCATCGCGGAATCGATGTCCGCATCGGTCGGCTTCGGATTCTTCGCAAGCAGCGCGGCCGCACTCATGATCTGGCCCGCCTGGCAATAGCCGCATTGGGCGACATCGTCGTCGATCCACACCTGCTGCAGGGGATGGAGCAGACGTTTCGAGTCCGCCGCCAGGCCTTCGATCGTGACAACCTTCCTGCCGGCCACCTTGGACACCGGCGTCGAGCAGGATCGTTCGGCTTCCCCGTCGATGTGAACTGTGCACGCGCCACACATCGCCATGCCACAGGCGTACTTCGTGCCCGTCAGCCCCAGGTGATCCCTCAACACCCACAACAGCGGCGTCGCCGGATCGACATCCACCTTCCGTTCAACACCGTTGATGTTCAGAGTAATCATAAAAACAGGGGCAATAACCGGTATGCGGAATGGTCGGAAAAGAAAGGGTGCCCTTAAAATCCGGGGAACCCTTTACTGCACCGTTGCCGATCCGCCTTCAAGCTTGAAGCCATTGTGAGGGTGGCGCTGCGCGACGCCTTGAAATGAACGCGGGTTGGACTTGAATGTCGCCGTGAAGTCCACCCGAGCCCCTTTCGAATGCCCCAACTGCGGAGCCGACGTGCCGGCAAACGCGAGGGCTTGCCCGGAATGCGGTGCGGATGAACGCACCGGCTGGAACGAAGAAGCCACCCGCTACGACGGACTCGACCTGCCTTCGTCCGAAGACAATCCCTCGCCTGACAGACCCAGACGATCGAAGACATCCCTGGGAATATCCCGATTCTGGTGGATCATCGGTATCGCCCTGGCCCTGCTCCTCATCTACCTCCAGATCCGCGGCGTCTTTTAGAGGGCAAGCTCGACAGGGTCAGCCCATAATCCCTATTGTAACCATCGCGAACATTAGGGGCTGCCCCTGTTGGAGCCTCCTCTCGCACCCACCCGCAGGTACTTGTCAGCGAAATTCAGGTACTGGGCCCAGTCATAGGCCGTGATATCGTGTTTTCCGGTGCGGAGATGGTACCTCACGGTGTCGCCCACGGGTGTATCGACCGGTGGCATTTCATCGACGCCCACTCCTGACTTTCCGAAAAGCGAGTAAACGGGTCCGGCTGCCTTGGCACTGAGGAATTCCCCTTTCGGATCCGCCCATTGGTCCTCGCTGGCACTTGCGACGTAAAGCGGTCGCGGCGCAATCAGCGCCAGCAGTTCATGCTGATCGATCGGCAGCGCCGACTCATTGTCGTCGTAAAACCGAAAACGCTTCGCGAACCAGTGCGGAAAGGCCTTGTTGATCAATCCCACGGTCTCGCCGTAAACGCGCTTGCTGAGAGCGGCTCCCCCGCAGCCACTGTCATTTGAAATCACCATCGCAAAACGCTCATCCTGCGCCCCCGCCCACAACGCCGTCTTGCCCAGCCGCGAATGCCCGTGAACAGCGACCCGATGGGCGTCCACACTCGAATCCGTTTCGAGGTAGTCGAGTGCCCGGCTCAAGCCCCAGGCCCACACGCCAATCGCTCCCCAGCCATCGTCGGCACGACCTTCCGTGCCTCCCATCGCAAACAACGGCGCCACGTTCTCATCGAGCCCTCCCACACGATCGGGACAAAGATCCTGATACCACGCGGTAGCCGTCGCATATCCCCGATCAATCACCGTCTCGATCTGCCAGCGCTCCGCCTGTTCCCCACGCCCAACAGTAGGCCGATCCGTTCCGCGTGGTGACTTCGGCAACGGCTTTCCCGGCGGGAAAACGACCACGGGGTCCGCCAATGCGATTCCCGGATCGGAATCCACCGAGTGGTTTCCACCAAAATTGAGCCCGAGAAAGACCGCTGGCGGCAACGTGACGTGGTTCGGCACATACATCAGCAGCCGCATGCGCGGACCCTGATTGCCCTTGGTAAACCAGATCGTGATCTCCTTCCGGGTCGCACGTCCACCCAATGCCGCAGTGTCCTTCGAGGTCATTTCGTAGTGCACGCTCTTAAGCTTCCGCGTCGGCGTGCGACCATATTCCTCCCTTGAAAACAATTCGAGCAACTCAGGCCGGCGTTTCTCCATCCATTGCTCCGGTGTCCTGATTCGCGTTCCATCCCCCGCAACCAATGGGTCTGGCAGCGTGTAGGGCACCACCTTCGACTCTTCCGTGATGGCAGCCGCCGGGACGGCCGCAGAGGTCAGTGGGAATACGCTCATGAGGGCAAGAAGACTGAGTGTCGACGCAATGGGCGGGGGATTGAACCGGTGCGGGGAAATCATGCCTCCACCGAAACAGATGAGGTATTCAAGGCAACCAGCGAAAAACGTCCAAGGGGACAGCCCGATCTTCCCGGCGCACCTATCCGATGAGCGTCGCTTCTATCTCGACGGAAAGCGCTTTCCGGCAGATGTCTGCCCGCAGGTAGGATACACCATCGCCCTGTCTAAGGAGTCGCGATTCCAACACCTGCGCAACCGTCCGCTGATCGCGGGCTTCCCTCAGGTAAACCTTGAAGGTCCGCGTCCAGAGGCGTCCTACCGGCGTGCCCGAGAGGGTGACACCGCATTCGGTGGCAATCGACTCCAGGTTCTCCAGCGTCACGTCAAGCTGCGCCCCGACATCACCGGACGCCATGGTCGCATGCCCGCGGATGGCCGCCGTCCCCGAAATGAAGATCCCCGACGCCGTCACCCCGCGCACCACGGTAGCCCGCGCAAAACTCGGAGAGCGGGGACCGTAGTCGTCCGGATACTCGTAGGCCGGTACCTGGAGAGGGTTCTCGAAATGATGCGGCACCGAACGCGAGGCTGCAAACACCACGCTCAAGCAGCCCGAATCAGTCCCCACCGCAGAGCCGGAGGGAAGGCTCTTCTTGAAGCCGGAGCCAAGCTTCTCCTCGAAGGCGAGCGAGCGACCGCGACAGAATATCCGGTAGTTCTCGATTCCTGCTGCTCCCGACGCATTGATCGCCGGCACGTAGTTCCAGATCCGCGCGAGATGGAAAGTCCGGCTCGCCGCGAGAATCGAGTCATACAGCGTCCGGGTTTCCCGTTCCAGCGTCGAGGGAGTCACGGGCACCGACGCCATCCCCAGAAGCCATTCCCCCGCATCGAACAGTTCGAGCACCCCCTCCCGGCCGCGACACACTGCGGGCCCGAATAGCGACTCGACCGCCTCCCCAGCCAGAACCGGAACACCGACATCAAGCACACCAGCCCCCTTGCCCTTCAATGAAATGCCAAACCGGGAGATCAACTGTGTCGCAGCCAAAGCCATGAAAATCGAGGATAGGTACCGTGTAGTTCAAACTGTCGCACAGACTCTCGCACGGATGCCAGCTCCCAATCAAACCCACAAAGTCTCCTTGACTTTCCATAAGTGGTCTGACCTCTTACCACTAATGTTACCTCCTTTGGCCAAACGTGTTCCTGTCGTCGCTGGCATCTGCGAGCGTCTGGTAATGCAATACCGGGAAAAGGAGTGGCTGCCCGCCGAGCGCGACCTTTCACAGCAGCTCGGGGTCAGCCGGCCCGCCCTGCGGGAAGCCATCCAGCGACTGGAAATCCAGGGGCTCCTCGAGGTGAAACACGGCATCGGCGTACGGGTGGTGGACAACCCCAGCGCGCCGGTGAGTGCGACCCTTTTGCGAGCGCTTCCGGATTTTGAACAGCGGCTGCGCCAGTTTGCCGAGGCCCGCGTCCTCATCGAACCCGAACTCGCGCGCCGCGCCGCCGGCAACCCCACCACCGAAGGGACGCAGCGGCTCGAGGCCCTGCTGGACAGCATGGAGGACGCTGGCGAACACGTGGAAGAGGCGGTGCGCGCCGATCTGGAATTTCACCGTACGATCGCAGCTCTCGCCGGAAATCGTGTCCTGGCACTGATGATCGGATCCATGGCCGAACTCGAGGAGGAATCGCGTCGCATCACGCTCGCACGCGTCGGATTCGCCGCCGCGCGACTCCAGCACAGGCGCATCGTCGAAGCCATCGTGGCCGGCGACGAACGGGCCGCGCACAACGCCATGCTCACTCACGTGCTCGCCGCACAACGCGAGTCCAACCGCTCCGCAACCCCTCCCCCCAATGAAGGCTCCTGACTTCATCCCCGCCCTTCGCGCCGCCCTGCCCGACGTCACCCTCCTGACGGACCGTGAAGACCTTCTTCCCTACGGCTTCGACGGCACTGCAACCCTGAAGGGCGCGCCGGCGTGCGTCCTCTTTCCCAGAAGCGCACAGGAGGTGTCCACAGTCATCCAGTTCGCGCGCGAACGCCACATACCCGTTGTCACCCGCGGAAGCGGCACCGGCCTTTCCGGCGGCAGTGTCCCGGTGGAAGGCTGCATCGTGCTCTGCCTGGTGGACAT
The DNA here is from genome assembly GCA_017994935.1 of Opitutaceae bacterium. Classification (GTDB taxonomy): domain Bacteria; phylum Verrucomicrobiota; class Verrucomicrobiia; order Opitutales; family Opitutaceae; genus UBA6669. The sequence goes on from JAGOJU010000021.1 coordinate 24,764, forward strand.
GAATCGTATCCTGGAACTGGATACGAAGAACCTGACCCTCCTCGCCGAACCGGGCGTCCTGACCCAGCGCATCTTCGATGCAGCCGACGCCGCCGGTCTGTTCTATCCGCCCGACCCAGGGTCCATGAAGATCAGCACCATCGGCGGAAACGTCGCCGAGAACGCCGGTGGCCTGCGCGGACTGAAGTACGGCGTGACACGCAACTATGTGATGGGACTCGAGGTCGTCCTGCCCGACGGCTCAATCGTCTGGCTCGGCAACAAGTGCGTCAAGGACGTCGCCGGATACAACCTGCGCGATCTCTTCATCGGCAGCGAGGGCACGCTCGGGGTCGTCACCAGGGTGCTACTCAAGCTTCTGCCAAAGCCGGCAGCCCGCCAGACCTTGCTTGCGACCTATGCGTCAATGGACGCGGCAGCTGAAACCGTTTCAGCGATCATCGCCGAAAAAATCATCCCCTGCACCCTCGAATTCCTCGACCAGCGAACGCTGCGCTGCGTCGAGGCGTATGCTTCCGTGGGACTGCCCGTCGAGGCGGAGGCGCTGCTGCTCATCGAGACCGACGGGCATCCCGATGCCGTGGCCGACGAGGCCGCACGCATTGAGGCTATCTGCTCCCGCCACCAGGCGATCGCAGTCCGGCGCGCTGCCACCGCCGATGAGGCGGTGCGCCTCGCGACCGCACGCCGCAGCGCCTTCTCCGCCCTCGCACGCATGCGCCCGACCACCATCCTCGAGGACGCCACCGTCCCGCGGAGCGAACTCGCGAACATGATCCGCTTCATCAGCGCAGCCGCGAAGAGGCACAATGTCACGGTGGCGACGTTCGGTCACTTCGGTGACGGCAACCTTCATCCGACCTTTCTCACGGACGAGCGCGACGCCGACGAAATGCACCGCGTGGAGCAGGCCATGCGGGAGATCTTCGATCACACCTTCTCCCTCGGCGGCACCATCACGGGCGAGCACGGCGTGGGCCTTGCCAAGAAGGCGTTTCTCCCGAAACAACTCGGCGATGCCAGCCTCGCCCTGCTCAAGGCGATCAAACGCACGCTGGACCCGCACGGCATCATGAATCCGGGCAAGATTTTCGACCTCGATGAGACTGCGGGCACAGGAACAAAAACCCATGACGCCTGATCCGCAGTCGAAACTGGTGAAGCTGGACTACGCGGTCCTTCAGCAATGCATCCATTGCGGCATGTGCCTGCCGACTTGCCCCACCTACAATGAAACCGGCCGGGAACGGAATTCACCACGGGGGCGGATTTCGCTCATGCGCGCCATTGCTGACGGCGAACTCGAGGTGACGCGCGAGTTTGGCGAGGAAATGTCCTACTGCCTCGGCTGCCTCGCCTGCGTGACGGCCTGCCCGGCGGGCGTCGACTATGCCACGCTGATCGAGACCTCGCGCGCCGAGGTCGAGCGCAAGGGCGTGCTCAGCAGGCCCGGCCGCAGTCTTATCCGGTGGTTCTTTTTCCGGGTGGTCTTCACACGGCCACGGTTGCTTCGCGGCCTCGGGCACCTGCTGCGCTTCTGGCAGCGCAGCGGGGCACAGGCGTTGAGCAGGAGGATCGGCCTGATGCGCTTGCTGCCCCGGCGCCTGCGTGAGCTTGAACCGCAGGCACCGGCGATGTGTGCAAAGTTTTCCAATGCGCTGATTGCGCCTGTCGAAAGACCCGCCGCTGGCGGGGTTCGGCACCGTGTGTTGGTCCTGACCGGATGTGTGCAGGACCTGGCGTTCTCGGACGTCAACCGGGCAACGGTGGACGTCCTGCTTGAGAACGGCTGCGAAGTGCTCACACCACCCACGCAGTCATGCTGCGGATCGCTGCAGATGCACAACGGCGACGACGATACCGCACGCCTTCTTGCCCGGCGCCAGCTGGATGAAGTCGATCTCTCGAAAATCGACGCCATCATCAGCAATGCCGGGGGATGCGGATCCCATCTGCGCCACTACGGCAAGATGCTGAAGGACGAGCCGCAGTACGCGGTGCGAGCTGCGGAGTGGTCGCGCAAGCTGAGGGATATCCACGAATGGCTTGTCGAAATCGGCTACCGCAAGCCGCGTGCCGCACCTGCATCCTTCGGAGGCAATCCGGCAACGCCCCTCACCTACCAGGAATCGTGTCACCTGTGCCACGGACAGAAAATCATACGCCAGCCGCGTGAAATCCTCCAGTCGATCCCCGGAGTCGCCTACAAGGAATGCGCGGAAGCTTCATGGTGTTGTGGAGCTGCTGGAATCTACAGCGTGACGCAACCGGGCACCTCGGCATGGCTGCAGGAGCGCAAGATCAGGCATCTGGGCGCCACGGGCGCCAGCGTGGTCGCTTCCGCCAATCCAGGATGCCACCTCCAGCTGCAGAACGGATTCCGCCTCAATGTCACCGACGGCACACGCGCGGAACCGCGTGTTGCCCACCCGATCGTCCTGCTCGCAGAAGCCTACGCTGCGGAAAAGAAGGCTTCCGGATAACCTTCTTGTCGGCAGCCCCCCGGGATCAGCCCGGCCTTCCGCCGGATTCCACCCATCGCACCGCGTGACGCACGAGCGACGTCACGTCCTTCAAACCCAGCTTCTCCTTGATGTGACTGCGATGCACATCGATCGTCTTCGAGCTGAGGTGAAGCTGCGCGGCGATTTCCCGCGTGCTCTTCCCGTGTCCGATCAGCTGGAAGATCTCGAATTCCCGGTCGGTGAGTTTCTGGATGGGCGACGTGGAGCCCCGCGGTCTCGTTCCTGAAAGTGCGTCGAGGATGCGGGCCGTGATGCGGGGACTCACATGCACCTCGCCGTCGAGAACCTGGCGGATCGCCGCCAGGAGCTTGTCACCTCCCGCCTCCTTCATGACATATCCGCGCGCACCTGCACGCAGCGCCCGCTCCGCATAGACGATCTCGTCGTGCATCGACACGACCAGCACCGCAAGGCTCGGTGCGGCGGCGAGCATGTCCTTGATGAATTCGAGTCCCCCTCGACCGGGCATGGTGAGATCCGTGAGCACCAGGTCGGGCTTCAGTGCGGGCAGCGCCCGTAGCGCCTCGGCGGGATTCCCCGCCTCGCCGCATACAGCAAGGTCAGGTTGCCGGTCGATCAGTTGCGCAAGACCGGCCCGCATGAAGGGGTGATCATCCACAAGCAGGATGCGCCGACGCCCCGGCGTGCCAACGGGATTGCCGTTGGATGCCGCCCCAGGCGCTTGATCATGGATCCGTTTCATGGAGTCTTTGGCAGCCGGCAGTTTACAACCACCCCATTGCGTCCGGAGACAATCGCAAGTTCCGCCCCGATGACGCGCGCACGGTGATGCATCACCCCAAGGCCGAGCCCCCGGCGCGCCCGTGCCCGCTCCTCCCTCCCCATACCCGCACCATCGTCGCTCACCTCCATCGTCACTTCCGATTCCGTTTCTCCCAGCCGGATCAGGATCCGGGAGGCGCGGGCATGTTTGACGGCGTTGTTCACCGCCTCCTGGGCAATCCGGTAGAGGTGACCCGCAACGACTGGATCCGCCACGAGAACAGGGGCGGGACACACCATCCGACACTGCCCGCGGCCCAGCGCGTTGATCCGCTCCGCGAGTTCAGTGAGGCCATTCTGCAAGGCATCGGGCTCGCTGCCAACGGGCACGAGCCCCCGGGCCAGTGAACGCGTCTGCGTGATCGCATCGCGCAGCATCCTGCCCATGGCGTCCAGCCGTTTGGCGAGATCGGGGTGCGACGCCGCATCCTCCTTCAAAGCGGTGCACATCAGCTCGAGAGCGGTGAGCTGCTGACCCAGGTTGTCGTGCAGATCCGCGCCTATGCCCTGCCGTTCCCGCTCGCCGGCCGCGAGTATCTCCTTTTCGAGTCGCTCGTGTTCAGCCCGCGCGGCCACCAGGGCCTGCTGATGCTCCACCGTCCTCAGGGCGCGTCGCACCACGGAGGGAAGCTGATGGATCAGCGCCGTGTCCTTCATGACATAGTCGAGCGCCCCCTGCTTCATCATCTCAACCGCGACCTTTTCGTCACCCTGTCCGGTCACGATGACGAATGGAACCGGAGCGACGGCCTGCAGTCCGGCCACGAGCGCCGCCCCTTCCCCGTCGGGCAGCTTGAGGTCGAGAATCATGAGGTCGGGAAGCTCATGCGTCAGCGCCTCACGCGCCGCACGGGCAGAACGCGCGGTGCTGACGACATGATGCTCGGCAACCAGCGCCGCGGCAATGAGCATGAGCACGCCCTCGTCGTCATCGACGACGAGCAGGCGTGAAACAGGAGCGGCGGCAGGCAAGCGGATCCGGGGTCAGGCCGCCGTCACGGAGGGTACCATCATCAACGGCAGGAACCAGCCAAGCCGGCGGATCGATTCGATGAATCGCTCGTGGTTGACAGGTTTCTGCAGGAAGAGGCTGCAGCCAAGTTCATGGCAGCGCTCGATCTCGCGGCTGTCGTCGGCGGTCGTCAGCATGATCACCGGCATCTTTTTCAGCACAGGGTCCGCCTTCAGGCGCCGCAGCATCTCGACGCCGTCCATCTTCGGCATCCGCACGTCGAGCAGGAAAACAAATGACCGCGGTGCGCGCGCAGGCAATCGGGCGAGAAAATCGAAGAAATCCTGCCCTCCGCGAAATGGCACGATCGAGTTGACCACACCCGCCGCTTCAAGGTTGTCGTGAATGAGGATCGTGTGCCCCTCGTCGTCGTCGACGAGGATGATTGTTGGTAGGTTGTTCATGCGCAGTTTGGATTCGTTGCCACTGACGGAAGTGATACCATAAACGTGGAGCCCTCGCCAGGGATGCTCTCCAGAGATATCCTGCCCTTCTGTCGCTCCAGCACACGCTGGGCGATCGCAAGGCCCAGGCCCTCGCCAGGCGTCGCTTCAGGGTTCAGGCGGTGAAAGATCTCGAACACCCTTGCCTGATGCTCCGGGGCAATCCCGATGCCGTTGTCCGAAACGGAGTAGACCGCCCGCCCGTCACGAACCTCTCCGCCAATCACAATCACAAGCGGATGATCCGCACGGCGGTACTTGACCGCGTTGTCCAGGAGGTTGGCAAAAACCTGGTTCGTCTGGGCGGCATCCCCAACGCACATGGGAAGAGATCCCATGCGCACCTCCGCACGCGCCTCATCGAGCTGGAATTTCATCGCGGCCATGACCTCGCCCAGCATGCCGTTCATGTCGATCGGACCGACCTTTAGCGTCACCCGTCCGAGCCGCGAATAGCGAAGCAGCCCCGCGATCAGCGCCTCCATCCTCGTGATGCCTGCATTGATGAACCGCAACGCCTGGGGAATCGCCGAATCGACCGGTTGTCTCAGCTGCTCGACAGGAACATCACCCGCCTCACCCGCCGCCCGCGCGGCGACTGAAATGGCGTCGCATGCCCTCTGAAGCTGCCTGCCGAATCCCTGGATGTTCACCAAGGGGGAGCGAAGATCATGGGACACCGTGTAGACGATCGTTTCGAGTTCGCGGTTCTTTTCCGCGAGCTCGGCAGCCAGCTGCTGCAACGCCTCCTCATCCGCCTTTCGCGCCGTGATATCCGTGCGGATCGCAACGTACTGAAACGGCTTCCCGTTGTCGCCGAGAAACGGAAATATCGTGGTGTCGACCCAGTAGAGCGAACCATCCTTGGCCCGGTTTCGTATCTCCCCGCGCCAGACCCGGCCACTCTTGAGGGTGTTCCATAGATCACGAAAGAAGGCCTTGGAGTGAAACCCCGAGTTGATGACCCGATGATCATGCCCGATCAGTTCGTCCCGCCCGTAGCCGGATATCGCACAGAACTTTTCGTTCACATAGGTGATCGTTCCCGCGGAATCGGTGATCGCCACAATCGAGTGCTCATCCAACGCCGCCTTGACGTCACGCAGCTCACGCACCGTCGCACGCAAGTCGCGCTCGAGCTGTTCTCGTTCGCCGTCGCTCACCGGCAGGAGATCGTTGGAAGTGGTCACCTCGCGACAAACTGACGCTTCGCGCGCGGGTCGCAAGGACGGACGCCTAGGGATTTCCTTTAGCGAAATGCCGCCGCAGCTCCAATTAACCGCAACCCGCACTTTCGTTATGCTGGGTGGGTGAAAGTGGCCTCTGCCAAGTCGGTGTCAGCCCCGCCTCGTGCGGATCTGCGCAGCAGCGAATTCGTTGCACGGCTGCAGGAGTCTACCCTTTTCCAAGGCTACAAGGAGGCGTTTCAGACGGCTACAGGCCTTCCGCTCGTGCTTCGACCCGCGGGTTACTACAAGGCCGCGATGGGGGATGCCAGGCGGATCAACCCTTTCTGCGTATTGATGGCCTCGTCGAGCAAGGTCTGCGCCTCCTGCCTCGAACTGCAGGCGCGCATGGAGCGCCAGCCAGGCGGCGGCGCCCTCACGTTCGAGTGTTTTGCCGGCATCAGCCTTTCCGCGGTGCCCGTGCGTCTGGGAGAGAGCGCCGTCGCCTGGCTGCAAACCGGCCAGATCCTGCTTCACGAACCCACGAGGGAGTCCTTCCAGGCCCTGCTTCGACAGCTTCGCGAGGCGAACGCCGACGTGGAGGTCAGGAGAATCGAGGCCGCCTATTTCGGCACACGCGTGATGCCCAAGGCACAATATGAGGCGATCCTGCATCTCCTGGAGAGTTTTTCCTCGCATCTTTCAATGATCAGCAACGATCTGTTGCTCAAGCAGGCCGCATCAGAGGTACCGGCAGTCTCCAAAGCCCGGGCATTCATCGCAGAACATCTCGGCGAATCCATCGCTCTGTCCGACGTCGCACGCGCAGCGAACATGAGCTCGTTTCACTTCTGCAAGGTTTTCAAGGCAGCACTCGGGGTAACCTTCACCGACTACCTTTCCCGCGCCCGGGTTGAAAAGACCAAACAATTGCTGCTCGATCCGCACAAGCGCGTCAGCGAGGCAGCCTTTGAGGTGGGTTTCCAGTCGCTCTCGCAGTTCAATCGCGCCTTCAGACGCATCACGGGGGAAAGTCCCTCCTCCTACCGGGAACACCTCCAGCGGGTTGCCAGGAAAATGGGCGCGCGCCGCGCCTTCGATCACGCCGCCTGATCCGATCGTGCCACAAGAAATGCGCAATGCTCGCCAATGCCTGCGGAGTCATGCCGCCCAATCCCATCTATTTTGAACCTCCCATAGCCATGAAACGCACCTCCCATCCTGCCACCAAAGAGCCCACCGAGCAGGAGATCCAACACGCCGCCTACCTCTTGTGGGTCGAAGAGGGGCGCCCCGACGGACGCGATCTCGAACACTGGCACGCAGCCCGCGAACGACTCGGGCATCACCATGGACATGACAGACGCGATGTCCGCCGCCGCCAACGCGACGAACGGGCTGAAGCCTGATCCCTCCCATGGAAGTCGTACCCATCACCCTGATCATCAGCCTGTGGCTCGTCCTGGTCTTCGTGATCTTTTTCCTGCAGGAGCATGCAAGGGGCCGCACGAGCAGTGCGGAGCGTGACTCCCTCCTGCCGCTCGCAGACGAGACTCCGCGCTTGTCCGATGCCGCCACCACAAGTCCATCCCCTCCCGCCTTGGAGGCGCAAAACAGCGCTGCCACCCGCGGACCGGGTTCCGGCGCCCCCGCACTCACCCGCACCACCTCCGGCCTTTCCGATTCCCATTCCTAATGCCTGCAAAAAAAATCACTCTTGAATTCAACGACAAGGTCGTTCGCCAGTTCCTGCTGGCCACCCTTGTCTGGGGTATCGTGGGGATGCTGGTCGGCGTATTCGTCGCCTCGCAGCTCAACTTCTTCCAGCTGAATTTCAACACCTCGTGGCTGAGCTTCGGACGCCTGCGTCCGCTGCACACCAACGCGGTCATCTTCGCATTCGTCGGCAACATGATGTTCGCCGGCATCTACTATTCCACGCAGCGCCTGGTGAAGGCGAGGCTGGCAAGCGACTTCCTTTCGCAACTGCACTTCTGGGGATGGCAGGGCATCATCGTCGCCGCCGCCATCACCCTGCCCCTGGGACTGACCCGCGGCAAGGAATACGCCGAACTCATCTGGCCGCTCAACATCGCAGTCGCCTTCATCTGGGTGGTCTTTGCGGTGAACTTCTTCTGGACCCTCGCCCGACGCCGCGAACGCAGCCTCTACGTGGCGATCTGGTTCTACATCGCGACCATCGTCACGGTGGCGATGCTCTACATCGTCAATCACCTTTCCCTCCCGACAAGCCTGACCCACAGCTACCCGATCTTCGGCGGCGTGCAGGACGGCCTGGTGCAGTGGTGGTACGGGCACAACGCCGTGGCGTTCTTCCTCACCACGCCGATCCTCGGCATCATGTACTATTTCATCCCGAAGGCGGCCGAACGTCCGGTCTACTCCTATCGCCTTTCGATCATCCACTTCTGGTCACTCGTCTTCGTCTACATCTGGGCGGGTCCCCACCACCTGCTCAACACCGCCCTCCCCGACTGGCTCCAGACATTGGGCATGACCTTCTCCCTCATGCTTTGGGCGCCTTCCTGGGGCGGCATGCTCAACGGGCTCCTGACGCTGCGGGGCGCATGGCACAAGCTGCGCACCGATCCCGTGCTCAAGTTCATGGCGGCCGCAGTGACCTTCTACGGCATGGCAACGTTTGAGGGACCCCTTCTCTCCATCAAATCGGTCAGCGCGCTCGGCCACTACACCGACTGGATCGTCGGACACGTGCACCTCGGCGCACTCGGCTGGAACGGCTTCATGGCCGCCGGCATGATCTACTGGCTGCTGCCCCGTCTCTGGAACCGGCCCCTGCACTCCGTCTCCCTCGCCAACACCCACTTCTGGATCGGTACCGTGGGGATCCTTTTCTACGTGGCCGCCATGTGGACCAGCGGCATCACCCAGGGCCTGATGCTGAACGCCACCACCGAGGGTGGCACCGTGCTGACCTATCCCAACTTCGTCGACACACTGAACACGATCCGCCCGATGATGCTCATGCGGGTCGTGGGCGGCGGGCTCTACCTCACGGGCTTCATTCTGCTCGGCTACAATGTCTGGAAAACCATCCGGGGAGCCCAGGCGGTCAACGGTTCCATCGAGGTGTTCGAGGACGAGGAGTCACACGGCCCCGCCGAACGGGTCGGGGTCTTCGGCACGTTCCTGAACCCTCCTGTCCTGTTCTCGGCCCTGGCCGGCGGATTTGCCTGCGCCTGGATGTTCGGCGACACCACACTCAGCATCGTGGGACTCGTCGGCGCAGTCTTCTGCATGATCTGCGCCCTGCTGCACTGGAAATCGCGCAACACCGCCTGGGGCGTCTGGTACGACCGACTCCTCATCAACGCCGCGCCCTTCACCGTCCTGACCTTCATCGCCGTCGCTGCGGGCGGCATGATCCAGATCATCCCCGTCGTCATCGCCCACAAGGGCTCGACGATCGAGGGTCGCCGCCAGGTGCCGTACAGCCCGCTGGAACTCGCGGGACGCGACATCTATGTCCGCGAGGGTTGCTACAACTGCCACTCGCAGATGATCCGCACGCTGGTGCCCGATGTGCTCCGTTACGGCGATTATTCCCGGCTCGGTGAATCGATCTATGACCACCCCTACCAGTGGGGATCGAAACGCACGGGTCCGGATCTCGCCCGTGTCGGCGGCAAGTATCCCGACGTCTGGCACCTTCGCCACATGGAGGACCCGCGCACCGTGTCAGCGGGTTCCAACATGCCGAACTATCCCTGGCTGTTCCAGAATGCGACGGACGTGAAGGCCCTTCCTGCCAAACTCGCCGTGCAGCGCAGGATCGGCGTGCCCTATCCGAACTGGACACCTGAACAGATCGAGGCACGCGTCAACGAGCAGGCCACCAGGATTGCCGCAGACCTTCGGGCCGCCGGCGCCTACGTCGATCACAACAGGGAAATCGTGGCGCTCATCGCCTACCTGCAGCACCTCGGGAAGTTCGATGAGGTGAGCAGGTCCGACAACCGCGCCCCCGCGCAGTAATCCTCTCCCACCATGTTTCGCCGCATACTTCTCGAGGACAGCGCAGCCGTTTTCACCCTCACTGCGTTTGCCACCGCCGTCTCCATCTTCGTGGCCATCCTGTGGCGCGCCCTCCGCATGAAACGCGCACAGACCGCCCATTTTGAAAACCTGCCGTTTGAAACGGAAACACCCGCGGCAAGGAACGATTCCCAAGCCACATGAGCCCGACACCTCCTCCCGACGAACCCATCCGGCCGCACGTCTTCGACGGTATCCAGGAATACGACAAGCGGCTGCCGAACTGGTGGCTCTACTCGCTCTATGTGACCATTGTCTTCTGGATCGGTTACTGGGCCTACTACGAATGGCTCGACATCGGTCCCAGCACCACCGAGGTCGTCGACGCCGCGATGGCGAAAATTGAGACCCAGCGCCTCGCCGCGACCAAACTCGACGACCCAGGACTCTGGAAGATGAGTCACACCGCCTCGTTCGTCGACGCCGGCCAGGCAGCCTTTGTCACCAATTGCGCCGCGTGCCATCTCGCCAGCGGGCGCGGCAAGAGCGAATCTCCCGCAGCCATCGGCCCCGACCTCATCGACACCGCATGGATCCACGGCGGACGGCCGGTTCAGATCCACGATGTCATCATGAAGGGCGTCCCGGAAAAGGGAATGCCCACGTGGGGACCCGTGCTCGGCGCAAAGAAGGTGACCGAGATAACGGCTTTCCTTCTGAGCAGGCACAAGGAGGGTGAACCGATCACCGTCGAGGGCGCGAAGCCATAGTCTCGCTGCCTGGGAGACACGCACCACGCATGTCATGGGTGTCATTTCATCCTGCCCGTACGTAAGCCATGTCCGCGAAAAAACCCGAAAGACCAAACCGCGACACCGTCACGACGATCCGCAAGGACGGATCGAGGGCGTTTCTTTTTCCCGCAGATGTTCGCGGACGTTTCGAGAAGTACCGGAAAATCTCGGCCTCGGCCCTCATCGTCTTCTATCTCGCGCTGCCCTGGATCAGGATCAACGGTCACCCGGCGGTCTTCCTCGACATCGCCGACCGGCGCTTTCACCTCTTCGGAGTGACGCTCGCGGCACAGGACCTGTGGCTGCTCTTTTTCGTGATCACGGGCCTGGGATTCACGCTGTTCTTCATCACGGCCCTGCTGGGGCGCGTATGGTGCGGCTGGGCCTGTCCGCACACGGTGTTTCTCGATCACGTCTACCGAAAGATTGAGAGATGGATCGACGGGGACGCGGTGAAGCGCCGCGCGCTGGACCTTGCGCCATGGACACCCGAAAAGATTCTCCGCCGGGTGGCGAAGCACTCGCTCTACGTGCTGGTCTCCCTCGTGATCACCCACCTATTCCTGGCCTACTTTGTCTCGCTGCCCGAGGTTTGGGCGATGGTGAGCACCGCACCAACCGAACACTGGGGCGCCTTCCTCTTCATCGGGCTCACCACCGGTGCTCTCTATTTCAATTTCGCATGGTTTCGCGAGCAGCTCTGCATCGTGATCTGTCCCTACGGGCGCATCCAGTCCGCACTGATTGACGATCATTCGCTCGTCATTGGATACGATACCGTGCGCGGCGAGCCGCGCTCGGGCCGCAGGGCAGCGGCCGCGGAGACTCGCGCACCTGCATCCATCTCACAGGTTGCATCCGCAACGGGTGAAGCTGCCGGCGATTGCGTCGACTGTCTGCGCTGCGTCCAGGTCTGTCCGACGGGCATCGACATCCGCCAGGGCCTCCAGATGGAGTGCATCGGCTGTACCGCCTGCATTGATGCGTGCGACACAGTCATGACGCGGCTCGGACGTCCCGAGGGTCTGATCCGTTACGACTCGCAGCAGGGTTTCTCCGGCAGGCCCACGCGCTGGCTGAGGCACCGCACACTGCTCTACCTCGCACTGTTTCTGGTCGGCACGGGCGTCGCCTTGTGGGCCCTGTCGACGGTCAAACCCATGAATCTCGACGTCACAAGGATGACCGGTGCACCCTACGTGGTGGACGCGGACACGGTGAGGAACCAGTTTCTCGTCCGCCTGCTCAACAAGCGCGGTGTCCCGACGCACTTCAAGGTGCGCATTGTGGGAGGTCCGGAGGGAATCAAGCAGGTTGGCTTCGAAAATGCCGTCGAGGTTCCGCCGCTTGCCGAAGTCGTGCAACCCATGATTCTTCAACAGGCGCGCGGTCGATACGAGGGTCCCTTCCACTTCGGAATCGAGGCCGATTGCGTGGAGTTCGACACCCGCCTCGCGCGGAAGGTCGATTTTCTCGGTCCGGAGGCCAGGCTGTTGCGCGAAGAGGAGGCTGAGAAGCGCCATGGCAAGAACTAAGGCAGCGCGCTCGAAGCTCTGGCTCTGGTTTGTGGCCGCGTTCGTTGTGCAGGCCGCCATGTGGGGCGCGTGGTTTGCCATCGCCGCACGCAACCCGGTGCAATCCGTGCCGCTGGCGACACCACCCTGACAATGGATCTCGCGGGCATCACCTCCCCGGGCACGGCGTTCACCGCCGGACTTGTCACGAGCCTCCACTGCGCAGGCATGTGCGGCCCGCTCGCCTGCGGTCTGATGCCGGGCAAGGGGGACAATACCGATCCCAATACGATTCGTACGGTCTATCATGTGACACGACTGCTGGGCTACGCGACCCTCGGCGCCTTCGCAGGTGCGCTGGGTCGGGGGCCGCTGCTTCTTCTCTCCTCTTCCGCCGCGCGCTGGCTGCCGTGGGTCATGGTGATGTTTTTTGTCGCACTCGCCTTCCGCTGGGATCGTCTCCTCCCAAAGATTCCGGTTCTCGGAAAAGGGTACTGGCGACTCCAAAACTGGCTGAAAGGTCAGTCCCGGCTGACCGCCGCAACGGCCCTCGGCCTTGCCACACCGCTTCTTCCCTGCGGTCCGCTCTATTTTGTGCTGACGCTCGCCGTGCTCGCGGGGTCCGCCCGCCAGGGCGTTGAACTGATGCTGGCATTCGGACTCGGCACCGTCCCCCTGCTGTGGCTCGCACAGGCGCAGGTCAACTGGGTCCGCGCCAGGCTCACGCCCCTGTGGCTGGACCGCATGCGAAAAGGCCTCGCTCTCACCGCCGCCGTCATCGTCGGCTGGCGCCTGCGCGGCACCCTTGGATTCGAAGGCCCCTCCCCGTGGAATTTCATCTGCTTCTGAAGCGGCATCGATGAACGCGACGCTTTCACCTTCAAGACCAGAGACCCGCGCGGAGAAGGCGCCCGTGTCACGCTGCCGGCACTGCGGATCGGCGCTCCTTGACGAAACCATGCGCACCAGCGGCTTCTGCTGCAACGGTTGCAGTTATGTTTTCAGGCTCGTCCACGACAGCGGGCTCGATCGCTACTACCGGTTCAAGGACGACGTCACCGCGCCCGCGGACCCCGCCGTGTTTCACCCCCGGGACTATGCGTGGCTCGATGAGGCCCAGGCGTCCGCCGAAGCCCGGCAGGTCCCCGTGCCGGCCCTCACCCTGGATGTCCAGGGCATTTCCTGCGCGGCATGCGTGTGGTTGATCGAACGCGTCTTTCTCCAGCAGCCCGGCGCGCGCGAGATCCTCGTCAACGCTCCCTACGGCACCGCGCAGCTGAAATGGACGCGAGGCGAGTTCCATGCCTCGGACTTCGCGCGCAGGCTGCAGGGATTCGGCTACACCCTCGGGCCCGCAAGCGAAACGCACGGTGAGTCCGAAAGCCGGAGTCTCGTAAAACGGATAGGCCTGTGCGCGGCGTTCACGATGAACGTCATGCTCTTCACCCTGCCCGTCTACTTCGGGATGGAGTCGACGTTCGAGTGGGCCGGCCTGTTTGAATTGCTTTCGTTCGGCTTCGGCACGCTGAGCCTCCTCGTCGGCGGAAGCTATTTTCTGGTGCGCGGCTGGCGGGCCCTGCGCGAAGGCACGCTGCACATCGACCTTCCGATCGCTCTCGGGATCGCGGGCGCCTACGCCGGCTCGCTCTACGGCTGGGTCGCGAGCCGCGCTGAGTACATGTATTTCGATTTCGTCTCGACCTTCATTCTCCTCATGCTGATCGGCCGCTGGGCACAGGTGGCGGCCGTCGAGCGGAACCGCAGGCGGCTCCTCGGCGGACAGCCGCAGAAACAAAGGGTCCAGGTCGAGGGCGGTGCGCCAGTCGCCCCTGAGGACCTGCAGCCGCAGCAGACGATCACCCTGACACCCGGACAGACCGCCCCGGTCGAGTCGCGCCTGCTGGACGGCACAGCCGTCTTTTCACTCGCTTCCATCAACGGCGAATCCGCCCCACGTGTCTTCAGCCCGGGTCAGCGCGTACCCGCCGGAGCCGTCGCGGCCGGCCGCAATCCCGTGCGGCTTCTCACCCTTCAGCGATGGGAAGACTCGCTTCTCGCCAGGCTGCTCGCACCGCAGGCGGCGACCTCCACCCGCCACGTGTTCCTTGAACGCATTGTTCGCGGCTACCTCACCGGCATCCTGGGTATCGCCCTGTTCGCAGGCATCGGCTGGTGGCTTGCCACCCAGGACGCCCTGAAAACCGGCGCAATTGTCACCGCGATCCTCGTCGTCTCCTGCCCCTGCGCGGTGGCACTTGCCTTCCCCCTGGCCGACGAAATGGCCACCGTCGCTCTCCCGCGCTTTGGCGTGTTCGTCCGGGATGCCGGCCTCTGGTCGCGCCTGCGCTCGGTCCGGTGGCTGATCTTCGACAAGACAGGAACGCTCACTCTGGAGACGCCGCGGCTGCGCAATCCCGACGAACTCTCCGCGCTCGACGGCGACGCGCGCGCCGCCTTGCTCGCGCTTGTGGCGGACAACGCCCATCCGGTGAGTCAGAGCCTGCTGGAGCATCTGCTGGCAGGAGGCCCGCTGACGCCCCTGTCGGGGGAGGTGCGGGAAACCGTGGGCGCCGGTGTGGAGATGGGACCATGGTCGCTGGGGCGCGCCGGCTGGCGCGACACAAGCGAGGGAGGAGCCACGGTCTTCGCCCGCAACGGCGAGGTTCTGGCCCGCTTTGAATTCTCCGATGCCGTGCGGGCGGATGCGTTGCAGGAACTCGCCGAACTGTCACGGCGCGGTTACACGAGTGCGATTCTCAGCGGCGACGACCAGTCCAAGGTTTCGGCGCTCGCCCGGAAGCTGGGCATCGGCGAAAGCTGCGCGTTGGGGGAAATGTCGCCACAGGCAAAGGCTGCCTGGCTGCAAGAAAACGCGCGCAATGATTCACTCATGCTCGGCGACGGCGCGAATGACAGCCTCGCATTCGACCAGGCGCTCTGCCGCGGCACTCCCGTGATCCACCGCGGAGTGCTGGAACGAAAGGCGGACTTCTACTATCTCGGACGCGGCATCGGAGGCATCCGCGCGCTGCTCGAAGTCGATGTCATCCGCCACCGGACGCAGCGCAGGATCCTTGTCTTCTCGATCGCCTACAACCTCCTCGCCGTCGGACTCGCCGTCGCCGGCAGGATGAACCCCCTCGTCGCGGCCATCCTGATGCCGGTCAGCTCGCTCGTCACCCTCGCAATCGTGACCGCAGGCATGAGGAACAGCCAAAGAGTCGGAGATACCTCTCAGCCATCACCGCGAACACAGCGTGCCTCATAGCTGAGCGATTCATCAGTGCCCAATACACGAGGAGCACGCTCCGTCTTGCCCCCGCACCGCCTGCCGCATCCCGGCGCCCGTCCTTTCGCCCGTGCAATCTTTCTCACGGGCTTCCCCAAATTCCCGCGGATCCTGAATCTTCAACCCAATCGAAAACCGGGCACGACGAAGATTGGCCTTCCAGGTTGGAAGGTATTCCGATCGCCCCTCCGGCAATTGCACCTGTTCTCAATTCCGATTGTTCGCTGATCGGAAGTTCATCCTCTGATTTCGCGGATTTCCCCATCAATTCTCCGAGAGCCAACCTGCGCCATCTGCGGATCCCTTTCTCCGGGCTGTCTTGTGTCAGCTGGAAACCAAAAGTGATTCCAGGGAACGACCGTGCGTGCACCATCCGGGGTGCTGTGACAGCCTTCATGGTCACCTCCCACTTAACGTCTTCAGTGAATGCCCGGTTGCCGCTGCGGAGGAGACGACCTTTAGAAAGCAGGCAAACCCTATGAATGCTACCGCGCTGCCCCGTTCCATGAAAGCCGTGCTAGCGTATGGGCCTCACGACTATCGCCTGGTGGAGCGTCCGGTGCCAACGCCAGGGCCGGAGGAGGTGCTCGTCCGGGTGCTCAGCACGGGGATTTGTGCGAGCGACATCAAATGTTTCACAGGCGCAGCGCTGTTTTGGGGAGATGGGAAGACCGGCGGGTATTGTCAGGCACCGGTAACGCCGGGCCATGAATTTGTCGGACAAGTGGTCTCACTGGGCGAAAGGGCGGCCGAACGCCACCAGCTCGAGATTGGAGATCACGCGGTCAGCGAACAAATTGTTCCGTGCGGCTCATGTCGCTATTGCCGTCAAGGAAACTACTGGATGTGCGCCGTGCACGACATCTACGGATTCCGTCAGGCGGTGTTCGGGGCATGGGCGGAATACATGCTCTTCCCCGCCGGATCCTTGAACTACAAGGTGCCCAAATCGATTCCTGCACATCATGCGGTGTTCATCGAGCCGCTCGCCTGTTCAATCCATGCTGTCGAGCGCGGGGAGATCAAGTATCGGGACACGGTTGTGATCGCTGGCTGCGGCCCTCTCGGGATCGGCATGGTGGTCGCCACCAGGATGAAGAGTCCGGCCTGCATCATCGCCCTGGATCTCAACGATGAACGACTCGACCTGGCACTCCGCTGCGGAGCGGATCTGGCCATCAATCCCAGGAAAGAGGATGCGGTGGCCAAGGTGCGGGCGCTCACGGAAGGCTACGGCTGCGACGTCTATATCGAAGCGACCGGGCATCCGGCGGCGGTGGAGCAAGGCCTGCAGATGATCCGCAAGCTGGGGACCTTCGTGGAATTCAGCGTGATGCGGGAAAAGGTCACCGTCGACTGGACGATCATTGGCGACTCGAAGGAACTGAACGTTCACGGCGCGCACCTGGGCCCGTACTGTTATCCCGTGGCAATCCGAATGCTGGAGCGAAATCTGTTGCCCATGGACGAGATTGTCACCCACCGACTGCCGCTGACGGATTTTCAGAAAGGAATTGATCTGGTCTTGTCGGGAGAAACCTCAGTGAAGGTCACCCTGGAGCCTTGAAACGGCCGGGCATGAGCCGCCTTGCAATGATCAAGCGCGCCAAGAGGAGGGAGACATCGATCTCCTGGTTCCGGCACCTGACGACATGACCGTGAATGGCGCCCAGCAGACCCCCTGGAGGCAGCGGTTGAAACAGTATCGTTGGCTGATCGTCGGTCTCCTGTTCATCACCGCGATCGTCAACAACCTGGACCGACAGACGCTGTCCGTGCTCGCGCCCACCCTGCGCGAGACCCTGGGTGTCAGCGCGGTTGAATACTCCTATGTCGTTTCCTCTTTCCTGACCGCCTACACGGTGGGATACCTTTTTGCCGGCTCCGCCCTCGATCGTCTGGGAGTGAAACTCGGGCTGGCGCTGGCGATCGGATTCTGGTCGCTCGCCAGCGGTCTCCATGTTCTGGCGACCGGCTGGTTCGGGCTCGCAGTGATGCGTTTTCTCCTGGGGCTCGGCGAATCGTTCAACACTCCGGCTGCCATCAAGGCGATCGCGGAGTGGGTACCTTCCCGCGAACGTGGCCTTTGCGTCGCCATCTACAACAACGGCTTCGTCGTCGGCTCAATTCTCGCTCCTCCACTGGTGTCGTTCATCGCCCTGCGCTTCGGATGGCATTGGAGCTTCATTCTTACGGCACTGCTGGGCGTACTCCTGCTCTTCCTCTGGTGGAGGTACTACGACTCTCCGGAGCGCAGCGCGCGCCTCAGCGGGAAGGAACGGACCTATATCCTGGAGAACAGGGCGGAAGAGGAAAAGAGCGAATCGAGTTCCCTCTGGCAGCTGATGCGCCACCCGGTGTGCGCAGCGTTCATGGTGAGCCGGTTTCTCACCGATTGCTTTTCCTATTTCTTCAATTTCTGGCTGCCCGACTATTTCCAGACGGCCCGGGGCTTCTCCCTCGCAATGCTGGGCATGGTGGGATGGATTCCCTTCCTGCTCGCGGACATCGGAGGCCCGGTGGGTGGCGCGCTGTCGGACTGGCTGGTGCGCCGCGGATGGAATCCCCTGCGGGCCCGGCTGCGATTGATGCTCTTGTCTGCGCTGCTGATGCCACTCGGCATCGTGGCGGTCCGCACGGGGAACGCCTGGTTCTCACTCGGACTGCTTTCGATCATGTTCGCGGCACAGATGTGCTGGATGGTGAACCAGCTTTCGATTCTGTCGGAGTGCTTTCCCCGCAAGGCCGTGGCCCGGGTCATCGCCGCCACTGCCATCGGAGGCGGGATCGGCGGCATCCTTGCGACGGTCCTCACCGGCCGGGCGGTGGCGAACTACGGTTATGCGCCGGTCTTCACGAGCATGAGCGTGCTGCACGTGACGGCATTTGCAGTGGTCGCGTGGGCCATGCGCACGAGGCGTTCCGCTGCAGCCGCGAGCCCCGAGTAAGGCGAAAAACTCGGAAAGGCTTGACACGATTTGGCTTCATGAGCTTCGTATCTGAATCAGAATCCTGCATATCTATTCACTGAGGCGGGAGGACCCGCCTCCCATGCCCAGAACCTTTTTCCGCGACCCTCATTCCGGCCACCTCGCTTTCCTCCCCAAGCTGACCGCCGTGGGCGGTCAGCTTGGGGAATTCCGTTCGAAAAGCGGAAACAGCCTCCCTGTCACCAGATCTTAACATGGCCCAATACATTGGAGCTTGCCCATGAAGTTGGCGCCGGGAAGCAGTGCCCATCCGCTCAATCCAGGGATCCTCATTCAGACCCATGCTTGCAATGTCTCCTCAAAAC
The DNA here is from genome assembly GCA_017994935.1 of Opitutaceae bacterium. Classification (GTDB taxonomy): domain Bacteria; phylum Verrucomicrobiota; class Verrucomicrobiia; order Opitutales; family Opitutaceae; genus UBA6669. The sequence continues at coordinate 43,602 of JAGOJU010000021.1, forward strand.
CCTCCGGCCAATCTCTCCGTGTTCATCCCCGTCGGCACTGTTGAATCCACCGCGGCGATTCGCTCCCCTCTGCGCCGGACTTAACGTATTCAGTGAGGGCCAGATTGTTTCCGTCGCGGCAAACTCCCCAAATCCGCTGCCTGCCCTTGGCAAACCCCTCCGGATCATTCCCGCCAGAAAAGATGGCCCCTGATTCACCTCCAATTTCAACCTCCTGAACCATGAACAAACGCGCGCTGCTCCAACTGCCTCTGTCCGCTCAGATTCTCCTCACCGGTGTCGTTTTTACCTTCATCGCCTTGAGCATCAGTTCGGCGCAAACCACGCCACCGTCCGCCAATTCTTCCCGGAGGGAGGACGTCGTGAACATGGACGCATTGCAGGTCACCGGAACCGCACTGCGCAGCCAGGAGGAAGTGGAAAACCGCCGCGAGACTCTGAACCTCGCAGACACCCTGGCCATGGATGAACTCGGCAACCTGGCCGACGAAAACCTGGCTGATGCGCTGATCCGGCTGCCGGGCATCAGTTCGATGCAGACGCTCTACGGCGAGCAGGAGGCGTCGTATGTTTCCGTGCGCGGCATCCCGGCCGACCTGAGCTATACCTCGTTCGACGGCATAACGATGTTCTCAACAGCCAACAATGGCGACGGCCTGCGCCGCGTGGATCTGAACCTGATTCCCACACAGATTTCGCGCACCACCCGCGTATACAAGAGCTTCACCGCCGATCTGGACGCCGGTGCCATCGGCGGCGTCACCAACATCGAGCCTTACAGCGCACTCAAGGATCGGCGCACCGCGAACATTCGGCTGCAGCTGACTCGTGAGACCGGCCAAGGCAAATACATCTCCGATTTCTACACGCGCGCAGGCAATTACAAAAATCGCCCCCTTGGCGGTGCCCTGTCCGGATTGTATGTGAACCGCTTTGGCCGCGATGGCCGGTTCGGCATCGTGCTCAGCGGTGTCTATCGCCAACGGGACTATAGCTACACGAAGACCAACCCCAACGGCCGCATTTACTATACCACCACCGGCAAGACAGCGGCGGCCAATCTCACGGATTGGGACGGCCTGCATCCGTTTCCGAGTATCTACCGCCCAATGGACTACACCAAGTACTCGGAAATGTACGGCGGTTCGGCCAAGTTTGAATATCGCATTTCCGATGACTGGTCGGTGTCGCTCCTGGGATTCAAGTACAAGAAGTTCGAGGACCAGGATCTCAACCAGTTCTACCTCGAAACCTTCACCGGCCTGACCCGCCCGAGCACCGACGTCGGTCGCTTCAAGATCGGGCGCGTTCGCGCCATCTACAGCTACGACCGGTTTGCCCAGGAAACCCGCGGCCTCATCTTCAAGGTGGAGGGGAGGCTCAGTTCCGATTCCACGCTCGAACTGCGAGCCGGAGCCTTCCAGAACGAATTCTATGACAAGGATGAGACTGTCACCTTCCTTTACAGTCCGCCCGCGTCCTTCATCACCTTCGACTACAACAGCCTGTTTCCCGGGATTGCGGTCGAAAACGCCGACGCCTTGGCCAACGTCTCGGGCTTCCGATTGAGCTCGGCGCCGGTGAACATCATCGATTCCAACGTGGACTCCAAGCAGGTCCGGATCGACTACAAGAAAAACTATTCGGCCCATGGAGAGGGCTTCGGGTACACGGCTGGCGCCGACTGGCGTGAGACGGACGTCAGCCGTGACAGCACCACCATCAACTACGTCAACAATAGCGCCGGTCTGGCCGACATGGGTTTTGTCCCCGACTTCCGCTCGGTGAACTACCCTTATCCGGTGGTATGGGTCAATTATACCAAGTTCGCTCAGACCGTGCTGCCGAATCTGGCAATCAACGAGACCTCGAGCAGAAATGCCTCCTGGTCGAGTGACTACTTCTACAAGGAACAGTTGCTCGCCGCGTACCTCTCGGCGAGGTACAGTTGGGAAAAAACCAAACTCATCGCCGGTGCGCGCTACGACAAGGTGGATTACGACGCACGATCTCCGCTCGCCAACGCGAGCGGCGCGTATGACGGGACATTCACCCCGTCCGGCGGCACGTGGGAGAACCTCCTGCCTTCAGCCATCCTGACCCACAACTTCACCCCCAACCTTCGGGTCAAGGCCGCTGTCAGCAAGTCGCTCGGCCGCCCACAATTCGACGATATTGCCCAGGCGGTGATCCGCGATGATGAGGACCTGACCATCACGCGTGGCAATCCGAACCTGAAGCCGCGCCGCGCCGACAACTACGATCTCGCTCTGGAATACTTCTTCAACAGGGACGGCATGGCGTCGCTCAGCGGGTTCGCCAAGAATATCAGGGACGATATCTACACCCAGACGGTCGACGAGGAGATCGACGGGGTCACCTACCGAGCAACCCAACCGTACAATTCTTCGCAATCGAAGATGCGGGGCGTGGAGGTCGCGTTGGTGCACAATGCGATCCCGGGCCTGCCCGGCGTGTTTGAGAAAAGCGTGGGCGTTGCACTCAACTATACGAAGCTTTGGGGCGAGATGAATTATCTCTCCGGCACGACCTATGTGCATCTGAAATCCCTCCAGTACCAGCCCGACTATCTGGCCAACGCGACCGTCTTCTACACGTTTCCCAAGAAGAAGGGCGAAATCCGAATTTCCTACAACTGGAAGGGCAAAAGCCCGATTTCACTGGGCCTCTATCCGTGGACAACTTACTGGCTGCGCGGGTCGGAGCGCCTCGATGTGGGTCTCCGCTATTCAATCACAAGGAACTTCATCATGAAGTTGCAGGCAAGAAATCTCACCAACCAGGGCGTGAAACAGGGCTATCTCGCTCCTTTCGAGATGAACCGCTACGAGATGGATCAGGACAGGACTTACGCGCTGGATTTCACCTACAAGTTCTGAACAGATCGTCATGAGGTGTGCCGCCAACGGCCTTTCCGCCTTGCTGACGCGCTGTGCCCGCATCCTGGCCGCGGGTTGCCTGGTCTTGTCTCCAGCCTTGGCGCAGATATCGGCGACCGGGCCCACTCACCACCCACGAAAATTTATCGCGCATCGCGGAGTCAATCTACGATCCACCCTCGCCGGAGAGAACTCGCTTGAGGCCATCCGCTACGCCAGGCGCGCGGGATTTGCAGCGGTCGAGATGGATGTTCGACTGACAGCGGATGGTCGGCTCGTCGTCATGCACGATGAGACGCTGAACCGGACCTGCCTGAACAGCGATGGCACAAACCTGCAGGAGCCGGTTCCCATTGCTCTTGTGCCATTCGCAGTACTGAGGTCCAGATACGTCCTGAAAGCAGACGCCCCGCGCAACCGTGTAGCCGTCCCCTCCCTCGAGGAATATCTCGCGGAATGCAACAACCAGGCACTGCTGCCGTTCATCGAACCGAAACTGTACGATGCGAGCGGCGATCACTATCGCGACATCATCCACCTTGCCGACGAAACAATGGGGCGCGGAAACTACGTCATCACTTCGAACAACCAGGCCAACCGGGTGATCCGCGCGATGGGTATGAAAGAGGTGCGTCTGATGGGAATCCTCTATCAGACGACCTTCGAGGAAATTGCGGGATTGGGAAACGCGATCATGGCAATCAGCACCTCACGTTTCACAAACGCGGAATTCGCCACCCATGCGACTCGTGCGACAGCTTCCGGCATCCCCATCGAATCGCACGCTGACGACTACCCCCGCCTCGCCGCTATTGACACAAACCCCGTGGACTATGTCTCCACTGATTTCTTGGCGCCCGATCTCTCCCCAGACACACCGGTCGTTGCCCGCCATGATCATTGGGACGATTTCCGTTCCAATGGGCAAATCGCGGAAGGAGTATTGAATCTGCCGGCCCACGAGAAGCTGCAGCTCCGAGGTGGCCTACAGCACGTTTACTTTGGGGGGATATACCTCGACATGGAAATGAAGGGCGAATGCAAGGTCCATCTGGGGAACCAGGAATTCTCCCTCAAGAATCCCGAGATGCAGCGGTGCAGGTACCAATTGATGATTTACAATGCCGCTCCTGCCTTTGAGATCCTCGCCACCCGATCGTGCGATATCAAGAGCCTCGGCCTGACCCTGGTGGCCTTTTGACGATCCCGGCCAAGGTTCCCCTGTTCCTTTTCCGCAACTTTCCTCGCCGGTCCCCTCCCTCGCGTCCTTCTCAGCGTCACCAGTTCTCACGCCATACGCCGTCCAGCAAGACGGTGGTTGGAAGCGGCGCGATGCCGCATTCGTTGCGGTGCAATTGGGCGATGACAAGGTCAACTGCGTTGGAAGCGATGACTTCGTTGCAGGGATCGATTCCTGGAAGCACGCCATGCGGATGCCAATCCAAAGTCACTATACGGCGAGCCTGCGGAGCCAACTCGCGCAGTTGTTCCAGGCCTTTACTGTCCACCTGCCAGCCCAGCAGGAGGGCATCGGGGCGGAACTTTTTCAACCAGCGACCCAGACCCCGGAACTCGCCCGGCTCGCAGAAACGGACGGCGTCGCTGGCGATCTCGGGTGTGGGATGATGGGTGATGAACGCGGCGTGTTGCATGCGATGAATCCTGCCCTGCACCTTTTCACTGAAAATCGCGGCAGGACGCCTCCACTCCTCCACCCGTAACCGCTCCAACGTCTGCCAGACGCTGCGAAAATGGTAATGAGCAGCCCGGTTGATCACCGGGGAAATCTCAGTGCTGCCAATGATGGCCGGGGCCAAGGTTTGCCAGTTCCAGTCGATCGCGATGCTCTGGTTGCTTGCGGCAGGGGACAGGAGGACGCCGGAGATTCCTCGTGCCCGGAGTATGGAATGGAGCCGCTTCGGAGTCATGCCCAACTGGCCCAGCCAGAATTCCTCAATGCCGGATCCGAGCTGTTCGGCACGCCGGCGGGCGGCCTGGACAACCACCTTAACGTAATGCTGCAGGTGTACAGGCAGATTGTCCTTCTGCCTCGGTGTGTTCACCCAGACGAACGCCAGTGTTTCAGGCTGCGCGAGGATACGACCACGCCTGATGGTTGCCATCAGGGTACTGACGCGGAGATCGGGCCGATAGTTCAACTTGGCGGCGACTTCCCGAACCCTCTCGATGGTGCGGGCGGGGATGCTCGGATGCCCGCGAAGGGCATAGGAGACTCCGCCGATGCTCAATCCGGCCGCTTTCGCGACATCGGCGAGAGTGACGCCGAGGAGTTTTGACATGGAAAGTGCGCCGCTGAGGAAATCGTTCAACCGGATCGATAGGGGCCGAAAACAGCCTTTATCCGATAGGTCTCGTCGGTGTCGTCGAGTACATACACGAAGAATTCCCCACCGCCAGGCTTCACGCGGACGACAATATGTCCCGCGGGGGTCTTGGTACGATCGATATGCAAGGCAGACAATGTCGCCTCCATCATGTTCGTATAAAACACATCCCTGTGTCCCGGATAGGTAGCGCTCGAAAGCAGCCGGCGATGCACACTCATCGCGGGCTGGCTCGCCCCCCAGGTCGATGCCACACTCACCTGCGGTCGAAGGACGCTCAGGAGGAAGGGACCGCTGGCGTCGTAATTGGCATGGTGATTGACCTTGTAAACTTCCACGGGCCCGGTGGCCAGGGCCACGGGCCGTTCGATGTCCTTCCATTGATCGCTGGGACTCGCAATCTCAACATCCCGCACGTCGAGGTCTCCACCCGTGAAATAGTCGAACTTTCCATAGGAGATTCGCAGGGCGACGCTGCATTTGTTCTCGGACGGATAGTTGGTCTTCGGAAGGGCGGAAAGTTCCGGAAAATGATTGCGGGAGACCGAACCGACACCGGTCCAGACGTGGCCGTTCACAGCAATGTTTCGGATTTCAAATTCCGGATAGCGAGACCTGTTGTGGAGCAATCCGATCTGGTCGTTGCGCCCAGCTTCAACGCGCTCGACTCTCAACCCCCGGTGGGCGCTTTCCCATGCGATAAATTTCCGATAGTTCTGCATCTTCAGGTCCACAAGTGGCAACGGCCAGTCGTAGTCTGGCCAGCCTCGATCGAACAGCCGGCTGATCGGAATATGCTCAGCGATCTCGGTTAGTCCGCCAAGCTGATAGGCGCCCGATGAGGAGACAGCCGACGTCGCGCTGATCGCGCCCATGTGATCGATGTGGAAATGCGAAATGACCGCCTGATCAATCCGTTTTTCCGGAAACCCCTGGAGCGTGTGTGCAATATAGCGTGCGATCCACTCACCCGCTCCTCGAGAAGCGTCGGGCTTGGGCGGAGTGCTCCAGCCAGGCTCGGGCGGAGCCGCTCCCGCATCCACAAGCAGCGTGGTGCCGTCGGGCAGGATGAAGAACGCGGTCTCGCCACGGCCGGTATTGATGTGATGGATGTCCATGCAGCCTTCCGACCACACGACGAGAGGGGCGCCGACCGCCACGTCAGCGGCCCAGCAAGCGCCGCCTGCGACGGCGAAAATGCCAATCGACACAAACACGGCACGACAAAAAATATGATGGATCATGAGAGGAATAGCCGCGGGCTGATTCAATGGCAGGAGTTCTCCCCAATTGAAGTAGGTTGGAGAGCCGGGACGGCAGTTTGAATCCCCTTGGAGATATGCCAATCGGCAGGTCACTGAAAGCGTTAAGTTGGACGCGCATCTCTTCCGGGTTCCAACTCCATTCTCAATCTCAGCATGGGGCCGGGCTTTCGTTTAACGCATTCAGTAACGCCCGGTTGGTGGATGTCACAGAATTGCCCCATCACTCGGTTCACCGCTGAGGCGCTCCCTTGATCATCATCCGGTCGGCCCCATCACTGCACGGGCCTGAGGGAGCGCCAGGCATATCGTTTCCAACCAACCTTTGCCCGTTCCCCGTCTCTCTCCCTCCCGTTCCATGCCCTCTGCCTCACAGATGACCGAGCAAATCCGGTCCAGGTTGTCATTGCTGAACTCCAAGGTCGCAAACGCCACGCCTGATTCAGGTTTGCCTGTGATCGACCTGTCGACGGATGTGCTTGTCGCCGGGGGCGGCATGTCGGGCGTATGCGCGGCACTTGCAGCCGCACGAAACGGCGCAAGGGTCGTGCTGGTGCAGAATCGATCCCGGCTCGGCGGCAATGCCTCCAGCGAGGTTCGGATGCACATTGTCGGCGCCAATTGGCACAAGAATCGCCCCGGCTGGCGCGAAGGCGGCATCCTGGAGGAGCTTCGCCTCGATGACGCGGTGAACAATCCCCGTCGCTGCCGCGAAATGTGGGACCTTTTGCTCTACGACAAGGTGATGACCGAACCCAACATCACCCTCCTGCTCGACAGCACCCTGGTTTCTGCAGGATTGAAGGAGGATCGCATCGAAGAGGTGACAGTGCGATGCGATACGACGGAGAGAATCTACCGAATCCGCGCAAACCTCTTCTGCGACTGTACGGGAGATTCGCGTCTCGCGCTGGAAGCCGGTGCCGAAATGCGCCATGGGCGGGAATCGCGGGCTGAATTCGGCGAATCGCTTGCTCCGGAAAATGCTGATCGGGAAACGCTGGGCAGCAGCATTCTTTTCACCTCGCGGAAACACGATGAACCTGTGCCGTTCGCTCCTCCGTCATGGGCACGAAAGATGGACGAGGCGCAACTGCGGCGCCGCACGATCAAGTCGTGGGAATACGGATACTGGTGGATCGAATGGGGGGGACACATCGATACCGTCAGCGACAATGAGCGGATCCGTTTCGAATTGCTGGCAATCGTCATGGGGATCTGGGATCACATCAAGAACAGCGGCAGGTTTCCCGAAAGCGCCAACTGGGCGCTGGAGTGGATCGGCATGGTGCCGGGTAAACGCGAGAGTCGACGGATCATGGGCGACCATATCCTGACCCAGCAGGATCTCATCGACGGAGGAAACTTCGAAGACGCTGTCGCAATCGGCGGATGGCCGATGGACGATCACCCGCCCGGCGGTTTTGACAGCACCACGGATTCTCCAGGCCGGCAGGTGGCAACGAAGGAGGTGTTCAATATTCCTCTGCGTGCACTCTACAGCCGGAATGTCGGAAACCTGTTCATGGCAGGCCGGAACATCAGCGCGAGTCATGTTGCATTCACTTCGACCAGGGTGATGGGAACGTGCAGTGTCATGGGACAGGCTATCGGAACGGCTGCAGCCCTGTGCATTCGTCACGGGATGCTGCCACGCAAGCTCTACCAGCAGAAACCGCTGCTCCAGGAGCTCCAGCAACTTTTGATCGCAGATGACCAGACGATCAAGGGTGTACGCCACGAATCCGAGAACGACATCGCTCGCCAGGCCACGATCTCGGCTTCGGCCGAAGAAGGTGAAGCGCTGGCTGCCAATGTCACGAATGGCTGGCTTCGCGACTTCCCCGGACCCAGCGTCAAGTGCCTGCCTGAGCTCGATGTGCCACTCGAAATGTGCGGCGCAGGCGAGGCGATCGATGCAGCGGTCAATCACTGGGCCGGGCGCCTGGATGTGGAAGGAGCCTGGATCGAGCTGCGCTGGGAAAAACCGAGGACCATCCGCAGCATCCAGCTGGCCTTCGACACCGGTTTCCAACGTGAACTGACATTGACCTCTTCCGACAGCATCAACAACGGCATCATCCGGGGCCCGCAGCCTGAAACCGTGCGCGACTACAACATTTTGGGGTGCCGTTCCGGCGAACAAGACTGGCATCTGCTGGCATCCGTGACCGGCAACTACCAACGCCTCCGCCGGCACCCGTTGCCAGCCGGGGATGTGCAGGCTGTGCGCATTCACGTCTTCGCAACCCACGGCGATCCCTGCGCAAAGATCTTCGAGATTCGCTGCCTTGTTTGAACCACCACCCGGCACCCGGCGGGCACCTCAAGACCAGGTAACGCATGCACCGCCCTCATAGGGAAGGCCCTTGACACGACTGGCAGCGCCTCGCTGAATTAAATTCAAATGCTGCATAACTATTCAGCGTTGCGCACAGCAATCGCGGCGGTGGCAATGTTGACCGTCTGGCCGGGCAGCCTGGGCGCATGGTCGCGGGTTTCGCATGGTCAACTCGCCGCCACCGCCATGAAGGGGGCGAAGGCCTTCGAAAACTACGCGTCGCAACAGAGTCTTGAGGCATATGTGGTCAAGGCGGTTCAGGATGCAGACAACGAAAGCGAAAAGGTCTTTACCGCGGACCTGGAAAAATCACATCCCGGGGTCCGGATGATCAGGGGCGATGATCCGACAAAGGTGCAGCATACCTCGCCCGTGCTGGCCTACCACCTGCCGGATGATACGCGCCTGCACAATGCGCTCGAATGCCTGAGGATCTCCCGTGAACTGCGCGCGAAGGCCGCGACACCCGCGGAACATCATGCGGCAATGCGGATCTTCGCTGATGGGCTGCACCTGGTGCAGGATTATTTCGCCCACCTGAATGCTCCCGGCCGCGGCAAGACCGGGGTTTCTCACGGTGTCAGCAACTTGATAGACACCGATGGCGATGGCGCCCCGGACACACCTGCGGGAAAGGTCGTCGACAACGTGAACTGGGATTGTTTCTCAGACTACGGCAACGACCTCGTGCCGGTACACCTTCGGGTGATCAACTACTTCTATTCCCCCTTCTGGCACAAGCACCCGGCCAAGGAGCAATGCTGGCGCTACCAGGCGGCACTCCATGCCGGCATGGAATACATGGAATGCTATCTTGTCGGTGACGGGCTGGCCCGGTTCACAAAGGTGCTGACGGACGGTTATGTCACACATGGCGGAGAGCGGACCTATCTCGACCTGATCACGCATGTTGTCGTGGATAACACCGATACCGCCTGCCAACTGTCGGGCGAATGGAAAGCCTTGAAAATTCCGGGCAGCTACATGGCCGATTCCGCGTTTGCCGAGGTAAAGGACTCAACAACCTTTGCGACATGGTCCGTCTCCGTTCCGCTCGATGGTCTCTACGACATCTATATGCGCTGGCCCGAGGGAAGTGACCTGTCCTCCGCGGCGGCAGCCATCATTCGTCACGAAGGAGAATCTCGCGAATCGACCGTGAATCAGCAGACCAATGGCAACCGCTGGAACCTCCTGGGACGCTTCAAGCTCACAAAGGGCCGGGAACTTTCCGTCAGGCTGACAGGCCGGATGGGCGATCGCATTTCCGCGGATGCCGTGCTGCTGGATAGAATCCCGGACTAGTTCCCTTTTGCCGCGGACCAAAAATTCTCGGCTCAATTTGGAGGAGCACGCTCCGTCGTGCCCCGGGACCGGCTGCCGCATCCCGACGCCCGTCCTTTCCCCCCGTGCGATCCTTCTCACGGGCTTCCCCATATTCCCGAGGATCCTGAATCTCCAACCAAACCAAAAGCCCGAGGCAAGAGACGGGGTCAGGCCTTGGGGTTTGGGGTTCATTGAAGTTTCTTCTGCAAGGCCGCATCGGGCTGGCGCGCCCACGCGTTTACCTTGCGGCTGACTTCGTGCAGGTTGCCCATGTGCAGGGTCGTGGCCAGCCAGCGGTTGGTCACCGTGGTGCGCTCCTTCAGCGCCGCGGCGATCGCCAGCTTCCAGTCGGCTGATTTGCCGGTGCGGAGCAATTCCTCTGGTTTGCGGCGCAATTTCCTGAGCA
>JAGOJU010000147.1 GCA_017994935.1 Opitutaceae bacterium
GCATCAGCTCCACACTCTCCGGCCTCGCTCTCCAGCACATCTGCGCCAATCGCCAGCCAGGCCCGTCCTCACCTCACGTCTTCGAAACCTGCAAACACTCACTCCCGGTCGCTCGGCGTGCGCTCGATTTTCCACTTAAAACAAAAACCCATCCCGCCTGCCTCCAGCACTCTCGCTACGCCCTTGCCTTGAGTACGCCGCGCAGGATCTGGACGGACTGAGAGAGTTCCTCCGGCGTAGAGGTCAGCGGTGGCAGCAGTCGAATCACATTCCCGCCTGCTGATGGCACCAGCAATCCGGCTTCCCGCAGCGCAGCGACGTAGGGTGCAGGATCGCTCGTCATCTGTAATCCCACCAGAAACCCGTAGCCGCGCACCGCCGTGACCTGCGACGCAAAATCGTCCACCAACACCTTCAATTCGCTGATCCACGGCACGCTGTTCAGCCGGACCTTGTCGATCAGCCCCTCGCGCTCGATCACATCCAGAACGGCAAGGCCCGCGGCGCACGCCAGAGGGGTGCCGCCAAAGGTCGATCCGTGCGAACCGGGCTGGAACAGCTCGGCGACCTTTTCCGCAACCCAGATCGCACCGATGGGGAAACCCCCGCCAAGTCCCTTGGCCATGCCGATCGCATCCGGGCGCACTCCTGCGTGCTCAAAGGCAAAAAACGCCCCGGTGCGACCGATGCCACATTGCACCTCGTCAAGCATCAGGAGCAGATTGTGCCGGTCGCAAAGCCTTCTGATTCCACGCAGGAATTCCGGTGTGCAAGCATGCACGCCTCCTTCGCCCTGGATGGTTTCGAGAAAAATCGCAGCGGTCTGCTCGCTGACAAGCGACTCAAAGGTTTCAAGCTTGTTGAGTTCGCCGAAGGAAAAGCCCGGCACCAGGGGACGATAGCCCTTCTGGATCTTTTCCTGAGGCGTGGCACTCATGCCACCGAAAGTGCGACCGTGAAAGGCATGCGTCGCGGCGACGACATGGAAAATCCTCCCCTCCTCGCCACCTGCCCGCTTCATCCCGTGCAACCGGGCAAGTTTCAAAAGGCCTTCGTTGGCTTCCGCGCCGCTGTTGCAGAAGAAGACGCGTCCGGGACCTGCATACCCGATCAGACGCCGCGCCAGTTCCGCCTGATTGGGATTTCGGAAAAGATTGCTGGTGTGGATCAGCTCCGCCGCCTGCCGCTGAACGGTGGCGACCCAGTGCGGGTGGCAGTGGCCGAGCGCACTGACGGCGATGCCTGACGTGAAATCCAGATACGAATTCCCCTGGTCATCCCAGACCCGCGCGCCGCGACCACGCACCAGGGTGAGTGCGGCCCGGGCATAGTTCTTGAGAACATGCGCATCATAGAGATCAGCGGTCGAGGTGCGGACAACGGTGGGTTGCATGATGAACAAAACTGCGGAGGGGCGATTGGAGCAATGCGCGCGGCAACGGCGCCTGGGGGAGCCCGCTACCCGTGCACGATTTCCGTTCCGATGCCCTTGTCGGTGAAAATCTCGAGGAGCAGCGAGTGCGCCAGGCGGCCATCGATGAGGTGCACGCGCTGCACGCCTTCCTGGAGAGCACGGATCGCACTGCCGACCTTGGGGCGCATGCCCTTGTCGATCACGCCCTTCTGCTTGAGGGCATCGACCTGGGAAATCCTGAGCGTGGAAATCAGCGATGCCGGATCGGGGGGCGCTGACAGCAGCCCCGGAACATCACTCATGTAGACCAGCCGGCGGGCATGAAGCGCGCTCGCCACACGTCCCGCAACCAGATCGGCATTCACGTTGTAGGGCATGCCGTCATAGCCCTCCGCCACGGGCGAAATCACGGGAATGAATCCTTCCGCAATTTCCTTCTTGATCAGCTTCACCTTCACCTCGGTGACCTCCCCCACAAATCCAAGGTCGACGGGCCGCCCGTCGTCATCCTCGGTCAGCTTCTGGCAGACCAGGACGGAATCCCCCGGAAGACCCTTGGGTTTGCCGTTGGCCAGGGTGATGGCATCGCAGACCTCCTTGTTGACGACCTCGTCCAGTGTCTTCTTCACGATCGCCACCGTCGCGGCATCCGTCACCCGAAGCCCGTTGACGAACTTGGCCTCAAGTCCTGAAACCTCCATCGCCTTCGTGATGGCCTTTCCACCGCCATGCACCACGACAACATTGATCCCGCAGGCGGCGAGAAATGCGATGTCATAGGCAACACGCGTGCGGATGACCGGATCAGGATCGTCCATGAAGCTTCCACCATACTTCACGACAAAGGTGGAACCTCGAAAATCCTGGATATAGGGAAGTGCCTCGAGAAGCACCTTGGCCTTGGCAGTGATTTCAGAAACGTTCATTCAGGATCACGCTGACGGCCTTCCGCCTGGTTGGCGGATCGCCCCGAGTCGGGCGCGTGGAAAAGAGCAGTATCAAGGACGCTCACAATTCAGCGGAATGGAATACTGACTACGGACCCGGCCATTGGCTTTCCATAAAAAATTGCATCGGACTGTAAGATTGTTTGTCGCGCGGCGACTCACCGCCTCAACCGTCCTTCAAAGAATCGGCTTCACTCCCCCGGCAGGAAGTCACAGGTGTGAGAGGTGCCCAGCACGTCCCTCATCTTCTCCTCCCGCGAGGAACATCGCACCTGGCTTTCCACCCAGGCAATCCTGCCCGTCGGCTTCCGCGTGGGCACGGCTCGTCTCGAATTCATGCCCCGGGAGGCGCCCAAGCCGGCACGCATGAACCTCACCTTGCTGGCGCTCGAAAAACCGTCGCCCGACTTCGCCGCCGTCTTCACTCGAAACGCCTTTCCGGGTGCGCCCGTGCTGATCGGGCGCAGGCGGCTCGACGAGCCCACGATCGGAGCGATCCTGATCAACAACAAGATCTCCAACGTCTGCGCACCAGGCGGAGTGGGGTCCGCTGAACGGACCGCCTCAGAGGTGGCGCGTCTGCTCTCGATCCCGGCCAATTCCGTCCTTCCCTGCTCCACAGGCATCATCGGCTGGAGCCTGCCTGTCGACGCCATGATCGCCGCATTGCCAGGGGCGGTTGATAGCCTCGCCGGCGGATCCGCTCTCCCTCTTGCGGAGGGTATCGTGACAACCGATCTCTACCCGAAGGCACGCCGCGCCACTCTGGGGAACGGCGCCATTCTAGGGGTTGCCAAGGGCGCAGGCATGGTCGAACCCAACCTCGCGACCATGCTGGTCTACCTTCTCACTGATCTTGCGGTGCCGAGGGACACCCTCCGCGCGATTCTCGGGCGCGTGGTGGAGGAAAGCTTCAATACGATCAGCGTGGACAGCGACACCAGCACCTCCGACACGGTTGTCCTCATTTCATCGGGCAGCGTCCCGTGCACCGATCCTGCCGCTTTCGAGTCCTCGCTGAGGCAGGTGTGTCGCGACCTAGCCGAAGACGTCGTGAGAAACGGCGAGGGCGTGCGCCATGTCATCCGGGTGGACATCAGCGGTGCCCCCACCCGCCAGCTCGCCCTCCAGTTGGGAAAGGCGATCGTCAACGCGCCGCTCTTCAAGTGCGCAATTGCCGGCAATGATCCCAATGTGGGACGCCTGATCCAGGCGATCGGCAAGTCGGTCGGTGCCCAGCCGGAGCCTGTCGATCTGTCCCGTCTTTCCGCAAAGATCGGCGGCATCGAGATATTCTCCACAGGTGTCTTCCAGTTGAATCCGGAGAAGGAGGCCGCTCTGGTGGCACACCTTCGTCACGCGGAGCTCTACAGGAGCGCTCCCGGCAAGGACGGCGTCTTCACGCCTCCCGTCGACTACCCGCCCCACGAGCGCGTGGTTGAAATCGCCGTCGACCTGGGTCTGGGCAATGCGACGGCCAGGGTCCACGGCGGAGATC
>JAGOJU010000148.1 GCA_017994935.1 Opitutaceae bacterium
ATCCCCTGACTGGATTTGCGGACTTTCTTCGGATCGAGAGCGATGTCGCACGCGAGTTTGGCGATTGGATCGAATCTGAAATCATGGAGGGAACACTTTTTACGCGCGCGTCCCGGAACAGGATTCGGACCTGCTGGACGCGCTGGACTACTGCGGCGAACGTCCTGCCGTCGCTGTTGGCTGCTTCCGGTCGCGCTTCGGAAGTCGCTCCTGCTGTGGAGGCGGTACGCCTGGCCGGCAGGGTGATCGACGCGGCACTGGTCCGGTCGAGTCGCGGATCCCGAAGCGCGGGTTGGCGCGCGGCCCAGCTTCGACGCGTGGTTTCAGCCTGCGCGCCGAGAGGGCATTTTGAGCTGGCGCTCGAACGTCCCCTCCGGCTTCTTGTGGCTGCGGTGTCGGTGAAAAGGCCGCCGGTTCGAGGCGAAGCAACGGCGCGGAAATGGCGTCAGACGGTGCTGTCGGCGGCGGGAATTTCGGGACCGGTGAATTCACCGGTTTACGAGCAATGGATGTAGGGCTCAGGCGGAAATTCCCACCGGTGTAAGGCGCACCGTTTTCCCGGTGCGTCGGGACGTTTCGGCCGCAAAGCCCATGAGGTGGCTGTCCACTGAGCGGTCGAGGGAGCTGAGCATATCGGCAGGATCGGGCCTTGCGAGTTCATCGGCCAGTTCGCGCATGAGGGTCTCATCCATGTCCGGTCCTGCTGGAACCTGAATGCATTCCCGATCCCGATTTCCGAACGTTTCAAGCAGGATGTCGCAACCCGCGGTTTCACGGACGCGGGCGCCGGCGAGAAGACGACCCTTGGTGCCGAAGAGAGCGAGATCGCGACCGTGGCTGAAGGCAGTGACGGTGAAGCTGCTGGTGACTCCGTTGACAAACTCCAGGGCGACAGTCTGGTGATCCACGGTGGTGTTGTCGCATTGGAAAACGCAACGACCCCACTTGCTGGTGCGAAGCCAGTCGATGATTTCCACGTTGGTTGCGGAGTTCGCGCGATCAAACACGGCATTGAGCCAGTTTCGTTTGTCGGAGAGGTAACGATGGGCGTCGTAGGGGCACGTTTCCGCTGCGGGACAGCCGTCGGTGCATCGACGCGGGGCGCCTGGAGGCGAATGCCGGGAGTTGAAGAAATGCAGGCCGCCGAAGCTGGAAACCCGGCTGCAAGGAGCGTCCACCAGCCACGAAATGATGTCCAGGTCGTGGCAGGAGTTTGCGACCGTGAGCGGGGTGCTGTGTTCCGCAACTCCCCAATGGCCGCGTACATAGGAATGCGCCTGATGCCATGGATCCAGGCCCTGGGTTGCCTCGAGGGACACGAGTTCCCCGATGGCGCCGTCCGACAACAGGGCGTGAACCCTTCGGAAGAGAGACGTGTAGCGCAGCACGTGGCAGACGAGCACGCGCCGTCCGAGGCTTCCCGCGAGGTCCCGGAGGGCCAGGACATCCTCCGGGGATGTGGCGATGGGCTTCTCCAGGAGCAGATCATAGCCCGCCCGAAGCGCGGCGCCCGCGTGGGCGAAATGCGAGGCATCCTGGGTTCCCACAATGAGCACCTCGGCAAGACGAGGGGCGGCCAGCAGTTCCTCGGCGGTGGAGAATTCCCTGAAACCCGGGAGTCCGGAGATCTCGCGCATCCGGGCGCGGCGGGCGGCGTGGCGGTCGGCGGCCGCGACCAGGCTGTAGGATGAGGGAAACTTCGCCGCGTGGAGGAAGTAGACCTGGGAGCGATTGCCGCCTCCCAGGGCGGCCAGGCGAAGGGGAGATGATTTCCGCATTGGAGGATGGGGCCTAATAAGTAACGATGCGGTTACAACAATCGGTCGCTTCGGGGAGGAATGCGAGTCCCAAGCTCACGACAGCTGAAAACAAATAGGTAACTGGTTAGTTAATTGTTCTTGAACTTTCCGATGCCACCGGCTCAAATCGCCGCACTGCCCCCCATGAACCCCTTGCATGCTATCCGCAGTTGCGCCTTCCCAGCCGGGATGCCGGCAGGGCGGCGAAGGGCGTTTCCACAGGCAGCCTCCAACAACCGTATGCCACTATGAAAATCATTCTGTCAGATCCCTCTCGCGCGCCCGTGCGCTTCGTGTTCGGTGCGATTTGCGCCTGTCTGAGTCTGTTGGCCGGATCCGCGTTCGCCCAGTCGGGCGGGGGTGTGATCACGGGGCGTGTCATCAATCAGGCGACCCAGGAGCCGCTCTGGAACGCCAGCATCACCGTGCGCGGCACCAACCTCCAGACGGAGACGGATCGCGACGGCCAGTACCGGCTGACGGGCGTGCCGGAGGGCATGCAGACGGTCACGGCGTCCTACACCGGTCTCGACGACATGCAGGCGGCCGTCTCCGTTTCGAACGGCACGACCGCCACGCAGAATCTCGCGCTTACCGCGGGCTACTATGCGATGGACAAGGTGGTCGTGAAGAGCATCAAGGAGGGGCAGTCGCTTGCGATCCAGCAGCAGAAGCTGGCTCCCAACTCGAAGGTGGTTTCGGCGCTCGACGCGTACGGGAATCCCTCCGCCAACCCCGGTGAACTGATCCAGCGCCTTTCCGAGGTGACCACGGAGATCGTCGGCAGCGAGGTGCGCAGCGTGTTCATCCGCGGCATGAGTCCGGAGTTTTCGGTCCTTCAGGTCGATGGCCAGCAGGTGGCGACTTCCCGCGGAACCAGCGCGTCCCGCGAGTTCCAGATCGAGCAGATGGGAACGACGAATCTGCAGTCGATCGAACTCATCAAGGCGCCCCGGCCGCAGGACGACGCCAATTCCGTGGCGGGCTTCGTCAACCTCATCAGCAAACGCGCGTTCGACTCCCCTGGTCGCAAGATCAATCTCACGCTCGGCACCATGTGGCGGACCCGCGACTCGGGCGACAATCCTTTCCAGGACAAGTTTGACGGCAATCCGGATGTCCTGGCCCTGAACTACTCCGACACGTTCAGTGTCATGGGCGGGGAGAAGAACCTCGGAATCGTTCTCAATGCAAGTCATCGCCGCTCATCGACGACCCAGGATGAAGTCGGAGCGGGCCTTTCAGGGTTCGGAAACGGGGCGCTCTTCTTTTCCTCCCCGACAGCCGCTCCGATCACCCGCATCTGGGGCACGGGCGACTTTTTCTACACGGCAATCGCCGAGAGCTTTTCTGCCAACGTCGACTACAAGATCGGCAGCAATGCCTATGTGTTTCTGAAGACCGCCTATAACACAAACGACCAGGACCAGCGCTTCTACCGCTGGGACATCCTCACCGGCGGCTCTGCGGCGAATTTCACCTCGACCTCCACCTCGGAGCGCTCCGAAGCGCTGCCGACCGCGGGCTCACAGGCCCAGACCTGGTCCGCGCTTTTTGAAAAGAATTCCGTCAACTACAGTGTGAACCCCGGGGCGAGCATCAAGCTGATGGACGAAACCGCACAGCTCGACCTCAGCTACTTCTATTCCTACGCGGACATCATCTACCCGAACTACAACACCGGCCGCGCGAGCACCAACGTGGTTGCACCGGGCGGTCTCGGCTGGTCGCTGGATTTTCGCGACAAGCCCTACTATCCGACATTTGCCCAGACTTCGGGGCCGTCCGTTTACGAAGCGTCCTCCTACACCGTCAACCTCAACCAGCACATCCACTGGTGGGCCCCGACGGAGAACCAGAATGTCAAGGCGGACTTCAAGAAGCAGTTTGACTGGAAGGTCCCCGTCACCCTCCAGACCGGCGCCAAGTACCAGATCAACGATCAGAGGCAGGAGCGCGACTGGGAGAATCGCACCGCCTGGTCCGGCCCGACGG
>JAGOJU010000022.1 GCA_017994935.1 Opitutaceae bacterium
TACGTATGCCGGTGGTTGCCTGAAACTGGCGGAAGGCTTCGCGAGTGCCACACGCTCCACTGCCCGGCATGGTGATGATCCGAGCAATAGTGATGGAGCGGAATGCGGCCGATCCGGCAGTCATTCCAAACGCGGACCCTGTATTCCCTCCCGACCACACAGATCCGCCGGCTGCGCCAGTCGCAATCATAGGCGGCCCAGTATCCGAGCGGGAACCCAATGCCGAAACTGATCAGGGGACCCTGCCACGCGTAGGAATATCCCATGTAGACGGCGAAGGGGTCGTAGCGGGGGACATAGATGACGTCGGTTTGGGCGGGTACGATGCGGATGATGTCCGAGTCCTCCACGACCGTCTGCCGGCTGTTGCTCGCCAATGCTCCAGACGCCCGGGCTTTCGCGCGAAGGCGCTGGATACCGTTCATGACGTCCACCGGCTGACGCACAAACGCCTCGCCCAGCCGCTTTGTCCACCCCAGGTTCTCATCCATCCATTTGATGACTTCCGGATAGCGCGCAAGGCTGCGGACGGAATCCTCCCAAGGCTGGTCATCGTAAGACGCTACCCCTGCGTGGGAGGCCAGGTATCGGGAGGCAAGCACGATGTCTGAGGGCGCCGTGGCCGCGGGCAATATGATGGCTACGAGCGGATCCGGATAAAGCGCCAGCGGAGCCAGCATTTCGTCGAGGTCCTTCTCGGAGAGAAGCACTCCAGCCGCGTCGCGATCATCGTCTGGAGCCATGACGGGCTCGGCGGCAGCGGGCACCAGCGCATCGGATGGGTCGGCAACCGCCAGGACAAGTGCGGACGTCGCGATTGCGAATCCAGCGAGAACCTGATGGCTTTTCATGGGATCACGGGGTTATTGGTCCTGTGACCTGAGTTCTCACACAAAGTGCCATCGATTTCAACCGTCACCAGTACGCCGTCGATCAGGGAATCTGCTACGTATTCCTACGCATGAATGGTGATTCCGCCGGCTCTCAAGGCTCCCGAACGCACCCGAAGGATCCGCTGCACGGGGTGACGCTCAGACACGTACTCGAAGTGCTCGAGCGCAATCTCGGCTGGCAACGCATGGCGGAGTCCGTGCCGATTCGCTGTTTCCAGTTCCACCCGAGCATCAAATCGAGTCTCACCTTCCTTCGCCAGACGCCCTGGGCAAGGGCGCGCGTCGAGGACCTGTTCCTGAGGCTGCCTGAGAATGTGCGACAGGATTCTCCGGATCAGTGAGGATCCTGGATCCAACACCGGATCACCTGACGATTGCCTGATAGGTCAGCACTTTGAACTTCTGATTCAAATCCAGTCCGCCGGCGGGCATCAGCTGGGTCATGAAGATCGCGACCATGCGTTCCTTCGGGTCGATCAGGTATTGCGGAAAATAGGCGCTGCCCCATCCGTAGGCGCCTTCGGTTCCAAGTTCACCGTAGTAACCGAGATCGTCGTTCACCCAGAATCCCAATCCGAACGCACTCGTGTCGCGTTCGTACTTCCTCCCGGTGTGGTTTGCATGCATGAGATCGACGGTTTTCGGACCGAGAATGCGAACCCCGTCGAGTTCACCGCCGTTGAGCAGCATCTGGAGGAAACGTCCATAGTCCGTGATGGTGGACAGGAGCCCCGCCCCACCCGAAAAGCACTTGCGTGGACCGTGGAGGTAGTCACTCGTTGCAGAGGTTTCCTGGAGCGTGAGCACTCCGTCCTTCATTCCGTAGACGGGGGCAAGTCGCTCCGCCTTTTCAAGCGGAAGGAAAAAGCAGGTGTCAGGCATGCGGAGGGGGTCCGTAATGCGTTCTTTGATGAACCGGTCCAGCGGCATGCCCGAAACCACTTCCACGAGGCGGCCCAGCACGTCCGACGCGTATCCATATTGCCATGACTCGCCTGGCTGACCATGCAGCGGAAGCTTTGCCAGACGATCGACGGCTTCGCCGATGGTTTCATTCTTGTCCGCGAAATACCAGCCCGACAATCCCGCCTCCTTGTAAAGGTCCGCTGCCAGCCCGGTGCCGTAAGTCAGGCCCGCGGTGTGGGTAAGCAGATCCCTGATCTGTATGCCGCGTTTGGCGGGCACGGTGACAAACTTACTGCCGCCCGCACTCCCTCCCTCTGGTGGCAGCACGGCCACCACCGAGTTCCTGAACGCCGGGATGTACTTCGAAATCGGATCGTGCAGCATGAATTTTCCTTCCTCGTAAAGGATCATGGCGGCCACGGACGTCACCGCCTTGCTCATGGACGCGATTCGGAAAATGGCGTCCGTGGGCATCGGCTTTCCCTTCTCCACGTCCTGCATCCCGTAGGCCTTCAATTGCGCGATCCGAGCGTCGCGAGCGATGTAGATCACGCCACCCGCGAGCTTCTTCTGTGCAATGGTTTCGTCGATCACCGCATCGAGCCGTCGCAGTCGGGCCTCATCAAATTCCAGATCGGCGGCAGTCCCCGAACTGGCCTCCTTCGTCAGGATCAGCAGGGTCGCGAACATCAAACCCAATACGGGAAGGGGCAAACGCTTCATGTGACCGATCTAACCGAAATGCGGCGGGACGACAGAAAATATTTGGTATTTCGTCACACTGTCCGCTGGAACTACGCGCGCTTGATGCAAACCGAAATCACGTTCACCTTCGCGAGCCCGTACCGCCTCTGACCGCCACCGCACATCTCCTTGCAGCGTTCCTTGTCCTCGGATGGACGCAGGCGCTCGCAGCCTCTGAAGAGCGCAACCCATCCATGGAGGCGACAGGTGTGATTCAGCTGAAAGGCGCAGCGGAACTTCATTGGAGGACTGTGGGGAAAGTCACCTCATCGATACCGGCCCAACGCATCATCGAGGCGTCCATTGAAGGCATCGGGATCTCGTTGCAGGGTCATCTCAGCCTGGAACCCACTCCCGGGACGGGGCGCTGGATGCTCGATTCGGCTACGCTTGATCTGCAGCCTTGGTTCACGCCGCTGACGGAAGCCCTCAGGCTGCGCGATACAATCGGCGATTTGGAAATTTCCGGCGAACTTAACGCAGAGGGCAGCGGCACCGTCACCCATGGAAACCTGGGTGGTCGTCTCCGCGTGAGCCTGTCCGAGGGTACCATGGCCAGTGACGCCCGTGCACTCCGTTTGTCGGGGATTACGCTCGCAGGGGTGTTCGGAGGCCCCTCACCCTTGCGGTCGATCGGGTTTTCGTCCCTCTCCTTCCTGGAAGGCATTTTCAGCGGAGTCACCGTCCATAGGGGGCACGTGGATTTTGCAATAACCGAAAACCATGAGCTCCTCATCAGGAGCGCCCATGTGGAGGTGCTCGGTGGTTCGATCGAAGTGCGCGAAGAGAAGTTTCCCCTGGAAGCGGTCCTCTTGGGCGACGTCGGTGCGACCGTTCATCTCTCCAACCTCAACCTGGCGGAGATCAGAGCCTTGATTCCCGATGTCATCGCCGAGGCCAGGGGACGCGTGAGCGGTGAGATCCGTGTTGGCTGGAAACCAGGAGAAGGTTTCAGACTTGGCGACGGCAGATTCCAGATGGAACGCCCCGAGTCCGTGGAGATCCGCCTTACTCCCCAGCCCGGATTCCTTACCTCGCACACGCCGGAACGGCTCACACTTCTCCCCGCGTGGACGGGCGCGCTGCAGAAATGGTTTTCGCCGAGGAACCCGGCCCATGAAACACTGCGACAGATCGAAATGGGGCTGATGAGTCTCCAGGTGGAAACGCTCAGTGCCGAAATGCATCCTGCGGGTGACGCCCTGGGCCGGAGCGCAACGGTGCGGATCTCGGCGCGCCCTGCTGTTCCGTCGGCGGTTGACCGGATTGATTTCGAGGTGAATGTCTCCGGCCCGTTGGACGATGTCATCAAGTTGGGCATGAACCAGAAGATTTCGATCCGGAACGGCAACGCGCCCTGATCGCGTCCGACGCGGCGCGTGTTCCGGAGTGGCACAGTATTTCCCGGGCGGATGCGGAGCGTTTTCCGTGCAGGTGTGCGGGGGCGCTCAGTGAAAATCGTGACTCGCCTGCTCCGGCAGGTCATCGCACCGCAGTGCACGAACCGCCTCGGCCTTCACATGAATGACGCCCTGCCGCTGCTGGATCCGTCCTTCGACGATCAGAGCGGGATTCTGGGTGATGACCAGGCGCTCGCGTTCAAACAGAGCGGAGGGCACGATGGCATTGGCGACACCGGACTCGTCCTCGAGCGAAAGGAAAACAATGCCCTTGGCGGTGCCTGGGCGCTGCCGGCAGATCACCGAGCCTCCGATGCGGATACGATCGCCGTCCCTCCCCAGAACAAGTTCATCCGCACACCACAGGTCCGGGAAGCGTGTGCGGAGGTGTTTCATCGGGTGCTGCCCCGTGGTCAGCGACAACGTGGCGAAATCGGCCTTGATCCGCTCGAGGACCGACATCGGCGTGAGCAGTTCAGCGGAGGCGTCCGAGGTTTCCAACCCGGCAAACAGGTCACAGGCCAGATCGGCGGAAGCGGTTTCCCAGAGAGCCTGCCGTCTGCTTCCGGCAAGCGCATTGAGCGCGCCGGATGAGGCGAGCGCGTGGCATTCCCGGGCGTTCACGTCCGTGCGCCGGACAAAATCTCCGGGGGACTCAAACGGTCGCTCTGCACGCGCCCGGAGGATGGCCGCGATGCTTGCCGCACGCAGCCCGGCCACCGAGCGGAGTCCGATCCTGAAAGCCGTGTCCGACTCGACCGCCGCCCCGTCCTGCGATTTGGCGACGCAGACCGGACGCACGCTGAAGCCATGCCGGCGGGCATCCTGCACCAGTGTGGCGGGCGCATAGAATCCCATGGGCTGGGCATTCAGGAGCGCCGTGTAGAACTCCACGGGGCGGTGCATTTTCAGGTAGGCAGAGGCATAGGCGATCAGCGCGAAGGACAGCGCGTGCGACTCGGGAAACGAATACAGCGCAAACGAACCAAGCGCCTGCAGGATGCGGTCGGTCGCGTCGGCGCTCGTTCGATTCTCGCGCAACCTGCCGCGCAGCTTTTCCTGCATCTTCTTCATGCGTTCTTGATTCCGCTTGAAGTCGATGGAGCGCCGAAGTTCGTCCGCCTCCCCCGCGGAGAAATTTGCGAGTTCCATCGCAATGCGAAGAAGCTGTTCCTGAAAGAGCACGACCCCGTAGGTGCGTTCAAGGATCGGTTGGAGACGGGGATCCCAGTAAGTCACGGGCTGACGCTGAGTGCGACGCTCGATCAGTGGGTGAATCGCATCACCCTGGATCGGCCCGGGGCGGATGATCGCCACCTGCAGCGCGAGGTCGTAGAAGGTGCGCGGTCTGAAACGCGGAAGGGTGGCCATCTGCGCGCGCGATTCGACCTGGAAGAGTCCGATGGTGTCCGCCCGGCAAAGCATGTCGTAGGTGGGCACGTCATCCTTTGGCATGCAGGCAAGATCAACCGGCCGGCCGCGCTGCCGGCAAAGGGTGAGTGTTTCCTCGACCGCCTTCATCATGCCGAGTCCCAGCAGGTCGACCTTCACGATTCCCATCTCCTCGCAATCGGTCTTGTCCCACTCAATCACCGTGCGGTTTTCCATGGTCGCGTTTTCCAGGGGCACCACGTCGTCGAGACGGCCGGCGCAGAGGACCATGCCTCCGGAGTGCTGACCCAGATGCCTCGGCAGGGATCGCGTGCGCCGGACAAGGTCAATCAGGTGCCCGGTTCTGGGGTGGGCCTGCGAAATGCCTGCGAGCTTGAGCTGTCCGATGAAATCGACGCTCTCCGGATAGTCGCCGCCCGCATGGAGCGAGGTGTACCGGTCGAGCACGTCCTCGGAGAACCCGAGCACCTTGCCCATCTCACGAAGGGTGTTGCGGCCGGAATAGGTGATGACATTGGCGGTCATCGCCGCACGCCCGGGATAACGCCGGTAGACCTCCTGGATCACGGTCTCCCGGCGCTCGCGCGAGGGAAGATCGAGATCGATGTCCGGCCATCCGGTGCGTTCCTCCGACAGGAACCTCTCGAACAGGAGTTTCTGTCCGATGGGATCCACGGCCGTGATGCCGAGCGAATAACACACCGCGGAGTTCGCAGCGGAGCCGCGACCCTGCACCAGGATTCCACGCTCACGGCAAAAACAGCAGATGTCCCATACCGCGAGAAAGTACCCTGCAAAGCCCAGCCTTCCGATGACCGTCAGCTCCCGGTCAAGCTGGCGGCGGACCTCCGATCCGATCACCGCGTAGCGTTCGCGCGCGCCGAGATACGTCAGTTTCCGCAGATGGGAATCCACACTTTCGCCTGGCGGCACCGGGAAATCCGGGAAACGGTAGCCCAGTTCGTCCAGTCCGAAGGTGAGCCGTTCAGCCAGTCGGGATGTCGCCTGAACAGCCTCGGGCAGATCGGCAAACAGCGCCTCCATCTGCGAGGGTGACTTGATGCAGCGCTCGGCGTTGGATTCCAGCAGGCGGCCTGCGGTGTCGAGGGTGCGGCCCTCACGCAGGCAGGTGAACGCATCGGCGACACGGCGATTCTCCCTCACGTGATAGACAACCCCATTGGTGGCGAGCAGCGGCAGGTTGTACCTGCGCGCCAGTCCGATCAGTGCGGACTCCTCGATGTCCTCATTACGAAGACGATGCCGCTGGAGCTCCATGTGCACACGACCCTGGAAAATGCGCATGAGTTTGCGCACCGCCTCTTCGGCCCTACTCGGATCACCGCGTCGCCAGGCGCGCCGAACCGGCCCCTCTTCGTCGCCCGTGAGGGCCGCGAGCCCCTGCGCATGGCTTTCCAGTTCCTCCCAGGTTGAGGCTCCCTGCCCTTTCTCAGAGCGAAGCTTGGCGCGCGTCAGCAGCCGGCAAAGGTTTCGATAGCCTGTCTGATTCTCGACCAGCAGCGGCACGACCCCGCCATCCTCCATCACGACCTCCGAACCGACGATGGCACGCACGCCCTTCTCCTTCGCGGCCACGTGCGCGCGCACGGCTGAATAGACACCATTGCGTTCACACAGGGCCACCGCGGGCACCTCACAATGGGCGGAGGCGGCGACAAGGTCCTCCGGGCTTGAGGCTCCTCGAAGGAAGCTGAACGCCGAGCGCGCATGGAGTTCGACGTAGCCCATCAATCATAGATCCCCTCGATGAACCAGCCCTCGGGCTCATGAAGGAGGCGGTAGAGGCTGAGGCCGATGCGAACATCCCACTCCTCCCTGGCCCAGGCCGCGGCCCACCAGTCACCATTGCTCCAGACCGGCCGCCGGAGAACAGTGACCTCGCCCTGCACCAGCGGGGAGACAAGAAAGCTGGGCCGCGCCTCGGTGAGCTCCACCGTGGCGGCCAGCGGCGGACGCAGGCGCCGCAGGAGCGGGCCGGCCGCCGGCGGAGCCCTCCGCACAGGCTGCTCCGGCACGGCGGCGGAAGGAGGGACGAGGCAAAAGGCGTCCGGGCGGTGGCTGTCCGAGCGTCTGGGCGTGCCGACGTTTCCGGCCCCTGCTACTGCGGCAAGCCGGCCTAGTGTCGCATAAAACATCGCCGCATCCCTGAGTCCGGTGTCAAAAAGCCCCTCCTGCATGCGGGCCCGGCGCGCCGGATAGGCCTCGAGTTCAACACCGGTGATCGGTGAATCCGTGTGCAGCGCCGCGAGATGATTCTCGAGGACTGAAAAGAGCAGTTCCGCGCGTGCGGTCGGTTCAGGCAGTTCGAAATCGCGGGTGCATTCCCCATCATTGTCGAGCCTGAGGGTGAGCGTGAGACGCGAGGTTCCGCCGCCAAATTGTCCCACCTCGAGCGCCAGGCGCTCGCAGAAGCGGCGCAGCACGAACAGCAGGGGATCGAGGGTCTCAACAGGCTCCTCCAGTTCCATCTCCGCACGGTGCCGCACCGGATGCGGCGCTGGCTGGATAGGCCTGACATGCTCTCCGTCAGCCCTGGCCCAGAGTTCGTCACCCCGGATGCCGAGACGGCTCGCAAAGGCTGCGCGCGGAAACGCCGTGATTGCGCCAAAGGTTCGCAAACCGAGATCATGAAGGAGCTGTCGCTCTCCTTCCGTGGGATCCAGCCACTCGATCGGTAGTGGCTTGAGAAAGGCGTGGAGGTCCTCCACCCAGCAGTCCGGCCCGGCCTGCTGGGCCGCGTAGCGGGCGGTCAGGGGGGTTGGGGCGACACCGACACACAGGGGCAGCCCTTCGGCGGCGATGCCGGCACGCAATGCCGGGATCTGGCGGCGCAGGTGCTGCAGGTCCACACCGGCGAGATCGACCGTGACGCAACCACTGGCGGTGGCCTCGACCCGCGGTGCCATTGACCAGCCTGCCGTCAGGAGCAGCGCCCCCGCTTCGCGCTCTCCGGCCAGCGAGGGACACATCAACTGCAGCGCCGCACATTCGGCGATGGCCTGAGCCGCCGTCATCCCGGGGAGGATGGAGGCGGCCTCGATGCTTCGATGGGCGACACGTGCCCGCCGGCCTTCCCCCTCGAGAATGGCCACCGGTTCGCCGCGGAGGGCGGGATTGAAGCGCAGCAGGGAGTGCAGCGGAAAATCGGGAATCTGCAGGACTGCGAACATCATCCTGTGAGCTCCCTGGCACGGTGCCGCTGGCGTTTGAGTTCCACGGGAAGCATAGCAATCAGGTCAGCGCGTCCCGTTGTCAGTGCATCCGCAGGCAGCGGAAGGGAGAAAGCCAGACGCCGGGCGGCGTTTGGCACCAGGGCGGTTGTTGTCTGGACGAGCAGCGCCGTCCCGGCCTGTTCGCAGGCGCGCTGAAGCCGTGCCCAGATGGAAGCGCGCACGCGCAGCAGCACCCGCTCTGGGAATCCGCGGACATCGATCATGACAACCGCATAGTTGGGATCGCGCGCAACGAGATCCGCCGCACGCCAGCAGGCATCGAGCGATTCACAACGCACCCAGACGAGGTGTGCGACCGCCTGATCGTCGAATCCCTCGAGATCGAAGGACCGGGCCGCATCGACCAGTGCCACGCGCTGCCGGTTGTCCCGTGTGGCCCCCAGCAGGGTGGCGACGCTCAGCTGGCAGCCCGCACTGGGATGCTCCGATACAAACTCGGTCAGGGTGCCGGTCTGCAGGCCGCCCCCGAGGGCGTCATCGACGGCGGGAACACCCGTGGGAATCCTCCGGCTGTCGTGGCGGCGCGCAGGCGGAAAACGCTCGTCAAGCAGACGGCGCAAGGCCACGACCCTGTCGGAACCGGCGGACATGCTGGCGTGGCGGGTCGAGGGTTCATCGTTTGCCGCGTCCGACCACTCCGACGAGGACGCCCTGGATCAGCAGGCTCTCGGCGGGAATGAGGTCGCGGTAGCGCGGGTTCTCCGCCCGCAGGTAGGTGCGCCTGCCCTCACGGACGAGGCGCTTGAGCGTGGAGGCTCCGTCGATCAGTGCAGCGACAATCTGGCCGGGCCGCGCCTCCTCCCTGCGGAGGAGGGCGATGTCGCCATCGGCAATCTGGGCATCGACCATCGAGTCACCACGGACCTGTAGGGCAAAGAGCCCGCGCGTGGACCTGAGCCGGAAGGTGGCGGGGTCTATGCGCACCGTTTCATCGGCTTCAGGCGTGTTGTCGGCGGGAAGGCCCGCCGGTATCACACCGTAAACAGGCACGGTGAAAAGATGCCCCTGCATTTCCCTGACCTTTGCAGCATAGCTGCGCCCGTCTCCGGTATCGGTGACAAATCCCTTGCGGACCAGCGCCAGGATGTGGCTGCGAGCCGCATTGGAACTGGCGTAGGAGAACTCCTCGGCGATCTCCCGCAGCGAAGGAGGCCGGCTCTTCTCCGTCTGATGCCGCACCATGAAGGCGAGAATGGCCTCCTGTGTCTCCGTCAGTTTACTGCTCATATGATCAGTACTGCTCATGTGAGCAGTACCCGTCAAGATGAGAATTCGAGGGAGACGCCGCTCGTTGCAGGGCCTGCCGCAACGGGCCCCGCCCATTGCCTATTTTTTCCCCTTGGGCGGCAGCAGGGCCCGGGGGCGCTGGGCATGACCCGGCTTCGGTTCCGGGATCATTTTCAGGAGAGCCTCACCCTGCGCCACCAAGGCCTGCTCCGCCGGATCATCGACGCGATTGACGTACTCGCCGGGGTCGGCTGACCAGTTGTAGAATTCACGCCCCTGGGCTCCATTGTCCCACGTCGTGTAGCGGGAGGCTCCCATGATGACCGAGCGTCCCATGACATCCCTCTTGTGAGCGACGTCGTAGTGAAAAACCAGACTGTAGGCAGGAGCGTCGGCAGCCCCGCCCTTCTGCCACGACTTCACCAGCGAGCGGCCATCCAATCCCTTTGGCGGCTGCAGGCCGGCCATCGCGACCAGCGTCGGATACAGGTCGATCAACTCCACAGGGCTTTTCACCGTCCGACCCGCAGGCACTCCGGGGCCGGCAATGATCAGCGGCACGCGGATCGCGGCATTGAACGCGCTGAGTTTTGCCCAAAGTCCTCCATGATCACCCAGATGAAAACCGTGATCGCTGAAGAACACCACGATCGTATTCCGCCACAGGTCATGACGATCCAGTTCATCCAGCAGGAGTCCCACCTGATGGTCCGTGAACGACACGCAGGCATAGTAGGCCAGGCGGGCACCCGCGGGTGAATCCGGCTGCGCAAACCCGCTGAGTTCCGTCTGCAATGCGATGGCCGGGATGCCCTTTATCGCCTGTTCGGACGCCCTCTCAAAGTCCTTCTCGCGATACATGTCGAAAAACCGTTTTGGGGCCGTCCAGGGCAGGTGCGGCTTGTGGAAGCCGGCTGCGAAGAAGAAGGGTGGCGCGTCCGCCTTCCTGTCCGCAAGCAGTCCGCTGATCGTCGATGCGGTGATGCCATCGCGGGTTTTGGTTCCGTCGCCGTCCAGCACCGTCCAGGCCGGACGCCCATCCCCCTTGCCATACCGGTCCTTGATCGCCTGCTTTTCCTGAGGATCGTCACCATCGCCATCCGCATAGCGGTCCCATGAGGCCGGATCGCTCCCCTGGGCGTTGTGAAAGATCTTTCCCGCGCCGACAGTGAAATACCCCTGCTGGCGGAAAAACTGGGGCAGCATGACCGCCTCCGGCATGGCCTTGCGTGCGGAGGTGCTGAGCACGTAGACGCCTGTCGATTCCGGACGGCGGCCGCTGAGGAAGGAGACACGGCTGGGGTTGCAGAGCGGATACTGGCAGGATGCCTGGTCGAAACGCACGCCTCGCGCCGCAAGCCGGTCGATGTTGGGCGTCTTTGCGAGCGGATCACCGTAACAGCCGAGCGCGGTATTGAGATCGTCAACGACAATGAAGAGCACATTCCGTGGCGGAGCAGCGGCCGCCGCAATGATGCTTGTGCCCATGGCGGCGAGCACGACAAGCATGAGGCGGAGGTGCAGGGACAATCCATCGCGGCGGGGACACGGATTTTTGCGCATCATGGCCCACGAATAGACAGAACCCCACCGGCTTGCGAGAGCCTTTTCTCGACCCGCGGGCCCGCCCTGCATGCCTGTGCGTCCCGCCGGCACAGTACGCACAGCTGGGATCTGTGGAGGAACGCCTCCGTCAGATATGGATCGCCTCGCCTGTCGTTGCGGCTGCCGCTTCCATGATCGCTTCGCTGAGCGTCGGATGCGCGTGGATCGTGTGGTGGATGTCCTCAATGGACGCCTCGAGGTCCATCGCGAGTCCATATTCGGCGATGAGTTCGGTGGCCTCGCTGCCGAGGATGTGGGCGCCATAGATCTCGCCGGTCTTCGCGTCGCTGATGACCTTGACGAAGCCTTCGCTTTCCGCGGAGGCAACGGCCTTGCCCGAGGCGGTGAACGGGAATTTCCCGATCTTGTAGTCGAGTTTCTTCTCCTTTGCGGCCTTTTCGGTGAGTCCGGTGCTGGCGACCTGCGGCTGGCAGTAGGTGCAGCCGGGAAAGTTCTTCACGCGTTTCGGCTTGCCGTGGCCGAACATGCCGTTGACCGCATTGACAGCTTCAAATGTGGCGACGTGGGCTAGCCAAGGCGGTCCGATGATGTCGCCCGCGCCGTAAATGCCCTTCACGCTGGTCTGGTAGTCGTCGCCGACCTTCAGGTAGTTGCGATCCAGTTCGAGCTTCACATTTGGCGCAAGCACACCGTCGAGATTGGGAACCACGCCAATTGCGGACAGCAGCGCGGTTGCCTCCAGTTCCTCGGACTTGCCTCCCTGGGTGACTGTCACCTTCACGGCGTTGTCCGAGATGCGGTAGTTGTCGCAGGTCGCGTCCAGCCGGAAAACGATCCCCTGCTTCTCGAGCGAACGCTGGAGCGCCTTCGAAACTTCCTCGTCTTCCACGGGTAGGACCTGGGGCAGCATTTCCACAACGGTGACCTTGGTGCCGAAGGAATTGTAGAAATAGGCGAACTCGATCCCGATCGCTCCGGCGCCCACGATGATCACCGACTTCGGAAGTGTCGTGGAGGCGAGCGCCTCGCGCGAAGTGAGCACATTCCGGGCATTGTAGTCGATGCCGGGAATCCGGCGCATGCGGCATCCGGTGGCGATGAGGATGTTCTTTGCCTTGAGGAATTTTCCCTTCTGCTCGCCTTCGATGAGCGACACCATGCCGGGGGCGCTGACCTGCGCCTTGCCGACGATGTAGTCGACCTTGTTCTTGCGGAAGAGGAATTCGACACCCTTCGCCATTTGCGCCGACACCGTCCGCGAACGTTCCATGACCTTGGCAAAATCAAACGAGACCTCCTTTGCGCTGAGGCCGTAGGTCTCGGGCTTCTTCATTTTCTGATACAACTCGGCGCTCTTGAGCAGGGCCTTGGTGGGAATGCAGCCCCAGTTGAGGCACGTTCCGCCCGCGCGTTCGAGTTCGATGCAGGCGACTTTCTTCCCAAGCTGGCCGGCGCGAATTGCCCCCGCATAGCCTGCAGGCCCGCCACCGATCACAATAAGGTCGTATTCCGTAGTTTCAGCCATGCTGACACCTTCTCCCCCGGGGGGAAACCCGGCAAGTTGAAACTGGTCAGACGTCTATGACATCCGAATCCGCCGCCTTGCGCGAGCGACCGGGGTTTTGTCCCCGCGGCGGACGCGGTCCGCGGCCCTGCGAAAACAGCGCCGCGATCAGATGGGTCAGGCTGACAATCACCGCTCCACCCAGGGCCGACCAGAAGCCGGCCACATGAAAACCATTGATGATACGGCCGACAAAGAGGAATAACAACGCGTTGATCAGGAGCACCCCGAACCCCATCGTCATCATGATGAACGGCAGCGTGAACAGCACCAGCAAGGGCTTTATCAGCGTATTGAGCAGACTCAGCAACACCACCACCGCGATCAGGGTTCGGTTTGTGTCGTAGTCGATTCCCGGCACAATCTCGGCAGACAGCACGACTCCCAATGCCAGCACGGCCCAGCGAAACAGCAGCGAAATCAAAGGATGCATCGTCAGCGGGCAACGATGTTTCGGGAGCGTCGGGGCGTCGATTGAAAATCCTGATCCTCCAGGATTTTCTCAGGAATGGCGGAACTGAGCGTCAGAGCTGCCTTCTGGCCAACGCGTTCTCAGAGGCGGGTCATGCGGTGGCGCTCCTGACCTTCCGCCCGGGTGGCGCACTGGAGGCGATGCCCTCCCCTCGGGTCGAACGGCTTGTGCTGCAGTCGCGGGACCGCGGATGGGACTGGTTTGCCCCCCGACTGACACGTACGGCTCAAACCTGCGGGCCGGACGTGATCCTGTGTATGGGGCGCATGGCCAATTGCTACGGAGAACGCCTCGCAGTCGCAATCCCTGAGGCGCGGGTCATTGCAACCGTGCGAACGGGGAAACCCCTGCCCTGGCTTTTCCGCCGGTCCCTGCGGCGCGCTGCCCATGTCGTCGCCAACAGCGAGGAGTCGCGCCGGATCCTCGTATCCGTGCACGGCATCGCGGAGGTGCGGACAAGTGTGATCCACAACGCACTCGTCTTTCCGCCTGAAACAACCGAGGCGCCGGCGACGGGAGCGACCGGGCATGCGCCACGGCTGCGGGTTGATCCCGGCGAGAATGGCTTCGTGATGCTTTGTGTGGGCATGTTTCGCCCCGAGAAGAATCAAAGGGAGCTGATTGAGATGGCAAACCTGCTCCCGCGCGAGGTTTCATGGCAGCTCTGGTTCGCCGGCGAAGGCGCAACGCGCGTCGAGTGTGAGCAGTTCGTGGAGCGGCTGGGCCTTTCCGAGCGCATCCGTTTTTTCGGGTTTCAGGAGAATCCCTCCGACCTGTATCGCGCCGCTGACCTTGCCGTGCTTGCCTCGACGAGTGAATCGCTTTCGAATTTTCTTATCGAAGCGCATGCGCATGGCCTGCCGTCGGTTTCGTACGAGGTCACAGGCGTGTACGAGTGCGGTGGAATCGTGGTGCCGCGCGGCGATCGCAAAGGCTTCCTCGCGCAGGTGAGGCGTTTCATTGCGGATCGTCCGGCGTTGGAGGCGGAATCACGCCGCGTTGCAACCCACGCATTGGAGCACTTTTCTCCGCAGCGCCAGACCGCCGCCTACCTTGATCTGTTTGCACGCCTGTGCCTCCCCGCTCCCTCCCCATGACCAACAAGCAGCGCCTGGACCTGATCGAAAAACACATCCGCGAACACCGCTACGCGGATCTCCATACGCTTGCGCGCCGGTTTTCGATTTCGCTTTCCACGGTGCGCCGTGCCCTGGACGAACTGGAGGAAAAGGGATTGCTGCGCCGGCACCACGGCGGGGCCTCGCTCGTCGAGACCGACGAGATCGCGCGGGAATACGATTTCATCGCGCGGGACGAGCGCATGGCTGCGGAGAAGTTTGCGATCGCCTCGGCGATCGCTGAGCGCGTGCAACCGGGGATGACGGTCATCCTCGATGGCGGCACCTCCACCTACGCCGTCGC
This sequence comes from Opitutaceae bacterium, assembly GCA_017994935.1. Taxonomy (GTDB): domain Bacteria; phylum Verrucomicrobiota; class Verrucomicrobiia; order Opitutales; family Opitutaceae; genus UBA6669. The sequence goes on from JAGOJU010000022.1 coordinate 14,841, forward strand.
CCGCCTGCTGACCGGCAAGCGCCTTCAGGTCATTACCAATTCGCTGCCGATCGCCGGATTGTTCGGCGACGTCGGAACCGTGGAAACCATTGTCACCGGTGGCATCGTCTACAGTCGCCTCGGAGTATTGGTCGGCCCTCTTTGCGAACAGTCGCTGGAGCAGATTCACGCCGACCTGGCGATCCTCGGTGGCGCCGGAATCACCGAGGCCGGTGTCTGGAACCACAACGCGCACATTGTCGCCGCCCAGCGTCGCATGATCGCCGCTGCCGAACACAGCATCTTCGCCTTGGATCACACCAAGTTCGGGCGCAAGGCGCTGGCGCTGACCGCCGCATTTGATCGGCGTTTCTCCGTCGTGACCGATGCGCGGCCCGGGACGGGGATTGTCAAGGCCATCGAGTCCGCTGGCGCGACCCTGACCCTTACGGCAGCACGCAACCGCGGCCCGTCCTGAGCGGTCATTCGCACCCCGCCCTGCTCGCGGGACGCATGCGGGCAGTTGTGTTTTCTCCCGGCATCGCCTTCGTGATCTTGTGGATCCCATTTCCTCCGCAGAGCATTCTGTTTCGACCCGGCCCGCCTCCTCCCGTCCCGAGTGCATCCGCCTCCGTGGAGTGCGCCAGAACAATCTGAAGGGTTTCGACCTGGACCTGCCGCTTGGAAAATACGTGGTGGTCACGGGGCTGAGCGGTGCGGGCAAGTCCTCCCTGGTTTTTGACACCCTGCATGCCGAAGGGCAGCGCCGTTACGTGGAGACGTTCAGCGCGTACACCCGGCAGTTCCTTGATCTTCTCGACAAGCCCAAGGTCGATGCGATCGAGAACGTGCGCCCGTCCATCGCGATCGAGCAGACGAACACCGTCAAGACCTCGCGTTCCACCGTCGGGACGATGACGGAATTGACGGACTACTTCAAGGTGTGGTTCAGCCATGTGGCGGAATGCTTCGATCCGGTCAGCGGCGAAAAGGTGGAGGACGACACTCCGCAATCGGTCTGGGAAAAGACCGCGGCTGCCCGGCACGGAAGGACATTGCTCGTCGGTTTTGCCGTCCGCAGGCCGTCCAATCTGACTTGGAAAGAGATCCTCACCAACCTCAAAGGCCAGGCCTACGTACGGGTTCTGATCGACGAATCCACATCCTCCTCCCCCGCGAACCGCTCGGTCCGCCGCATCGAGGACCTGCTCGACGATCCGGCGCCGCTCAAAAGGATGGAGACGCTGGTCACCCTCCAGGACCGTCTCCTCATTGCGGATGACAACAGGGTCCGTTTTCTTGAGGCCGCGGAGACGGCGATGCATTTCGGGCAGGGGCAGGTCCACCTGTTCGATGCCGAAACACTGGCGGAGGCGGGCCGCTTTTCGCGGGGACTGCATTCGCCGTCGACCGGCCGCACTTTCCGCGCTGCGTCACCGGCACTGTTTTCCTTCAACTCCCCGCTTGGCGCATGTCCGCAGTGCCGCGGTTTCGGGCGAATCATAGAGATCGATTACCGCCTGGCCATTCCCGACGGCAGTCTCTCCATCGATGAGGGCGCCATCAAGTGCTGGGAAGGGGAAGTCTATGGTGCCTCCAAGGAAGACCTGGTGGGCGTCGCCCGGAAGAGGAAGATCCCCACCGATGTGCCGTTTTCTCAACTGACCGAGGCGCAGCGGCGCTTCGTCATCGACGGGGAGGAGGGCTACGGCGAAAACGGCAGGGAATGGCCCAAGGCGTGGTACGGCGTGAAGGGATTCTTCCGCTGGCTCGAGAAGAATACCTACAAGATGCATGTGCGCGTGTTTCTCTCCCGCTACCGTGCCTACAATCCCTGTCCGGCATGCGGAGGCACCCGTCTGCAACCTGAATCGCTGTGCTGGAAATGGCGGGGACTCACACTGCCGGAACTGTATGCCCTGCCTGTGAACGAACTCCACGCGCGGCTGCAGTCGGCCGCGCAGGCTGGCGGCGTGAACGGCAGCGCGCACAGCGCAGCCATCGCCTACGAATCCATTCTCACACGGTTGCGCTACCTCGCCGAGGTTGGCCTTGGCTATCTCACGCTCGATCGTCCTTCGAAGACCCTTTCGGGCGGCGAGGTGCAGCGTGTGAACCTGACGTCGTGTCTGGGAACGTCCCTCGTGGACACCCTGTTTGTCCTCGACGAGCCGAGCGTGGGGCTGCACCCGCGGGACATCAACCGTCTGATTTCGATTGTCCGCTCCCTGACCGACGCGGGCAACACCGTCGTCGTCGTCGAGCACGACGAGTCCATGATCCGTGCGGCGGATCATGTGATCGAGATCGGCCCTGAACCTGGCAGGCGCGGCGGCAGCATCGTTTTCCAGGGGTCTCTCGAAGCCCTTCTCCTGTCGCCCGCCAGTCTGACTGGCGCCTACCTTGCGGGGCGGCGGCAGGTAAGTCTGCCCGCACGGCGCCGTCCTGTCTCCCCAGGCCATCCGCACCTGCGCTTGAGCCGTGTGAGCAAGCACAACCTCAACGCCGTGGATGTCGATATCCCGCTCCAGCGCCTTGTCTGCCTGAGCGGCGTTTCAGGTTCGGGCAAGTCCACCCTGATGGATCATGCCATCCATCAGGGCCTGCTCAACCGCTCGCATCAGTTGACGGAGGATCCTGCGCAGATTGGCGACATCACCTGTGACCTGGAGTTCTCCGAGGTGGTTCTCGTTGATCAATCCCCCCTGTCGCGCACGCCGCGATCGAACCCGGCGCTTTATACTGAAGCCTGGGAGTTGATCCGCGAACGTTTCGCCCAGGTGCCCGCAGCGCGGGAGCGCGGTTTCTCCTCCTCGAGTTTCTCCTTCAACAGCGGGGACGGGCGCTGCGATCACTGCCAGGGGCTGGGGTACGAGCGCGTCGAGATGCAGTTCCTTTCGGACGTCTTTGTGCCCTGCCCGATCTGTGAAGGCAAACGCTTCAAACCCGAAGTGCTCGCCATCGAGTGGAACGGCAGGTCGGTCGCCGATCTCCTGGCGACCACCGTCGCGGAGGCCCTGCCGCTGTTCCGGGACGAGCCGGAAATCAAGCGCCGGCTCTCCGCCCTGGCGGACGTGGGACTCGACTACCTCACGCTGGGGCAGCCGATCAACACCCTCAGCGGCGGCGAGGCCCAGCGACTCAAACTCGTGCGCTACCTGGGCGTGTTCGCATCGGACACTCCCTCACATGCCCTTCTCCTCCTCGACGAACCTACCACCGGCCTGCATCGCCACGATGTCGTTCGCCTTCTGGGTGTGCTGCAGGCGCTGGTCGATCGAGGTCACAGCGTCGTGGTGATCGAACACAATCTCGATGTGCTCAAGTCGGCGGACTGGATCATCGAGATCGGCCCCGACGCCGGCGCGCTCGGCGGCCGCATCGTGGCGGCGGGCACCCCCGAAGCGGCTGCGCGGGCGCAGACCGCCACCGCGCCATTCCTAACGGAGGCTCTGAAAGGCAATGAGGGACACGGCAGCCCTGCACGCCTGCTGGCAGCCGAGTCGCCCGGCACCTACTCTGTCCAACCCTCAACCAATGGCATGAGCCACGCGCATGCCCTGACCCTGCTCGGTGCCCGCGAAAACAACCTGAAGAATCTCTCCCTCTCGCTTCCTCATCGTGAATTGACGGTGGTGACCGGTGTCTCCGGCTCCGGCAAATCCACCCTGGCCTTCGACATCGTCTTTGCGGAGGGACAACGCCGCTTCATGGAGGCCATGTCGCCCTACGCCCGGCAGTTCGTCGAACAGCTGCCACGGCCCGACATCGATCGGCTGACCGGTATTCCTCCCACTGTAGCGATCGAGCAGCGGGTCACACGCGGTTCACGCAAATCCACCGTGGCAACCATCACCGAGGTCGCCCAGTACCTGCGCCTGCTCTATGCGCGTCTCGGCGTGCAGCATCATCCCGACTCCGACAAGCCGGTCGAGCCGCTGTCGGTGGGACAACTGAAACGCCTTCTAAACCGGGTCACGGCCACACCCAGGGCGCGGCGTGGCAAACATCTCTACCTTTGCGCTCCTCTGATTCGCGGACGCAAGGGTCACCATCAGCCGATCGCCACCTGGATCCTCGAGCACGGTTTCGAACTCATGCGGGTGGACGGTCGTTTCGTGCGCGCGGATGCGTTTGAAAAGCTCGATCGCTACAGGGAGCACGACATCGAGGTGGTGATTGGCGATCTCAAGGCCGCACCTTCACACTCCGCCCGTTCCGCCGAGCCGGTGCGTGCGAAAACGAAAGGGCGTGCGCGCGTTGTCCAGCGCCAGCTCAAATCGACCGGCGAATACCTTCAGGAAGCCCTCCAACTCGGCAAGGGTTCATGTTTTCTGGCTACACCCCAGGGAGAAATCCTGTCCTGGTTTTCCACGACGAGGACCGACATCGAGACCGGCGAGAGTTTTCCCGAACTGGATCCCAAACACTTTTCGCACAACTCTCCCCGCGGATGGTGCCCCACCTGTCGCGGACATGGGCGCGTATTCCCATGGATGCTCGCAGCCGACGAGGAGGAGAAGGAAGACGGCAAGGACGACCCCGCCGTCCGACTCCGCCTCTTCGGCATCGAATCCGAAAACGACGTTTCCTCCGAAGGGACCCCGTGTCCGGATTGCCGGGGCGAGCGCCTGAATCGTGTGGTGCGGGCCGTCAAGCTGCACCTGCGCGGCGGAAAAAAGCCGCTCTCGTTGCCCGCGTTGCTGCGCTCGACTCCCTCCGAACTCCTGGTCTCCCTGCGGCGGCTCGATCTCGACCGGCGCGGGAAACTGATCACGCAGGATATCGTTCCCCAGATCGAAGAACGTCTGCGCTTCCTCGATCACGTCGGTCTCGGGTACCTCTCCATGGACCGCCCCACCGAAACCCTGTCAGGCGGAGAAGCGCAGCGCATCCGTCTGGCGGCGCAGCTGGGCACGAACCTTGCGGGAGTGCTCTATGTGCTCGACGAGCCGAGCATCGGCCTGCATGCGCGGGACAACGATCGTCTCATTGAAACGTTGGTGAGCCTGAAGGAAAAGGGGAACTCGCTGCTGGTGGTCGAGCATGACGACGGGTTGATGGAACGGGCCGATCGTATCATCGATCTTGGCCCGGGTGCGGGCGTGCACGGCGGCGAACTTCTCGCCAACGGCACCCCGGCGGAAATCAAACGCAGCGACCGCTCACTCACCGGCCTCTTTCTCGCGCGCGGCATCACCCATCCTTCGCGCGGCACATATCGGGAGATCCATGAAGGCAAGCGCCGCGAAGGCTGGTTGCAGCTGACGGGAGCGCGTTTCCGTAATCTCAAGGGTTTCAATCTCGCGATCCCCCCGGGCCGGCTCGTCATGGTTGCCGGTCCCAGCGGCGCGGGCAAGTCGACCTTGTTTCGCGACCTGCTTCATCCGGCGGTGAAATACGCCATCGGCGCAAACCGCCCGCTGGTCACCGGCGGGGAATTCGTCAGGAAAACGTCGTTCGAATCCGGAAGTCTGTTGCCCGCGAAGGGGACAACCGTCCTTGCCGCCGCACCCTTTGATGAACTCATCGGAGGCAATGCCTTCCGCACGGTCGTCGAAGTGGATCAGTCCCCCATCGGCAAGACCCCGCGTTCCACTCCCGCCACCTACCTGGGAATCTTCGACCTGATACGGCAGTTTTTTGCCTCGCTGCCGGAATCGAAAATGCGCGGCTACGGCCCGGGACGGTTCTCCTTCAACACAACTGGAGGACGGTGTCCCACCTGCGAAGGCGGTGGGCGCATCAGGATGGAGATGGCCTTCATGCCCGACACCTACCTGCCGTGCGACGACTGCCGGGGACTTCGCTACGGCGCGGAATTGTCGGACATCACGTGGAAGGGAAAAAACATCGGTGAAGTCCTGCGCCTCACTTTCGATGAGGCCACCATATTTTTCGATTTTCACTCCCAACTCTCGCAGGTCTGCAAACTGATGGTCGATTGCGGCCTCGGTTATCTTACCCTTGGACAGAGTTCCCCCACCCTGTCCGGCGGCGAGGCGCAGCGACTTAAGCTGGTGACAGAGCTTTCTCACGGCCTCGCGAGCTACAAGGAGCGCAGCCGTGGCATCCAGCCTCGCAACCTCTATCTTCTCGAAGAGCCCACCATCGGACTGCATCTGAGCGATTGCGAACGGCTCATCGCAGTCCTGCACGCGCTTGTCGAGCAGGGGCACACGGTGGTTGTCATCGAACACCACCTCGACCTGCTGGCGGAGGCGGACTGGATCGTCGAACTCGGCCCCAGCGGTGGCCCAGCCGGCGGTGAGTTGATCTACCAGGGTCCGTTGAAGGGCCTGCTGACCTGCAAACGAAGTCCTACCGCCCCATACCTTCAAAAGAAAATCTCGGACGTGGGTTAGCCCATGGTGTCCACGCTTCATCAGGAGGAAATTTTCGATTTGCGTATGTTCCGCCTCTGTTGGCTCTTGCCGCTGATCAAATTCAACATGTTGCCTGAACCGCCCTGCATGCCCCGTCTGAAATCGTGCCTCCTCCTGGCGCTGCTCGTCGCCACAGCCTCCGGGTTTGCCGCAACCGTTTCAGGCGCGGACGACCTCTTTCGTGGTTTCGCTGATCCGCCCGCAAACGCCAGGTCCTTCGTGCGCTGGTGGTGGAACGGCAACCGGATCAATGCGGCCGAGATCACGCGCCAACTCGACGTCCTGCATGCCGCCGGCGTGGGCGGCGTCGAGATCAATCCCATCGGCCTGTCAGGAGGTTCTGATTCCGCCGGCACCCGGCCAATCACCTGGCTGAGTCGGGAGTGGAACGAACTCGTGGCGTTGGCGTCGCGGGAGGCGCGGCAGAGGGGCATGCTTACGGACCTGATTGTCGGTTCCGGCTGGCCGTTCGGCGGGGAATTTCTCAAGGAGGACGAGCAGATCGAGCGGGTGATCGTCAACCGAATACGCTATGCCGGGGGGACAGATCTCGACGAGGACGAGGCGAGCCTCGTGCAAAAGGCGCTGGCCGCCCAGACCCGGCCGGAAAGAGTGTCGGGGAAGAACCGGTTGTTTTTCGCCTCGCTGGTTCCTGTCCAAACCGAGGGCCTTTCGGATGTGATCGACCTTTCGGATCGGTTGCATACGGCCAAGCGCCTGCTCGTGCGGATTCCTGCCGGCGAGTACGAGTTGGTCTATGGTGTCCTCCAGCGGGGCCATCGGCACGTCGCCTTTGGCGCCCCGGGTGCCGCAGGACCGGTGATGAACCACTATGATGCCAGAGTCACCAGGGAGTACCTGGACCGCCTGGACAGGATCGCGGCGGACAGCGGGGTGCCCCTGCACGACATGTTCCGCTCGCTTTTCTGCGACAGCATTGAATTGGCCGGCGCCAACTGGACGCCAGGGCTCGCTGAGATCTTTCAGAAAAAATACGGCTACCGGATCGAACCATACTATCCCTTCGTCTTTTATGACCCGTACGTGGGCTATGCCGGAACGGAACCGTCAGGTCATCTTGGCGATGAGATCCACCGCGTTCGCTACGACTACAACAGTCTGCTCGTGGAGACATTCCTCGACAAATTCGTGCGCACTTTCGCGGAGTTCTGTCACGAAAAGGGTGTCGAGAGCCGGTACCAGTCCTACGGATCCCCATTCCTGATGGGAATGCTCAAGGGCGCGATGATTCCCGACATTCCGGAGGGCAATAGCTGGCTGAGGCGGGAATTCCTTGGAACCGAGAAATGGGGCTGGAGCCCACCGCACGGCTACCTCTTGTGGAACCTGTATGCCGCTTCGGCCGCCCATCTGACGGGTAAGGCTGAGATCAGTTGTGAGGCAATGACCAACACCACCGGCGTCTTCGCCGTTTCGCTGGAGGACGTCAAGCGGCAGGATGACATGAACTTCATTACGGGCATGAATCACGCGGTGCTTCACGGATACAACTATTCGCCGGTTGGTGCGCCATTTCCCGGATGGGTACGATTCGGCACCTTTTTCAGTGAGCGCAACCCATGGTGGCCGTGGTTTTCCAAGTGGACGATTTACAACGCCCGGTTGTCCCACGTGTTTCAACAGTCGCAGCCGGTGAAGGACATCGCCGTGCTGGCGCCTGAAGGCGACCTCTGGAGCGAGCATGGACTTGTTCGTATGCCTTTCCATATCACTCCGTGGTATTGCAGCCGGCTCTGGGAATCGCTGAGCCATGCGGGCAGTTCCTGCGACTACGTCAATGAAGAGGTCATTCGCCAGGCGGCGAAGCGGAGCGGGAGGTTGGAGTTCGGCCCGATGTCCTATCAGGCGATCGTGCTTTGCCAGGTGCGCTCGTTGGCTCCGGAGACTGCCCAGGCGCTCCGTGATTTTGTGGCCGAAGGCGGTCGCCTGGCGCTCGTGGACGGAGTTCCCTTCCGCTCGCTCTCCCATGGCGATGCGCGTCGCGGCGACGAAACGGTGCGGGAGATATTTGCTGCGCTGCGCAGGGACTTCCCGGACCGGTGCCTGACGGTTGAACCGCCGGCGACGGCGGACGTGCTCCTCGCCTGGACGGACCAACTGCTTCGGAAGCTCGCGGTCGATCGGGACGTCGAACTCGCTTCGGCCAACCCGGATGTCTTTCAGATCCGGGCAAGGCACGAAACCGCGGATCTGTTTTTCTTCGTCAATTCCCGCCGGACGGAACCGGCGAGAATCAAGGCGCGTTTCCCGATCGGCACGAAGTCCGCCTGGCTTTGGTCACCGGAAACGGGGACACGGGAACGGGTGCCGGTGCCGCAGGGTGCGAATGCCAATGAACTCGAGTTCGAACTGCAGGGCCTCGAGTCCCGGCTGTTTGTGTTTGCGCCCGATCCGCTCGAAGGGCGCCCGGTTCCGCCACAGACCGCGGCCCCTCGTCCGGGCAATCCGGGCGAAGGATCCCGCGAGACGATCGCCGGCCCGTGGCAGGCCTCTTTCCATCATGTGGACGGCAGGACTTTTACGCGGAGCTTTGATCGGCTGCGGGAGTTCGGCACGGCGGCAGACGAAGACTTGCGCACCTTTGCAGGCGTCGTCACCTATGAGGCGACCTTCAGTGCAGGCCCGGGACTGAGGTGGCTGCAACTACCGGAGGTCCATGGAGGGGTCACCGAAGTCTACGTGAATGGCCGCCAAATCGGCACCAACTGGTATGGTCCGGGGCGGTTCGCGATCGATGGCGCCGCCGGGAGCGGTCTGAACCGGGTGAAACTCGTCCATGCAACATTGCTGGCAAACTACTGCCACAGCTTGAAAGACAACCAGACCGCGCAAATCTGGACCAAAGACTACAAGTACATTCCCCTTGGAATAGACGGCGACGTCGTCCTCGTTGGCCAATAGGAGATTCCCGGCGAGTCCACGCTCGTCGAGTGCCTCTCATGCAACTTGAGCTCTACCCAGGCAGGATTTCAGCCCGCTGATCGCAGGATCAGGTGAGTGGCAGGCCCCTTGCCCTCAGCCTACATTCCAAAGACCTTGAGCAACCCGTTCCACACCGACGACCAGAACTTGCCTGCCGCTTCGGCGGGTCCGGACTGGGCGGTTTCCTGGCAGATGAAAACACCCGAGCCGGAAAACAGATCGTCGAACAGAGGGTTCATGTCCCGATAGTAGCCCCAGAATGTTTCCGCCCGGATCGGGCGATACGAAAGATTGGGGGTGAATCCAATGGTGGCATCCTGGTTGGTCCGGCGCGCCGCCCGAGGCTGCCCATCGCCACCCGACAGATTTTCTGCACGCACCCCACGCGTGCCGGCGACGATCAGCCGGCAGGGACCCACAAACTCGAAGAATCTAAACTGCAGCGTGACCCATGACAGCCATCGCCACACCACCCAGCGTCGCGAGATCCGGAGGCGTTCTCCTGCGGGATTGATCACTCCGGCAAGATAGCTCGGCCGGAGAATCAGCGATCCACCCGCCGGGACCTGCACCACCGCCAGCTCAATGTGGGGATCCTTGGCATTGGAGAATGTCACGCGATACAGCGCGCCAGCGGTCGAGTTCCTCATCTCCACGAGTTCCGCCAGTCCGCAGGCCAGGCTCGTGAAGGGTATGCTCCAATCCAGCAGGAACCGTGTCTTGCGCGTGAGTCCCTCATCGCTCGCCTGAAGGTATTTTTCCTTCACCCGCAGGCGTTCACCCGGCCAGATCGCCGCATCTACCGACACGTGGCTCGCGCCGACTTCAGGATTGAGTCCGGGCTCGGCGTTGAAACGGAGCGGCTTGCCTGCCGAGACGAGCGGCGCGATCCCGTAAAACAGGGTCAGTTTCCAAAGCGTCGGACCGAAAAGATAGGCCGCCAGCGCCAGCAGGAGGTACCCCTTGCTGGCGTCCCATGCGGCCTTCAGGTAGCGAGTGCCCGCAGCTTCGGTCGATTCGGCCGTGATCAACTGGCGCTGAACACGCTCGAGGGAAAGCATGACGCCTTCCTTCTCCCAGGTCGTATGCGTCAGCAGACGATCAATCTCCGGGAGTTTGCCCGCCGCCTGCTTCTTCAACGCCTCCACCTTCTTTGCCTGTTCGTCATTGATGCGCTGCTGCTCTGAATTCCCAAACAGCCGGTCCCACCAGCTGGAGAGTTCGCGCAGTATCTGAAGGATCTTCTCAGCCCTCTGAATCCTGTCCTTTTGCAGGGCCGCTTCCGCCTGCAGGGAGGCGATGCGCGACTCGATGTCCGCCTTGAGCGTGAGGAGCCGGTCGCGCTCCCCCTGCAAGGCGCTCACCAGTTCCGACTTCCCATCTTTGGCCGCCTGCTGGTCGCGCACAAACAGGTAGACCGCATAGGCCACCAGCCCGATCACGACAATGAGGATCACCACCGCCAGTTTCTGCAGCAGCCATGCGGCGAGTTTTGCGAGAAGTGATGCCATTCTCCCTACTGTGGAGGGTTCGGGAAGGGCTTTTCAATCGCCTTTGATCGAAATCCCGCACCCGCACCCCACATGGGATGAAATGTGTGTGATTGCGGTTCCTGAAATTGCCGTTGATATCCCGGGTGCCGGTTGTGCCTCAGACCACCGTCGTATGCACCTCCGGCATCTGCAACAGCAGCCGAGCCTTTTTTTTCAGACCGCCATGTCCAAAGCCATTGTATCTCCCCTCTACGACTCCGATGTCTTCCGGATGGCATGCCGCCAATTCGACCAGGCGGCCGACGCCATCAATCTTCCGGAATCCATCCGGGACCGGACGAAATGGCCCCGGCGCTGCATGGCGGTTTCCCTTCCAGTGCGGCGGGACAACGGCAGCGTGACCATTTTCGAGGGCTACCGGGTGCAGCACAATCTCTCCACCGGACCGTCCAAAGGCGGCATTCGTTTCCACCCGGACGTGACCATTGGCGAGGTCGCCGCCCTGGCCATGTGGATGAGTTGGAAGTGCTCGCTCGCCGGCATTCCCTACGGCGGTGCAAAGGGCGGCGTGATCGTGGATCCAAGCAAGCTTTCCGAGGGGGAACTGGAACGCCTTTCGCGCCGCTACATGCAGGAACTGATCCCCTTCATCGGCCCGCACATCGACGTCCCGGCGCCCGATGTAGGCACCAACGAGAAGATCATGGGCTGGATGCTCGACACCTATTCCAACCATGTGGGTCGACTCGAAGCCGCCATCGTCACGGGCAAGCCGATCTCGCTTGGCGGATCGCAGGGACGCCGCGAGGCGACGGGAGCCGGCGTGGCCTACCTCATCAAGTCGTACCTTGCAGACCTCAATATTCCCGTCGCCGAGGCGACCGTCGCCATCCAGGGATTCGGAAACGTAGGTTCGGAAACCGCACTGGCACTCGATGCCTACGGCATCAAGGTCGTCGCCATTTCCGATCTCACGGGCGCGTTTCACAATGCCCGCGGCATCAATGTGAAGAAGGCGGTCGAATACGTGAGGTTCAGCAAGGTGCTCAGGGACTTCGATGGCGGCGACGAAATCAGCAACGAACAGCTACTGACCACGAAATGCACGGTGCTTGTGCCGGCAGCGCTCGAGCGTGTGATCACCCATGAGATCGCTCCCCGCCTGCAATGCCGGATCCTTGCCGAGGCCGCGAACGGCCCGACGACAAACCAGGCCGACCGGGTGATCGAGAAGCGAGGGGACATCGAGTTGATCCCCGACGTGCTCTGCAATTCCGGAGGCGTGATCGTCTCCTATTTTGAGTGGCTGCAGAACCTGCAGAACTACTACTGGTCGCGGGACGAGGTTCTCGGCAAGCTCTTCGCCATCCTGGACAAGGCGAAACACTCCGTCGAGTATCAGAAGCGCAAGTTCAAGTTCAGCCGTCGCCTCGCCGCGCTCACCCTCGGCATCGAGCGGGTCGCGGAAGCCAAGCAGAGTCGCGGGCTTTTCCCCTGAGCGGGCCATCACTCCCCGGATATCAGGGGCCGAAAGCCCGGGGGCCAGCGCCTTCCCGGCCTGATCGGCTTCCTCGCGTTTTTTCGTGCGTTCCTCCGGGGAGCTGGAACAACGTTTCTGCATGTCGAGCGAGTCCGAAAAAATGACGCCCATGATGCAGCAGTATTTCGAGGTCAAGCGCGGGCTGCCGCGCGACACGCTGCTGCTCTTTCGCCTGGGGGACTTTTTCGAACTGTTTTTCGACGATGCCGCCATTGCCTCCAGACTGCTCGGTCTCACCCTGACCAAGCGCATCGACCACCCGATGGCCGGGATTCCCGCCCACGCACTCGACACGTACGTCAACAAGCTCCTCGCCCATGGGAAAAAGGTCGCGATCTGCGACCAGGCGGAGCCCGCCAAGCCCGGCAAGCTCGTCAAACGCAGCCTCTCGCGCATCCTCACTCCGGGCACAACCCTTTCGCCTGCCCAGCTCGATTCGCAGCGCAATCACTACGTGACTGCCTTGCACCTCGACAAACGGGGCCTGCACGCCGCGTGGATGGACCTGTCGACAGGCGAATTCCGGCTGGCATCGGATGAACGCCCGGAAAACCTGCTGCCGGTGCTTGCAGCGATCGAGCCGGCGGAACTCGTCCTTGTCGAAGGGGAGCCGGAGCGATGGAAAACCGCCGGGCACCATGAACCTGCCGCCCAGGCGCTTCATGCCTTTTGCGCAGTCCGGCTCTGCACGGAGATGCCTTCCTACCACTTCGAGCTGACCACCGCACTGCCCGCCCTCCTTGATGCCTTGAAGGTGCTCAATCTGGATGGCTTCGGCATCCCTTCGAACCACCGCGGCCTGGGGCCCGCCGGAGCACTGGTCCAGTATGTGACGGAAAACCTGTGCGCCCGCCCCGAAAACCTTCGTGTCCTCCAGGAATACCGCAGCGAGCGCACCCTGCTTCTGGATCCGGCGACCCTCCGCAACCTTGAGATTTTCCAGTCAATCCGCGGCACACGCGAGGGCTCATTGCTGCACGCGATCAACCGCACCGCCACTCCGCCGGGCGCTCGCATGCTGGAGCGCTGGCTGGGTTCCCCTCCCCTTGACCTGGCCGAACTGCGGCGGCGCCAGGGTCTCGTGGGCGAATTTCATGCGCGTCCTGCCACGCTAGGCGCGATCCGTGACCTGCTCGCCCAGGTCAGGGACGTCCCGCGGATTCTCGGACGCCTGCAGAATCGTCTGAGAAATCCCCGCGAGCTACTGGGCATCAGGGAAACACTCGTGCAATTGCCGGCGCTGCGTGCCTCGCTCTCCGAATGTGGCGGGGCCCTCGCCGCCCTTGGGCCAAGGATTCCGGAATTCAACACCCTACGTGGACTTCTCCAGGCAGCGCTTGCAGATGACATGCCGGCGGACGTGGCCGACGGCGGTTACATCCGCAGTGGTTACGATGCCGAGCTGGACCGGCTTCGCGCGTTGACCTCCGGAAACAAGACCTGGCTCTCGGACCTCGAGTCCAGCGAACAGGAGCGCACGGGCATCCGCAGTCTCAAGGTCCGCTTCAACTCCGTGTTTGGCTACTACATCGAGGTCACCAAGGCGAATCTCCACCTGGTGCCTGCGGATTACGTTCGCAAGCAGACAACAGCGAACGGAGAGCGTTACCTCACCGATGCCCTCAAACAAAAAGAGAAGGAGATCTTCCACGCCGAGGAGAACGCACTCAACCGGGAAAAGGAGATCCTGGCATCGCTGATCTCCGCCGTACTCGACGAATCCGTGGCGTTGGCTCAAACTGCCGATCTGCTCGCCGAGATCGATGTGCTGGCCGGCTGGGCGCTGCTCTCCCGAGAATGGAACTACTGCCGCCCGGAACTGGACGAGGCTCCACTGCTGGAGATAGCCGACGGGCGCCACCCGGTGGTCGAGCAGATCCTGAAGGATCCGGCAAAGGCTGTCACTTCGGGAGGATCAGGATTCGTCCCCAATGACACGCTGCTCTCGTGCGACGAGGTTCAGATCGCCCTGATAACGGGGCCCAACATGGCCGGAAAATCGACCTACATCCGTCAGGTCGCACTGATTGCGCTGCTCGCCCAGATCGGCTGCTGGGTGCCTGCCGCGCGTTGCCGGATCGGGTTGATTGACCGCATTTTTTCGCGGGTGGGCGCAAGCGACGACCTCGCCCGGGGCAATTCCACCTTCATGGTCGAAATGAACGAGACAGCGAACATTCTCAACAATGCCTCCACCCGTTCCCTGATCATCCTCGATGAGATCGGACGCGGCACCTCCACCTATGACGGGCTGTCAATCGCATGGGCGGTCGTCGAGCACCTCCATCGCGACGAATCGGATGGCCCGCGCACGCTGTTCGCCACCCATTACCAGGAGCTCACCCAGCTTTCCAGGAGCCTCTCACGGTTGCGCAACCTGTCGGTCGCCGTGAAGGAATGGAATGACGACATCGTTTTCCTCCGCCGGTTGGTTCCGGGCGCCGCCGACCGCAGCTACGGCATCCAGGTGGCGCGGCTCGCAGGACTGCCCCTGAGCGTCATCGAACGCGCAAAAACCATCCTCTCAAAACTCGAGTCCGACGACGCCAGCGTCGAACTCCCAGCCGCAACGCCGAAGGCGCGCCCGCGAAAAAAGATCACGGTCTCAGTCGAAAACGATCCGCAGCTCAGCCTGCTATAGGCTGATTCCGGCGCGTCGCCGGAAGTCAGGAGGCGCATTCCGGCAGACGGTCGCCGGACCTGCCCTGCAAAAAAACCGGCAGCGGCAGACGAAGCAAATCCAACGCGTCAGGCACGTGCCTCTGCACGCGCGGCGTGGGTCAGCGCCCATATCTGGCGGGCCTGGCTGATCGTTTCAGCCAGCACGTCCGGGGTGAGCGCCTGTTTGGGGTCGTCACCGATGCCCTTGGTGGGCTGCACATGCGCCTCGATGCAAAGTCCATCCGCACCATAGGCAACCGCAGCCAGCGCGCATGCGGGCACGTAGGAGGCCTTGCCCACGGAATGCGAGGGGTCGACCACCACAGGCGCCCAGGTCCGCTCCTTGAGAAGCGGGGTGATGCTCTCGTCGGGATGATTCCGATACCCGTCCAGGGTCGGTGCCGTTCCCCTCGGGCAGAGCAGGATGTTCGGATTTCCAAACGACGCGATGTATTCGGCTGCGGAAAGGAATTCATTGATTGGCCCCATGTGAAGGCTGCGTTTCAACAGCACCACGGTCGGCCGGTCCGTCACCGCTCGTCCGATCGCGCGAAGGAGCGAGTAGTTCAGCGCATTGCGCGCCCCCACCTGGAGCATGTGCACTCCGGCATCCAGGGCGAGTTTGAGCTGCTTTTCATCCATGACCTCCGCGTCCACAGGGAGGCCCGTGCGCCGGTGGGCCTCCATCAGGATGTCCAGCGATTTGGAATCGCCCTGGAAGGCATAGGGATTGGTCCGCGGCTTCCAGACTCCGCCCCGAAGCACATGTGCCCCCGCTTCTTTCACCGCAGCGGCCGTTTCATAGAGCAGATTCGGATTCTTGGGGTCGATCGTACACTGACCCGCCACGACGAGCAGTTCCTCACCGAGCTTCACTCCGCCGAGTTGAATCGTGTGGGATGCCAGGTCGGACCGTTTGTCCATCAGCTTGAACGGCGACTGGATCTTGTCGATCCGTTCGATAAAACTGAGCCCTTCAAGCCGCGTGATCATCAGATCGTCGCGCTCGTCGCCCACGATCGCATAGATCGTGCGAACCGCTCCGACAATCGGCTGAATCCGACATCCGAATGCCTCAACAATCCGGGTGATTTCTGTGAGTTGGTCATCGGTCAGACGGTTGGTCTTAGGTAAAATCATGGCGATAGAGCCCCAAAGGTATGCATCAACGTGGCAATTGACAGGCTGAAGTTTTGAGACGGAGCCTCGGGCAGGGCTGCTCCGATCCACTTGCGCGAGAGTTTTGCGTCGATTCCGCTCCCCCTGTTCCTCCAATCTCCAGTCTTCCCATGTTTGAGTCACTCACAGAAAAGCTCTCCCACGCCCTCCGCAACCTTCGCGGCGTCGGCAAACTCAGCGAGGAAAACATGGCGGAGGCGCTCAAGGAGGTGCGCACCGCGCTGCTCGGAGCCGACGTCCACTTCAAGGTGGCCCGCGAGTTCGTCGAGCGCGTGCAGGCCAAGTGCCTCGGGCAGCAGGTGCTTGCAGGGGTCACACCCGGCCAGCAGATCGTCAAGATCATCCACGACGAACTCGTGTCCCTTCTCGGCGAAGGCACCACCGCTCTTTCCGCTGCCCGGCCCCTCAAGATCCTGATGGTCGGCCTGCATGGATCGGGAAAAACAACTTCGACGGTGAAACTGGCGAGGCTGCTCAGGAAGCGCGGCTATCGGCCGCTGGTCGCGGCATGCGACATCCACCGGCCGGCCGCCATCGACCAGCTCGAGATCCTCGCGAAGCAGGAAGAGATCGCCTTTCATTCCGATCGGACTTCCCGGGACGTTTCCGCCATTGGAACGGCGGCAGTGAATGCCTCCCGCCTGACAAATGCGGACTGCGTCATCTTCGACACGGCCGGGCGGCTCCAGATCGACACGGAGCTGATCGAAGAGGTGAAGCGCCTGTCCGCGAAGGTCCAGCCGGATGAGATCCTCCTCGTTGCCGACGGCGCGCTGGGGCAGGAGGCGGTGAATGTCGCAAAGGCATTCCACGAGGCGCTCACGCTCACCGGCCTGATACTGACCAAGCTCGATGGTGACGCCCGTGGCGGCGCTGCGCTGTCCATCAAGGCGATCACCGGCGTGCCCATCAAGTTCATCGGCACGGGCGAAAAGCCCGCTGACTTTGACACGTTCCATCCCGACCGGCTGGCCTCGCGGATTCTGGGAATGGGCGACGTCGTCTCGCTGGTCGAACGCGCCCAGGAGACCATCGACCACAAGGAAGCGGAGAAGATGGCGGAAAAGCTCCGCAAAGCCGACTTCACCCTCGAGGACTTCCTGGCGCAGATGCAGCAGATCAAGAAGCTGGGCTCGATGGAGAGCATCATGAAAATGATGCCGGGCATGAGCGGCGTGAAGATCGACGGCGATGCGGAGAAAAGCATGGGCCGCACCGAGGCGATCATCCATTCGATGACAATCCAGGAGCGCCGGAAACCGGAGATCCTCAATGGCAACCGCCGCCTTCGCATCGCCAACGGCGCCGGCGTCAAGGTCGTTGAGGTCAACCAGCTTCTGAAACAGTTTCAGCAGATGCAGAAGATGATGAAGATGTTCAAGGGCGGCGGCTCGAAAAAGATGATGCGCCAGATGCAGGCCATGCAGGGCAGAGGCGGTTTGCCCGGGTTTTAGCCTGGATCAGTTCCTTGTTCGCCTGTGAAGCGTGTACTGCGCTTCGATGTGGAGCGGTTCCGAACAAACGTGCTCATTCATATGGAATGCCCACGACACCGGTAGATCCTGTCCGCCGCCACTCGCTCAACCACTCAAATGTCGCGCACTCCCGTGAACCGCGAATGATTGTCATTCAATCTTGACATGTGCTATCAATGATATCATCATCTCTCATGTCCCAACTGATCGTTCGAAAGCTGGAAGCAGCCGTGCTTCGACCATGGGCCAAGGCAACGCACGCGGAGGGAGTTCGCATCGGAGGGCCATCGACAGATCAGTCTCGTCGAGGCGGATTGAGTTGGGTCACCATTGAAGACAGGACTTCAGAAATGTCCTGTCTTGCCCGTGCCAGTCTGCGCAACGGCAGCAGGGCGTCCCGGTATTGAGGTGTGACCTGCGCGTCGGCTCAACTCAACGTCTACTGAAGCCGATAGGCGGCGATGATCGTTCGTTTCAGCGCTCGTCGGCGCTCGACTCCCACCGTGCCTATGGACCTGGTGATAGCGTCCTTCTCCACCGTGTAGAAATAACTGCAATCCACCGCGGTCAGAAAATCGAGTCCCTCGGCCGAATTGATCAGGGCCTGGTGCGTCCGGGGCGGACTGCCTGGTGAGGTCTTGGTTCCGTAGAGGACGTTGACTCGCGCCAAGCGGGTGTCGCCGCAGTGCTCGTCATTGGAAATAACGATGGCGGGATGCTCGTCCCGGTCGGTGGGGCGGAAGCGGACGCCTACCACATCCCACTGTCTCAGGGTGATGCCGTGCCTGTTTTTCATTTGCCACGGAGAGGGCCGGAATCGGTGGGTGCGGAATTGATCATCGCCACTTCCTCATCGGTGTGGCGGAAGGAACCGACAGGGTAAACGGGCGCCGGATCCGAGACAGCGCAGGGAACCAACTGCATGTAGTCGCTGCCATTCTGGAGTATGATTGTCTCTCCCCGCTTAGCGCGGGCAAAGATGCGGGTGAAATTGCGCTTGGCTTCAGAAATCTTGATTGTTTTCATAAGTCTCGATTGAGTCTCGGACAAGACTCACGGCAAGCTCAAAGGAGCGTGTCTCGACCGGGCACCGGGCGATTCAAAAGTGTACCACCATGGTCGAATCAGAATGTAGCACTTTGAGAGGGGCAAGAAGAGGGATGCCTATGTCGACGGATTGAATCCAGGGTAACGGATCGTCCTTACCGGATCGATTCGAGAGACGGGCGGCGTCTGACGCAGGGTCATTTTCACAAGGAAATTCGATCCCCACGAAATGGCGAAATGGCTGGCGTTGAGATGCGGCGGGCGTTCCCGGGCACGGCGAAGCGTGCCTCTCCCGGGTTGGGAACGATGTCAATCGGCTGTGGGGCGAATGGGTGCGGTCGTTGGAATGCCTTGGCGGGCAAATCACAAGACCCGCCACGCGCGCTTCAATCCGGCAACGTGATCAGCCAGGGGGATTCACTGCCTGGAGCAAGGGTGAAGGACTTTTCCACGCTGCGGCCGTTGAGGGTGACGGTCACCTGGTACTCACCATGGAATCCCCGGGCGGACAGGCGTCCGGCAGCGTCCGTCTTCGAAGTCATGTCGGTGCGCCATTGATGGAGTACGAGGTCCTTGTAGGCTTTGGCATTCGGTTTTTCGCTCCAATCCAACCGGTACATGGCTGCGGGAGGCTTCCAGTGGCGTCCCTCCCAGAATCCCCAGTGCTGCACTCCCACCACACTGGGATGGCTGTAGGCAAGAATGAGGAAATCGCGCGTGAAATCTGCCTGGAGTTCCTCGTCGCTGGTCGGGATGTCGAATTCGGTGAACCGCACCGGAAGTCTGAATTCTTTCCAATAGCGATCCAGCGTTGCCAGTATGTTTGCCGGCGCACTGGGACGGCTGCTGAAATGGGCCTGCAGGCCGAGACCGTCAAGCGGCGCGCCGTGACCGATCAGGAAACGAATCGTGCGTTCAAAATGAGCCACGTGCTCGGGATCAGCGGTGATGTCGTCGTTCGAAAAGTCGTT
The DNA here is from genome assembly GCA_017994935.1 of Opitutaceae bacterium. Taxonomy (GTDB): domain Bacteria; phylum Verrucomicrobiota; class Verrucomicrobiia; order Opitutales; family Opitutaceae; genus UBA6669. The sequence goes on from JAGOJU010000022.1 coordinate 34,515, forward strand.
CAGAAAGAGTTTTGCATGGGGCAGTTCCTCACGCGCCGTCCGGAACCAGGACACCATGATGTCGTCGCCAAAAAAATCCATCAGGTCATGATTTGTATAGGGCTCGTTGAGCACGTCCCATTCATCGAGAAGCCCCTTCGTTGCCCGAGTGATCGCACGGATGTGTGCGATCACGATTTCTGGGAGCTCGGCCTGCCGAGGCGTTCCATAGAGGTCCTGCACCGCCTTGGGGAAATGCCTCTGCCTGGGCCAAACCAGTACATGGCCCCGGGTGTGAAAGCCCCGCTCGCGCAGCCACTTCAATCCTTGCAGGGTCTGCTCATGGGAAAAAGGCGTGCCTGCCCTTTCCCATGAAGGCCACTTGAGGTCATTCTCGGTGCTTGCTGCGTTGAAAAGCTCCAGAACCACCTCGCGGAAGCGCAGGTTTTCGGGTGAATCGACGACGAGCCGCCGCATCTCCAACGACGTTGCCCAGTCAAAGGCCGATCGGGTCTGACGTACTCGAACCGAGGCTTCCTTCAGCGCCCTGCCGTCCGTGTCGCTGACTTGAATTCGGATGTCACCCTTGCGAATACGCTCGATGCGATCCAGGGCTTCCCGGCGCCAGGGCGCTCCGGATTCACGCCCCAAATAGGAAAACCGTGTCCGCGGCAACGATGCCAGTTCCAGCGAACGCCCATAATGAATGGCCGAAATGCCGCCGATCTCCACGCTCTGGTGTTTGAACCCGAATCTCAGGTTGATCTCCGCCTCCCGGGGACCGAAAGCGTACAGCCACGAAAAAGGAACGAGAATTTCCTGCCATTCGCGAGTCAGGGGAAAATCCCCTTCATAGGTCCCCTTCCCAACATCCACCCCGCCCTTAATCCCCAGCATCCTCCGTCCCGCACCGGTCTCATCCGCAGTCTCGCGAACACGGGCAAAGAACCGGATCATTCCAACATCACCCTTCTGGACCGCGATGGCGTTTTCGGCCCTGAGATTGACCTCCCATGGCTGAATCGTGTCCGCAATCGTATCCACGCGCCAGGCGTGATCAAACCCGGGACCATTCGCTGCGACAATTTGAAACCGTGCGACCTCTCCCGTCGTACCAATATGGGATGTAAACGCCTGCAGACCATCAGCAGCAAGGAGTGCGTTGCCAGTGGGGAGCACCGTGGGTCCTCGTGGGCCACTGGCGATCAAGGCCACCTCGGCCATCGACAGCAGCAGGACAAAACCAGCTCGGAAGGAAATACAGGGCATCATTTGAAGAGTGGCGATGGCATTGCCAATACATCCATTTGTCGAGGTGGATACCCATGGATCCGTGGTTCTTCAGTGTCGAAAACCTGACATCCGACCTGTCGACTCGGAGGCCGATGTCGGAGCACCTGACACTCTTCAGTCTGATGAGAGATCAGGAATTTCGTAAAAACGAGCAGAATAGTAACTGATGCAGGTTATTGTAATTCTAACGATATTAGTGGCACAGATGATGCTATTAGCTGCCCTATTTTATGTAGGTTCATCAACTCCTCACGGTTATTCGGCCCCAACAACACACTCCCCATGAAAACCATCAAAACCATCACTCCGGTCGCATGCATTGCGGCCCTTGCTGGATTGGGACTCACAATCCAGCAATCCCACGCTGTCGTCGTCACATTTACGGGCGGAACAGTCACAACCCTGGGTGCAGGCACAGGTACCACCGATACGAGTGCCTCATTCTCAGACGTCGACTTCTATGAGCAAGGAGGCTTCCACCTGGACTTCCTTCCCAACGCCGGCTCCAGCGGCTTCGCAACCCACGTTGGCAACTATTACGGCGCGGGAAATGACGTCATTCATTCCCATTGGGAGGGCGGCGGCTTTGGTGGTGTGACAGCCGTTGAAATAACGAAGATCGGCGGAGGTACGTTCGATCTGAACTATTTCATCCTGACCTCGAATACCATCGTGGGAGGAGGTGCCGCCGACGGATCCGAACGGGCCTTTGTCAAGGCCTTGGATTCGACGGATACATTGATTGGTGCTCCCGTCATGCTGCCCTCTGAAGACTGGGGATTTCCGGCGACTCCAATCTACCTTGGAAGTGATTTTGATGCCGCCACGAAAGTCGTCTTCTATGTGGAAAGTCCGGTGGCCTGCTTTGGAATGGACGAATTCTTTATCGATGAACCCGCACCTCCGCCTCCGGGACGCGTCCCAGATTCGGGCGCCACGCTTGCGTTCCTCTCGCTTGCGCTCGGAGGAATATTTTGCCTGAAGCACAAGGCGGATGCGCGGAAGCGGCCAGCAGTCTAGTCCGACTTCATTTCAGGATCGCCCCCGCAAAAATGGCTCAAGTTCGTGCAGAGCCAGGCAGCCGCTTCATGCGGACGCTGCCCGCGTTTTGGACGGGCAGGTTGCGCCGTCGTGCCAGGTCCCTTCGACATAGGTGGTTGTCGGAATCACCGGGATGCCGTACTTGTTGTGCTGGAGCTGGCCGGCCAGGATCTCGACCGCCAATTCCCCGACGGTCGTGTGATTCTGGCAGACACCCGCAAGCGCTCCATCCGTGCGGTCCAGAAACACGTCGACAAATTTCACGTCACCGGGAATACGCAGGTTCATCTCCTTCAGTGCCGGGAGGACGAAGGATGACTTGCTGATGATCACTTCGGGACGGCAGCGGCGGTACCATTCGGCAAACGGCGCCATTTCAACCACCACGTCCGACGTGCTCTCGTTCAGCCACCGCTCGACCGGCTCCATGGACGGGAACAGGTGCGCAGCGATGCGCTCTTTCGGTTTCAACTGCTGCTGTTCGCAGAGGTAGCCGGCAGTCCACATGTGATCCACCGCATGGTCCCAACCACGGTGCATGACCATGCCGATGCGCCGGTAACCCGCGGCCATCACCTTCTGCATGGCCAGCCGCGCGATGTCGCATTGGTTGTTGGTGACATTGTGGAGCGCGGGACGATGGGGAAAATAGTCGATCTTGACCGCACTGAAATTCGGCCAGTCAAATTCCAGCACGTCACCCATCTCGCGCCCATGGGAGGCGACGATGACACCGTTGATGCCCCGTGAATAGAGAATCTGCCCAAGCCGCTGCTGCGTCATCCCCGGCTCGCCCAGCCAGAAGTGCTCAAGCGTGTAGCCCAGTTCCTTTGCCTTGCTTGCGGCACCTGCGTGAAACTCGGGATGAGCGGTCGTCGCCTTCCAGCCCCACCGTGTCGCCCAGTTTGTGACGTAGGCCAACGTGGGCACATGACGACGCTCGATCACCCGCCCCCGGTAGGCCACGAGTGCACGCAGCAGCGGATCCGGCACATACCCCATCCTCTTCGCCAGCGATTGAATCCGGCGCCGCGTGGTCTCGGGTAGACGCGGGTGATTTCGCAGGGCCAGTGACACGGTGGTGATGTGCACGCCCGCTTTCTTCGCGACATCGGACAGGGTGATGCGACGTTCGACCATGGGGCTGGTGCAGGATTCACGTGCCGAAATGCTCGTGCAAGTCTATAGTTAGCGCGCACGCTCGGTTGTCTCGTGCTCCCATTATCGCGAAACAAAATCCCAACGGATCCGGGATCCGGTTTCCTCCCCCTTCTCCTGAACCTGGTAGATCTCCGCCTCCCCGCCCTTCCATGACTCCCTCCCTGCCCACGGAGATGCCGCCGCCCTTCACGAATCCCGAGCTGCCTTTGGAACAGCGCATCGTGGATCTTCTCACGCGCCTGACCCTGCCGGAAAAGATCAACCAACTTGTGCACGAAAACAATGCGGTGCTCCGGTTGGGAATTCCCGCCTACAACTGGTGGAATGAGGCCTGCCACGGTGTTGGTCGCAACGGACGCGCCACGGTTTTTCCGCAGGTCATCGGCCTCGCGGCCACCTGGGATCGGGATCTCGTGTGGCGAATCGGCAACGTCATCGCTGACGAGGCCCGGGCGAAATATAACGCCGCAGCAGCCGCAGGGCTTCACGGACAGTATCAGGGGCTCACCTTCTGGACACCCAACATAAACATCTTTCGCGATCCCAGGTGGGGGCGCGGACAGGAATCCTTCGGAGAGGATCCCTACCTGACAGGAGAGCTTGGCGCGGCGATGGTGCGTGGTCTCCAGGGCGACCATGCAAAGTACCTGAAGACGGCGGCGTGCGCCAAACACTTTGCCGTGCACAGCGGTCCGGAGCAGGCCCGACACACCTTCGACGCGCAACCTTCTCCCAAGGACCTGCACGAGACCTATCTGCCCGCGTTTGAAAAGCTGGTCGGGGCCGGCGTCGAAGCGGTGATGGGCGCCTACAATCGTGTCCTCGGTGAACCCGCCTGCGCCAGCAGGTTGCTGCTGGAGGACATTCTCAGAGGTAAGTGGGGATTCAAGGGACACGTTGTCAGCGACTGCGGCGCGATCGATGACTTTCACCAGCATCACAAGGTCACGGGCAACGCCGCCGAATCTGCGGCTCTTGCAGTAAAACGCGGCTGCGATCTCAATTGCGGTTGCACGTTCAACGACCTTGGCGTTGCCGTTCAGCAGGGCCTGGTCACCGAGCGGGAGATCAATGTTTCACTGCGACGACTGCTGGCGACCAAGTTCCGGTTGGGGCTGTTTGATCCGCCGGATCTCGTGCCATGGTCACGCATGCCTGCTGGCATCATAGACTGTGAGGCACATCGCACACTGTCGCGCGCCGCGGCTGCCGCGTCGATCGTGCTTCTGAAAAACAACGGTGTACTGCCACTGCGGCGCGATCATGCGAGCCTCCTTGTCACTGGTCCCACCGCGGCAAGCGTCAGCGTGCTCCTCGGAAACTACTTCGGAGTTTCCTCCCGTCTGGTGACCATCATCGAGGGCATCACCGGACGCGTGGCCGAGGGGTGCCGTGTCGCCTACCGCACCGGTTGCCCGCTCGACGGCGCGATGTCCCCCGGGGTGAACTACACGCATGCCACCGCCGCTGAATGTGAGGTCACCATTGCCGTGCTCGGACTTGATCCGTCGCTGGAGGGTGAGGAAGGCGACGCGGTAGCGTCCGCTACGGGGGGCGACCGTGAAACAATTGAGCTGCCCGCGGTGCAACTCGAGTTTTTCCGGGAGCTTCGCCGACATGCGCGCAAGCTCGTTGTCGTGCTTACGGGCGGCAGTGCCATCGCCGTACCAGAAGTCCACGAACTGGCGGACGCCGTCATCCAGGCGTGGTATCCAGGATGTGAAGGGGGCGAGGCCGTGGCCGACATCCTTTTTGGAGACGCCAACCCGTCGGGGCGCCTGCCTGTGACCGTTCCGCTGCGCACAGCCGATCTGCCGCCGTTTGAGGATTACTCGATGACGGGGCGGACCTACCGGTTTGCCACAACGGAGCCGCTCTACCCGTTTGGATTTGGTCTCAGCTATGCGACGATTGAATATGGCCCGCTGCGGTTGGAATCCACATCCCTCAGGACTGGTGAAGCACTGAGCGTCGTCCTGCACGTGCACAACCATTCGGATCGGGATGCCGTCGAGATTGTGCAATGTTATCTCACGCCGCCCCAGCATTGCGGTGCGCCGCTCGCGAGCCTTGTGGATTTTCGAAAAGTTGTCGTGCCTGCTCGGGCAGGTGTCCCGGTGGAGTTTCACATTCCAGGAGCGGCATTCGGGCAGATTGACGGGAACGGGAGGCCCGTGTTCGTAGCAGGAAACCATCGCATCACGGTCGGACCTGCCTCGCCCGGACCGCGCGCCCACGCACTTGGTGCACCCGAAGCATCGACAGCCTCGGTCATGCTCATTTGAGTCACGCTGGCTTTCCTGAACAACGCGCTTCAAGGCCGCCCGCCCTCCCCCCATGAGCATCACCCCATCGCAGAAACTTTCCGTGTGGGAAAAGGCCGGATACAGCGCCGGCGATGCCGCGGCCAATTTCGTCTTCATGACGATGGTGCTCTTCCAGCTCAATTTCTACACCGACGTCTTCGGACTCTCCGCGGATGTGGCGGCTGCGATCCTGCTCTGGCCGCGTCTATGGGATGCCCTCTTTGACCCGCTCATGGGCATTCTCGCCGACCGCACCCGGACCCGCTGGGGCAGGTTTCGGCCCTGGATACTCTGGACCAGCCTGCCCTGGGCTGTGGTCATGGTGCTCGCCTACACGACACCCGAGGGATGGGGGATGGGCATGATGATTGCCTACGCCGGCATCACCAATGCAGCCCTCATGACGCTCTACTCGATGAACAACATGCCCTACTCCGCACTGGGCGGAGTGATGACGGGCGATGCGGATGAGCGCACCCGGCTGAATTCCTACCGGTTTGTTTCCGTCACGCTTGCGCAATTTGTCGTGGGAGGATTCACGCTGCCCCTGGTCGCGAAATTTTCACAGGGCCACGACCGGCAGCACGGCTGGCAGGTGACAATGACTCTCTGGGCGGCGCTCTGCCTCGTGCTCTTTATCGTGACATTCCTTTCCACCAGGGAGCGCATCCAGCCCGTAGCCGAGGTAAGGAGCACGCCCCGTCAGGATTTTCGCGATCTGCTGCGGAACGGTCCATGGCTCGCGCTTGTCTGCTACACCCTCCTCCATTTTGCCCTGCTCGCGTACCGGGGTGGCGCCCTGTACAACTACTATCACCACTACGCAGACAAGACAGCGATGTTCGACTTCGTCGCCCGGTTCGGTCTGACCGCCGACTTTGGCGCGCCGAGGCAGGGACTGCTTGACTTCCTTGGCTACATCGTGCGCGGCGGACCCGCTGCGGGGGGAGAAAACAATGTGGCCGATGTGTTCAACAGCATCGTGAACATGCTTGGTACAGCAACGACGATCGTAGGCATCGTGGCGTCGACGGGATTTTCGGCGCGCTTCGGAAGGAAGCGCGTGGCGCTGTTCGGCTTCTCGCTGTCCGCCATGAACGCGTTCGCTTTTTACCTTCTGCCCTCCTCGGGTGTGGGAGGCATGGTTCTCCTTACATTCACCGGCTCTCTCGTCTATGCGCCGACCATTGCGGTCATGTGGGCCATGTACGCCGATGCCGCGGACTTCTCCGAGTGGCAGACGGGACGCCGCTTTACGGGCATGGTTTTTGCCACCATTGGATTCTCCCTGAAGGCCGGTCTCGCCATCGGTTCGGCCGCATTTCTGTGGCTGATGGAAGGGGTGTGGAACTATGATACCCGGACGCCCGCTGCAGCCGACGCCATTGCCGGATACCATTTTTCGAGCAGTATCTCGGTGGGATTTCTTTTTTTCGGCTGCGTACTATGCATCGCCATGTGCGGACTGAATCGAACCGTAACCCGACGCATGGGTACGGAACTCGCCGCGCGTCGCAGCGCCGCCACTGCCTGAGCTCGCGCGGGACAATCCTGTCCTTCCCTCGAATCAGTTCGTCCCGCGTCCGCGTTGTCCACTCTCGGGTGGACCCAGGTAGCTTGCACGCACGCCCCCGGTGTCGATCACGATGCGTTCGAGCACCACGCCGGGTGTCACCCTCCAGAACTTCAGCTCATGCACGCCGGGTCTATCGATTGTCAGCCGCACGCGTACCTTTACCGCGCCCTCGCCTACCGCAGTTTCCCAAGCACCTGAGCCGACTGCGGTTCCCGGGCGCAGAACCTGTGGAGAGGCATCGTCAAAAGATACGGCGAAACGAAGAGCTTCGCCCGGGGTGAAGTCGAGTGATGGCGCACACTGAAGTTCAACCGTGACCTCGCCTGCGGAGTGAAGGAACACGGCGTAGGCGAGGTGTGGCGAGTCGCCACCGGGCGTGCTGGCGGCCTCAAGCACTGGAAATGTCGTCACTCCACCAAGACTTCGCCCAAACTCAGGAAGCGTTTTCCACTCAATCCCGTCTCCGGCGACGGCCCGGTGGAAATTCGGTGCCTCGATGGCAATGTATCCATCGCTCTCGACAAACGACCCCACGGGCACCGGACGTTTGTCAACCGGCACGATGATCGTCAATGGGGGTGCGCCCGTGGCGGAGCGGACAATGATCCTGCCTTCGGTGATCCCGGAAGGCGCCTTGTCCCAGTCCGCGCCAACCTCAACGCGAAGGTCCGGACCGAGTTCACCGGATTGCACGGATGCCTGGAGCCACGTATGGCTCGTCTCGATCCGGAAACCTATCGTACTCTTCCCTCGATTGAAGACATCGAACCAGCGCGAGCGCGGGCCGTAGGGGCTGAGCGCCGGCAGACGCGCCGTCTCCGGCACGGGATAGTCACCCGGCCGCGCCGCAGGATCCCCTTCGACCGCTATCGCCAATTCTCCGACCTCAGGGACCTGGAGCTCTGTCACCGCCGGCATCGCATTGCGCACGGGCTGCTGCCAGGTCACATAGCCAAGGTGCGTCTGGTCCATCATGCGGCGCCACTTTCCATCGAGCAGGGCATCCCAACGTTGCTTTTGCGCCGCATCGTTTGCAAAGAGCGCGCGTGCCTTGTCGGCGAGTGAGTTTGTTGTCGCGCGGCCCTGTGTGGCAAACAGCCTGTTGCGACCGGCCACCAGGTTGAGCTCGGTGACAATCCGGCAGGCCACGATCGGATGCTGCACCAGTTGAAAGAATGCAGGACCGGACTCGGCGGGCAAACCTCGTGCAATCCTGGAGGCACTGTCCTCGAGCCCACGCCATTCGCCCAAGACACGTTCCGCCTCGCGATAGTTGACGAGGCTGAACGTGTCTGGAGACAACATTTCAGGCTTACGAAGGCTGTTGAGTTTCGTATAGCCATTGATCAACGCCGCAATCTCTTCGGCATGAGACGCACCGAACTGACGTCCTGCCCAATCTCTCGAGTGTGCTTCGAGCCCGGCTTGCTCCACTTCCTCCGGTCGCCAGGCGTAGCGCAGAAAAAATTCGATAGGGAACTCCATAGGTTTCAGGTCGCCGACATTGGCGATCCAGATGCGGTCCGCCCCATACTGCCACGCGAGGTGCATCTGTTCCCAGATCTTGCTGATTGGAATCGTGTTCAGCCACTTGTAGTTCCGCGGATCGCCCACGTAGTCGAAATGATAATATACGCCGGCCCCGCCGCTACGCTTCCGCTCTGTTGCAGTGGGCAATCGCCGCAGGTTGCCCCAGTTGTCATCGCACCAGAGCAGAGTCACGTCGTCGGGGACCTTCATACCGTGCTCGTAGTAGGCCTGAACCTCCTTGTAGAGCGCCCAACTCTGAGGAACCTCGTCTTCCGCCCGAGCAAAGGTCTCACGTATGATGCCACGCTGATCAGCGACGATTTGTTCAAGGAGCTCGACATTCGTTTCCTCGGACATGGCCAGGTCACCATCGCCGCGCATACCGACGGTGATGATGCTTTCGTAGTTTCGATTGCGTCTCAAGCCGTCAGCCCAGAACTGGCGCAGCGCAGCGCCATTAGTGATATAGTTCCAGGGGCCCGAGCCATGGCGCCTCCATTCCTGCTGCGCGCGAAGCATCGGTTCATGATGGGAGGTCCCCATGACGATACCGTAGGCGTCTGCGAGTCGGGGGCTCTCCGGATCATCCTCATTGAAGGCATTGCCCCACATTGCCGGCCAGAGGTAGTTCCCGCGCAATCTGAGAAGGAGTTCGAACACCTTCGCATAGAATCGCGAATTGAGTCCGCCGTACTTCTCCCGGGCCCATCCCGTGAGCGCCGGCGCCTCATCGTTCAGGAAAATTCCCCGGTACTTGACCGAGGGTCCCGGATCAATCCACGGTCTTGCGCTCACAAAAACAGCCGCTTGCCGCTGCACAGGGACGTCGGCCCACCAATACCAGGGAGACACTCCCATCGCGTAGGACAATTCATAGATCCCGTAGATCGTGCCCCTCCTGTCGCTGCCTGCGATGATCAGAGCGTGAGGCATACCAGGAAAGGGTTCGGATATCTCCACAAGCATGAAGGCCTCCCATCGGCCACGAATGCGTCCCGTGTCGAGCTTTCCCTGTGCAATCAAGCCGTCAATCAGGGTGCTCTGACCAATGGTACCCACGATTATCGCAACGCCGGAAAGTGAAGGAGAGATCCCACCCTCAGTCTGCAGGATCGGCCTCATTCCAGTGACTCGTTCGAAGTCCTCCGCCAAGTCGCCGACCGCTCGCCTCACACCTGGCCACTCATTCGCCGCCACGACAATCGGCGAAACCCTCCCCTCTCCGGCCAACATCAACGCCGAGGGACTTGACGCAAACTGCACCAAGGATTTCGCATCCGCTGCGGGAACCGCGGGAGCGACAAGCACAAGCAGTATCGGCAACGCTCGAATCAGGAGTGCGTTCACTGTGTCCATCCCGTTCGAAGCGACATGTCCTCAGCGAGGAAACTCGATCGCCCACTCTGGCGAAGTGTCAGAGTTCAAGGAGAAGGTGCGCACCACGGTCGTGGCGCCCATGGTCACCGTGACTCGATAGTCCCCAAAAAAGCCTCGGCCCTCCCACCGTCCTTCCGTGTCGGCCTTCGACTTGAATGCGCTTCGCCACCGCCGCAGCACAAGATCCTTGTAGACACCTGCATTGGCTTTCTCCGACCAGTCTTCACGGTACAGGGCCGCAGAGGGCCGCCAGTGGCGGCCTTCCCAGAAGCCCCAGAACTGCACGCCAATTACGCTGGGGTGACTGAACATCAGGATGAGGAAGTCACGCGTAAAGTCGGCCTGCAGTTCCTCGTCGCTGGTCCAGACATCGAACTCCGTGACGCGCACCGGCAGGTGAAACTCTCTTTGATAGCGATCGAGCACAGCCAGGATATTCTCGGGTGCATTGGGGCTGCCGTTAAAATGTGCCTGGAGCCCGATCCCGTCGAGCGGTGCATGATGTTCCATGAGGAAACGCACCGTGCGTTCGAAGTGCTCAACATGGACCCGATCGGTCGTGGCATCATGGTTGGAGAAATCGTTCAGGAAGAGCCTGGCGCGCGGAAGCTCCTCACGCGCAACCTTGAACCATGACACCATGATATCGTTGCCAAACAGGTCCATCAGGTCGTGATTCGTAAAGGGCTCGTTGAGCACATCCCATTCTTCCACCAGCCCCTTCGTCGCTCGTGCGATTGAACGGATGTGCGCGAGCACCAGGGACGGAATCTCGCCCTGCCTCGGAGTACCCATCAGAGCCTGGACATCGCGCGGCAGGTTCTTGCGCCCCGGCCACACAAGCACGTGGCCACGCGTATGAAAACCGCGGTCGTGCAGCCAGCGTAGACCACGCAGGGTTTGATCCTGCATCGAAGCCCTGCCCCAGTCTCCCTGCCATGCGGGCCATTTCAGATCATTCTCGGGGCTTGCAGAGTTGAAGAGCTCCTGAAGGACCATCCGGTAACGCAGGTTGTCTGGAGAATCGACGACCAGACGCTCCATCTGCAACGCAGTGCCCCATTCAAAGGCGGATCGCGTTTGTTCGATGTCCACATTTGCGCCCTTGAGCGGGCGTCCGCCTGAGTCCGTGACCCGCAGAATAATCCTTCCCTTCCGAATCCTCTCAATCCGCTCCAAAGCCTCCTGTCTCCATCGGGCTCCGGACTCGCGCCCAGCATAAGAAAACCGGGTGCGAGGCAGCGAGGCCAGTTCGAGTGAGCGACCATAGTGGATTGCTGAAATGCCCCCGATCTCCACACTCTGCCTCTTGAAGCCAAATCGCAGCATGATGGCCGCGCCCTCAGGGGCGAAGGCCTGTGACCAGGAGAATGGTACCAGGATCTCCTGCCACTCCGTCGTCAGCGAAAAATCGCCTTCATAGCTGCTGTTCCAATCGACTCCATTGCGTCGGATAACCAGCAGCACGCGTGCCCTGCCCGTTTCATCTGCACTGCCGCGGGACCGGGCAAAGAAGCGGATCATGCCGATATCTCCCTTCGCAACCTGGCGCCCCGTGAGAGCACGGAGCTCAACCGCAGCCGCCGAGCCCGCCTCTTTCAACGTATCGACACACCACGCCCTGGCGAATCCCGGTCCATCGGCATCGACCACCTGAAATCGAGCATCGCCAGAGGCAGTCCCGGCATGCGGCGCAAACGAATCAAGGGTGTTGCCCGCAACAAGCGGTTCGCCCGCAGGCAGTGAAGTCCGCACGACGAGCGGAGGGGTTGGGGCCGTTTCGATTGCTGAAAGCGTCAGTGACGTCACACCTGCGAGCAGCATGGCAGCCAGTGCATAAAACGCATACTTTCTACCTGGGTGAGTAATGGGGAGGAGTCTCATCGGTTGCGGCGGGACAGCCCACACTGGAACGGAATACCAAGGGACTCCAGCTGGAGATGGCCCAATAGCCGAATGCCTCGTCGATCCTTCAATGAATGCCCCGTCATTGCCCAGTGGAAATTCAGTGTCGCCCGCCTGATCGCAATGCGAACAGCCGAAAATCGACAATACGGGCCATTTCGGCATATCCCGCAAGGGAGGGGTGGAGATGATCGCCGCTGTCGTAGGCGGACGCCAGCCGTGCGGGATTCTCTGAATCTCTCAAAGCGAGATCGAAATCGATCACGGCGTCAAACCGTCCGCTGGTGCGAATCCAATCATTCACCGTCTGCCGGTCGGCCTCACCGTCCTCGCTCCAGTAGAATCCCGCACCGGCATAGGGAGTGAGTGTTCCGCCGATCACGATCATCTCCTTCGCATGAGCCCGAACAATGGTCTGTGAAAGCGCATGGATAATGTCGGCAGCGGACGCGTAGGATTCTCCTCTCTCGCGCGCAGAGAGCCTCGTGCCGATGTCATTGATGCCGGCAAGTACAACGACCCATCGCGCTCCACATTGGGCAAGCACATCGCGATCAAAACGCGCCAGGATGTTGGGGCCCAGTCCATCTCGCAGCAGCCGGTTCCCACCTATGCCCTGATTGAGAACCGCGATGCGATCTCCGGTATCCTGTTCCTGCAATCGCCGCGCCAGCACATCGGTCCATCGGTCGTTGCCATCGGTTGTTGTACCATACCCGTCGGTAATCGAGTCCCCAAGCACCACCATCGCCGCGGCGGGCGCCTCGCCCTCCACGTCAAGACCCGACAGGAAGTACCAGTGCACGATTCTTGTTGCCCCGGGCATCGCCTGCACAGCCGGTTCGACTCCCGCCATGAGATAGGACGTGGTGCGCGAGCCAGGATGGGTCGTGAGCATCTCCGGCACCTGGGTGAGTCTCATCGTGATGACTACATCCGTCCGGGCTGAGAGTTTGAAGTCCGAGGGATCGGAAAGCATCACCGCACCGGGAGGAATCGCGACTTCATTTCCTCCGTTGAAACTGAGCGGGCAGGTGCTGCCGGGTCGCAGGGTCGCCCCATTTTCCATGCAGGCCAGCTCGACATCGCGCAGGACGAGCGGGGTTGTTCCGAATGCATTGCTCAGACGCAACCTCACCCGGTCACCTCCCACAGACACACGCACGACCTGTCGCAAGGTACCACCCTTCAAGGGCAGCTTGTCCTTTGAGGCCGGCTCTGGCACGACGGCCGTGGCCCACGTGCCGACCCAGGATCCAGCCAGGCCCGGCGGCAGGGCCAAATGGAGCATCAGGCATGCAACAAGGATCGTTCTGCTGGAAGCCATGCTCATCAAGAAAGCACGTGTAGGATGAGGGATTAGTCTCGGATCGTTGGGGAGTGCGTCAGATTGGCGGATGTGCGCTCTATGACACAACGAAGAAGCCTCCTTCCCCGGAAAAGGAGGCCTGGGGCACCCAACCGATGCATCCGTTCAGAACGTGAAGGTATTCGTCAGGAGCCATTCGCGATTTGGTGCGATACGAGCGGAAGCCACGGTATGCCCGTCCGGCTGGACGGAAATCGGAATGAGCTCATCCTTGCCGAAGACGTTGCGCGCATTGAGCTGGATTTTCCAGCCGATGCGTTTGCTGAGCTTCCGTTCGTAGCTGAGCCAGACGTCGAGGAAATCCTCCGAAGGTCCATAGTAGGGTTTGGAGAGGTCAAAGGAGTAGCTGCTGGCGCTGACCGCTACGACCGGGTAGCCGATGACGATCTTGTCCTGCCAGCGGTAGCTGCCGCCGATTCCCACATTGCGCAGGAAGTTTCCGGTAAAGGTGTAATTGGTGATGACATTGTAGCGCCATTTGCGGAGCTCTGATGATGCTGCACCTTCCTGCAACTTTAGAAGCGTCCAGCTTCCGGCAGTGTTGTTCCACTGCTGAAGAAGCGTCTGGGCCGTCGGGCCGCCCGAGAACATACGCATCTCTCCTGCCGGCCCCGCCAGCTTCTCGGAGATGTATTTCACAAACTCGGCCGCCTCCGCACCACCAACGTTTGAAAGCGATGCCTCAGTTTTCGATGCATTGAAACTGATACGCCAGTTCGGCCTCGGATTGGCTGTGAACTCAAACTCGTAGCCTTTCGAAACGGTGTCCGACGTCAGAGTCAGTCCCTGCGGAGTGCTTCCTCCCCAGATCTTGTAGGCCTGGACCTGGGAGGCATCCGGATTGCCCAGGTTGCTGGGAGGCGTGAAGCCCCAATACTGGTAGAACTTGGCCGGCATGTGCGCCTGGATGTCGTTCCACGCGGCTATCGAGGCATTCTCCCGGGCCGTCGCCTGTTCCTGGGTTTCGCCCTTGGCCGTGTCTGGATCGAAATTGTAGCGCCATTCGTTGGAGCCGTTGGCGGTGTCCAGCGTGTAGGCATTGAGATTGTACAGCATCACGTTCCTCCACCGGAGCCCGTAGCTGATGATGTCACCGAACATGCTGAGGTTGCTCATCTGCGTTGCGGAATCCTTGACGGAGGCTTCGTACTTCACCGCCCGGAAGGAGTACCGACCATCCTTCGTGGAAAGCAGGATGCCATAGTCTTCTGTTTTCCCGGTCGGGTTGCCGAGCACTTCACCATAGAGATTGCGGCGGGTGCCCGCGATTTCGAAGTTGTCCGAGGTGTTGTAGGAAACGCTGACATTGAGCGGTAGCGGATCCCTGCTGAAGAGCTTGTTGATGTGCAGGACGGCTCCCTTGCTCAGGGAATGGCTCTTGAGTTCGCTCGCATAGGCAGAGGGCAGAGTATAGACGGAGGGGCTCAGGTTGAGCGTGTTTCGAAGAGTCGTGACCGGTGCGGTCACATCCTTGCCACGGACGACATCATAGCGCCAGCCTAGCGTTCCCACCAGCGCGCCGTTCCACCAGTAGCTCTGCCAGGTGCCGGCGTAGGAACGCGTCTTCCGGAGTGCCTTTGCTGCATTGGTTGTCAGGCTCTGGTCACCGTCGGCATGTCGAAGGATGTCGAGATAGTAGTTGGTGTTCCATCCGACATAGTTGGCGGGATTGGAAGCCTGCATATAGGCGTCGGTGCCGTAGACGTTGGTGAGTGAAGCAGGCACCGTCCATGCGGCGCCGGGCGAAACCGTGCTCAGGGCGTTCCATTGGGAGCTGAAATGGTAGAGGGAGCCGTCATTGAGCTCGATGGGGGCGCTGATACCCGGGATGTTGGCACCGGAGGCTGAATTCAGGGATGGCAGCGAGGAACCGAGGTAGATCATCGATATCGGCGGACGGTCGTTGAAAGGGAGCGGCACGCCGGTGTACGTGTCAAACGCGGGACTCGTGGCATAGAGATTCCACGTTCGGTTCTCGGACGCATATTTTTCGGCACTGTAGACCCCGTTGAAGCGGTGCACGCCGATCAGCTTGCTTAGAAATTCATTGCGGATCACGTCCTTCGAACGGAATTCTCCGAAGATCGCGCCACGCACGACTTCGCGATCGCTTTCGTAGGAACGTCCGCCGCCGCTTCCCTGCACATAGGGCCGTCCAACATTGGGATTGGACTTCAGGTCCTGGAAATTCTGCAGGATGTCGATGTCGATGGTAGGCGCGCCAAAGAGGTTCTCATTGGCCCTCCGGTACTCCTGCTTGTCATACGTCAGATCCAGGCCGATGCGGTCATTCCATCCTGTCTGTGACAGCGAGACATTGTAGGAATTCCATTTCTCCTTCTCCCACTTGTTGGGTCCATCGATGAGCGTGTCGTAGAAATTGAAGATGGACGGGTCGGTCAGTGTGTTTTCGCGGTACTGCCCGTACTGGTACCCCGGCAGCTTTGCCTGCGTGGCATAGGCCGGGAGCCCGTTCACACCATAGAACACGGCCGAATAGCGCCGGCCGATGATCGCGCCATTGTTGGCGCGAATCGTTCCGTCGGGGTTGCGGGACCCCTGGTTCATGTAGCCGCCGTAGATGGTGTAGAGCTGATTGGTTGTGCCATCGATGAAGTAGTACGGCTGCTGGTCGTTCCCGCGACGGGCAATCCAGGCGTTGTACTCCGGGTCGGCAGGGCGAAGCTGCCCCATGCCATCGCCACCGATCGCAGGCGTGTCCTCGCGCTCGGCCATGTAGCTGTTTTGTAGGAGGAGTTTTCCCATGCCGGGTATCGCACCGGATTTCGGAAGGAACCAGGGGGTGAGATGATCGTTCGGCGGGACCGTGCGAGGGCGGTTCGCGTCGATGTCGCCATGCTCGAATTTCGCCCGGACACTCGTATGGAAATCACCCCGGTTGAAGAGGCGGGGATCGAACCGCAGCGCGCCATAGACGCGTTCATCGTCTTCAAAAGCACGCTCCTGCTGGAATTTCTCGTGGTCCCACAAGCCGATGAGGCGGATGGCCAGGGTGTTGTCGACGAGTTCCTTGTTGATGTCCAGCGTCGCACGCTGGCTGCCATGGGCGTCTAGGCGGATCTCTGCACTGTTCCTGTCGCGCAGTTCGGCGTTTCGCAGCGAGGCATTGATGATTCCTGCCGGTTTTCCCAGACCGAAAAGTATGGAGTTTGGTCCGCGCTGGATGTCGACACGATCGATGTTGAATCCGTCCCATGGAATGTCCGAAACGAAGAAATCGCGGGCATTGTCGGCGGCGCTCAAGCCGCGTACGCGGTTGTTTGAGGAAGGTGAAGCCAAGGTGCCCGATTCATCGACGCTGGTGCCGTTCCCGAGGCCGGCGTAGGTCGAATGGACTCCACCGACCTCCGCATTGGTGGTGTACTGTAGGAGCGTCGCGTTACCGGTGGCGCCGATGTCTGCAAGGAACTCCTTTGTGTAGACTGAAATTGCTGAACCGACATCGGCGAGATTCGTGCGAATCCGGGTGCCCGCCAGCGTTTCCGTGGCCACATAGCCGCGGTCGGCCGTCGCACTGACCTCGAAGGGAGTGAGCCTTATCACTTCATCCGGCCCGGATGCGTCCGTGGACCGCGTCTCAACGTCGCCGGGCCTCAAGCCGGACCGGGTGGCATTGGGTGTGACGGTGTCTCCCGCAGGAGGCACGGTTTGGGCCTGTGACGGCCATGCAGCCGCCATCAGGGCGAGTGCGGTCAGCGAACACTTTGCTCTATTCATACGAGGGGTGATGCGGGGTGGACGGTTGAGCCCGTGTAAGGGCGCTGGAAAGGGTCATTGGATTGCTCCGTGGATGATCGGTCTCGGGGGATAAGGCCGGTGGGGGTTGACGTGAGGAGAAACAACAGCGGCCCAGGGATGAAATCAAAGGAGGAGTTGGTCTAACATTAGCGCAAACCGATACTCAGGCTTCAATCCACACAAATCCCGTTTGACGGGAACCTGTCCGTTCATTGTGTCTGCGGAAAGGGTGGACATCCCGAGGTTCGGAGTGCGGGCGGATCGTGGGCGAAGGCTCAGCTGCTCCCGGGAACGGCGATGCGTTCCGTTGCTGACAGCACCCCCACTTTGGGGGTACCCTTGGTGTCATCATGACCGATTACCTGTCGGAAATCCTCAAGGCGCGCGTCTACGATGTCGCTATCAAGACCCCACTGGACAAGGCGCCCGCACTCTCCGCGCGTCTCAACAACACGCTTCTTCTCAAACGTGAGGACCTGCAGAGCGTCTTTTCCTTCAAGCTGCGCGGCGCCTACAACCGGATGGCGCGATTGTCAGCCGCAGCACTTGCGCGCGGCGTGATCTGCGCCTCCGCCGGCAACCACGCCCAGGGCGTCGCGCTGGCGGCAAAACGGCTGGGAACCCGCGCGGTGGTGGTCATGCCCGTCACCACCCCCCTGGTCAAGGTGCATGCCGTGCGTAACCGCGGGGCGGAGGTCATCCTGCATGGCGACACGTTCGACGAGGCCAATGCGGAGGCACAGAGGCTGCGCAGGCGTGAGGGACTGACTCTCGTGCATCCCTTTGACGACCCGGGGGTGATCGCAGGCCAGGGCACCATCGGAATGGAGATCCTTCAGCAGCACCAGGGAGCGTTGCACGCCATCTTCGTACCGGTCGGAGGAGGCGGTCTTGCCGCCGG
>JAGOJU010000149.1 GCA_017994935.1 Opitutaceae bacterium
ACCGTGTTCGTGTTTACTGGGAGGTTTTCGACGCCCCGCTCATCACCAGCGGCCGCAACAGCTTCATCGGTCAATTGATCGAAATGGCGGGGGGCGTGAATGTGTTTGCGGACATCGACGCGGAGTTTCCCCAGGTGAACGCCGAGGCGGTGATTGCGCGCGATCCGCAGGTGATCCTGGGGCCCGAAGTACCTGGCTCCGACACGCTGACCGTTGAAAAGCTGCGCGCACGCAAGGGCTGGGGTGGAATCGACGCGGTGCGCGACGCCAGGGTGTTTGCGCTTTCGGGAGATCTGACTTCGCGGCCGGGCCCGCGTCTGGTCGAGGGCCTTGAGCTCGTTGCGAGAGCACTCTATCCGAAGTTGTTTCCGGCGGCGAACTCACAATGAGCGAGCGCGACATGGAGGCCCTGAAAATTTCGCAGGCAAACGCAGGAGGGCCCGGGACCCGATTTCCTAGAGCAGGCTGGGTGGTCCTGCTCGCGATTGCATTGCTCGCGAGTTTGGCCACCAGCGTTGCGCTTGGCAGTGTTTCAATTCCGCCGGGTTCCCTGTTTCGCGCGCTCACCTTCAGGGAAGACGCCAGCCCCGTCCATGTTGCCGTGCTCTGGGACCTTCGGCTTCCGCGGGCGGTCCTTGCGGCGCTTGTCGGCGCCGCACTGGCAAGTGCCGGCGTTGCCTTTCAGGCATTGTTCCGAAATGCGCTAGCCGATCCGTTTGTTGTGGGAGCCTCCAGTGGGGCAGCGTTGGGGGCGACCCTTGCGCTGACCTTGGGCTTCAGCGCGGGCTGGGCCGGGCTTGGGCCACTTCCACTGGCTGCATTTTGTGGGGCAATCGCAGCGGTATTGTGCGCGCTGGCCCTGGCGGAAACGGGATCCAGCTCCTCCATGGCCTCGCTCTTGCTGGCGGGCACTGCGCTCAGCACCATGCTGTCGGCCATCGTTTCCTTTCTGCTTCTCTGGGCAAACCAACCGTGGTTTCAGGCCTTCAACTGGCTGCTGGGCAGTTTCTCTGGTCGCGACTGGTCGTATGTGCGGATGGCAGGCCCCTACCTTGCCGTTTGTTACGGCGTCCTCCAGCTCATGTCGCGGCCGCTGGATGCCCTGACCGCGGGTGATGACGTGGCCCGAAGCCTCGGGCTGTCTGTACGTCCGGTGCGCCTTGTCATCATCGGTGCGGCGACGATGGCGGCCTCGGTGGCCGTTGCCTTCAGCGGCATCATTGGATTTGTCGGCCTGATCGCGCCGCATATCGCGCGCTTGTTGTTTGGTGCCTCTCACAGGATTCTGCTGCCCACAAGCGCGCTCCTCGGTGCGATTCTCCTGGTATGGGCCGATCTCGCAGCCCGCACCTTGCTCGCTCCCGTTGAGGTGCCGATCGGAATTGTGACTGCGTTCCTCGGTGGACCCTTCTTCCTGTACCTGCTCAAGGCGAGGGGAGGGCGGCTGACGTGAGTGTGTGCCTCGAAGCGGTGAATCTGTGCTGCGGTTACGACGGATCCCCCGTGTTCACAGGGGTGGATTTCGCAGTTCGGTCTGGCAATGTCTGTGCGCTGATTGGCCCCAATGGATCCGGCAAGACGACACTCCTTCACGCTCTGGACCGACTCGTGCGACCGGTCGAGGGGGATGTGCGACTCGATGGCGTGTCCATCTGGAATCGGAGTCCCCGCGAGGTCGCGGCGCGTGTTGCGTTGGCCCCGCAGCGGGCTGCGACGGCCATCTGGCCGCTGACGGTGCGTGAAACCATTCAACTGGCTCGTGCCCCGCACCGCGGCTGGCTGGCCTCGTACACCTCAGAGGATGGAATGGCCGTGGCGCAGGCGATGGCGCGATTTGGACTCGTCAGCCTGGCCGACCGTTCCATGGCGACGCTTTCGGGTGGCGAGGTGCGACGAGTCCTGCTGGCACGGGCCCTCGCACAGGCTCCGTCGGTGCTCCTGCTTGATGAACCCCTGACGTATCTGGATCTCCACTACCAGGCTGAGATTCTCACGCTGGTCAGGATGTTGTCGAGGGACGAGGGAATGGCCGTGGTCCTTACCTTGCACGACCTCGCCCTAGCCGCACTCTGTGCGGATCGTGTGGTGTTGCTCGCCAATGGCAGGATCTGCGGTCAGGGTTCTCCCGAGGAAATCCTCACGCCCGAGGTCCTGAGCCCCGTTTACGGGCAGGATCTCGAGGTCATCCGACATCCCGGAAGCGGCGCTCCCATCGTGCTGCCGCGCGCCCGTGACCGCTGAAGCTGGCCGACCCGCAGCCTATTCCGTCGTATGGCGCACGGCGCGTCGTTCGCGCCAGGCGGTGCGGACGGCGTGCAGGACGCCATAGCGGGGACTGAGAAGCGCGGAGACCAGAAAGGCCGTGCCCAGGCATAGCACGATCGACGGTCCGCTTGAGATGCCGGTATAAAAACTCACGACGAGACCTGCGGTGGAGCAGAACATGCCGGTCAGCATTGCCGCCAGGAGCATCGTGCGGAAGCGATCGCACCAGAGATAGGCGGTTGTCGCGGGCAGCAGGAAAAGTCCGAGCGCGAGAATCACTCCCATTGTCTGCAGTGCAGCAACGAGATTGAGGACCGCGAGGCAGAGGAATCCGACGTGAAACCAGCGGACGTGCATTCCCGATGCGCGGGAAAATACGGGATCGAATACCTCGAGCACGATGCCCCGGCGAAACATCAGGAACAGCAGTGAGGTGATGGCCGTTGCGATCGCAGTCAGGGCAAGGTCTGCCGGGCCCACACCCAGGATATTGCCAAAAAGGAAGTGGAGAAGATCGATGCCGGTTCCGGACCGACTGACAAGGGCGATGCCGCCGGCATAGGCGACGAGAAAAAAAGCTCCGAAAGCCGCGTCCTCCTTCAGCCGCGTGAGACGGCTCAGCAGGGCACCGGCGATGGCGATAAGCAGTCCTGTGGCCAGAGCGCCGACAAGCATTGCAAGAACTCCATGTCCGAAGAGCAGCCAGGCAACGGCAACTCCCGGAAGCAGCGAATGCGACAAGGCGTCTCCCAGCAGGGCCAGCCTTCGCAGAACCAGAATGCTGCCTAGCAGCGCGCCGCTCACGCTCAGGAGGAGCGCCGATGCAAGACCGCGCAGCATGAATCCGTGGCGAAAGGGTTCAATACACGCATCGATGAGGCCGAAGAATGGCAAGGAGGTCATGGCCGGGCGCCCAACACGGGCATGTGGGGGCGGAAGGCGACGTCGATGTTGGCATCGCTGAGGGCCTCCGCGGTTGGTCCAGCTGCTATCAGGCGCGTGTCGAGCAGCACTGCATGGGAGAAATGCGAGCGGGCAGTCGCCAGATCGTGCACTGCAGCGATGACGGTGCGACCCTGTGCCAGCCAGCGCTGTAACAGGTGGAGGAGGTCCGCCCGGGCAGCGAGATCCAGGCTATTGAAGGGTTCATCAAGAAGAAAAATATCCGCGCCCTGCGCGACCGATCGGGCAAGGAACATGCGCTGCTGCTGACCGCCGGATAGGCGCCGTATCTGTTCGTGCTGCAGCGCAACGAGGTCGAGTTCGTGCAGCGCCGCGTCGACCTTCCTGTTCTCCTCGGAGGTGAATCGCCGGAAGTATCCGAGCGAGGGCCAGCGGCCCTGGGCCACAACCTCACGAACCGTGATGGGGAAATCCCATTCGACCTCCGGGCGTTGTGGCAGGTAAGCAAGGCGGGGATGGAGGTGACGGGGATGGTGGTCACCCAGCCGGATTTCCCCCTCGGTCAAGGCAAGCCATCCGAGAAGGCTTTTCAGGAG
>JAGOJU010000150.1 GCA_017994935.1 Opitutaceae bacterium
CGCTGAATCTGCATGGCAACACTGCTCGATTCCCCAAGAAGAATGAACGTCTGATTGGCCAGATCATTGGCCGTCACTGTCGCCACCGAAGCCAAGGGGTGGTCCTTCCCGACGACCAGCAGCAGCGGTTCAGTGAAGATCGGCTCAATCGACAGGCGCGGTTCCTTGATGGGCAGCGAGACGAGTCCGAGGTCAAGTTCTCCCTCCAGCACCGCCCTCACCAGTTGGCCGCGAAAGTTCTCGCGCGTGTGAATAATCAGATGGGGATATCGCTGCCGGCATTCATCAATGAGTTGCGGAAACAGGTAAGGGACAACTGTCGGAATCCCACCGATATAAATGTGACGTCCCAAATCGGGCGAATCACTGAGTTCCTTTGCAGCGTCATCCAGCTCGAGCAGCACCCGCCGGGCCCGCGTCAGAAGCGCAATACCCGCTTCCGTGGGAACCGCGCGCCTCCCCAATCGATGAAAGAGTTTGTGACCCAACTCCTTCTCCAGGTTGATGATCTGCTGGCTAAGGGACGGCTGGGTGACGTTCACACGTTCCGCTGCTCGTGTAAAATTCCCGGTCTCCGCAACGGCGATCAGGTAGCGCAACTGGTGAAGTTCCATAGGCAAATACTATGACTAGGATAGAAAACAATAATTTCAACAAATGCCAGTAAGGCCGTAGTATTGGGGCGTACCTGGAAACGGGTACCTTAACATAAATCAGAAAACTAACCATGAAACCTACACGTCTCACCGTCGGCCTCATTGCAGTCCTGTTCGGCGCGTTCCTCGCGCTGACGGGTTCGATGCAAGTCGACCTGGCAAACGTAACCACGAGCTTCGGTTTCATCGGCGCCGCCGCCGCCCTCGCACTCGCGATCGGTGACTACCGCCTGATGACACGCCGGTTGACTCACAAGTAAACCACGAAGATCGTCTTTGTTGGTTATCTCAATTTGAGGCCCGGAGAAATCCGGGCCTCTTTATTTTTCCACTCCGGCAGACTCAGCCACCTGCCATTCGCCGGCAACAATACGCGCCTACTTATCCCCTCCAATCGGTGAAAGGCGGAGTTCCTTTCTGAAAAGTTCAAGTGCCCGGCCCCGAAATACGATGACGTCAGAGCTGTCGGTTGCAACTGCATCGATGGGCCATCGCTCCGCCGTTCCCAGATAGTTCTGATGGATAATCGAGCCGGGCCCCAGAAGCTGCTTCGATCCCTCCGCGGTTGTCACTTCAATGCCGCCACGGCGGACGTAGTAAAAGGCCCGGAGTGAATCTCCTCTGGAAACGAGTATCTCGTCTTTCTCCAAATGAATGGCGCGAAGCATGTCTTCGCTGGGAGGCAGCAGGAGGCTGATATCCCGGCTGAAAAGCAGCTCCATCGTCCAGTCAATGATCACCCGGAGCTTGCGCGCGATCCCCGGCAGTTTGCTGAGATAGATGGTGCGCCACAGCCACCAGGCAATGAACCCGCGAAAGTGGAAGCCGAGGATTTCAGCCACCGCTTCACGGGAACCGATCGTCGCCAACTGCCCGAGGTACCGGTAGGCAAACGGCCGTGGGGGCTGGTTCTTCAACGCACGTGCCAGATTGAGTCCCAGTTGCTGGCCGTGACGCAGTGCGAACTGCGAGGTCGGGGGTGAAACCCGGGTGGTTCCCCGATCATTCCAGGGAACGGCTGCACAATCGCCCGCAGCCCACAGATGCGTGTGTCCGGGCACACGCATGCAGGGGTCCGTCTCGATGCGACCCTTAACGGAGGCGGCCCCAACCTGCCTGCAGACATCGAGCACCAGCGGGTTGGGTGCGCTGCCGATCGTCGACACAAGAGTGGCCGCGTCGAGGGTCGTCCCGTCATTGAGAATGGCCTTTGTCGCGGTGACTTCGATCACCCGCGTATTCAGCCTGACCTCAACCTTGTTTCGCTCAAGCACCCTCCGGGCATAGGCTCCGAGCTCCGGCCCGATCTCCGCCAGGAGGTGCTCCTGACTGTGCACGAGGACCACGCGCGGCCGCAGGGATCTCAGGTTGAAATAGAGGTGGGAACACTCGGTGACGAGTGCATTGAGCTGCCCCGCCGTTTCCACTCCGGTATAGCCGCCGCCCACCACGACAAAGGTCATCAGTCGCGCGCGCACCACGGGATCCTCGATGAGGTTGGCCTCCTCGAGGCGGTTGATGATCGCGGATCGCAGGCGCAACGCATCCGCCACCGTGCGCATCGGCCAGCCATATTCCGCCAGGCCTGGAACCTTGGACAGATCTGTGACCGCACCGAGAGCCAGCACCAGGTGCTCGAACTGCACCGCTTGATTTCGCGTGAACCTGCCACCGTCCAGGCTCAGCTCGCGGCGCCCCCAGTCGATCGCATGGATCCTCCCCTGAAGTACCGTCACACGCCGGCAGAAATGGCGCAGCGGATTGACGACATCATGGGGAAGAAGCGACGACCCCACCACTTCCGCAAGCATGGGTTGAAACGTGAAGACATTGCGTTCGGAAATCACGGCAACGCGGCGGTGTCCCTCCTCCCGGCCCAGGACCTTTCCCAGCGTTCGCGCACAATAGGCAGCGGCAAATCCGCCTCCGGCAATGACGACGTCGAATTTCATCGGATGCTCGCTCCCATTCACGCAGGCACGGCGCCGTTTTGAAACCCAAAATTCCGGGACCGGCCGTTTCCGGCCCGCCCGTCGCATTGACGAAGCGTGTGGGATGGATTAACCCTGACCCTTCCTTTCCCGCTCCTGTCCATCGCCCATCCGATTTCCATGAAGCTGCCCTCCCTTCGCAATGCTCCGCCCGCCACCATTCTCACCGTGGCTGCCGTGCTCCTTCTTGGAGGATGCCAAGCCGCCTATTTTGGAGCCCTTGAGAAAATGGGGATTCCCAAACGCGAGGTTCTGGCTGACCGCGTTGCGAAGGCCCGCACCTCCCAGGAGGAGGCAAAGGAGCAGTTTGCGAGCGCACTCGACAAGTTTCTGGCGATCACGAAGGTCGAGCCCGGCGAGCTCAAGGAGCGGTACGAACTGCTCAATGCAGAGCTCAAACGGAATGAGTCGCGCGCTTCCGAGGTGCGTGCGCGGCTCACGGGCGTGAGGGATGTCGCCGAGGCCCTGTTCGACGAATGGAAGGAAGAGCTGAAGCAGTACTCCAACGCGGATCTGCGGAACCGCAGCGCCGCGCAACTCGACAAGACCCAGCGCAACTACAGGGATCTCATGGTCGTCATGGAGCGCGCATCGGCCCGCATGGAACCCGTGCTCACCGCCTTCCGGGACCAGGTCCTGTTTCTCAAGCACAATCTGAATGCACAGGCGGTGCGATCCCTCGACGCGACCTCACAGACGCTGCAGGATGACATCGGTCGGCTGATGACCGACATGGAAAAATCGATCCGCGAAGCGGACGAATTCATCCGCACCCTGAAACCTGCCGACTGACCCGCGCAAGGCGTATCGCCATACCTCAACGCATACGCGCAAAAAGCAGCGTGCGGTCATCGGTGCGGGTAGAGAGTGTGGTGAATTGCCGGAGGTACCGGTTCAGCTTCGCGATGATTTCGGGGAGCGGGCGGCCCGCGTCACGGGAAAGGGCCGTGCTCAGGCGCTCACGCCCGAACTCCTGTCCATGGGCATTGCAGGCCTCGTTGATGCCATCCGTGTAGAGGGCCAGCAGGTCGCCCGGATGCAGTGTCACCTCCGCCGTTTCCAGGGTGTCGTCAAAGATGGCGG
>JAGOJU010000023.1 GCA_017994935.1 Opitutaceae bacterium
ATTGGCGTCCCCACGGGGATTCGAACCCCGGTTCTCACCGTGAAAGGGTGGTGTCCTAACCGGGCTAGACGATGGGGACGCAAAAGAACAAGGGGCAGGACGGTAGGTTGCCGGGCTTGTTGTGCAAGTAACTTTTTCAGCTTCCGCTCTGGCGCAAATTCGGGGCAATTCCCTGTTTTTGCCATCCCAGGCGGAGTTTTCCGTGCTTCGCACTTCCGTTTTGCGGGCAATCGCTGGCAATCTGTCTCCGAATGAGTTTCGCTGAAATCGTCGAGGCGCTTCCGTCTGTCGCTGTCGTTTCCTGCCAGGGGCTTCCGTTTCCTTTGCTCGGTTCAGGCAAGGTGCGCGAGATTTACGACCTCGGCGATGCCTTGCTGCTGGTGGCAACCGATAGGCTTTCCGCCTTCGACGTCATCCTGCCCGATGGCATCCCGGGCAAGGGCATTCTTCTGACGCAGTTGAGTCTATGGTGGTTCAGTCAAACGAGCGATTTGATCGCCAATCACCTGCTGCCCGACCAGGAGCAGGAATTCAGTCGCCGGGGGATTCATGACCGTGACCTTCGGCTTCGCAGCATGGTGGTGCGCAAACTGAAGCCGCTCGCCATCGAGTGTGTGGTCCGGGGATATCTCGCCGGCAGCGGCTGGTCGGCCTACCAGAAGACGAGCATGGTCTGCGGTCATCGGCTTCCGGCCGGGTTGCATCAGGCGGATCGGCTCCCTGAACCGATTTTCACTCCCACAACGAAGGCGCCGAAAGGGAGTCACGATGAGCCGATCACGGACGATCAGGGAAGTATGATCGTCGGCGCTGATCTCTACAATTTGGTCAAGACGACCAGTCTGTCGCTCTATCGTCGCGGACACAATCGCGCGCAAAAGGCCGGCATGATCCTCGCCGACACGAAGTTCGAATTCGGCACGGATGCTCACGGAAATCTCGTCCTGATCGACGAGGTGCTGACACCCGACTCCTCGCGCTACTGGCCCGCGGAAAGCTATGCGCCTGATCAGTCACCGCCCAGTTACGACAAGCAGTTTGTGCGCGATCACCTTCTTGCTGTGAAATGGAATCAGCAGCCGCCGGGACCGAGATTGCCGGCGGAGGTGATTCAACGCACGCGCGACAAATACCTGGCGGCGTTGAGGAATCTCATGGGGTAGGGGGAGGACGGAAGTCGGAGGTCAGAGGTCGGTGTCAGGCGGCGCGGAGCATGCCCTGCAGACGCTCGGAGATTCGTTTTGTGCGTTCGATGTGGGCCTGCGCTTCCTTTAGGGAAAGACCTGACTGGAGAAGCACATCGTCGCTCAGCGCCCATGCGTGGCGTTCGATGGCGAGTCCCTTTCCGATTTCCTGCGCGATCCAGCTCGCGACGTGGAGGAGGGCGGTGATGCGCAGGCGATTGGGATCGCCTGCGGGGGCGAAATGGTAGCGTATCGGTTCGATCAGACTCTCCGAAAACCCCCACAGGTGGAACAGCCGATCCACGGCCTCGGTACTGGTCGTGCCGAAGGTATTGAATTCCCACGCCGCGACGAGTGCGGCCGTTGGATGGACGCCGCTGCCGACAGCGCAGCCCTCTTCGGTGGCAATCCCCTGCAGCAGCAGGCGGCCCACCGGGCGAAGCAAGCCCAGGGTATATCCCGTGCTACCGTCGTCGCCCGCGGCTGAGACCATGGCCTCCATCGCGACGGCCGTGGTGACAGAGTTTTCCCAGAGCTCATCGCAGGTGACTCCATAGACCGGCAGACCAACCGAGTAGAGCTGGCACGCCATGGCGGCGCCGACGAGCCGGTAGACCTCGTAGAGGCCAATGCGGTCTATCGCCTCGTCGAGGTTTTCGATGTGGGTGCCACGAGAAAACTGGGCGCTGTTGCTGATTCGCAGCACCCGTGCGCTGAGAACCGCATCGAGGCGGACGACGGAAACGATCGCATCGACACTGACGTCGGGATCCTTCATGGCCGCGCTCAGGCGTTGAAAGACCCGCGGAGCCGCGGAAAGTTTGGAGGCGGCGGCGGCGAGACGGGCGTCAGATATGGATTTTGCAGCCATGCGCGGCAGGAACATTCAATCGGATTTCGAAGCGGAAAACTTTACCCTCGTTTTGTGAACCTACGTTTGCCGCTGCGATTTGGAGTCACAAATCAGGCGAATTCGCCTGCAAGCATGGCGGAAAGTGCCAATTCCTGAATATTCAGCAAACCACCGAGGCGCATCCCAGGTGCAATTGTCTCCGGATGTACCCTCCTGTGCTATCCAGGTATCCGGGAGGTTGTGGGGGTGGCAGGAGCCGCTGAATGTGCTTTCGCTTGGGATTGATGGAGCTCCCTTCGCAACCAGTCGAGAGCCGCATTGACTGCGCGGACCTTGATCGTTGCCCGGGGACCCGGGTAGGAAAGCTTCCGGCTCCACACGCCGTGCGGCGAATAGAGCGACATGAAAATGGTGCCGATGGGATTGGCCTCGCTGCCGCAGGTGGGACTCGCGAAGCCCGTGATGGCAAGGGCATAGTCGGCGCCGAGCCGTTCAGCGGCGCCGGTCGCCATGGCAACGGCGCTTTCGGCGGAAACTGCGCCGTGCTGGGACAGGATTTCCTCGGGCACGTCGAGGAGCTGCATCCGGGATTCGTTGGAGTAGCAGACGCATCCGCCTGCGAAAAACTTGCAGGCCCCGTGGAGCTC
The DNA here is from genome assembly GCA_017994935.1 of Opitutaceae bacterium. GTDB lineage: Bacteria > Verrucomicrobiota > Verrucomicrobiia > Opitutales > Opitutaceae > UBA6669. The sequence continues at coordinate 2,685 of JAGOJU010000023.1, forward strand.
CGTGAACGCGTTTGCGAGCAGGCCGCCGGTCGCGGCTTCGGCGACCGCGATGGTGAGATCGTGTGCGCGCAGCAGGTCGGCACAGATGCGTGCGAGGGGTTCATTGCCGTAGCATACAAAATCCTCGCCCAGCAGCGATGCGCACTCGGAGGCGATTCCCTGAAGCTGTGTATCCGAGAAGCCACTACCGTTTGCGCTGAGCCGGCAGTCGACGTGTCCCTGGTGCGCACAAAACGCCACCGTGAGGGATTCCCCCAGGCGGCTGAAGACCGGTTGAAGGCGGGTCTCGAGCGAACTCTCGCCGATGCCCGCTGTGCGCAGCTGGATGTAAGCTTCATGATCCTGAACATATCCGAGCGCGGCAAGGCGCGGCAGGACCTGTTCCATGAACATGGGCTGCAGTTCATTGGGAGGACCCGGCAGCATGCAGAGCACTTTGCCGTCCTGCTCCACCCACAGCCCGGGGGCGGTGCCATTCGCATTGGGAAGAACGCTGCCGTTCACGAAGCGGTAGGCCTGTTTGAGATTGTTGGCGGTCATCGGACGCCCGAGTTGGGTGAACCGTCCGGTGATCGCGGCTTCAATTGTTGCATCGAAGACAAGGGATTGCCCCAGCACGCCTGCTATGACCTCGCGGGTGCGATCGTCGCAGGTCGGGCCAAGCCCGCCCGTGGTGATGACCACGTCTGCGGATGCCCAGCTTTCACGAAACTGCCGCGCAATTGCACCGGCCTCGTCCGTCACGGTGACATTGCGCGCCAGCATCATGCCGTGGCGGCCCAGTTGCGCGCCGATGAACGCGAGGTGGCTGTTGGTCGTCAGACCGAGCAGCAGCTCATCGCCCAGGGTAAGGAGTTCTATACGACGCGGAGGAGTTGGAGAAGTCACAAGGTCAGTCAGAGATGATTCGCAACTTGCGAGGCGGGAACGTAAGTCAAACCCGGAAAAATGCGAGCCAGCGAACGGGATAACGACGAATCACCTCCTTCCCTGAAGGAAAAGGTGCGGCAGCTGCCGGATCGGCCGGGGGTCTACCTGATGAAGGATCGCCTTGGGCGGATCATCTATGTTGGAAAAGCCAAAAGCCTGAAAAAGCGGGTTTCCTCCTATTTTACCCCGTCGCGGTCGATGGCTGCGCATCCGAAAATCCGGGCGTTGATCGAGACGATTGCCGACTTCGATACCCTGGAGGTGAAATCCGAGCCCGAAGCGCTGCTGCTCGAAGGTCGGTTGATCAAGCAGTGGAGGCCCCGCTACAACACGGATTTCACGGACGACAAACGTTTCCTTCTCGTGCGTGTGGACATGGCCGAGGAAGTGCCACGGATGCGGCTCACGAGGATCCGGAAGGATGATCGATCCCGGTACTTCGGGCCCTTTGCGCACTCGGGGTTGCTGCGGAAGACACTCGCGCAGATGCGGCGGCAGTTCGGAGTGATGCTGGGGGATGCCAGCCCGAGGAAGCTACCGGATGGGACCTGGCAGCTTTACGACGACGTGCGGCAGGAGCTCTATGGATTCCAGAATGTCACGACAGCGGAGGAGTACCGCCGCCGGGTGGAAGACGCGTGCGTCTTTCTGGATGGCAAGTCGCGCGAGTGGCTCGAGGCATTGCGCGCGGAAATGAATGGTGCCGCCGCGAGGCAGGAGTTCGAGAAGGCTGCCGAACTCCGCGATGTGGTCTTTGCACTGGAGAAGACACTCGAGAAGACCCGCAAGTTCGAGCGGAACCACCCGCTCGTGTCCTCGGATGATGCTGCCGTGGCCGCGCTCGGTGAGGTGCTGGGCCTGCCTGCTCCGCCCCGGACCATCGAGTGCTTCGACATTTCCCACATTTCCGGCACGTACGTGGTTGCCTCGATGGTGCATTTTGCCAACGGGCGGCCCGACAAGAACAACTACCGCCGTTTCCAAATCAAGAGTTTCATCGGCAACGATGACTTTCGGGCCATGGAGGAGGTGGTCGGGCGCAGGTATCGGCGACTGAGGGACGAATCCAGGTTGATGCCTGATCTGGTGGTGATCGACGGCGGCATCGGGCAGATCGGGGCCGCACTGAAAGCCTTTTTGGCATTGGATCTCGAACCGCCGGCCCTGATCGGCCTCGCCAAGAAACACGAGACGATCATCTTCCCCGATGCACGCGCACCGCTGAACCTTCCGCTCAACTCGCCCGCGTTGAATCTGCTCCAGCGTCTGCGCGACGAGGCGCATCGTTTTGCGAATACCTACAACGCGGATTTGCGATCGAGGAAACTCCGCGAGAGCCGGCTGGATGATTTTGCAGGACTCGGTGAGGTGCGTCGGGCCGCTCTGTTCGAGCATTTCGGTGACTTCGATCGGCTGCGCGCGGCCAGTGCGGCGGAAATCCGTGAGGTCCCCGGATTCGGACCGAAGCTCGCGGTCGAGCTCCATGAATTTCTCCATCGCCGTGCACCGGCGCCGGAAGATGGCGATGTGAGGAATATGGCGGCTGAGGACGTCGATTCTCGCACGGCGATTGACCGGCCCAACGCGTCAGCGCTTGAGGCGGACAAGGCGGTCGAACCATCGGGCAGGCAGAAGCCAGCGCAGGAAGAGGAAGACCCTGGCGTGGGCCGGGCCTGAATAGTGGGTGGAGGGGTGGACCGTCGTGAGTGCCCGTTCAACCAGGCGGGCGATGACATCAGGGGGGCGCGCAAACCGGCGTTTGCGGCTGTACCCCTTTCTGTAGGCCTCCACGTAGGGGGCATAGGGTCCAGGATCGTCCAGAGTGTCTGCTGACGCGACGTTGGCGGATTCAGCGAACTCGGTTGCGATGTAGCCGGGACGGATCATCACCACGTCGATGCCAAACGGGAGAAGTTCGCCCCGGAGTCCGTCCGTCAATGCCTCCAGCGCGTGTTTGGTGGAGTCGTAGACCGAGGAAAGCGGCCGTGCGATCCTGCCGGCAACGGATCCGATATTGATGATCCGCCCGTGTCCCTGGGAGCGTAGGTGAGGGATGACATTCTGGGTGAGAGCGATCAGGGAAAAGACATTGACCTCGAAATTCCTGCGGATCGCATCGACCGGCACCCGTTCGAGCGGACCGCGCTGACCGTAGCCGGCATTGTTGACCAGTCCGTCGATCCGTCCGAATCGCCCCACCGCTTCGTTGACAACCCGCTCGCGGTCGGCAGCGAGTGTGATGTCCGCGGCGACGACCAGGATTCGTTCGCCCCCCGGGTCCAGTTCCCGCGCGATCGACTGAAGGCGGTCAGAGCGCCGGGCCGTGAGCACCAGGTGCGCGCCGCCGTGTGCAAGCCGCCTGGCGACAGCTTCCCCGATCCCGGAGGATGCGCCGGTGACAATGATCACTTGATCAGCAAGTGCGGGCATGGGCGGCAATGAGTCAGCGGGAGTTTGCAGAGGCGAGTGAATTTTCTGCCAGCAGGTGGATGCCCTGCCACAGCATGGCGTTTGACTGGATGGAATCGGATTGAGCTGCCGGCACGAGTTTGGCACCAAAATAGCACCATGCGCGCGATCGTCTTGAGTCTGTTGGCCGTCTGTTCCGCGACCGCTGTCCTTGCGGACGTGACGCTTGCGGGACTGTTTCAGGACAATCTCGTTTTCCAGCGGGATCGTCCCGTTCCGATCTGGGGAAGGGCTGATCCGGGAGAGAGGGTGACCGTCAATTTCGCGGGTCAGGAGGTATCCACGAGCACACCTGCAGATGGACGCTGGATCATCTACCTTGATCCGCTCGGGACGCAGAGCGAACCGGCGGAGATGATCGTTTCCGGAAACAACCGGCTTAGCGTGAAAAACATCCTTGTAGGTGAGGTGTGGCTGTGCTCGGGGCAGTCGAACATGGGGTGGCTTGTCAAGAATTCGGACAACGCGAAGGAAGAGATTGCTTCGGCTGACTTCTCTCAGATCCGCGTGTTCACGGTTGAGAAAGCGGTCTCCAAGGCGCCTACGGATGTGCTCAACGGCTCGTGGCTTCTCTCGAGTCCGGCCACTGCCGGCAATTTCACTGCGGTAGGATATTTTTTTGCGCGCGACCTGCATCGCAAACTCGGCGTGCCGGTTGGCATCATTCACAGCAGTTGGGGAGGGACACCGGTTGAGGCGTGGATGAGTCCGGCCGCGCTTGCGAGCGATCCCGCGTTTGAGATCGTGTTCACGCGATGGAAGGAGGCGATGGAGGCCTATCCGGAGAAGAAGGCGGCTTACGAGAAGGAACTGGCGGCATGGACAGACGAGCAGACTGCCGCGAAAGCTGCGGCCAAACCGTTCAGCAAGGCCAAGCCGCTGACTCCCCGCGATCCGGAGACCCGTGATCTGCCCGCGGGACTGTTCAATGCCATGATCAATCCGGTGCTCCCGTATTCGATTCGTGGTGTGCTCTGGTATCAGGGTGAAAACAATGGGTCTCGACCAACAGGCTACCATAAGCTGTTCGCGGCGATGATCACCTACTGGCGCGCGCATTTTGGCCAGGGGGATTTTCCCTTCTACTGGGTGCAACTGGCGAATTTCAAGACGCCCCATGACTGGGCGCTTCTGCGCGAGGCACAAACACAGACGCTGTCGCTTCCGGAGACAGGGCAGGCCATCGCGATCGACATCGGCAATCCCGATGACATTCATCCGCGCAACAAGCAGGAGGTGGCGCGACGGCTCGCGCTGATCGCGAAGGCCAGGGTGTATGGCATTCCCGGTGACGACTCGGGCCCGATGTTTCAATCTGCGGAGCGCGAAAGAAACGGCATCCGCGTGCGCTTCAGTCACGCCGTCACCGGTCTGATCTCCCGCGACCGCCCGCTTCAGTCCTTCGAACTTGCTGGCCGGGACAAGGTCTTCTGGCCGGCCCAGGCGGAGATTGACGGTGACACGGTGTTTGTGACTTCGAACGATGTGAGGGAGCCGATCGAAGTCCGGTACGCATGGAGCAGTGCCCCTATTGCGAATCTGTACAATGGGGCCGGGCTCCCTGCGGTGCCGTTTCGCAGCGACGACTGGTGAGTCAAAGTCCCACGAGCGAGCCGTTGCGTTTGATCCACGCCTCGGCTTCGCGCCAGGACGGACACACCTCCTCGACGCGCGCCCAGAAGCGGGCGGAGTGGTTCATTTCACGGAGATGCATCAACTCGTGATGGATGATGTAGTCGCGCACGGATTCCGGGGTCTGCACGAGCCTCCAGTTGAGTGAGATCACGCCCTTTGAACTGCAGGATCCCCAGCGTGAGCGCTGGTTGCGCACGCCGACCTGCTTCACCTCGACACCGCACATCGCGGACAGCTCCCATGTGCGCGCGGGCAATTCGATCCTGGCGCGGCGGATGAAGTGGGATTCCAGCGTGGGGCGCAGGTTGCCGTTGAGATGGGGAACGCGGAAGACATCCGCGTCCAGGCACACCGCAGGTTTGTCGCTGGCTATTGCGACGCGAAGCGGCGTCATGATGCCGCGCCATAGGATATGGGTGCCTGGCACCCAGACCTCGGCAGGCTGTGGACGCCGCCGCTGGCGCTGCCGTGCGCGTTCGAGCCACTCGCGATGCGACTCCAGGAAACGTCGAGCCTCGCGTTCACTCCCGTGGGAGGGAATGGTCACCTCGGGGATGCCATCGCGTCGCAGGGTCAGCCGGTAGTGATCCGCGCGCAGGCTCCGTTTGAAAACGACCTCCGGTAGAACGGCCGCGGGATGCCCGTCAAGGTTGGATGATGGGATGGACTGAGTTGCTCCAACCGCGGTCCCGGTCGAGCGGAGAAGTTCAAAAAGATCCGTTTGGCGTTCGCCAGGCATGGTCAGGATCAGAGTGTGACCAATTCCCATCGTTTGAGCATGCTTTTTTCAAGCGTGAGCCACGCGAAGCTGCAGACCTCGGCCCTTGGGAAACTGATGCAGCCCGGGTTCAGCCAGCGCACCCGGGAGAAACCAATATCGTCGCGAGGGACATGCGTGTGGCCGTGCAAGAGGAACTGTACACCCGCGGGTGCACGCTGCGGAGGGATATGGACGAGATGGAATTTCAGGCTTTCCCGGACGAGAGTGAGTTCGAGAGGCCAAGCGTGGGCGTCATTGTTGCCGCGGACGATCTGAAGCGGGATTCCCAGCTGCTCGAACTCTGAAAGGGTTTCGGGGTCGCAGACGTCACCCAGATGCCAGATCTCGTCGGCTGACTGGAGCATGCGGGGCAGACCTGAAGGATAGCGGTCATGGGTATCTGCAATGACTGCGATGCGCATGAGCGATTTCAGCCTGATGCGGTGGCGAGGGTCACCCAAATTCGACAATGCCTGCGAGGATGGCCGCGCGCGGGAAGTTGCGCACGGATCGCGGCGGGGTATGCCATGGGGGTGTGGGGTGGTTCGGTCGGGGGGACGTCTTTCAAGGCTGGCGATGAAGGCTTGGGTTTGAGTTTCCCTTTCAGGACTCTACGCTTCCTGACATGCCCTTGCCACGTCCCGATGCGCCGATGCCCTCTGCACAGCCCCCGTTGGAAACGACGCCGCCCCATTTTGGACCCGGATCGAAATCGGCGGCCGGCCTGAAGGCTGTCATCAAGACAGGTGAGTATGCGCTGGGAAGGGCGGGGGTGTTGGCGGGTACGATGGCGCTCCTGAAGGTCAACCAGCTTGACGGTTTTGACTGCCAGTCCTGCGCCTGGCCCAATCCGGACACGGATCGCCACACCTTTGAGTTCTGCGAAAATGGAGCCAAGGCTGTGGCGGACGAGGCGATGACGGCACGTGCCGATCGTGAGTTTTTTGCGCGCCACCCGGTTTCTGAGCTGCTGGATCGAAGCGACCACTGGTTGAACAGTCAGGGACGCCTGACCGAGCCCATGATCCTGCGACCGGGGGCGATGCACTATGAGCCTGTGTCATGGGAAGACGCGTTCGCGGTCCTCGCGAAGGAACTCCGGGCGCTTCCGACGCCGGATGCGGCGGCGTTCTACACCTCGGGTCGCACGAGCAATGAGGCGGCGTTCCTCTATCAGCTCTTTGCCCGGCAGTTTGGCACCAACAACCTGCCCGACTGCTCGAACATGTGTCATGAGAGCAGCGGTGCCGCCTTGAATGCGACAATTGGCATTGGCAAGGGCACCGTCACCCTGGACGATTTTGCCAGGGCTGAGCTCATCCTCATCGTGGGGCAGAATCCCGGGACAAACCACCCGCGCATGCTGACGACCCTTGCTGAGGCAAAACGTGCGGGGGCCATGATTGTATCCATAAACCCGTTACCGGAGATCGGGAACTTTCGATTCAAGAACCCCCAGGACCTGCTCAATCCCGTCAAGGCCCTGAAGCTCCTGACCCAGCCCGGCACACCGTTGAGCGACCACTGGCTGCAGGTGCGCATTGCCGGGGATCTGGCGCTCTTCAAGGGTCTGATGAAAGGCATGCTCGAGCTGGAGGATGCGGCCCCGGGCACCGTGCTGGATCATGAGTTCATCAGGGAGCACACGGATGGCTTTGAGGCGCTCATCTCAGACCTGAGGGCAACGTCCTGGGAGTCTATCGTCGAAGCCGCCGGCGTGAAGCAGGAGAAAATCGAGCGCATTGCGATGCTCGCGGCGAGATCCCGGGCGACCATCTGCTGCTGGGCGATGGGCCTGACCCAGCAACCCCAGTCGGTCGCAACGATCCAGCAGATCGTCAATTTTCTGCTGTTGCGCGGCAGCATCGGGCGCCCCGGGGCGGGAGTCTGCCCGGTTCGCGGCCATTCCAATGTCCAGGGAGACCGCACGATGGGGATTTTCGAAAAGATGCCCGATGAGTGGCTGGATCGTCTCGACCGTGAGTTCCGTTTCGCGTCGCCCAGAAAGCACGGTCATGACACCGTGGACACGATTCGCGCCATGCACCGGGGCGAAGTTTCGGTCTTTTTCGGGCTTGGAGGCAACTTCCTGTCGGCGACGCCGGACACGGAGTTCACCGGGGCGGCGCTGCGACGCTGTTCGCTGACCGTACACGTTTCCACCAAACTCAACCGTGCGCATCTCGTCACTGGCCGGACCGCACTGATCCTGCCCTGCCTGGGAAGGAGCGAGCGGGATCGTCAGGCGACCGGCGAACAATTTGTCACCGTGGAGGATTCGATGGGCATCATCAGTTCCTCTCGCGGGCATGCGGAACCGGCATCGCGCGACCTGCTCAGCGAACCCGCGATCGTGGCACGTCTTGCATCGGCGGTTCTGGGCGAGCGCACGACAGTGCCCTGGGCAGACCTCGCGGCAAATTATGATCTCATCCGCGATCGCATATCGAATGTCGTGCATGGTTTTGAGGACTTCAACGAACGGATCAGAAGGGGTGTCTTCTATCTGCCGAATGCTCCACGCGATCGGCGGGAGTGGAGGACCGCCACGGGCAAGGCGCGCTTCACCGTGGCAGCCATTCGCAGGGATACTCTGGGGAAGGGGGAGTACGTGATGATGACAATCCGCACACATGATCAGTTCAATACAACGGTCTACGGTCTCGATGACCGCTATCGTGGGGTTTTTGGCGGACGGCGTGTCGTCTTCATGCAAGAGGACGACATCAGGGATGCGGGCCTGGTGGCAGGCCAGTGGGTTGACCTCGAAAACCATTTTGGCGGTGTCGTGCGACACGCACGGGCATTCATGGTGGCGCCGTATGCAATCCCGCGGGGATGCGTTGCAACGTATTTTCCTGAGGCCAACGTACTTGTGCCTATCGACAGCACGGCCGAGGTCAGCAATACTCCCACGAGTAAATATGTGATCGTCACGATATCCTCGGGCGCCGGACCGCAGGAGCGGAGCGACGCTTCAGGGCGCAGTTGAGCGCAATCGGGAGGTTGAAACGGAAATGTTCGCCAAAAAAACCAGCATGCTTGCTGGCGGGTGAAACAAATCGCGCTACTTTGAGTCACAAATAGAAACAGAAATCTACAGCCTATGAAAACCATTCGACTGCTTTTGACTCTTACCCTCGCGGGCGCCGGTGCGGTTTATGCCGCTGACAAGAAAGTGCCAACCAGCCGCGTCGAGGTGAACTTCACGGATCCTGAAAATTTCACGGATGTGAAGGATAGTTCATTCGGCTCTGAAAAGGGCCGCGACGCGATCCTGTCTGAAATCCGCGATTACATCACGAATCGTGCGAACAAGCTTCTGCCTGAGGGACAGAAGCTGACCATCACCTTCAGCGACATCGATCTCGCCGGCGAATATGAACCTTGGCGCGGTCCGCGTGCGGACGACATCCGCATCGTGAAGGACATCTATCCTCCTCGCTTCAAGTTCACCTATAAGGTCACGAATGCCGCGGGTGCAGTGGTCAAGGAAGGCGAGGAAAATCTGTTCGATCTGGCCTTCACCATGCGCCTGACGATCGATCGTCAGGATCCGCTGCGTTATGAGAAGGACATTCTCAACGAGTGGATGGGGGCGAAATTGCGGGCCCGCAAATAGCTACCTGAGCACATTCAGAATTTGGTTCGATCTCACCGCCGCGAGTGGCACACTCGCGGCGTTTTATTTGGTTGGACCCCATTGCTCATCCTTGAATTCCCCGGTTCCCGAGTTTGCCTCCCGCGTCGACAAATGGCTGTGGTCGGTGCGCCTTTACAGGACGCGGAGCCTAGCGTCCGACGCGTGTCGGGCGGGAAGTGTGAGGATTGGCGATCAGCCTGTGAAGCCCGCCAGGGATGTGCGCCCCGGTGAGATGATTAGCGTGCGGCAGGGCGTCGTGGAACGGACCCTCGTCGTGCTCGCGGTGCCGAAGTCGCGTGTGGGCGCACCGCAGGTGGGAGCCTATTGCGAGGATCGCACCCCTCCGGGCGAATGGGAGAAAGCCCGTGAGCAGCGCGTCCAGCACCTGCTCGCGCGCGAACGCGGTTCTGGGCGGCCCACCAAGCGCGACCGACGGCAGATTGACCGCCTGATGGGATAGTCTGTCCCGCGCCCAACCCCGATGGCGCCCCTGGGCCGGCGATCGGATGGCCGGGATGGTCGCTGGTGCCCGATGTGCCCGTCATCCTTTTCCGCCGCGGAGGACGTAGACGTGATTGAGATCGTGCTTCTCGAACTCCTTCCAGTAGGTGTCCTCGATCTTTTTGAGTTCCTCTTCGAGTGAAGGGGGCGACTCGAGGCCGGGGGTGGAGGAAGCGAGGTGACGTTTCGCCTGGTCGGCGGCGTAGTCGCGGTCCGAGAGGCGGGCAACCAGTTCGTGCCAGAAGGCATCGTTGGTGTGCTCCGAAAGCACCTGCTCCACCCGTTCCTCCTTGGTGATCTTTGCCGAGGGCATGAGGCGTCCGTCCGGTCCCGTTTCGACAAGATCCGCGCAGTCGAGCGACTGTGCCAGGCTCAGCAACTTGCCTTCAATTTCCTGATAGCGCTTTGCCGCGGCCGTTTCGGGCCCCTGATAGGCGGACACCACATGCATGCCGAAGTGGACCAACTCCAGCACCCGTGCAAATTCCGTCGGCGTGAACGATACTTTCATGGAGCGTGATTCTCTCACGTGAGCACCGGTCCGCAACGATGGAGTGACGGAAGTTCCCTGCGAGGACCGTCGGAGTCACGCTGAATGGGAAAAATCAGATTGGCGACCTGAGGTTCGGACCGGCAGGCTTCCGGGTACGATGAACCGCACCGATCGCCTTGTCGCGATGGTCATGTATTTCCAGGGGCGCCGATTGGTGCGTGCCGAGGAACTTGCCCGCCATTTCGAGATCAGCGTTCGCACCGTGTACCGGGATGTGGGCGCCCTCTGCGAAGCGGGGGTTCCGCTTACGGGAGAGGCGGGTGTCGGGTACACCCTGGTGAAGGGGTATCATCTGCCGCCGGTGAGTTTCACCGCTGATGAAGCCATGGCGCTGTTCGTGGGAGGCGAAATGGTGCGAAAGTTCACCGACTCCTCGCTGTCCTCCGCCATGTCGTCCGCGCTTCTCAAACTTCGAGCCGTTCTTCCGCAGGATCAGCAGGACGACATCGACCGCCTGGGGCGGGGCATGCTCGTTGCCGGCAACGGAGCGCTTCGCGACGGACTCGACCAGCGTGTCCTCCTGCCCATTCAGCAGGCGGTGATCTCCCGCAGGGTTCTGCGCTTCGCCTACCGGGTTCCCAGCCGGAATGAGATGACCCGGCGCGATGTCGAGCCGCTGGGGGTCGTGTTCCATAACGGAGCGTGGTACCTGGTGGGGTGGTGCCGGCTGCGCGATGGGCTGAGGCAGTTCAAGCTGGAGCGACTCGGGGACCTGGAGGTGACCACCGAGAGTTTCTCGCCGCGACCTGATTTTTCCCTGGACCGATACCTCAACGACGCCATGCCGACGGAAAAGATGCTGACAGCCAGGATCTGGTTCCGCCTGTTCGCCTTCGATCGGGCGCGGCGGGAGAGTTTCAACGCACTGACGGAGGTGGTGGAACGCGACGACGGGTTCGAGGCGACCGTCCGCACGTTCTCCCTTCAATGGCTCGCGCGCTGGATCCTGACCTTCGGCGATGGTGCGCGAGCGATCGCGCCTGAGGAACTGCGGGAATGCGTTATCCACGAAGCTCGCCAAATACTTGATAATCATAAGCCCAACAGCATTTCTGAAAGAAGCGGTCACGGGCACGGTGCCTTGAATGGCCGCCCGGTGGGCGGTCGCCCGAAAACATCCTGACATAACGTTGTCAGTGCCATCTGCTAGGGTGGTGACTCGCCGCTATCGCGGCAGACGTATCTCTTTACCCAAGGAATCCCATGCCTCGCGTCACCGAAATCGCATTCACCGGTTATCCGGTCTCCAACATCGCCCGTTCCCGAGCCTTCTATGAAGGCGTCCTTCAGTTGAAACTTTCGCAGGTCTATGAGCACGGTGAGAAGTCGTGGATTGAGTACGAGATCGCAGGATCCACCTTCGCGATTTCCAATTTCATGGAGGCCCCGAAGCCCAGCGGAAAGGGGCCGAGCGTGGCCTTTGAGGTTGAGGATTTCGAACAAAGCATTGCGACGTTGCGCGAAAACCTGACGCCCTTCTATCAGGAGCCGATGGCAACCCCGGTCTGCCAACTTGCGATTGTCGGGGATCCCGACGGCAATGCCGTGACGATCCACCACCGCCTGGCGGCCGCTTCTCCCTGAACCTGAACTCCTGCAAACTCATGAGCCTTTCATCTGCACGCCGGGAAGCCCCTTGCTTCTGCGCCGGGATTGTCACCGCACGGTTCTATGAAACGTGGGATTTCTACACCGGACTTCTGGGGTTTCGCACCATTTCCGAAAGCAATACCCGGGTACATCTCCAGCACCCGGGGGGAGCTCAACTTGACATTCTCGAACACGAGGTGGACGGGAACCCGTCCGAGCTGATCAGTGCGATCGATGGTCGTGGCCTCTGGTTCAGCCTCGAGGTACCTGACCTGGAAGCAGAAATTGACCGGATGAGATCTGCGGGTGCCTTGATGCAAATGTCCTCTATTGAATTGGTGCGGGGCGTGAGGCATTTCATGATCCGTGATCCCAATGGGGTCCTGATCTACCTGACGGAATGCGTGAAAGCGGCGGCGGTTTCGGAGGACGACAACCGGGCATGCCAGGCCTGCGAGTCTGAGATGCAAATGGCAGGGGCATAGGCAGATTTTCCGCATCCTCCGCAATCTGGTTTCAAAAAAATCCCTCGCACCGCTGCGCAGACGCGTCTTCCTTGGATGCGTCCATGTCCCTGTTCAGCCTGCTCGACGTTTCCCTCAGCTTTGGTGGCCCGTACATCCTGGAGAAAGCCAATTTCCAGGTGGACCCGGGCGAACGCGTCTGCCTTTTGGGGCGAAATGGCGCGGGCAAATCGACGCTGATGAAGATCATTGCCGGGGAGATCAAACCCGACTCCGGCCAGGTTTTTCGCGAGCCTGGTTCGGTTTTCACGCGGCTCACGCAGGAAATTCCCCCGGGTATCGAGGGGGACATCCAGACGCTGGTGACCTCCGGCCTGCGACCTCCGCACGATCATGAGGAGGAATGGGAGCGTGATGTGCGGGTCGATGATCTCATCGCCCGCCTGCAGCTCGATCCCGATGCGCAGTTTTCCAGTTTGTCGGGAGGCCTGAAGCGCCGTGCGCTCCTGGCGCGCGCCTTAGCGGGACAGCCGGATTTGCTGCTGCTGGACGAGCCCACCAACCACCTCGACATCGACTCCATCCTCTGGCTCGAGGAGTTTTTGCTGTCCGAGAGAATCTCGTTATTTTTCGTGACCCACGACCGCGCGTTTCTCAGGCGCCTGGCAACCCGGATTGTCGACCTCGATCGCGGACGCCTGGCGAGCTGGGCGTGCGACTACGACACTTACCTCGTGCGCAAGGAGGAGGTGATGGAGGCGGAGGAGCGGCAGCAGGCGCTGTTCGACAAGAAGCTCGCACAGGAGGAGGTTTGGATCCGCAAGGGTGTCAAGGCGCAGCGTTCGCGGGCGCAGGGACGCATCCACGCCCTCATGAAGATGAGGGCCGAGCGGGCCGCGCGCCGCGAACGAACGGGGAATGTCACCATGCGCCTGGCCGAGGCCGAGCGATCCGGTGTCAAGGTCGTCGAAGCCGACCGGATTTCGTTTGCCTTTCCCGATGGCAGGCCGCTGGTCAGCGATTTTACGACGTTGATAGCGCGGGGTGACAAGATCGGACTAATCGGCCCGAATGGCGCGGGAAAAACCACGCTCATCAAGCTGCTCCTGGGGGAACTGAATCCGACCTCCGGTGAGATCAAGCATGGCAGCGGGCTTGAGGTGGTGTATTTCGACCAGTTTCGCGGCCAGATCGACGACAACAGGACGGTTGCGGACAATATCGCTGACGGGAATGAATCCGTCACGATCGACGGGCGGACGCGTCACGTGATCAGCTACCTTCAGGATTTTCTGTTTGCACCCGACCGTGCGCGCACGCCCGCACGGGTGCTCTCTGGCGGCGAACGCAACCGCCTGTTGCTGGCGCGTCTCTTCACCAGGCCTGCAAACGTGCTGGTGATGGACGAGCCCACCAATGATCTCGATGCCGAAACGCTCGACCTCCTGGAGGACCTGCTCGTGGAGTATCAGGGCACGCTCCTCGTGGTGAGCCATGATCGTGACTTCCTGGACAACGTTGTGAGCAGCACGATGGTGTTTGAAGGGGAGGGTCGCATCGCCGAGTATGTGGGTGGCTACAGTGATTGGCTCAAGGAAAAGGAGAAGGCGGCCGCGACCGCTGCGATGAAGCCTTCGAAGATTGCGGCTGCGCCTGCGTCCGCCACTTCACCGAGGACCGTTGCGGTCAAGACGCGAAAGCTCGGCTCAAAGGAACAGAAGGAACTCGAAAGTCTGCCGGCGCAGATCGAGAAGATCGAAGCCGAGCAGCAGGAGCTTTCGTCAAGGCTGGCCGATCCGTCCTTTTACCAGCAGTCTGCCTCCGTTGTTGCGGCAGCCCGTGCGCGAGTCTTCGAACTCGAGGCGGCCCATGCCACGGCGTATGCACGCTGGGAGGAACTCGAAGCCATCAAGTGATGGGGCGCCTGAAGCCAATTCGCCGGGTTTGGGTCGCGTCCGGAACCGCTTTGTTTCTTTCCCGGGTCTGCAGGATTGCCTGTCCGCATTCCGACAGGGCGGGTGTTCTCGATATCTGATCCATCCAACGCTGCTGGTCTTCCAGCGGATAGAAGTTACGTATGATAATTGTATGCCAGGTAGATACATAATCGTACAACTCTTCGTCGTCACGGACCAACGATGGATTCTGGACACCTCTTGGCCAAAGGTTTGAGACCCTTTCGCTGCAGCGGACTTCGTGGACTTTCTTCGCGCTGGCGTTTTCGCGCGTCGGACTGGTAAGTGTCTTGGTGCCGTTGCCCGGGTGGCGAAATGGTAGACGCTTCTGACTTAAAATCAGATTTCCGAAAGGAAGTACCGGTTCGAGTCCGGTCCCGGGCACCACTCGCAGCAGCGGGATGCAGCGCCACCGAATGAGTCCATGGGAGACACTTCGGCTCATTTGGGTTGCCATGCAGCTGCCAGAACTCGGGGACAGGCATGGCCGGGCGGTGATTTCCTTTGGGTTGCTGCTGTTCATCGCCCAACAAGGGCAGGTACTCGATTTTCGATACGTGCCTATTGCGCCTGGAGCACGCATCTTTGCAGCGTGCGCGGCTTGTTACGGACAAATGCGAGGTGTCGGCAAGCAGGCAGATCGACGTTTGCTGGTGTCGGTCGGGATAGGCGCGATGCCATTGTTCTAGAGTTGCGCTCTTTAAGGGTGTTGATGGCAGGTGCAGGACGGGAAATCGAGTCCGGTGTCGCAGTTGCCAGCAGTGTGATCCGCAGGAAGCCAGTCATCACGGCCCGGTGGCCGCATAGTGGAGTCTGGCGAGCCCGATGCCGTACTCGCCCGCCGTTGAATAGAGCAACCAGGCTTCGTCGCCTTCGCGGTATACGGCTGGGTCGCGCAACTCGCGCACGCGATTGTAGCCATACTTGATCGTGCTGCCGCCCCTTGAGTAGGCCAGCGGCAGGTCGGCGCCTTCCCACGGACGCTCGGGCTGGAGCACCTCGAACACGCCTCGTGCCCGCCAGGTGTCGGGTGGCCCGCGCAGATCGACTGCCGTTGCGATGATTCGTTCCGGGCGGTGATTGAGACAGGAGAAATACACGTAAAGCCGCCCGCCGTGGAGGTCGGTGCCGACATGACGAATGTCGTAGCGCCCGTCTCCACTCTTCGGCCGCCGGTCGGGCGCCACCGCGCCAGGTTCGCCGCGCAGCCACGGGTCGATCGAATTGAGGATCTCCTGTCCGATGATCTGTCCCACAGGATGAAATGCCATGCCGAGCTTCTTCGTCTGGAGCAGTGTGCCGGAGCCGTTGAGGGCATACCAGGTGCCTTCGTGACGAAACACGCGAAGGTAGGCGGGCCCGACCACGCCACCCAGGTCGCGAAACGTGCGTCCGTCCGGGGATACCGCCACCGTGGATACCTGTGAACCGCCGCCCTCCCGCGGGGGCCCATGGGTGAACAGGTAGATCTGCCTCGTCTCCTCATCGATCACGGCTTCCGGCGACGCAATGTGGCCGCGCAGGGCCTGCTGCCTTCCGACCGGAAGCAGGCCACCCTGCAGAAGGGTCCACGGACCGGAGATTTCATTGGCGTAGGCAAATCGGATGTACTTTCCGTCGTGGTGAGCGAAGTAGAGATAGTAGCGACCAAGTCGATTCTGCACCCAATCGGGTACACGAATGAGCGATGGACCATTGATGCTTTCACCGTCGTCGCCTGGCAGCATTGCTGGTGCAATGAGCGGTCGATCCAACATCCGTTCGGCTCGGATGACAGGAGCCGACGCAAGCGCGGGACCGTTGGCGATCAGCAACGCGGCGAAGAATAGAAATACCCGACTGTCGGTTATGATCATGGTCATGATTTGAAACTTATCAAAGTGCGGATCGGGCAATTGCGTATTGCATGAGCACGGATGGATGGAGTGGTGGGGGTGCGGAGCTCTGTCTCCGACCAGCGTATTGAAGGCAGCCGAATTCGCATGGGCCGACGGATGCTCAGACTCAGGAGGGCCGTTTTCGATTTGCAATCGCCGAAGGCCTTACGATGCAAACGGAGAATTCTCCAGACCAGTCACGACGGTCATTTGCTGCCATATGCTGGCGGAGAGTCCAGTCAGGAGCGGTCCGAGAGCAACGAAGCTGACGCCTGATCCAGATAGAGGCTGACATGCGGATGGACGCGAACGAGCGAGCCTGGGCAGGCCGTGCTGATCGGACCTTCGAGCGCGTTCTTGACCGCTTGTGCTTTGCGGATTTCAGGTACGCAGCTCACCCAGGCCCTTGCCTTGAGGAGTCCTGAACAGGTGACCGTCAGCGCTTCCTTGGGTACGGAATCGAATGTCGGGAAATGTCCTTCGTTCACCTGCTGCCGGCGGCAGGGCTCGTCTAGCGTCACGCGTTTGACTCCGAGTGGATCTTTGAAATCGGCGACCGGAGGATCATTGAAGGCGATGTGTCCGTTTTCACCGATGCCCACGAATGCGAGATCGACCGGTTCGGAGAAGAGCAGCGCCGCATAGGCGGAGGCTGCCGCGTCGACGTTGGGGGCATCACCTGGCAGGTAGGTCATTGAACCTGGACTCACACGTTCTTCGAACCGGGTGCGGATCCAAAGCCTGAAACTGGCCGGATGCCTTTCGGAGATGCCGACGTACTCATCGAGGTGAAAGGCATGCACGCGGGACCAATCCACATCGCGCTGCCCTACGAGCGCCTCCATCATTCCGATCTGCGAGTTGCCCGTCGCGAGCAGGATGCGCGCCTTGCCGCGCGCCCGGATGGCTTCCCCAATGACGCGGGCCGCCTGATTGGCAGCGTCAGCATCCAAAGAGGCGCGGTCCCCATACACTCGAATCGCAAGCGACGATGGCAATTTCATGAGCGCTTAGGCTGGCGTCGCGCGATCAACGCGCAAGTATCCCCTTGTCGTGTCACTGACCAGAGCATTGGTGACACGAATCGACCGGCGGAAATCGGAATATATGCGAGGCTATCCCTTGGAACGACCCATAAGGAAGTAGAGGATGGAGCCTAGGAATGGCAGGAGGATGATGACGACGATCCAGATTACCTTGTTGGGGGAGTTGCCCTTGATGCAGTCGATGAGTGCCACAATCCAGAGGATGATGCAGACGACGCTGATGAGGTAGTTGATATTCATCGCGAAAAGATTCACCGCGCCGGGTGCCGGTTGCCATCCCAGAAATGAGAAATTGGAAAGGCAATAGGCGGCCGCGGGCCGGCGTCTGGCCTGCGCGGCAATAATTGAAATGTGACTGCGTTACCGCATGACGCATCGGCATCTCCAATGAGCGCATGGAGGCGTGAATCGTTTCATAATCCTGCTCAAACGGGGGGCGCTGCCCGATCGTGATGCGATGCTGGTGATCGAGCTGATTGGCAGGAAGGTCGCGCCGAGGGTAGGCAGCCTGATTGATCGCGTTTGAAATGAAGGGTGGTAAACACGGATGCACCATCGCACCCCGATCAATAGCCGCTGTCAGGCGACGTAGACGCCGCCGTTGATGTCCAGCGTCGCCCCGGTGATGAATCCATCGTATTCGCCGGCCAGAAAAGTCGCCGCACGGGCCACATCGTCCGGGGTGCCGGCCCGCGCCAGAGGGATTCCCGCAATGGTAGCCTGCGCGGAGTCCGAAGTGGTATGGGTCGCATGAAAGCTCGTTCCGAGAATGAGTCCTGGTGCGAGTGCATTCACCCGAATGCCCTGGGCAGCGAGTTCGCCCGCCAGCGCACGGGTGAGTGTGATCACCGCACCCTTCGAGGTGGCGTAGGCCAGCGAGCCGGAATGCCCGCCCTTGCGTCCGGCCAGTGACGCGAGATTCACGATGGAGGCACCCGGATTGGTTTTGGCAGCGGTCGCAAGGTGGGGGACGGCGGCCCTTGTGACACGGCGCAGGCTGCCAAGATTGAGCTCCATGACATCGTTCCAAAACGCATCAGTGGCGTCCATGAGGGACCGGCGGGCAACCAAGGATCCTGCATTGTTGATGAGGATGTCCAGACCGCCGAGGAAGGCGACAGCCTCATGGACAATGCTCTCGCAGCCGGATGTGGTTGTAAGATCGGCGGCCGCCGACGCTGCCCGAACACCGATTGACCGGGCCTCTGCAACCAGGCGATCGGCGTCGCTCGAACTTCGGTGGAAGTGGACAAAGACATCACACCCTTCGCGAGCGAGATGCTGGCTGATTGCCAGGCCGATGCCTTGAGCGCCCGCCGTGACCAGGGCGCGCTTCTTGTTCAGTTTTTTCATGGAGCGTGCGATGGAGGCGGGGTACTCGCGCGCTACTTTTCGTTCAGATCGGGAGGAGTCAATCCGAGCTTTTCGAACCGATGTCGCAGCACCTCGCGAAGTTTCTCACGTTTCGCCGGCGGCAGGGTCATATGGATTCTGCGTACGGTGGCGCGCACCTCGGCGGCGGCGTCGAGGGCACCGCGATGCCGGAGCTGCTTGAGCTGCACGAGCATCTTTTCGATCTCATTGCGGACCCCGGTTTCCTCCGCGGGAGTCAGTTGAAGCGCGCTAACGAGGTCATCGCCGATCCGGTTGCCGGCGCGATCGAAAAGACCGGAGGAAACTCCTGGGCTTCGGAGATTGTGCCGGATGCGCTGAAGTCCGAGCCACGTCGTCGCAAGTCCGCCAACAGCAACCCCCACCACAAAGATGGCCACGGCGACAACCCATGCACGTCCGCGATTTGCGCTCATGATGCGGCTCCCGAATCGGTTGCGAGCACCTCGGCCCAGGACAGTGCGGGCAGTGCGTCGGCCATCTGCCAGGTTGTGAGGAGCATGAGTGCAACCGCGCAGCAGAGGCAGAAGCCGAGCGTGCGTGGCGCTCCGAAGATGGCTGCGAAGTCTCCGGCCCATGACGGAGCAGGCCGACGATCGGATGCGGCCGTCGTGACGGCGTGGAGCACCGGAGCGAGATTCAGCGAAGGTGGCTGATCGGTGCGGGCGCGGGCGAGGAGTTCATCCCAGCGTCGCCCGGGAGAGGGAGGGGGAGTTGAGTTCATGTCATGTGGATGGAAATGAGAATCTCGCGAAGGCGTCTCCGCGCGCGCCATGCCCGGAGTTTGGTTGCGGTGTGGGTCCAGCCGAAATGGCGCGCGATCTCGACCAGTCCCCATCCCTGAAGATGGTGCAAGGTGAGAATCGCGCGATCGTCGGTGGGCAGACGTTCGAGAAGTTCCTTGATCTCGTTCGCGGCCGCCCTCGCAGCGGGGTCGGGCAGGGGATCCGGAGCCTCGACCGGGGGAGAAGGATCGAATTCGTCTCCCGCGTCAGCTCTCGGTTCAACCATCCAGCGCCGCCTGACGGCGTGACGGCGAAAATAGTCGCGCCCGGTGTTTGCGGCGATGCGCAGGATCCAATGGGAAAACGGTTGCTCGGATCGCCATCGGGGCAGCCCCTTGACCATGCGCAGGAAGGTGTCCTGCACGAGATCCTCAAGATCTGATTGCGTGCGCACAAACTTCCAAAGGAGACGGGTGACCGCCGGGCTGTGGCGGTGAACGAGGATGGCCATGGCCTCGCGATCGCCGGAGCGGGCGCGCTCTGCCACGGAGATATCCGGATCTCCGGCTGCCGGCTGTGAGGCGGCTTCGAGGTCATGGTCGGCGTCGTTTGGTCCCGCGTTCAAGTGGAGGGAAACGTGCGCACGTTCTCAGGAGATCGCAGCACCCATCTTCACGGCGTGGGTGTTTTCGTGCGGGTGACGGTCCGCGTCGTGGTATTGTCGTCCCGGGATATGACAGCGTGGGTTTCCCTGGTTTTGCCCTGGGATCCGACGACCGTCGTCTGGCGGTCGAATCCGGTTTCGGTCTTCACGGTTTCCGAATTGAGTGTGGCGGTCTTTCCGTTGAAGCCGGTGGCCTGTCCGGTGACGGACCTGCTGCCCTCGGCCCGCTCGCGTTGCAAAGTACGGGAGGCGGTCGAGCCGTCCGGGCGGGTTGTGCCGGTTGAAACTTCGAGTGTTCCCTCGGCGCGATTGACGTCGCGGTCATAGGTGTGGCTCCAGGTTTTTCCGTTGTTGCCGGTCACCGTGGTGGCGCGGTTGAGGTTGGCACCGTGGCGCGTGATCTCGCGGGTGCCGGTGCCGCGGTTGCCAACAACCGTGTGTGTGTGTGCGCGTGCCAGGGCTTCCAGTGGGAGCAGAAGGCAGGCCGAGCAAACGAGGGTGAGTAAAGGACGGGCGTGGGAGGGAATGTTCATGGTATTGAGATTGTTCATCCTCTTCAACGTGGCGGAATGAGTTCGGTTTCTGAAAATGGCGTTGCGCTTCGGTTTTCGAGTCGGGAATGAAAGCATGCGGCATTTTCACTGCGAATGCCGGGAAAGTTGAATTGGGCACGGCGCTCCCTTGACTCGTGGGGCTCGGTTGCGCTCTTTCGACGGATTGCCCTCGGTGACCGAGACCGTGCGGGCTCCACCCATGAGACATCTTCTTGTTGCGATTGCGACACTTTGCCTGGCAGGTCCGACCTTGGGTCAGACCAGAGTACCATGGACGACCTCGAGGGTCGAAGGCACGCCGGAGCGCCCGAAGCCTTTTGTGCAGGAACCGATTCTCGGGCATCTGAAGTTTTCAGAGGCGCTTGAACTTTCCGCGGTGCATGGCACCGGGCACCTGCTCCTGGTCGAGCGAACGGGACGAATCTTCACCTTCAATCCCAAGTCCGATTCCGAGCCGGCGAACGAAGTCATTGATCTGAGGAAAGGCCGCCCGGATTTCGACAATGCGTTTGGTATCGCGCTTCACCCCCGGTACCGGGAGAACCACGAGATTTTCATCTGTTATGCCCTGAAGGCCGGGCGCAAGGATGGCACGAAGCTGTCGCGTTTCAAATTGAGCTCGATTGATCCGTTGAAGGCCAACCCCGACAGCGAAGAGGTCATCCTCACCTGGTTGTCGGGTGAGCACAACGGGGCCAACCTCCAGTTTGGACCCGAAGGGTATCTGTATGTGTCGACAGGTGACGGATCGCCCCCGGCTCCGCCCGATCAGTATCTCACCGGCCAGGACACACGCGACCTGTTGTCGTCGATCCTTCGTATTGATGTGGATCACCGGGATCCCCCGCTCGCCTATCGCATCCCTCCGGACAATCCCTGGGTCACGCCGCCTGGTGCGGCGCCCGGGACGCGTCCGGAAATCTGGGCGTTTGGGCTTCGCAATCCCTTCAAGATGAGTTTCGACACGAAGACAGGAGACCTGTGGTGCGGGGATGTCGGCTGGGAGATCTGGGAGATGATCTATCTCATCAGGAAGGGCGGCAACTACGGGTGGAGTGCCTATGAGGCAAGCCAGCCGATTGCGGTGGACCGGGTGAGCAAACTCGCGCCGATCACTCCTCCTGTGGTGGCCCATCCCCACTCCGAGGCGGCCTCCATCACCGGGGGCTACGTCTATCATGGAAGTCAGTTTCCTGAACTCCAGGGAGCCTACATCTACGGAGACTGGGCCACGGGCAAGATCTGGGCACTGTGGTACGACGGAAGCAAGGTCGTCCGCCACGAGGAGATCGCCGACACGCCGCAGATGATCATCACCTTCGGACAGACGGATGACGGCGAACTCTATTACCTCGATTGGTCGTCCCAGACGACCATCCATCGCCTGCGGCGCAATCCGCGCAGTGCATCGCCGTCAGCCTTTCCCAGGAAGCTCAGTGAGACCGGCATCTTTTCCGATCTGAAAACGCTGGCACCGTCCCCGGGCGTCTATCCGTTTTCGATCACGCAGCCCATGTGGGAGGATGGTGCGACCGTGCTGAGCAGGGTGATTGCTCTCAGGGACCACACCAAGCTGGCGACGACGACGTACCTGAAATTCGATTTTCGCACGGGAGGGCGGACGATGGACTACCAGACAAAATGGCCGGCGGGCTCGGTCCTGGCGCGCACGGTGGCATTGGGTGATCTCGCGCTGACGGACGAGGAGCGGACGCGGCCGGTGGAGACACAGCTTCTCTACAACGATGGTGAGGCCTGGAACGCATATTCCTACCGGTGGAATGAGGCGGGTACCGATGCTGAGCTGGTGCCGACGGAAGGTGCGGAACGCATTTTCAAGGTGCGGCCTGACAGGCAGGCGGTTTCACGCGAGCCGCGTGAGTATCGCTGGCGGTATTTCAGCCGGTCTGACTGTCTGCGCTGCCACAACACCTGGAACAACGGGGCGCTCGCGTTCACGCCGCCGCAGCTCGAGGGCGTGCCCGGAGCGCAGTCCCACGAACTGGTTTCGCTGGCATTGATTGACTCGGACTATCTCGAATCCACACGGGCGAGACTGGATCCGCGGGACAGCAAGATCGGTGTTGCGCGTTCCGTGTTGCACGCGAACTGCGCGCATTGTCACAGGAATGACGGCGGGGGTGCCGCCTCCGTCTTCATGAACACCGAACTTCTTACAACGCAGATGAACGCCGTGGGTGTCGTGCCGGCGCAGGGTGATCTCGGGCTCAAGGACGGCAAGCTGATCGATCCGGGCGATCCGTGGAATTCGGTGATCGCCGTGCGCATGGCGAAAGCGGGCGTGGGACACATGCCCGTGGTCGGGGCCAGGGAGACCGATGTGGTGGGGCTTCGTGCGGTTGAGGACTGGATTGCGGGCATGAGCGGCAACAGCACCGATCCCAAGCCCTGGACACCGACAACATGGACCACTGCCATGGTAGACGAATCGCTCAAGACCGTGAAGGGGGCCATGCGGCTCCGGCGTGCGATCGATGACGGCAGGATATCGGAATCCATGCGGCGACATGCCTTCGAAACCGCCTGGGCCTCACCCGAGGCGACGATTCGCGAAATCTATGAGCGGTTTAAACCGGATTCGTTGCGCGAGAAGACAATCGGCACGCAGGTCGATGCAGCCGCGCTCCTGGCCTTGCAGGGTGATCCCGTCCGCGGTGGCAAACTGCTTTCGGACACGGGGAAACTCAGTGGTTGCCGTGCTTGCCATTTCATCAAGGGCGAGGGGCGGCACTTCGGCCCCGACCTTTCCATGATCGGGGCGACGCAGACTCGCGCCCAGATACTCGACAGCATTCTGAATCCCTCAAGAATCATGGCGCAGGAGTTCCGTCCGTTGCAGGTCGAGATGAAGGACGGCACCTCTCAGGTTGGGTTTGCGCTTAAGCGGAGTCCGACCTCCCTGGTGTTTCGAGTGGTGAGTGGGGAAACCCTCACGCTTCAGCTGGCGGAGGTGGCCTCGGAGAAGCCGCTTCCGATTTCGCTCATGCCCGAGGGCCAGATTTCAGGTCTCACCGCGGGAGAAGCGGCGGACCTTGTCGCCTTTCTGGCGACGTTGAAATAGCAAGAAGGTGCTGCGGCGGGTGTGCTGCCGCAGCTCCGATCAGTTCATCGCCAGCTGATCGCGACAGTACTGGATGGCGCGGGCGATTTCCTGCATGCGGTTGGAACCTTCGGGCACCGTGTATTCGAACTCGATAGTTCCCTCGATCGGCCAGCGGTTATCACGGATCAGCCGGAGGACCTCCCCGATCGGAGTATCGCCCTGGCCGAAAGGTGTGTTGGGACCTTCGCGGTACTTGCGATCCTTCAGGTGGACGTGGGTGATGCGTTCGTGGTGCCGCTTGATGAAAGGCACGGGCGACATGTTGCTGCCTGCAACAAAGTGACCGAGGTCGACGTTGGCGGCATGGTATTTCGCGAGGGTGAACGCATGTTCCCAGATGCTTGCCGTCGTTGAGGTGTGCCCGTGATAGGCGACCCAGAACCTGTGTTGGTCGGCGAAGGAGCCCACGCGCCTGAGTTCGTCGTCCACGAAGGAAATCTCGCTCGAGATCGCACGCGCCCCGAGGGCCTTTGCCAGGGCAAAATGGTAGTCGAGCTCCTCATCCGAGAGCTTGAAAATGTTGTCGACCTTCACGATGTCGATCTTCACGCCTGTCTTTTCGTACAGTTTCCGGAACTCGCGGGCGCGTGCGAGAGGGGCCGAACTGCGCCAGGATTTGAGTGTGGCCTTTCTCGCCTCGATCTCCGTGTGGGAAATCTTGATGCCTTTCGCGGGCTGGAAAATCAGTTCCGGTGCGGCGCCCATGTAGATCTCGACAGGTTGGGCCCTCAACTCGACCGCGCTCAGGTTGAGGGTCACGCAGTTTGCAAGGATGTCGGAGCCCGACATCGCCGGATTGCCGAAACTGTAGGGCACGTTGATGCCAAGTTGAACGCCTCTCACCAGGGAATCCGGCTTGCCACCTGGCTTTCTGGCCGCCGCGACGGCGTCTGTCGGAGCGAACGAGGAGAGGAGGCCGGCGGCGGGAACGGCCGACAGCGCGAGTTTGGCAAAGTCGCGGCGAGTGTAGGTCTGCATGAGGGGAGGGATGGGAAGGAAAGAGGATCTTGGGTGTGAGCGGAGGCAGGGATCCGAGGGCAGGGTGCTCTGGGATATGAATGACGCAACTTGTGGTGCCCGGCGGGTGATGGCAAGGCTGCCGCTGGGGGAATGTGCAATTCTCGCACTGGCTTTTTGTGGGTGGATGGATATGCTGGTTGTCATGAAACTCCGCCTTCCCACCCTTTCGGTCGGTGTGATCCTCATTGCTGGAGCCGGTGTGCTTTGTGCAGCCGGAACCAAGACCTCGAAACAGAAACCCATGGCAAAAGACGCATTGGAATGCAAAGTCGGCGAAGTCTCCGCATGCGGACTTCCGTCGAATGTTGTGATCGACATGAGCAAGGCGAAGGTGCGGCGCACCGACGAGGAATGGCGCCGGATCCTGACTCCGGAACAATTCCATGTGGCGCGGAAACAGGGCACCGAGCCGCCCTTTCGTAACGCCTTTTTCGACAAGAAGACCGACGGGGTCTATTTTTCCGTGTGCAGCGACACGCCTCTGTTTGACAGCCGGGACAAGTTCGACAGTGGCACAGGCTGGCCAAGCTTCACCAAGCCCATCGAGCGATCGTTTGTCGGCGAAACCACCGATGTGAGCCTTGGCATGGAGCGCGTCGAGGTGCACTGCACCGTTGATGGCGCCCATCTCGGACATGTTTTCAACGACGGTCCGCGCCCGACCCGCCTGCGCTACTGCATCAACAGCGCCTCGCTCAAGTTCATGCCACGCGCGGAGTACGACGCGTGGGTTGCGCGGAACAATCCGAACCCATAAGACATTAGAGCGGAGCTGGCTACGGCCTGCTGCAGGTTGTCAGGTCAGAGCACGAGGGTGACTGGCGAGATACGAGATTCAATTTGATCGTTCGCTGTCGCGCACTCTGAAGGCTTCACTGACAGGGCAGGATTCCTTTGGGCTTCCCGCCCACCAACCGGGGGACTGCGTCCGAATTGGGGTTGTGGACATTGCCGCGAAATTGGCGTCGGGCCTTCCGCGACCGTGTCGCACGTCAAGAGCGTATCGCGCTATCGAGGCTACCGCAGCCATTGAGGAACGCGTGCGGTATCGCGCCTGCGGAGGCAGCGGATTTCAGACCTTGATCCTGATGCGTTTTCCCCCGGCGGCCGCGGAAGCGTAGATAGCCTCGACAATGACCATGTCGCGACGCCCCATCTCGCCCGGAACAAGGCTGGGCGTGTCATCGAGGACATTTCTTGCGAAGGCGTCCATTTGCAGCGCCTGTTGGTTGACCTCCGGATTCCGAAAGCTGAGCGGACCCTGGCTGGTGCTGGCAGCGAGGTCGCGATAGCTGAATGTTCTCGTGAATTCGATCCAGCCTTTGGGGCTTTCGGCGCGGAAGGTATTCCCGGCTTCCACGTAGCTGCAGCGCCCCTCACAGACGACCCCGTGTGGAAATTCCATTTTCCACGCGATGGTTTCCTCCACGTCCTGAAATACCTCGGGTGACTTCTTGGGAAGGATTTCCTGTGCGGTCACGGCCAGCGGAGCAATGCCGCCAGCGGCCATGCATCCTGCCTGGATGATGTACACACCCAGGTCCATAAGAGGACCACCACCTGAGAGTTTCCGGATGGCCCGCCATGGACGTCCGCGCATCTTGAAGGAGAACGTTCCGTGCATCTTCTTGAACGGGCCGAAGTTTTCCGGTCGGGCGAGGCGCATCATCTCGCGATGGTACGGATCGTAGTGCAGGCGGTAGCCGATCGCGAGCCGTTTGCCTGCCTCGCGGCATGCCGCGATCATCGCGTCGCATTCCGCAACGCTGACTCCCATCGGTTTCTCGCAGATCACATGTTTGCCAGCCCTGGCCGCGGCGATCACGTGTTCCGCATGTAGGCTGTTGGGAGTGACAACATAGACCGCATCGATGCCGGGGTTGTCCGCAAGACGGGCCATTGTGCCGTAGTCGTAGACGCTGGTTTGGGGAAATCCGAAATCGTGGGCCCATTTGAGACCCTTTTCGTGCGAGCCCGTGACTACGCCAGCAAGCCGGCAGAATTGGGTCTGCCTCAAAGCCGGTCCGAGTTGCCCCGTGGCGTAGTTACCCAGCCCGGCGAGGGCGATGCCAAGCTTCCGCTGCGGTTCCTCGGCCAGCAGGGATCGCGATGCCATTGCGAGGGCGCCCGCCGCTCCCAGCTGGCCAAGGAAATTTCGACGGGATTGCTGTGCGTTAAGCGAAAGGGAGTTCATGGGGTGGGACAGGCTGCCCCCGCGGAGGGAAAAGATCAAGTACGACACCGTGCACAGACTCTCCTTTCCGGCGGCGCCTTTGCCGGAAAGGCGCAGAGGTGTCGTCCCGTGTCGTGGGAAAGGGGTTGCTCCGGGAAATCGGTGTCGGCCATACTCGGGCCTTTCCATGGCCGAGACTTCCACGAGACATCCTTTTCTTCAGGGACTGAGCAAGCATCGCGGCGCTCCTCCCACGGTGGTTGTGATTTTTGGCGCCTCCGGCGACCTCACGGCGCGCAAGCTGATTCCGGCCGTTTACAACCTCGCTGTCGACAATCTCCTGCCCGCCGACTTCCACCTGATCGGATATGGTCGCAAGGAGATTCCCGACGACGAGTTTCGCGCCCACGCGGCCGATGCGATCAGGGAGTTCTCCCGGCGTGAACTCAACAACGAGATCTGGGGCCGGGTTGCCGCGCATTCCACGTATGTCGCGGGTGGATACGACGACAAGCCCGCGTTCGACCGACTGGCAGCGGCCATCGGCGCCATCGAGAAACGGATTGGCAGAGAGGTGCAGCCGCTGTTCTACATTTCGACACCGCCGTCGGTGTTTGCCCCGATTCTCCTCAACCTTGGCGCGAGCGGGCTCGCGGCCCGGCACCGCGGCACGCCCCATCATGCCAAGGTGATCATCGAAAAACCCTTCGGCAAGGATCTCGCCTCGGCGGTCGCCCTCAATGGTACGATACGCTCCGTGTTCGAGGAGCATCAGGTCTACCGCATCGATCACTATCTCGGCAAGGAGACCGTGCAGGATCTCCTCGTGCAGCGTTTCTCCAACTCGATTTTTGAGCCGCTCTGGAACCGTACCTACATTGACAGCGTGCAGATCACGGTGGCGGAGGAGGTCGGTGTGGGCACCCGCGGAGGTTATTACGAGCAGAGCGGTGCCTTGCGCGACATGATCCAGAACCACACAATGCAGCTCCTGGCACTGACGGCGATGGAGCCTCCGGTGTCGCTCGATGCCGAGTCGGTGCGGGATGAAAAGGTCAAGGTGCTCCGTGCAATTCAACCCCTTCGGCTTGGGCCGGGCGGCGATGTTGCCCGCGCGCAGTATGCTGCGGGCATGATTTCCGGGAAACCCGTGAAAGGGTATCTCGAGGAGGAAGGCATTGCGCCGCTTTCCCGCACGGAAACCTACGCTGCGATCCGGCTGTCGATTCACAACTGGCGCTGGCAGGGCGTTCCCTTCTACCTCCGTTCCGGCAAACGCATGGCACGGCGGGTGAGCGAAATCGCCATCCAGTTCAAACGCCCGCCGGGCGCACTTTTCGCCGAGAGCGAGCGCTTCAATCTCGCGCCGAACACTCTGGCGTTCCAGATCCAGCCCGACGAGGGACTGAGCCTCATCCTCAACGGCAAGGTGCCGGGCCTTGAGACGAGGACGCAGCCGGTGAAGATGAATTTCAAGTACAGCACCACTTTTGGGTCGAACACGCCCGAGGCGTATGAACGTCTCGTGCTCGATGCGATGATTGGGGATGGCACGCTCTTCATTCGCGGGGACGAGGCGGAGACCTCATGGCGGCTTTATACGCCTGTGTTGGAATCGTGGGCTGCCGCCGGACGCGAGGGAATGGAAAGTTATCCCTCCGGATCCTGGGGGCCGGCGAACGCAGAGGAACTGCTGTCGCGCAGCAACCATGTCTGGCGCCAGCCCTGATCGCATGTCCGACGTCTTCAACACCCTTCCGGGAATCGAGGCCTCGGTCAGTTCCGTCTCAAAGAGCCTGCGCGACATGTGGGCGGACGTCGCGGCTTCGGGAAAAACCGCCCTGCCGCCTGACGAAGTCAAGGCGACCCAGCTCAATCTGGTCCTGCACCTCGGGCTGCCGACGATACCGGATGACGCGATCGGACAGTTCCAGGTCGCCCTCAAGTTCGCCCAGCGATACCCGTGCCGTGTGGTGGTCCTTTGCCCGCTTCCGGAGGATTCACAGCAGAGGGAAATTCGCGCCAAGGTATACGGGGAGTGCTTCTTTGGGAAGTCCAAGGGTGATACCCGGTGTGTCGAAGCGGTCATGCTCAGCTATCCGGTCTCGGCCCGCGCCTACCTTGAGAATCAGGTTTCCGTCTGCCTTTCGACCGATCTGCCCCTGTACTACTGGGTGCACCGGTTTTCGGACGCGGGAAAACTTTCAGCCTATCAGTACCTCCTCCGGCGGTCGAAACGCGTGATCTTCGACACGGCCATCGTTCCCCTCGATGCGCTGGCCTATTCGTGGCCGCGACCCGAGGCGGTTCGCGATCTGGCGTATTCCCGGCTGCTCCATGTGCGGCAGGTGGTCGGTCAATTCCTTTCCGGAACCTCTCCGGCCGTGCTGGCGAGGGGACTCCGATCGATCACGCTTTCACACACGCCCGCATATCGGGCCGAGGCGTTCAGCCTGGGCCGCTGGCTCGCCGACCGCCTGGCCGACTGCGGTGCGAATGCAGGGGAGACCTCGCCCAAGCTGAGGATCACACCATCTGCGGGCGCGGATTCGCTTTCGGTTTCGTTCGCGTATGTTGATGCCCGCAGATTTGCATGGCGCGGAAACTTTTCGACCCATCAGGGGAGCTTTGAGGCGAATTTTGGCGGTGAAACCGTGCATTTGCCGTCGACTGTGAGCCTGCTTGCGCCCGAGATGGCACTGAGCGAGGCCATGTTTTTCTAGGCGGTGACACCCCGCCGTGATGGAGAAGTTCTCATGCGTGAATTTGTGAATCCCTATGGCCGCGTCGTCGTCGATTCTGCGGAAGCCTTGTTCGCCCGAGCCGTCCGGCTCATTTCGACAGAGCATTCGAGGAAGCGGACCGGATCCTTTACAGTGGCACTCAGCGGAGGCAGCACCCCGAAGGAATGGTTCAGGTGGGTGGCAGCCCGTCACGCCTTTGCACCGGAGGTGCTCGATACAGCCCATTTCACCGTCAGTGACGAGCGGATCGTGCCGCTGGACAGCGACGACAGCAATTTTGGCAATGTGCGCCGGCTTCTGCTTGAGCCGTTGAAGATCCCGGCCTCGCGAAGCCATCCCTGGCCCGTGGGTCTGTCACCACTGGAAGCGGCAGCGGCCTATGCGCACACCTTGTCAGCGCTGACCGGTCCAAAGGAATCCTACGGTGTCTGTATGCTAGGCATGGGAGAGGATGCCCACACGGCCTCCTTTTTTCCCGGAGGCGCCCTTTTTGTGGATGACGGGGGAGTTTCCTTTGCAGCGGTGGACACCCGTCAGCGGGGGTGGAGACTGACCATTACGCCGACAGGGCTGCGGACTTGTGGATTGATCATTGTGATGGCGCTTGGCGTGGACAAGGCACAGGCCCTTCGCCGTGTCATGGTTGGCGAGGAGGAGTGGAGCGAAGTGCCCGCGAAAGTGCTTTCGACGGCGTCCGACAGGGTGGTCTGGCTGGTTGACGAACCGGCTGCCTCCAAACTCTGAGGTCGGGAGTACGTTTGACGCGGGGCTGATATTCCAGGCTGGAAGCGATGGGGAAGTTGGTTTTCATGGATCCCTGGCGCAAGGCATGCACGGGCATCAATCCCAGGGCGACCTGAGCGTCCAGCCTCCTGAAACCATTGCTCCGCCCAGTGCCCCATGTCGCGCGTTCCCTTTACTCAAAAGCGTGCCCTTGAGATTCTAGGTGTCGAGTTGGGGGCATCCCGCGAGGAGCGGACCCGCATGTTTGATGAAAAACGCACGTTGCTGGAGGATAAGGTGCGTGCGGCCCTCACGCCGGGATTAAAGGCGAGTTATCAGGATGCACTGAAGGACCTCACGCTTGCGTACGAGGCCCTGGAACTTGACGCAACCGAGTGGGATCTTGAATCGCTTGAGGCGGCAAAAGAGGGAGCCGCGGAAAGCGGCGATTCGAACCCGGCCCGGAAGAGCGTGCCCGGATTGTCCGGTCTGTCGCCCTGGGCGGCGGATCGGAAAGTGCTGACGAGGCGTTTTCTGATTCCTGCGGCTGCGGTGGCGGCCTTGATGCTCGTCGTTGCCTTTGGCTGGACATGGAAGAAGGGCTCCGATGCGGAACGAATTGCGCGTGAGGCGACGGCGAAAGTGGAACGCGACAACGCCGAGACCCAGGTGTTTCGGGAGCGCGAGGCTCAGGCCCGGGTGCTCGAGGAGAAACGGCATGCGGAGCAAAAGCTCGCATTGGAGAAGAAGGCGCGTGAACAGCTTGCAGCCGAGAAGGCGAGACTGCAGGAGGTGCTGCCGTACCTTGATGAGGTTGCGGAGAGCGTGAAGAAACAAAGGGCTGCTGCACATTCGCTCGGTTCGGACAAGGGCTGGCTCCAGGAGTGGACGCGTCGCAGGCTGGCGCTGCTCGAGGCTTATGAAACTTGGCTGAAAGCCTTTGCCGCGCAGCACCCGGCGCGGGCGCATCTCCAGGCTGCGGAACGGCTTTTCCAGTCGGGAAATCCCGACGGCGCATTGTCGGAGATCCAGGTGGCGGCGACGCAGGCGGAAAAACTGAAGAGTGAGCCTGAGAACCGACGTTTCGTCATGGTGGGCAAACCCCTGATCGACTGGCTGACCAAACAGGGGGGGGATTGGCCGGAGGCAGCGTTGTCGACACTTCGAACCGAGGAGCCCGTTGCCGTGGAGCGGATGATTGTGACGTTGAAAGGGGAACTTGCCTACCTCGATGAACCCGGGGCGAAAGCGGTGAATTCGGATTGGCGGGAAAAAGTCCTTCCCTTTCGTGCCCTGGCGGGGCAGTCGGATCCGAATTTCCTGCGATGGCAGCAGCGGTTCATCGGCGTGATCCGCGTGGAAACTGATCCTCCGGGGGCGACCCTTGTCGACGAAAACGGCATCAATATGGGCATCACGCCCGTGAAATTTGAACTCATGCGTGGCGGGAGCCTGAGCCTGACGGCGCTCCGGAAGGGACATTCTCCGACGAGCATCGTAGCCTCGGTTGGACTCGGAGATGACCAGGTGTTGAAAGTTGCCCTGCCGGAAATCCCGGTGCCCCGCCCCGCAAAGGCCTATACGATCCCTGGTCTCGGACTTGAATTGGTCTGGATTTCTCCGGGCACGTTTCTGATGGGGAGCCCGAAGACGGAGGTGTACCGCGCGGCGGATGAAAACCAGGTCAAGGTGACGATCGCCGACGGATTCTGGTTTGGCCGATGTGAAGTCACCCAGGGCGAATGGGTGGCTCTGATGTCCAGCAACCCGAGTCAATTCAAGGCGGTGGGGCTCAATGGTCCCGTCGAGAGCATCTCCTGGCGGGATGCGATGGAATTTTGCCGGCGACTGACGGAGCGTGAGAGGACGGCCGAGCGCCTGCCTGCCGGGTATATCTACACGCTGCCGACGGAGGCCCAGTGGGAATACGCGTGCAGGGCCGGGACGACGTCCGCGTATGCCGGTGACCTCAATGCCATGGGCTGGTACGTCCACGACCACGAGGAAACGAGCCACGTGGTGGGAAAGAAGGATCCCAATGCGTGGGGCCTCTACGACATGCATGGCAATGTCTGGGAGTGGTGCCTTGACTGGTATGCCGATACGCTGCGGGTGGATGCCCAGGGCGCGATGATTTCCCCGGCGGAAGGTGCCTATCGGGTGAGTCGGGGTGGAAGCTGGAATTGCCCGGAAGGGAATTGCCGCTCCGCTTTGCGTCGCTGGCTGTCCCCTGCGGACCGCGGGAACCGCCTCGGTTTCCGGCTCGTGCTCACGCGCATCCTTTTAGAGAAAGGCGGGCGATGAGTACGATATTCAAACGATGGGTTTACCCGCTCCTGATGCTGGGATTTCTGGGTGCAGTGCACGCCCTTGCGGATCAGACGAAGCCGCTTTTGCCGACGCTTTACCTGATTGGTGACTCGACGATGGCGGACAAGCCTGAAGAACCGCCAAATCCTGAAAGAGGATGGGACCAGGCGTTGCCCCGCTGGCTTGATCTCAATCAGGTGCGAGTGGCCAATCATGCCGTGAATGGACGCAGCACAAAGAGCTTCCTGGATGAGGGCCGCTGGGCAAAGGTGATCGCGGTGCTTCGGCCCGGCGACTTCGTCATCATCCAATTCGGGCACAATGATGAGAAGGAAAAGAATCCGGACCGGTATGCCGATCCCTGGGGGCCTATCAGGAGAATCTGCGACGATTCGTGAAGGAGGCGCGACAACGGCAAGCGGTGCCGCTCCTGGCCACGCCGGTTGCTCGCCGGAAATGGAGCAGCGCGGGGGAACTCATGGATACCCACGGGGACTATCCTGCCGCGATGCGTGCCGTGGCGAAGGAGGAGAATGTTCCGCTGCTGGAAATGAACGGACTTACGATGGAACTCGAACGTGCCCATGGTATGGAAGGCTCGAAAAGGCTTCATCTGCACTATCCCGGTGGAAGGTTTGCGCGCTGGCCCGAGCCTGTGAAGGATGATACCCACTATTCGGAATATGGGGCGGAACGCGTCGCAGCGCTGGCTGTGCAGGAGTTCCTTCGCCTGCAACTCCCGCCTGCGCAATGGGTGCGGTAGCGGGTCGGAGGAGGCCTTCAAGAGCAGGGGCGGATCTGCCGCAGGGAGAGAGCCTCCCTCCTTGCTCCCAGGACGGATAGGCCAGAAGCGGACTCCTGCCATTGCGCCCACCCGGCGTGGGTGCGCTTGCTCGCAGATTCTTCCGGAAGGGCGGAAGTAGAGGAGACTGGCCGTCCCAGGCTCGGAGTACGATCGCGTTGCAGGAGAGTCCCGGGTACTTTTTTTAGCTTCAGGCTTGACTCAAATATTCACTATGTTCAGATTGCAATTGTTACCGACTATTCCCTGTTCACAAGGGTTACGCGATGCCCACACCACGGCCGACAGACCGTTCCTGAGCCAGTCACGGACCCTGCACTTGCTCCCCTCCAATCATGAATCGAATAAATCAATGTGCCTCACGGGCCATGTGCCTTGCTCTGGCCATCTGCCTGCCCCCACTGTCGACCCCTTGTCTGGCTCAAGGGGAGCCTTCGCTGGCAGCGGTGGGTCAATCCACGGGTAATGTCTCTGGCCGCGTACAGAATGTGGATACGGGCCAGTTCCTGGTAAACGCCCGTGTGACTGTGGTGGGTACCAATCGTCAGGCATTCACGGACGAGACCGGAATTTTCTGGCTGAATGATCTGGCAGCGGGGACTGCGACGCTGCGGATCTTCTATACGGGCCTCGTCACGGAAGAGGTGAAGGTGCAGGTCGAGTCCGGAGCGACGGTCAATCAGCCGGTGGTGCTCTCAAGTTCCTCCCGGAGCGTCGATGACCGGGCAGTTGTAAAGCTTGATCCCTTCAAGGTGACTGCCGAATCGGAAATGACTGCGGATGCCCTTGCGGTGAATGAGCAGCGGTTCGCAGGCAACATCAAGAGTGTTCTCGCCGCGGATGCCTTCGGGGATATTTCCGAGGGGAATGTGGGTGAGTTCCTGAAATACATGCCCAGTATACAGGCTGATTTTGCGGATCCCCAGATTGCGTCAGTGACCGTACGAGGGCTTGCCAGCAACCTCACTCAAGTCTCAACGGATGGCGCACAGATGGCCAATGCCCACACGGGAGGAGCGAGCCGCGTTTTTCAGTTCTATCAGGTTTCGATGAACAATATCTCGCGCGTGGAGCTGACCAAAGTGCCCAGGCCCGGGGATCCCGCCGATTCGATGGGAGGCATCATCAACCTGATCAGCCGGAGCGCGTTTGAGCGAAAGACCCCGCAGCTCAATTACCGGATGTTTTTTACGGGAGCGAAGGACAACCTCTCGATCAAGAGGATGAGGGGTCCACAGGAGAAGCTCGCGCACCGCATCCTGCCGAGTGCCGAGTTTTCGTACATCCTGCCTGTCAACGATCGATTTGGCATTACGGTATCCTCGAGCAGCCTGAATCGCTATGATGAAAGGCATGTGGCCGCAAAGGTCTTCAATACCAGCCTGGCCAATAGCGGAGCATCGGTGAGCAATCCTTTCATGCAATCGTTCACGCTGCAGGATGCCCCACGGTACACTTACCGCAATTCGATCAGCCTCAAGGCGGACTGGCGTGTCACACCCAATTCAGTCCTGTCAGCCACAGTGCAATACGGCGACTACCTGACCCGGTACTCCATGAGCCAGCTCGTGGCGAACACCGGCACCAACGCCGTTCCGACTGCGGGTGGAAAGCCACTCAGCTGGGGACCTGACTACACTCATGGTGCAACGGGCCGGGGGGTGATGACATTGGACGGCCAGAACTACGTCATCGATGGGGCCACCAAGTTTGGCAATGTCCGCTATCGATTTGACAACGGAACCTGGCAGATAAAGGCGGGCGCAAGCCTTTCAGAATCGAAGACCGCCATGAATGACACCGAGGCGGGGCAATTCTATTCCACCACCAATCAATTGATTGGACTGCCAGGGTTCGTCGGATCGCTCTTCACGGTTGATTTTCTCGATATCAGTCAGAATGCGCCTGGAAGCATTCGTTTTACCGATGCGAGCGGGGCCCTTGTCGATATCACCGATCCCAAGAATTATCGCCTTACGGCGGCGACATCTGTGCCGCGAAGAATACTG
Source organism: Opitutaceae bacterium (assembly GCA_017994935.1). Lineage (GTDB taxonomy): Bacteria > Verrucomicrobiota > Verrucomicrobiia > Opitutales > Opitutaceae > UBA6669. Next base: position 38,348 of record JAGOJU010000023.1, read on the forward strand.
AACGAAGTGTATACGGTGGATGGCAGCATCCGGCGCCGCCTCAATAGGCTGCCATTTCCCTTTGCTGTGGAAGTCGGCGGTGCGCAGCGCTACCAAAAGTTCGATACGCGCCGTTGGAATGATGCGTATACCTATTATGGGCCGGATGGAAGCGCCACGACAAACGACCATTCCACCCCCTATCTGGCGGACATGAGCCGCGCGGGAAAAACCAATCTGGATTTTGGATTTGCGGGGATCACGGACCTCCCCTGGTTTTCGGCGACCAACGCATATTCCGCGTGGCAGGAGAATCCTGTGCTTTTTGGACAGACACTCGCGCAAAAGGTGAGCGGTGAGACTTTTCGGCGGACAAACTCCGAACTTTTTGAGGAGACTGTAAATGCATTCTATCTCGAGTTGGACGGACAGCTTCTTCGAAACCGCCTGCGCGTTCTCACGGGTGTACGTTATGAGGAAACCATCGGCAAGGGTGCGGGTTTGCTGACGGACCCGAATGGCGTCTGGATTCGGGATGCGGACGGATCGTTTGCCCATGACAGCAAGGGAGCGAGGATCCGCAAGCCCGAGGCGGGTGCGGTGGGGTCGTTGGAACAACTCGACGTGACGCTATTCGAGCGCGCCACGAAGGCCAGACGCACCTACGACGGATTCTATCCCAGCGCTCATTTGACGTATAATATCACCGAGAACTTCATGGCCAGGTTTGCATATGCGCGCACCTATGGCCGTCCGAATGTGACCTCGATCATACCCAACATGACGATCAATGAATTTGATCTCGAGGGCGGCAATCCGGCAGATGGCGCACTCGGCACAATCACGTTTCGGAATACAGGCCTCCGTCCTTGGGTAGCCGACAACTATGACTACACTCTGGAATTCTACACCAAGAGTGGAGGTGCTTTTACAGCGGGTGTCTTCAACAAGCAGATCGACGGCTTCTTCCAGACGGTTGTGAAGATCGTCACCGAGGAGGATCTGAACGCGCTCGGACTTGATCCGATGTATGCAGGCTACCAGCTAAGCACCCAATATAACCTTGGTAAGGGCAGCATAGATGGATATGAGTTCAGCGCCAGGCAGCCATTGGCGGTGTTTGGATCCTGGGGCAAACCCTTTGATGTTTTCGCCAATGCCTCGTATTTTACGGACATTTCAGGATTGAAGGGCCGCACGATCAACGCTGGCGCCACCATCCGCCTTGATCCCATAACCTTCAGCACGAAGGTGAACTACAGGACCGGGCGAAGAGGTGCCGCGGTTGCGGCGATGGGAACGGGTGCATATGAATATGAGGGACCCCGAACGGCGGTGGACGTGAGCATATCCTGGCTTCTGACGAAGCATCTCTCGATGTTTTTTGGCGGCACCAATATTTTCAGCGAGGATCCCACGGCCGAGCGCTATGGCGCAGAGACGCCGGAGTGGGCCAAACGCTTCAGGGTCCAGCAATTTGGCGCGCAGTATCAATTGGGGATTCGCGGAACCTTCTGATGCATTGCGTCTGAATTCTTGTTCGTTCCATCCCGCGTTTTTCAAACCGCAGACACAGGCAACAGCGTTCACAGGGATGCAAAATTGTTCCGGAGGCAAAAATACATGATCGATACCAAAGTGAGAGGAAAGGCGCGGCTTGCCCGAAACTGGCGGTTGTGGCTGACGGCCGCTGGCATGGGTCTGCTTGTCTGCGGTGGGAATCCACTGCCGGCTCAAGCCACAAGCGCACCTGAAATCGCCTGGCACAATCTGCTGAAGGAGGCCAAACTGGAGGGACAGGGGTGGCGCGCGATGAAACATCCTTTCGATCGGCTGCCTGCCGCTGCGGAGGGCGTGGTTAGGGATCCGGTCTGGAAGCTCGGTGAAGACTCCACGGGGCTGCGGATCCGTTTTATGACGGATGCCGGTTCGGTGAGGGCCCGGTGGACGCTGCGACTCGAGCGCCTCGCGATGTTTCACATGCCGGCAACAGGAGTGAGCGGCCTGGACCTGTATGTGCGCGACGCGGACACGTGGAAGTGGATCGGTGTAGGACGCCCTCGGAACACCGGGAAATCCCAGGATCAGTTGTTGGTGGGTGATCTTGGCACAGGAATGCGCGAATACCTGCTTTATCTGCCTCTCTACAACGGCGTTGATTCCGTTGAGCTGGGTTTGCCAGCGGGCTCCAGATTTGAGCCGGCCCCGGACCGCTACGCAGAAAGGAAGCCCATCGTTTTCTATGGCACCTCGATCACGCAGGGTGGGTGTGCCTCACGCCCGGGAATGTCATACGAGGCCATTCTGGGGCGTCGCCTTGACTGGCCGACGATCAATCTGGGTTTCAGTGGCAATGGAAAATCGGAACCTGAAATGGCGCAGCTTATCGCCGAACTCGACCCTGCTGTCTACGTTTACGATAGCCTGGGCAACCTGACTCCCGAGCAAACGAAGGAGCGGTTGAGGCCGTTCATCAAGACGCTCCGGGACCGTCATCCTACAACCCCCATCGTCCTGCTCGAGCATCTCTATCCGCCTCATTCCGTATTTGGTCAGAACTACCGGACGAAGGATTCGGAAACTAACGGGTATCTCCGCCAATTTTACGACGAAATGAGGAAGGCAGGAGACAAACACCTTCACTATGTCGCCGCGTCGCTGCTCCTCGGGGGAGATGGAGAGGATACCGTGGATGGACTTCATCCTACCGACCTCGGCTTTATGCGCATGGCGGATGGCATTGAGCCGGTATTGCGGGCCGCGTTGGTTGACGCGGGTCTCACGATCGCGGAAGAGGAGGGGTTCGTCCCGCTTTTTGATGGAAAGACTCTCTCCGGCTGGAAGCCGCACGAAGGCATGCCACCGATACACCGTGCGGGGAAGTGGTGGGTTGAGGATGGCGTTCTATATGGCACGCAGGATCCCCCTGGTAAAGGCGGACTTCTCTGGCTGGATCGACCATTTACCAATTATATCCTGAAGCTCCAGGTCCAGGTGGCCTATCCCATGGATACGGGTGTCTTTCTCCGGGTTGGCCCAACGGGGCTGAGCCAGCAGGTCACCTTTGACTACCGGCCCCGTGGCTATGTGGGCAGGATCTTCATTCCGTTTCTGGGTCATACGCACGTTTCGCGTGATACCGAAGGTGTGCGCCTCGTACGGCCCGATACCTGGAATGACCTTACGATTCGGATCGAGGGCAACCCAGGCCGGATTCGTGTCTGGCTCAATGAGCGTCTGGTCACCGACTTCACCCACTCGGAGAAAACGGGCCGCGGGCTTCCCGCCACCGGTGGAATTGCGCTCCAGGTGCATCCCGACGTCGAGGGATTGACGACGTGGAAGGCCGGCAATGCGGTGAAATTCCGAAACGTCAGGATCAAGGAGCTTCCCTGAATGAAAACGGCATGTCCATCGGCATCCCCCCACGCGGCTTTTATCGCTGGAATTCCAGCCCCCGCGATCGCGGCAGGGCGATCAGCCTTGGTCGTCCTTGGCCTTGTGATCGGGCTTGGCATCCCTCCACTCCTGCGGGCTGAACCGCTGAGGGTCGGAACCGCGGCGGTCGATATCACGCCTCCACTGAAGATGCCGTTCCAGGTTCCACAGAGACCTCCGCATCCGGCGCCTGGTGCCGAAGGCACGCATGATCCTCTTCATGCGAAGGCAGTCGTGTTTGAAAGCGGGGGTGTGAAGGCGGCGATTGTCGCCTGTGACGTCACCAGCCTGCCGTTGGCCATCATTGAGGATGCCCGGAAGCAGGTGCGTCTGGTCTGCGGAGTTCCTCCGGAAAACGTGATGGTCACCTCCACCCACACCCACACCAGCCCGAATCTTCGCCCTCGCTTTTTCAAGGATACGGCGACTCCGGAACAGATGGCGATCGCCGACCGTTATCTGGCCGACCTGCCGGGATTGATCGCTGAAAGTGTCAAGCGTGCCGAGGCGAAGCTCATGCCTGCACGCCTGCATGCCGCATGCGGCAAGGTCGAGAATCTCGCCTACAACCGGCGCTATCTCATGAAGGACGGACGCGTTTACGCAAATCCGGCCAAGGGGCATGATGAGGACCTGGTCAATGTCGTGCGCGAGGCGGGAACAACGGATCCTTCGCTGCCACTGGTCTACCTTGATTCCCCGGATGGGAGGCCGTTGGCCAGCCTGGTGAATTTCTCAATGCATCTTGATACGACGGGAGGGCTTCAATTCTCCTCCGACTTTGCATATGAGCTGGCGAAGATCCTCGCCGACGTGAAAGGACCGGAGATGCTCACGCACTTCACCATCGGTGCAGCCGGGAACATCAACCACTATTACCTGCTCGACCCCAGGAAGCCCCACCGCGTGAAGGGGTATGGCGAGGCCGCACGCATCGGCGCGCTGCTGGCGGCGGAAGTGGTTCGCAGCTATGAGCGTTTGCAGGCGCTCACCAGCGCGCCGCTCAAGGTCTCGCGTGAAAACGTGCGATTGAAGCTGATGGCGTCCAAGAGCCGGCAGTTTGAGGAGACGCACCAGAAGAGGCCCTTTTTCGATGGCGAGGTCATGGAGACCTATGTTGACGGAGGCTATACGTTTGAGGCCGAGGTCATGGTGATCACCCTGGGCGATGAACTTGCCTTTGTCGGCGTGCCCGGCGAGCTGTTTGTCGAACTGGGGCTTCAGGTGAAGATGAATTCGCCCTACAGGTACACCTTTCTGAATGAGCTGGCGAACGGTGCGATCGGGTACATTCCGACCCGCAGGGCCATGAGTGAGGGCGCCTATGGCGCCTCTCCGCCGACCACGCGCAATGAACCCGGAAACGGCGAGGCACTCGTCGATTCCGCAATCCGTCAACTCATCGCCCTTCGGGCAATTGAACCCACGCTTCGCTAGGCCTTGCTGACCACCGAGAGGCGCAGCCGTCATAGCAGGACTCTTATCATGAACAACCATCGACTGATTGCGGGAGGCTTTCTGAAGCGGACACCCGTCCGCAGTGGCATCTGGACGAATCCCGTCGCTTTTTTCGTGCTGGTGTTCCTCGGGATGATTTCCGCGGGCACACCATCAAGCGCTGCTTCGGGGAAGCAGCCCAACATTGTCTTCATTCTCATCGATGACCTGCGTTGGGACGACCTCTCCTGCATGGGGAATTCAGTCTCGAAGACTCCGCAGATTGACAGGATAGCTGCGGAAGGCGTCATGTTTCGGAGTGCGTTTGCGACGTCGCCACTGTGTTCACCCAGCAGGGCGAACATCCTTACGGGACTCTATACCCATGCACACGGAATCCTCGACAACACCGATCGCAGCGCGGCGAGCCACAGGCTGAAGACTTTCCCACAGGAGCTTCAGAAGGCCGGATATGAAACGGCGTTTCTCGGCAAATGGCATATGGGCAACGACAGCACCCCTCGTCCCGGATTCGATTCATGGACCTGCCTTCTGGGGCAGGGGACATCAAACGACGCAACCATGAATGTCGACGGCAGGGTTGTGAAAACAAAGGGCTATGTCACCGACATGCTTTCGGATCGTGCCGTCGAGTATGTCAAGCGGCCGCACAAGAAGCCGTTCCTGCTGTTCTTCGCGCACAAGGCCCTGCATCCGGAGACCGCTCAGGCCGCGGATGGAAAACTTTCGGATCCATCGGCGTCGAATTTTATTCCGGCCGAGCGTCACAGGAAACTCTATTCCGGCATTCCCATACCACGGCGGCCCAACATGGATGACACCCTGGAGGGAAAACCTGCTTTGCGACAGGAGATCCCAGGGCTGCCTCCGCTGAGTGCGGCCACCGGTTCCAGCGATGAGGCGATCCTAGGAAGACTGCGAATGCTGGCGGCTGTCGATGAGAGCACGGGTGTGCTCCTGAAGGCTTTGGAGGATACCGGTCAGCTTGATGATACGCTCATCGTTGTTACCGGCGATGAGGGCTATTTCTACGGGGAGCACGGACTCAGCGTGGAGCGACGCCTGGCCTATGAGGAATCGATTCGAATACCGCTGCTCATGCGGCTCCCCTCGATTGTGAAGGCGGGGGAAAGACGTGACCAGGTCGTGACAACCCTCGATTTGGCGCCTACCCTGCTTGAACTGGGGGGAGCCACCGTGCCCAAGACCTACCAAGGTCATTCGCTCGTGCCGCTCTTGAAGCAGAACGGCCCTGAGCTTCGGGAGGCATTCTTGATCGAATACTATACCGATACCGTTTTCCCGCGTGTGCGGAACATGGGCTATCAAGCGGTCCGCACCAATGACTGGAAATACATTCACTATGTCGACCTGAAGGACGCGGATGAGTTGTACGACATGAACCGGGATCCCTATGAGATGCGCAACCTGATCGGCAACGCCAAGCTGGCCGACCGGATGAAGGCGAAACTGATTCAGGTGCGGGCGGAGACAGGAGCCCCCAGGCGGGATTGATTTCCGATGTGCACCCATTTCATTTGAGCCCCATGAAAACAACACCCCTGTTTCCTATTTGGTTCGCCCTTGGATTCCTCGCTGTGTTTGCGGGCTCCCATGCCCTTGCCCAGGATTGGGCAAGGGCGAAGCTGGAACAGTCGCCGAGGCATCTCGAATGGAAGACGCTGAAACAGGACGGACGCGAACTCGCCTGCTTTGTTGGCTATCCCGAGGTCAACCATAAGGCCACGGCGGTGGTGGTAATCCACGACATCTGGGGCATGTCCCATTGGGCGCGGAGCATGGTGGATGATCTTGCAGCGGCCGGATACATCGCTGTTGCGCCAGACTTGTTGTGGGGTGCTGGTCCGGGAAAGGGAGGAACAGCCGAATTCGCGAATGATGCAATCCCTCTGGCGATACGTGCGTTGTCGGCGGACCAAATCACGGCTGACGTTTCTGCGGCAGTGCGCTATGCCGCGACCCTGCCCTCCTGTAATGGGAAGGTTGCCGTGGTTGGATTCTGCTGGGGGGGAAGCGAGAGCTTCAGGTTTGCCACCAATACTTCGGCTATCAAGGCGGCATTCGTTTTTTACGGAGATGGACCCACTCGTGATGCCGACCTCGAGCGGATTGTTTGTCCGGTCATCGCATACTACGCGGAAAACGACATGCGGATCAATGCAACCGTGCCTGTCACGACGGACCAGATGAAGCGCCTGGGCAAGATTTATAGGCCCGAGTTCTATCCCGGTTCCGGACATGGTTTCATGAAGGCAGGCCAGGCACCCGCGCCTGCCTCGGATGCTGACGTCCAAGCTCAAGAGCGCTATGTCGCCAACAAGGCTGCCCGTAATGCGGCGTGGAGCAGGCTCCTCTCAACCCTGAGGTCATTGTAACCACCGACAACAGCCTCCGCGCGATCTGCCCGATCCGCTAACAAATAACCCCATACCCTTCATGAAAAAGTACAATGTAGGAATCATTGGCTACGGTTGGGCGAGCACCGCCCACATCCAGGCCATCAACGCCACCCCTCAGGCGCAGGTGGTCGCCGTCTATTCATCCCGTCCGCAGGACTCCGATGCACTGAGCGCGCGTTATGGAGGAAGAATCGAAACGTACACGGATCTGGGAGCCATGCTTCGCCGCACGGACATGCAGGTGGTCTCCGTATGCAGCCTCCCCAGCCAGCATCCGACCCAGGTCATTGCCGCAGCGCGGGCTGGAAAACATGTCATCATCGAAAAACCGATCAGCCTCAATCTCGCGGATGCGCTGGCGGTGGGTGAGGCAATCCGCGCGGCTGGAGTGAGGTCATGCGTCTGTTTCGAGGCTCGCTTCTCGAGTCAGTTCCTCGCGACCAAGGCGGTGATCGATGCCGGGCTCCTGGGGGACATTCACTATGCTGAAGTCGACTACTACCACGGAGTGGGTCCTTGGTACGGCCAGTTTCGGTGGAACACCGCCCGAAGCAACGGCGGCAGTAGCCTCTTGTCCGCCGGGTGCCATGCGCTCGACGCATTGCTGCTCTGCATGGGTGGCAATGTCGTGACGGTTTCGAGTCACGCCACGGGTTCACGGAACAAGGACTTCAAGAAATACGAATACGGGACCACGTCCGTGACGATCCTGAAGTTTGACGACGGACGCATCGGCAAGGTCGCATCGGTGATCGATTGCCTGCAGCCGTATTATTTTCATACCCACCTTGTAGGGAGCGAGGGTTCGCTGCTCGACAACCGGTTCCATTCCGAACGGCTTGGAGGGCTAAACCGACATGCATGGAGCAGCCTTTCCATGAAGCTTCTGGATTCAGGTGATGTATCCGATCATCCGTATCAGAGGCAATTTGAGGCCTTCTTTACCGCCATCGACAGGGGGGAGGAAATGCCGCTGACAGGTTTTCAGGAGGCCTTGGTCTCGCATCGTCTGATTCTGGCTGCAGACCGTTCTGCGGAAACCGGATCCGAGGTCAGGATGGATCGCTTTGCATGAAACAGCGGCGCGTACTGGCGATTGCGGCGCATCCGGATGACATCGAGTTCATGATGGCCGGCACGCTGCTTGAACTGCAGGTGGCCGGGTATGCGATTCACTATCTGAATGTCGCAGACGGATCGTGTGGCAGCCTTGTGGAGACTGCGGCGCGTACGCGCACGCGGAGGGCGCGCGAGGCGCGCACTGCGGCGCGGCTTCTCGGGGCACGGTACCATGCGAGCCTGGTTCAGGATCTGGGAATCTATTACGAACCCGGGCTCATGCGCCGGATTGCGGCGATTGTGAGAAAGGTGGCGCCGTCGATCGTGCTCACGCATTCGCTGGAGGACTACATGGAGGATCACACCAACACCGCCCGATTGGTATCAACCGCGGTCTTTGCCCGGGGTATGCCCAACTATCGCACGCAACCAAGGGTGGCTGCCATTGAAGGGGACGTCACCCTTTACCACGCATTGCCCCACGGACTTCGCGATGCCATGGGCCGAAGGGTGATGCCAGAGGCCTTTGTCGACGTGTCCGCGGTTCATCCTGCAAAACTCGCGGCACTTGCCGCGCACAAGAGTCAGCAGCAGTGGCTGACTGAAACCCAGGGGATGTCATCGTATCTCGTCGACATGGAGAAGATAAGTCGCGAGGTCGGGAGGATGTCGCGGAAATTCAAGCTGGCAGAAGGATGGCGCAGACACAATCCGCTGGGGTTCTGTCCGGTGGACGCGGATCCGCTTCGCGAGACGCTGGGCCAGAAGTATCTTTGGAATCCGGCATATTCGCGTGGAAATCGTCATGCCTGACGCGAGGCATGCCTGCCGCCTTTGTCGTCCCTCAGAATCACGAAAATTCAATCTATCATGTCACGCTTAACGAGCTCAATTGCACCCGGCTGGTGGGATTACACTACCCTCGATCGGGATCTGGTCAGGGAGGCGGCCAGCCTGTCTTTGAAGGATATCGAAGGCCTGTCCCGGGACGGCTTTCGAATCGTCATGTATGACACCCTGGAGGAATTCTACCTGGCTGAGGCGCTCGAATACATTTCAGCCTGGCAGGCAGCCACAGCGGAGAGTCCAGCCGGTATTTGCGGTCCGATTGGTCCCACCGAACAATTGCCGCTTGTTGCGCGCATTGTGAATGAAATCGGACTTTCGTTGAGGCATGCGCACTTCTGGGGCATGGACGAATGGTATCAGGATGGTCGTACCGTTCCCATCACCCATCCCCTTTCATTCGAACGGGCCGATCGCGAACTTTGTTTCAGCCGTATCCGCCCGGAATTGGCGATGCCCGAGGGAAATCTCCATTTCCCAGTCGAAATCGGGTCCTACAAGCAGAGTTGGAACGGAGTTCGCTGCAAGGTCATGCAGGGCGGCCAGGGCGATATCAAGCATTGGGCATTCAACGACCCTGTCAGGCGCGTGGGACAGTACGCGGATGCGCCTCCATCTCCCGAGGAGTATCGGAAATTTGGCACGCGGATCGTCGATCTGCATCCGGTGACATTGGCGCAGAATGCCCGCACGTCCGGTGGCGGGAACATTGCGATTGTTCCAACGCGCGCGATTACCGTCGGGCCTGTGGAAACATGGATGGCTGAGAAGGTGTCGATCTGGCATGCCGGTTGTCACGACAATCCGTTTGGGCAGCGTTTGACAGCGCTCATGGTCAGCCGCGGCTACATGGACAGTGCCGTGCCGATGTCGCTCCTGGCCGCGCACCCCAATGTGCAGTTCAACTTTTTCCGGCCGGGGATCGGCTCCTGCCGTTCGGAAGTGCATTGATGCGGTGGCGCGCCCGGGGCGGGCCGCGCTGCCGGAGGACAGCTTCAACACCCCATCACCATGGATCAACAATCAGCCATCAAGTACAAGCTCTCGAGTTTCATGTTTCTTCAGTACTTCATCTGGGGGGCATGGTATGTCAGCATGGGCACCTATCTGGCGAACGTGCTGAAGTTTGGCGGTGACCAGATTGGTGCGGCCTATGGGGCATTTGCGATCGGCTCAATGATCTCCCCGTTCTTCGTGGGGCTGATTGCGGATCGTTACTTTGCCTCGCAAAAGATTCTGGGGGTCCTCGGGATTGTGGGAGGGCTCGTCCTGATCGGACTCTCGCGCTTGCAGTCATTTGGGGCGTTCTATCCCACGCTCATCCTGTACTGTGCACTTTTTGCTCCGACGCTCGCGCTGGGGAACTCCGTGGCACTGACGCACCTCGCCGATGCCAAACGGGATTTTCCCAGGATCAAGATCCTCTCTGCGGTTGGATGGATAGCCGCGGGAATCGTATTGAGCCTGTTGAAGGGAGAGCAGTCGCCCGTGCAGTTCCTTCTTGGAGGGGGGGCGTCGATCCTCTTCGGATTGTTCGCATTCCGGTTGCCGTCAACACCGCCGAGGAAGGTCGGTCAAGATGTGGGCCTTGGCGAGGTGCTGGGCCTCGATTCGCTGGCGCTGATGAGGAAACCGGCGTTTGCGATATTTGTCGTCTGCATGTTTCTGATCTGCGTCCCGCTCTATTTCTATTTTGTACTGATGTCGATCTACCTGTCGGAAATCGGTTGGACCGGGCTGGCGGGCAAGATGAGCCTGGCGCAGGTATCGGATGTGGTCTTCCTTTTCCTGCTGCCGGTTTTTCTCAAGAATCTTGGCTACAAGAAGACAATCCTGCTGGGGATTGCTGCGTGGGTGACGCGCTACCTGCTTCTGGCCGGTAGCGTGGGCATGGCCGACATGCAGACCGCGTTCATCTTCATTGCGATCCTGCTGCACGGCGTCTGCTACGACTTCCTCTTCATTGCCGGCCAGCTCTATGCGGACGGGGAAGCCAATGAGAGAATGCGATCGGCGGTGCAGGGCTTCATTGCATTCGTCCTGTGGGGAATCGGATCGTTTGTTGGCACGCTATTGGCGGGCAGGGTGCTCGCAGCCAATCAAGTCGTCGCCACTGGTGGCGGAGTGACCCATGACTGGAGCAAGATCTGGATGTCGCCCGCAATCGGCTCAATCGTTGTGCTGATCGCGTTCATCCTGTTCTTCCGGAATCCGGCAGGAAAGGAGGCGGAAGGGGACAAGTAATCGATGGCGGTCGGTAAGGCTATTGTTATCGGGGGGCCCGCTTCTCAAGGTCAGCCAGCAGAGCCAGCAGTGTGTCCTTGATCTTTGGTTCAGCCTGGATCTCCAGGAAGGCTGTGCGGGCAGGCCAGCTTTCGTAGCCACCCAAGGCGTGCTGCTCCGGGGTGGGGAGGTAGCCGTAATAGCCGTTGGCCAGTTCGATCATGAACGAGTCCTTGAAGGGACTTTTCCGCTTCAAGTCCAAACCGGTGGCGGCGAATATCTCGCAGGGCGCTGTGGCGATTGCGAGCGTTCCGATTCGGTAGGCCTGCACGGTAAGCGTGACGGTTGGCGGGTAGTCGGCGAGGTAACGGGCTTCCCGCGCATATATTTGGGAACGGGTCAGCACCTTTGCCTTGGGATCCACTCCGCCGTAGACTTGGTTTGCCCAAGCAAGACGTTCGGGGTTTGGCCGCCGTACCGCCAGCGTGAGCTTTGCCTGGGCGGCATCCAGGCTTGCATGGGACTGGTATGTGATTCGGCCGCAAATGCGCACTGCCTCGCGTGCGAGCTCTTCGGCCACGGTATGCATGCGTTCATATTCCGGAGCTGCGACCGCCGGAGTCCTAACGTCACCGCTAGTGCCATTCGCCATCATGGCGACAAACGGTGGTGTTTCGCGTTCAGCGCCGAGCTGGCGTTGGACCTCATCGGCAAACACGCCGTAGTAGTCCGCACTTACGACACCATTCGGTATGCCACCGACATAGTGCAGTCCGTAGCTTGCGAGCACGGCCAAGGGTCGCCCATCGCGATGCCTGACGGATACAAGGTAGAGTTCCGGGTCAACCGGACCCGAAGGTCCAATCTTATGTGCCGGCGAAGCTCCCATCACGACCTTTTCGCCTTTTTCCCCGAAGGGATTTGCCGGGACCTTGTCAGGTTCGACGAGCCAGCGGCGGTTTTGCACAAACTCCGGCTTGCTGCCGCTGCCCCATCCGATGACGGCTGGCTGGAGATTGTTGATTGCCCGCCGGACGCCATCGGCAACGCGTTCGGACAGGAACCTGTTGTACTCGAGGTTCTTTGCACCGAGTTTGAGGTCCAGTCCACGCGGCGTGCTGTGCGAGTGTGTGGCCGAGATCATCACGTGGCTTGGATCCAGGCCGGTCGCGTCCTGGATCATGTGCTTCGCATCCTCTATCACCTCGGTGGCGATCATCGTATTGTCGCACACGACAAACGCCAGGCGGGACGTGCCGTCATCCAGCACGAGACAGCGGGCATACAGCTCGTCATGGACATGGGTGGCGGGGCCGATTTGCATGATCCCGCCATCGAGTTTGACTCCGAGCAAAGGCGTGATGTTGCTGGTTGCAGCTCCGGCGCGAAACGGCTTTTCGCTGGTTGATGAGGAGCCTGCGCCTGTTGCCGCAACGAGACTCAAGGCAGAAACTGAGAGGATGCCGGCCACGCCAATCTGGAGGAGACCGGTGCGACGAACCAAACTGTGAGGATTCAGGGGTGGCATGACAGACGGTAGGCTCGATTCAATCCAGAGGTTGGAGTTCAACGCGGCGGAAAAAGATTTCAGCACCCTCCGATTGAAGCAGGATGCGGCCCTCGGTCAGGGAACCATTCTTCCCTTCGATGACCTTTGTTCCATTGACAAGATAGATGACGTCTCCGCCTTTGCAGATCGCCTCGAGGTGGTTCCATTCGCCGGTGGGCATTTCGACGTCCCTTGGACCCCGAACGCCGAGGCTGTCGGTCCATGCCGGATCCCTGTATTGCCAGTTGATACGACCCTTGGTGAACTCCGTGGGGATGCCGGTTGGATCCCAATTCTTCTGTCCGGGTTGCACCGCCAGGGTAAGGACCGCCGGAATCAGTCTTCCGGTCGCACGATCGAAGCCCCCGACGAGGATGATGTCACCCGTGCCGCCCTCTATGATCTGGAACTCCACCGAACGCATCCACGGCGAGTCAAAATTCTTTCC
>JAGOJU010000151.1 GCA_017994935.1 Opitutaceae bacterium
CATCGGCCGCTGGCTGATGCGCCTGCTCGGCTACCGGCGGCCGCACCATTGACGGCTCATGGCCAACTGGCAACAGCTCACCGACAGCCTGGTTGAACTGTGCCTGCATCGAACACTGCGTGGCTTTGAGCAGGCGCTGGGCAAGATCTGGCTCCAGCTATCGATCGACGCCTGGGGCGTCTTCCTTCCGCCGAGTTTCCAGGCAGGCGACCGCCAGCTCTTCATGGGACAAGGCGTCCGGCCCACGGGTCCACTGCTGACCCAGGCGGCCCAGCAGGGCATCGAGTCGCTGGCGCCCGGAGGCCGGCTCACAGCCCAGGTGGTCGAGACGCTTGCCGGCGAACTCATTCCAGCCCCCAACTGGATTCGCCGGATACTTCAGATCGGCGACTCCCAATCGCCGCCGCTGATCCTTTTCGTTTTCCGGCGTCCGGAGCGCGGTCCCTTCAATCAGACCGATCTGGAACTGCTCGCATGGACCGGCACCCACGTGCGCAAGGCTTTCGCGGTGCTTGCCGAGCAGCAGGAGCAGGAATTCATGGTCGGCCTGTTCCGGCTCGTCAGCAACCTCCACCCGGAAGGCATCTGCGTCCTCGACAAACAGCAGCGCCCGCTTTTCGAGAGCCGAAATTTCCGCGAGCATCTCATGCTCTGGGAACACGGATCAAAAGCCCAGTCGCTCTCCCTTCCCCGCTCCACCGCGCTTCCGGAAGTGTGGCAGAAAGCCTGCTTCGACGCGTTTCGTACCCTCGCCGACCTGAAGCTGCCTCCCACCGGCGGCCGCCTCGTCGTCTCCCAGGGGCCGGTCGTCAATCTGGCAAAAAAGATATCCGAGGAACAGCGGGTCATCGGCGCCGTGCGATACCTCGCCATGCGCAGCACCCTGGGCCTGCGTCCCTATCTCCTGCTCACCTCGTCCGTCGCAACCGCACAACCGTCGCAGGGGGGTCCCAGCCTCGCGCGACTCGCCGAGCGCTTTGACTTTTCGCGCCGCGAGGTGCAGATGGCTGACCTCATTCTCAGGGGACACTCTGCCGACGAAATCGGCACGCGGCTTAAGATTGCGCTCCCCACCGTCAAAACCCATATTCGCAACATTCTCCGCAAGGCAGGCGCCAAAACCCGCCTTCAATTCATCGGCCTCGTCAGATCCGGATAGTTTTACTTCAATTTTTCAACTGCACTATTTCAGCCGCAAGTGTCTTTCATTCGCACGGGGAACCGTTGCGATTTTATGCTTTCGTAGGTGGCGAAAAGGGAAGACGATCACCCCTTAATAGTTCCGCATGACCGCTCATCCAAATGCCGCTGCACACGTTCAAAGGCAACTGAACGATGTTTCGGCCCGCCTGGCACAACTGGCGAAGGAATCGCCGGATCTGCCCGTGTACCTCAAGGCGCACGCGGAGTGCATCCTGCAGGTTTTGCGGCCCCAGGGCATTTCCTATGAAATGCTGGCGGGAAGAAGCTTTCAGCGGATGGTCGCCAGCAACTGGGAATCGCTGAACCTGAAGGATTCACCCGAACTGGCGGAATCCTTCCGCAAGGCGATTCACCGCGTGGCCGAAACGGGACACCCCGTGACACTTCCCGCGCGGCTCCAGGCATCGAGCAATCTCCCCGGACTGCAGCCGCAGGATGCTCCGGCCCCTGAGGAGTTGTCGCTCTTCAACTCGACGGAGTTCGAACAGTTCTTCGTTCCCATCCTGAGCGGCAGTGTGGTCTCGGGCGTGCTGCATGTGTGGTTCATCCCGATCGACGCGCAGGCGAGCCAGCTTCGCTCCGCCATCCTGCGCCAGATCTGCGGCGAGGTGGAACTTTATCTCAAGGCGCGTCGCAGCGGAGACCTCGCCGCGGAGGTCACGCGGGTCTCGACGTACGCCAAACTGCTCGAGGAAATTTCAGGCGACAACGATGTGGAGTCGGTCGGCTGGCACATCGTCAACTATGCGCGTGAGGCGGTGGCCTGCGACCGGGTGTCACTTCTTGTGGCCAAGGGGCGCGGAGACGAGCCGCTGGGAGAGGACTGGATCGGGCTCGACCAGGATTACGAACTGGGTGCGTCCAGCGGTCTTCGGCGACCCCATCCCCGCAGCGAGCAGGCCATCGTTCTCAAACGCCTCGCCGAGCGGCTCACGCAGATGTCGCTGGCAAATTCCGCCAGGCGCAGGACTGCCCTCAACGGAGCCAAGCCCGCACCCGCGCTGAATGGAACCAATGGCTCCCATGTCGTGAACGGGCAGCACAAGGAAGAACTCATCTCGAAGCCCCTGCCTGCCCCGGAAGGCGGCGATGCGTCCGCCCCCACTGACGAAGCCGCTCCACCGGCGGAAAGGCCGGACGATCTCAAACCCGCCCGAACCGGTGCGCCTGCGCGCCCGCAGATGCAATTGACGCTGGTGCAGCGCGACCCCGCCAAGGTGGCCACGCGCCCGGCAGAGGTGAACGACTATTTCGACGCCGTGCCGATGAACTGGGCGACGGTCATGCCGCTGTTCGACCGCCAGGAGCGGGTGCGCGGCATCCTGCTTTTCGAGGGAGTGAAGAAACCGGAGAAACTCGACGCGACGATCATTCAAATGCGCGATCTGGCGATTTCCGCCGGCCGCACGCTCGGAGCCGCCCTCTACTGGCAGCGCCAGCCGGCGGCCCGCATGGCACGCCGCTGGATCAACACGCGCAACCGGGTTGTCAACACGCCGAGGAAGGAGAAATGGACGCGCTTCGGCCTTCCGGTCCTGGTTTTCCTGGTCATCATGTCGCTTCCCATCACGTTCAGCGTGAAGGGTGCCGCCCACGTGCTGCCACGCGAACGCACCTCACTCGCCGCCTACGCCGCGACCCGCCTGCTCTCGGTCAACGTCCGCGAAGGTCAGGCGGTCAAGAAGGGCGAGGTGCTTGCCCGCTTCGACACGGCGGATGTCGAACTCCAGATCCGCTCCGCGCAGCAGGAAGTCGAACGAGGCATGGTCGAAGTCGATGCCGCACGAGGCGACAACGACGAGATCCGCATGCAGGTGGCGCGCCTCGCCACGGCTCGCGCGCGCACCGCGCTTGAGAAACTTCAGCGCGACATGGAGCGCATGACGCTGCGCGCGCCTTTTGACGGAATCGTGCTGGGAGCGCAGAACCTTTCGGTGCGAATCGGCCAGGTCCCGCGTCCGGGCGAAGGCGTGCTGGAGGTGATCGATCCCTCCACATGGAAGGTCCAGATAGATGTGCGCGAGCAGGACCTGCGCATCCTGGATCGCACCGTCCGGAAAAACGGACCAGTCGAGGGCTCGGTGAGGCTCGCCGCAAATCCCACCCAGTCGTATCCGCTTGAAGTCACAAGCTCCGAGCAGCTCGCCTACGGCCTCGACACCACTCGTGGCGAATTTCTTTTCCAGATTTCCGCTCCCCTGAAGGTTGAACCCAGTCAGCTCGATCTCCTGAAGTCCGGGTTTGCAGGACGCGCGAGTTTCGACTGCGGCAGACGCCCCATCGTTTACGTCCTGTTCCACGACTTCATCAATTTCCTCCGCCTGCGCTTCTCCTAAGGCCACTCTTCGTCATGCTGCGATCCTTTTCCGGCGTCCTCTTCCTCTCAGTCACCTTCATCACCGGTCTCGGCGCCCAGACAGGCACCGATGCATGGAGCGTTGTCTCCCGCGGATCCCTGCGTTCCGTCCTCGCGCCACGATACGACATCAAAC
>JAGOJU010000080.1 GCA_017994935.1 Opitutaceae bacterium
GGAAATTACGGTTTGCCGGGAATCCTATCGCATGCAAACAGCAGACGGCCGCTGCAAGCGCCAGATCCAAGCGAATGCGAGAGCACGACTAAGTGGCTCACATTGTGTTGATTGCCCATGGACTGTACGTTTGACCGCTGAGCAGCATGCCACTCTCCTGCGAAAGAACTGGGCTCCGGGCAATGCGGTGACATTTGATTCGGATCCGATGTGCTTTCTCCCTGAAGACTTCCGCAGTTTGCGCCGATTCCTATGGCTACATGGCCGTTCTCGACAAGATACCCTATGAGCGAAAGCTTTACTCCGCAGGGGGGAGTAGTTCTACTTATTCAGATCCCATGAGCAAATCCCGTGTCGTGCTCATTGAAGACGAGACCGTCTTCCGCGAATTGATGACTTTGGCATTCAGCCGGATGCCAAAGGTAACCGTCGTGGGCGACTACCTTGACGGCAAGGAAGGGCTCGATGCCTGCCTGCGTGAAAAGCCGGACCTCCTCGTGGTCGACCTCTTTTTGCCGAGCATGCATGGCATCGATATCGCGAAGGAGATCCGCGCCAGGCTTCCGGGCACGCGCATCCTCGTGCTTACGAGTCACTCCGAGGAACGTTTGCCTGCACAGCTCATCGAACTCGGTGTGCACGGGTTTGTGGCGAAAACCGAGCCGCTCAAGGTGGTTCTGGAGGCCGTGGAAAAGGTGCTTTCAGGGGGCATGTTTTTCTCGTCAAGCACACCTGCAAAGCCGCCGTTGTCGCCGCTTCCGGCAGTGACACCTGTTCCCCTGAAGAATCCCCTGACGCCGCGCGAACTCGAGGTCGCCGTCGGCGTCGCCTCCGGACTTTCCTCCAAGGAACTTGCCTCGAAGCTCAACCTTTCGGTCCGCACGGTTGAAAAGCATCGTGCAAACATCATGGACAAGGTGGAGGTTCGCGAAGTCGCGAGTCTGGTCCGCTGGTGTGTCCAGCAGGGGCTGATCAAGGTTTGATGCGCTCGGCGCCCCGCCCCAGGCTGGCTGGTGTGGGATGAATCGGTCGGCAAGAGCCTCAGGGCGTCACTGAAGGGATTCGTCCGTGGGTGGATCCTGCAACCAGGCGCGCAACTGGTCGGATGCCGCAGAGAATCCGTCCTGAAGGGCGGTCAGCTCATCGGACGTCAGCAACGCGCGAGTTTCGCGCAGGCGCATTTCGACCGAGCGGCACTGGGCGCTGAAAAGTTTGGCGCCAATCTGAGAGGAACTTCCCTTGAGTGCGTGGACCTTCAGGATTTGTTTTTCAATCGGTGCGGTGGCGAGACCCTTCAATTCCGTGGCCGTATAGTCGAGGTACAGTTCGACGAGAGATCGAACCTCCTCCATTCCCAGCACCTCGACAAGCTGGGCGAGCGCCGCGGACGGGTTGGACATGTCCCATGATGAGTCGAATGTCAGGGTGCTGCCAACGTTAAAGCCGGGTGAAAATGACATCTGGGGAGATTCCCCGGGGCTCGATTCGCTCGACAAAGTCCCCGCAGGCCCGTTGCGTCAAAAGACGTCTCCCGATGACCATCAGGCTTTCACCCCGGTTACCGAGCTGGGTTTACGCATGCCTCGCGACCCTTGTGCTGGGCGGAGGGTGGGACGGGTTGTGTGCTGATGGGTCGAAATCTGCGGCACCGCTCCAGACCGTTGTCATCAGTTTGCCGGATTCGCCCGGTTTCCGTTTTGCGGGATACTACGCGGCGCAGACGAAAGGATATTTTCGCGAAGCGGGCTTCGATGTTCGGCTGGAACCCGCGCGCCCGGGCACCTCGTCGATTTCGGACGTGGTTTCAGGAAGGTCGGACTACGGCGTTGCGGGGTGCGACGCCCTGCTCGAGCGGCTGAATGGAAAGCCTGTCGTCCTTGTCACGACCGTGTTTCAACACTCGGCACTGGGCCTCGCGGTTGCGGGAAGCTCCCCTGTCCAGACCCCCGGGGATCTGGCTGGACGCCGCGTGGCCATCGGCCCGCTGCCGCGCGATGTCGAGTTATGGGCGATGATGCTGCAGGAGGGAGTCCGGAGCGAATCGGTTGAGGTGGTGCGGAATTTCGAGGGGGCCAACGAGGTTGCGGACGGTGAGGCGGATGCGATGGCGGTGTTTTTTGCGAACCGTCCCCCTTTGCGATTGGGCGCGGGGGACTACCGTATCCTGCAGCCCGCCACCTATGGCATAGATTTTTATGGGGACAGCCTCATCACGAGCGAAGCCAAACTGAAGGAGAATCCGGATCGCGCGGAGCCGTTGCGCGCGGCGGTGAAACGAGGGTGGGAATTTGCGCTGCAGAACCCGGAATGGGTGGTCGACAGCATGCTCGCGAATGTTGCCGGACTTTCGCCCGGGCAGACCCGGCAGCGGCTCATGGAAGAGGCGCTCGCGGTGCGCGAGCTCGTGGTGCCCGGGCTGGTGGAGATCGGCCATGTCAACAAGGAGCGGTGGCAGGAGATTGCCCGCCTCTTTGTGGGTCTTGGGCTGGCGAAGGATACGAATAGGATGGATGGATTTGTCTACTCTCCTGCGGAGAAATTCAATGTGACGGGTGCCGTTCTCCAGTGGGCGGCGATCGGACTCGGGTTGCTGGGGCTCATTGGCGGGGGCATTGTCATCTGGAACATCCGCCTTCAGCGGCTCGTTGAGCAGCACACCGCGGCCTTGCGGCGTTCTGAAAACCGGTTCCGCGAAGTATTCCAGAACCTGCCTGTCGCCACGGTTGAACTGGACTTCACGGGTGTTCTTCAGCGGCTGCACGGGTTCAAGGCGTCGGGGGTGCAGGATCTGTCCGTTCACTTCAACGGGAACGCGGTGCTCGTGGGAGAGTGCATGGCACTGATCAGGGTGACGGGCTGCAATGAGAGGGCGCTAAAGTTCATGGGCGTGCCCGATGTCGACGCGCTCTCAAGGGCATTTCCCGCGGCGGACTCTCCCGGACTTCGGTCTGCGATGCGGCGTGTCTTCGAAAGCATCTGGGTGAACCGCCGGTCGGTTTCCTGCGATCTTGAACTGACCGACGCGCAGGGGGTGAACCGGCAGAGCCTGATGCAATGGACCGTGATCGTGTCGCCCGACGGTCATCCCGATTGGGCGCGCACGGTGGTGACGCTTGCCGACCTGACCGAGCAGCGGCAGGCTGAGGCGCGCCTGAGGCAGAGCGAGGACCGCTGGGAACTCGCCGTGCGCGGGCTCAATGTCGGCCTGTGGGAATACGACTTTGAAACGGATCGAGCGTTTTTCTCGGACCGCTGGAAGGAGATGCTCGGCTTCAATCCGGACGAATTGACGGCGAGCCGCGAGGAATTCTGGTCACGCCTTCACCCCGAGGATCGGGATCGCGCACTTGCAGCGATGCGGGCCCATGTTGAGCACGTCGTGCCCTATTACAGCGCCGAGGTGCGCGTGCGATGCAAGGATGACAGCTATCTCTGGGTGATGTCGCGCGGGCAGGCGCTGTTTGACGAGGATGGAAGGCCGCGTCGCATCGTCGGGGCGCATACGGACATCTCCGAGCAGAAGGAAGCGGAGCAGGCGCTGCGCGAGAGCGAGGCACGCTACCGCCTCCTGTTTGAGTCCAATCCGTCGCCGATGTGGCTCTACGATCTTGTCACCCTGCGGTTCCTCGAGGTGAACACGGCCGCGCAGAAGACGTACGGATACAGCCGTGGGGAGTTCCTGCAGATGTCGATCATGGACATCCGCCCGCCGGACGAGCAGGAGCGCCTGAGGGAGGCGCTTGAAAAGGGGCGGGGTGAAACCGGCATCGAGAGGCTGGCCGGAATCTGGCGGCATCTTCGCAAGGACGGGACGGTGCTGTACATGAGCATCAACCTGCACCGTTACGAGTTTTCCCAGTCGCCCGCGGTCGTGGTGCTCGCGCAGGATGTCACCGAGCGACATCTCACCGAGGAGCGCCTGCGCGTCAGCGAGGCGCGTTTCCGCACGCTTTTCGAAAGCGCGGTGGAAGGCGTGTACGAGTGCACCGCGGACGGCACCTACCGGGCGGTGAATCCCGCATTTGCGCGCATGCTGGGACATTCGAGCCCCGCGGAGATGATCGAGACCGTCGGCAACGGACGCGGCGTGTACCGCCAGAGGGGACGCCGCAGAGAGTTTCTTGAGGCGCTGGGATCGAGCGACGTCGTTGCGGATTTCCAGTCGGAGGCCGTCTGCGTGGATGGGTCCACAAAGTGGATTTCCGAAAACGTGCGTGCGGTTCGCGACGGGCAGGGGGAGCTCCTTTACCTGCAGGGATTCGTATCCGACATCACGGAGCGCCGCCGCGCGGAGTCCGCGCTCCGCGCAAGCGAGGAGCGCTACCGGGTGCTCTTCGAGTATTCGCCGGTGGCGATTGTCGAGTACGACTATCGCTCCGTTGGGGTCTGGCTGAACGACCTGCGGGCGTCTGGTGTTGAGGATCTGGAAAGGCACATGGCGGAGAATCCGGAGGCGCTCTCAAATTCGCTCCATCAGATCGTCCCTGCCGGGATGAACGAGGCCGTTCTCAAACTGGTGGGCGGACGGTCCAAGCAGGAGGTTGCGGATCGGTTCGACTGGATTTTTGCGGAGGACGGCTATCTCGCGCGCCAGCGCGCGTTCGTTGCGATCTGGAAAGGAATCAACCAGATCGAGGGGGAGTTCACCCTTCGGGCGATCGATGGAACACCGCGCCTCGTCTACTATCGCTGGTGGCTTCCGGTGCGGGGAGGAAAGCTCGATTTCGAATGGACGCAGCTGATGCTGGTCGACCTCACCGGCACCAAGCGGGCCGAGGCGGCGCTAGCCACGGAACGCGAGCGACTGAGCGTGACCCTGCGCGCGATGGCGGAAGGGGTCGTCACTGCAGACACCGGTGGCATTGTCCAGTTCATCAATCACGCCGCAGAGGAACTCGTGGGCTGGAAACTCGGAAGCGCGATCGGACAGCGCATCGAGGATGTCGTCATGATGCGACATCAGCATTCCCAGGCGGCGGTCGCGGTTCCGCGCACGGATGCGCTTTCGGAGCACAAGGTGATCGACATCCCGCAGCACACGACGCTTGTGGACAGGCAGGGTGCCGCGCGCCTGATCGAGGGCCGGTGCGCGCCGATGTTCGACGACAAGGATGCGCCGATGGGCGTGGTCCTGGTGATGCGGGACATCGGAGAGCGCGCCCGCCTCGAGAATGAAATCCTGCGCGCTTCCAAGCTCGAGTCGGTGGGAATCCTTGCCGGCGGGATAGCCCATGATTTCAACAACATCCTCACCGTGGTGCTGGGCAATCTGACGCTTGCGCAGCTCGATGCCACGGCTGGCGGAAAAACGGCGCGGTGGCTGGCGGAGGCGGAGCGCGGCACCCTGCGGGCGCGGGATCTCACCCAGCAGCTCCTCACGTTTGCCAAGGGAGGGGATCCTGTCCGCAGCGCCGTACGACTGCCGGAGGTCGTGCGCGACTCGGCGGCCTTTGCGCTGCACGGGTCGAAGGTGAGCTGCGAGGTTGACGCCACGCCTGATCTCTGGCCCGCGGACATCGACAAGGGCCAGATCGGCCAGGTGATCCAGAATCTGGTGATCAACGCGGTCCAGGCGATGCCGGAGGGCGGGAAGATCCACGCCCGGTTGAAGAATCACAAGGGTGTGGTGGGCCCCAATGGCGCCACGGGAGACGATCACCGGCACGACGGCCGCTTCATCTGTATCAGCATCTCCGATACAGGAACCGGCATTCCCCCGGAGAATCTGGGCAGGATCTTTGATCCCTATTTTTCGACGAAGAAGAACGGCAGCGGACTCGGGTTGGCGACCGTGTACTCCATCGTCCGCAAGCATCAGGGTCACATCGAGGTGGAATCGGAGATGGGCAAGGGCACGACCTTCCAGTTCTGGCTGCCTGCGGCTTCGAGTGCGCCGGTCGCTGTGACGACGGGAAATGCACTGCCCGAGCGGCTCTCGGGACGTGTGCTGTTTATGGACGACGAGGAGACGATCCGCCGCATGGCGCAGGCGCTGCTTGTCCGGCTCGGCTTCGAGGTGGTGACCGTTTCGGATGGCGCAGCGGCGGTGAGCACCTATGCCGAGGCGATGGCCAGCGGCCAGCCGTTCCGTGTCGTGGTGATGGACCTGACCGTGCCGGGGGGCATGGGGGGGCGGCAGGCCATGGAGGAGCTGCTCAAGATCGATGCGGGTGTGAAGGCGATCGTGTCGAGCGGTTATTCGAGTGATCCAGTCCTGGCGAATCACCGGGCGCACGGCTTCCGTGGTGTGGTCGCCAAGCCGTACCGCATCGCCGATCTTGCGCGGGTCATGCGCACGGTGATCGAGCAGGAAACGGAGCCATAGCAACATTCTGCTCGCCGTCCGGCGTGTGCCAGCGTTTAGGCGTAGCGTCATGCCATTGTTCGAACTCAAGCTGGAAGTCAGGCTGGATGCCGTTGGCGAAGTCGAGGAAGCCATCGCCGTCTGGGAGGACGGGCGGTTGATGCTCCTCGAGGACAAACCGTCGGCCCGTGCCTGGGTCGCCGGATATTTCGAGGATCGCGGGCAGTTGCACGAAGGTCTTTCCCGTGTGAACGACGTGCTGTCGCGGGACTGGAGGATTGGGGAGGTGGAAATCCGCGAGCTTGCGGATCAGGATTGGCGCGACAGCTACAAGGCGCATTTTCGGGCATGGGAGTTTGGGCGCCTGCACTGGGTCCCGATCTGGGAGCGCGACACGTTTGTCCTGCCGCCGGGGCATGCCGTGATCTGGCTCGACCCCGGATTGGCCTTTGGCACGGGCAATCATGAGACGACCCGGCTGTGCTGTGAGCGACTTGTGACCTTTGCGCAGGCGCGGGAGCGGGCCGGGAGCGGGCGCGCAGAGGTGGTCATTGACGCGGGTTGCGGCTCGGGAATCCTTGCGCTCTCCGCGGCGAAACTCGGATTCGCCCGGGTCTCTGGATTCGACAATGATCCCGAGGCGGTGCGTGTGAGCGGGGAAAACGCCGCCCTGAACGGCTTGTCGGGGCAGGTCGCCTTCACCACCGCCGACCTCATGACAGGCCTGACGGGCAGGCGCGCCGACCTGCTGCTGGCGAACATCCAGGCGGATGTGCTGATGACGTTCGCACCGGCGCTCGTTTCAGCGATGGCGCCCGGCGGACAGCTCGTGCTGAGCGGCATCCTCGCCTCGGAGAATGACCAGGTGAAAGCGACCTTCGCCGCCGCCGCCCCCGGCTGGAGAATGGACAGCCGGGTGATGGGAGAATGGAGCGACCTGGTTCTCGACCGGCCGCCGACCTGACGCCCCGATGTCGCATAAAATTGCGATGACCCCCGCATTTGTTGCAACCTGGCCACCCATTTTTGGGTATTGAGCCTATCCTCCATGCCAACGATCATCGAAACCCAGGGCCTGGGCAAACGCTTCGGCCGGCATCAGGCTTTGGATCGGATCGATCTTCGGATTGAAGCCGGCACCATCTGGCTTCTGGGTCCCAATGGCGCCGGCAAGTCGACGCTCATCCGCTGCCTCCTGCAGTTGGAGGAGAAGGATTCGGGGAGCGCCTCACTGCTGGGGCAGGACATCGACGTGCATGGTCGCGAGGTGCGCAAACGCGTCGGCTATGCACCGGAGCAGGACTGCCACATCCCCGGCATGGCGGGCTGCGAGTATGTCACCTATTGCGCGCAATTGTCCGGCCTGCCCTTCGCGGCCGCGCGCCAGCGGGCGCATGAGATGCTGGATTTTGTCGGCATGGGACAGGAGCGGTACCGCCTGGTCGAGACCTATTCCACGGGCATGAAGCAGCGCATCAAGATTGCGCAGGCCATCGTGCATGATCCCGAGCTGATTTTCCTCGACGAGCCCACGAACGGACTGGATCCCGAGGGCCAGGCTCACATCCTCGACCTGATCGGGCGCATCTGGAAGGAGTCGGGAATCAGTGTGGTCCTGTCATCGCACCTTCTCCCCGATGTCGATCGCATCTGCGAGCAGATCGTCATCGTTGCGCGGGGCAGAGTGGTCGTTCATGACCGCCTGCAGGAACTCAAACGCCGCAGAAAACCGGTCGCGGAGCTCTCCGTCCGGAGTGGCGCCGCAGAGTTGATCGAGGCGCTTTCGAGGAACGGCTGGCCCTGCGAACTGCTCAGCAACGGCCGCATCCGCGTTTCGTTTGGTCAGGATTCGCTCAATCCCATGATTGCCTTTATGGGTGAAAGACGGATTGCGCCGATTGAAATCAAGGCCAGCCCGAATGCCCTGCAGGAATTTTTCCTTCAGGCGCTGCGCGACCAGGGGGCGACGCCATGAGCCTTCGCGCCAACGACTACGAGCATTGGAGGGGGACTTCGACCTCCATCTGGCGGCGGAGATGGACGATCACCAGTTACGGGTTGAGGCTGTGCTGGAGATCGAAGCTGCTACGCGGCGTGTTTGCGATCGCGTGGGTGAGTGCACTGACACTGGTCGCGTTTCACTTCCTGATCGGCCAGCTCCTTTCCCCGGACAGCGCATTTGCGTTGTTTGTCGCGAATAATTTCGGACGCAAGGCCAAGGCCATCCTCGATGGCGTGACGGCCTGGATCCTGCTCTATCCGGAGATCACCGTCGACGGCCTGTTCCGCCTCACACTGCTCTCGGCGACGATGCTCTACGGGACACTTTGCTGCCTGGCGGTGGCGCTGTTTGTTCCCAAGCTCATCTCCCAGGACCTCTCCAGTCGCGCGATCCTGATCTACAATTCAAAGGCGTTGACTCGCATGGACTATCTGGCGGGAAAACTCGGCATCGTGCTGGTGCTGCTTGGAGGGATCATGATTGCGCCGCTGGCGTTCGTCTGGTTCGCATCGAATGTCCTTTCCCCCGATTGGTCCTTTTTCTGGCACGGACTTCCCGCGCTTTTGCGGGCGATGGCTGCGGGCCTCGTTACCGTCCTTTCACTCAGCGCCTTTGCGCTCGCCGTTTCGGCGCTCGTGAAAAAATCCGGGGCCGCGACCGCGCTATGGGTGGTTCTCTGGCTCGTGTCCGGTTTTGCGGCGGAGGCGGCGAGTCACGTCCTCCCCTGGGGCCGCTGCCTCAGTCCGATCAACTGCCTGCGGGAGATCACCCGCGGGCTCTTTGATCTCAATGGAGTGCTGGAAAACGCGAAGGCCTCGCTTCCGTTCTTCGAATCGCTGCTCGCCAAACTTCCGGCGAAAACGGCGATTGCCCTGGAATCCGTGCAGGGAGATGCATGGATGCCGGTCCTGTTCCTTTCGGGATTCTTCGCAGTCTCGATCCTGGCGATCAACAAACGCATTTCGAACGAATGAGTGCTGTCATCCATGCCACGGAGCTGAGCTGTTTCTACGGTCTTGTTCTGGGATTGAACAACGTCACGTTCACGATCGGACCCGGCATCACGGGGCTGGTCGGACCCAATGGCGCGGGCAAGAGCACGCTGATCAAGCTCGTGACGGGGCAGATCCGGCCGTCGTCGGGCCGACTGACGGTTTTTGGCGAGGAGCCATGGAACAACCCGCGCGTTCTCGGTCGCATCGGCTACTGTCCCGAACACGAGCATGTGCATCAGGACCTGAAACCGCTCGACTGGCTTCGTGCGCTGGCCGTGCTTTCCGGCGTGCCACGGGCGGATGCCCTGCAGCGGAGCGAACTCGCACTCACGGCTGTCGGCCTTCCGCGGGAACACTGGGGTAAACGGATCGGCACCTATTCGAAGGGCATGAGGCAGCGCGTGAAGCTTGCGCAGGCGCTGCTGCACGGCCCCCGGCTCGTGATTCTGGATGAACCGATGAACGGGCTGGATCCGATGGGACGTCATGAGATCGGCGACATCCTTCGCGGGTTGCAGCGCAGCGGCGTGCACATCCTCATATCGAGTCACATCCTCGACGAACTCGAAGCCCTGTGCGGCAGTTTTCTGATGCTGAACTGGGGACGGGCGGTGGCGGGAGGATCGCATCAGGAGATGCATGCGGACGCCTCGCGGTGGCCGGAGCAGGTCGTCATCCGGACGGACCGTCCCGAGGAGGTTGTGGAGTGCCTTCGTTCAGCGGGACTTCTTCGCGGCTACTATCTCGAGGAGGACCGTGCGGTCGTCTGGGTCCGGGACGCGGGACGCTTTTTCAGTGATTGGACAAGGGTGCTCGCAGGCTGCCCCGCGCGGATCTTTGAACTGCAGAGCAGGAGCGCGACGCTTTCAGGTCTGTTCGAGAAGGTGAACTCATGAGTGCATCCGATTCTCCTCCCCCGTTGCCTTCGGATCCGGTTGCAGTCGTTGCCGGCTTCACGCCGCCCTCCGGGGGAGCAACGCCCCTTGGATCAGTCATCCGGGCGATGCTGTCGCTCGAGCTGAAAGCCTGGATGGGCCCGAAGCTGTGGGTGAAGATGGTCTGTGCGGCGCTGGCGCTGGTTGTCCTCACACGGCTTGCGCTTTCGCGTTCCAATCCCGCGCAGTTCGAACGCTGGATGCTGGAGGTCGTCGCGTTGCGATTCGTGCCGCTGCTGTGCCTCGCGGTGGGTGGAGGCATCCTGCGCAATGCGATCCGCTCGTACACGATCGAGTACCTGTGGACACGGTCGGTGAGGAAGTTCCATCTGGTGATTGCTGCCTGGCTGACGGCGGTGGTGGTGGTGACGCTTCTCGTTTTCATGGCGACGGCGATGGTGCACCTGACCGGAAGCGTGACCGGGGTCGAGGGAATCTGGCGGAAATTCCCGATGACGTGCACGGCGGAATTTGCGCTGATACTACCCTTCACGGCGATCGCCGTCGCGCTCGGCGTTTGGACGGGCAAGTACATGGTGACCGGCCTGCTTTACGGTTTTGTAGTGGAGACGGGCATCAGCCGAATTCCGACCAACCTCAACCTGCTCGCGGTCTCGCGCCATGCGGAGGTTTTGCTCAAGCAGGCGCGTCAGTCATTGGAAGGACCGGGACTGCTCGTGGTCCTGCAGTCGACTGGCGCGCTGATGCTGCTGACAGCGGCCGGCCTGCTGGTCGCATGCATCATATTCGTCCGCAAGCAGTACAGCATCGGCGCGGAGAAGGAAATCTGAGTGGCGGCGACTGAAAACGAAAGCGGTGCAACCTTTCCACGTGTTTCGGGTTAACAGTGCAAACCGAACTTATTCCATGAAGTATTTCACAGGCTTTCTCATGAGTGCGCTGGCGACAGGAACCCTCCTCACCGCCGCACCATTCGATCCCGCACGCGTTGCCTCGGACACGAAGTGGCTGGCGCATGTGGATCTCGACGGACTCAAGGAGTCGAAAGTTGGCGCCTTTATCATCGCGCGCATCAAGTCGGAGATTGCGAAGAAGGAGCAGGAGAAGCTCTCGATCGACATCGACGGCATCTTTCAGCAGATCCATTCGCTCACCGCCTACGGCACCTCGTTCGAGGACAGTCCGGAAAATCATTCCGTCCTCCTGGTCCAGGCGGGACCCAAGGCGCAGGCCATCGTGGAGGGCTTCCTTGCGGGACAGGAGCTTGCCAGTGATGGCAAGGTTCCCTTCAAGACGGTGACAGGAAAGTCGTTTCCGACCTACCTGTTCGGCAACGAGGTCTACCTGACCTTTCCGCGCAAGGATCTCATCCTCGTCAGCAAGCAGTTCGACCAGGTTGAGCGTGCCCTCTCCGTGATCGATGGCAAACTGGCGCCGATCAAACGAAATGATCCCCTGATAGCCTCAACGAACACCAGCGGATTCTTTTTCATCGCTTCGGCCAACGGATTCAACCGGCTCAAGGAAATGCCCGCTCAGGCGCGCCTCCTCCAGAAGGCGGCCGGCGTGCAGGTAGCCCTTGGTGAGACGGGCAGCAATCTCGCGGCGCGCGTCACCCTGCTCACGACCGACTCCGAGGTCTCGACCAACATGACCAAGGTTGTCGAGGGCATGCTGGCGATGGCCTCCTTTGTGCAGATACAGGATCAGAATCTGAGTCGTCTGACGCAAAGCGTCACGGTCGATCAGTCCGACCGGGCAGTGTCCATCGGCCTCTCCTATCCATCTGAGGAAGTGGTCAAGCTCCTGACTTCACTCGCCACGCAGCACGCGCAGAATCGGTCTTCGAACGCCGCGGCCGCCGCATCTCCTGCCGTGCCGGAGGTGGTGGACTCCATCGGTGGCGCACCGCTCAAGGTGAACAATGTCGACGCGCGGAGCGACAACGGGAACCTTGCCCGCAACGCGACTGACACCAGGCCTGAGACCTACTGGGCAGCAAAGGGGAGCATGCAGTGGATCCGTTGTGAACTTGAATCGCCGAGTCTCCTCCGGGAGGTGCGGATTGCATGGAAGGACGGTGACGCAAAGAAGGTCCGCTTCTCGATCCAGACATCAACCGACGGTTCGAAGTGGAAGACACTGGTGACGCGCACGAGCGCGGGGGACAACACCGGACTCGAGAGCTACAATGTGCCGGACACCGCGACCCAATGGGTTCGTATCATGGTACCGAGTCCGGCGGGAGACGGTGTCACTGCGATTTCGGACCTCCGGTTCTTTGGCGATGCCAATGTCGCCCTGCCGCCGGCACCGGTGGCGCTTCAATGAGCTGAGTCATTGGCCTGTGACTACATGCCCGCAGTCCGCGATACAGAGATCATGATGGCTGACCGCCCCGTAGTTGAGGCGACCGGTGGCGAGGCTCCCGATTTTGCCGGGGACCCCGAGGCATTTGCCCGACTCGTCAGGGAACACCAGGACAAGCTTTGCAATTTCCTGCGGCGCTACACGCGCAACCGGCAGGATGCGGAGGACCTTGCCCAGGACACCTTCGTCAAGGCCTACAAGAACCTGCATCGCTACGAACACCGCACCAGTTTTGCCGCGTGGCTCTACACCATCGCGCGGCGCACCCTGTACAATCATCATCGTGACAACCGCAGGACCGAGGAGCTCGATTTTGATGTGGCCTGCGAGGCCGCTACGCCGTCCGCATCCGTGGAGCACGCGGAGCAGAACGATTCCGTGTGGCAGTATGTCCGCCAGCTCAAATCGCCGTACCAGGAGGTGGTCGTCCTCAAGTACCTTGAGGAAATGTCCATTCAGGAAATTGCAAAGGTGCTCAACCGCACGCAGACCGGGGTGAAGATCCTCCTCTTTCGCGCCCGCAACCAGCTCCGCAAACTTCATCCAACCCCGCTGTCGCAGCCATGAAAACATTTCTCCAAAAACTCCTGATCCGCTGGTGCCATGTGAACGACAAGCCGCTTCCCGACTGGCTTGCCCGGGCCTGTGAGCGCACACCCGCGCTCGCGAAGGAGCGGGATGTCGAGGGGGCACTTTCCAGGCGCCTTCGCAGCGATGTGCGTCCGGCGCAAAGCGGCGCGTCGCCCTACCTTGCCCAGCGTGTTGCTGGTGCGATCAGGGAGATTCCCAAGGCCCGCGAATCGTCGAAGTGGTCCATTCTTCCGCAGATCACCTGGGTGGCTGCGGCCTGTGTCGTGGCATTGGTTGCTGTGCGCCTGGATTTCCTGGGTGGTCGGAAGGTGATGACTCCCGACCTGGAAACCCGTCAGACTGCGGTCGTGTCGACATCGGCGTCCCTCCCGGAGCCACAGGTCGCGTCCCCTTCAGCGGGAATACCTGGCTGGGTCAATCCGCTCGATCAGGAAGTCGAAGACGTGATCGCCGACGCCCGCGGCGCGCTGCATTTCCTCGCCACGAGTTTCCTGCCGACTGGCGCAGGACAGAACACGTCGGGATAGGATTGAAGTCCCCTGAAGTTGAGGAAGGGAACACGGTCGGTTCAGTTCTCAGGCAATGCCTTGGCCCATGTCGGGATGGAGTGCCGAGAAACGCCCCGAA
>JAGOJU010000152.1 GCA_017994935.1 Opitutaceae bacterium
TTGCTTTTGAGGCTGGCATCGGCCGGGGGGCATCCGGAACTCGAAAAGAAGCGCCTGGCGGCGGCGCAGGTTTATCGAGATGACGGTGCGGTTCAGGCCGTGCGCAAGGATTGGCTGGACACCGCATTGTCCGTGATGGACGGAACAGGGAGCTAGCGTCGCATGTGTGGCATTGCTGGATACATCGGTCGGGAGGAAATGCGTGATGACCTGGTTCTCGCGGCGCTGCGTCATCGGGGACCCGATGGCGAAGGTGTGTGGAAGGCGGATCAGCCCGACGGGTCGAAGCTGACGCTGCTGCACACGCGTCTGAAGATCATCGACCTCAGCGAAAAGGCAGCGCAGCCGATGCGACTGAATACCGCGCTGCGGCTGCAGCCGGCGGCCTCCACGGAGGAGTCGCGTTATATCGCCGTGTACAACGGCGAGATTTTCAACTTTCGTGAAGTGCGCGAGGACCTGATCGCGCGCGGCCACCGGTTCGAGGGGACGGGCGACACCGAGGTTCTTGTGCGCGGATTTGCGGAGTGGGGACCGCGGCTCTTTCCGAAGCTGGACGGCATGTTTGCGCTGGCGATCCATGACGTGGAGAGACGATGCCTCTATCTTGCCCGCGATCATGCCGGCATCAAACCGCTCTATCATGCGCGAACCCGGGATGGAGGCATCTGCTTTGCGTCGGAGACGAGGGCGATCCTCGCATCCGGCTTGCTGGAGCGGAACCTCAATCCAGCGGCGATCCTGGATTACCTGGAAACCGGTGGATTCCGGGAACCCGCGACGCTTTACGAGGGCATCCGGGCGTTTCCGGCGGGGCACTACGCCGAGATCCGCCTTGGCGAGGGGCTGCCTGTTCCGCTTAGTTTCCATCGCTTCTGGTCGGTGGAGGAAAGCGCGGAGGAAGTGCCAGGCCTCTCGATGGCTGGATGGAGGGAACTGCACCGTGAGCGACTGGTGGCCTCGATCCGGAGCCAGTTGGCCAGCGATGTTCCGCTGGGGGTTTTCCTGTCGGGCGGCATTGATTCGACACTTTTGCTCGAGCAGGCGGTTGAGGCTGAAGGAGCGGACCGCATCCGTGCGTTCACCCTGGGCGGGGAGCTGACGGAGCAGGATGAGATCGCTGCCGCGCGCACGACGGCCTTGCGGCTCGGAGTGCGGCATGATGCGGTGTCGGTTTCAGGCGGCGAACGGGCCTTGTGGATTCGCGAGGCGCTGGACTCGCTCGATCTGCCGTCGGCGGACGGGATCAACCTCGCACTGGTCTCCCGGGCGGCGCGCGCCCAGGGATTGACGGTTGCCCTCAGCGGGATGGGAGCGGATGAACTGCATGGCGACTATGGGCATCCCCGCAGACTCGCCCGGCTGATGCGGCTGACTCCCAAACACGCGACGGGAGCAAATCTGCTGCGACGTGCCGGTGCGATGGTGTCGAGCCTGTCTGGAGCTGGTGGACGCGCGGCGCGCATCGCGTCGATGATTGATGCACTTGAGAGCGCCGAGGAGCTTGTCCTGGAGAAGCGGCGCTATTTTGGGCGCGCGGAAATTTTGTCGATGTATCCTCCGGCGCGTGACCCGATGCTGCTGGGGCGAAGCAGGAGGCTCGTCTACAATCGCGAGGCGTTGCTGGCGCTGGGATTGAGGGAACAGATCCGAGTTGCGGATCTCGCGGGGTACCTCAGGAACACGCTGCTGCGGGACGGAGATGCGGTCACCATGGCGCGCGGACTGGAGATGCGGGTTCCCTATCTCGGACGTCGCTACATGGAGTGCGTGCTCGGTGCGCCAGAAAAGTTCACCGGTTCCGGTTCTGCTCCGAAGTCACGGCTAGTGGAGCTTCTTTCCCCGGAGGGTCGTGCTGCGGCGGCGCGACCGAAGGTCGGATTCAATATCGATACGGGACACCTGCTGGCCGGTTCAATGCGCCCCGCGTTCATGGAGGCGGTGGAAAGGCTGAATTCCTGCGCCAATTTCAACCTGGATGGATCGGCTCTCCTGGCGTCGATGTCGTCTGGAAATGACCGGCGGCGGGCGCGACGACTTTGGGCATTGCTGAGCCTTGGGATCTGCCTTGGGCGCGGATAGCGGTTGGAGTCAGGCTTCGCCAGGCTAGGGCATGTCGTAGATCTCGAGGATCGCCACGCCGGTCGAATCACCCGCGCCGGAGAGACGGATGCTGTAGGTGCCGGGTTGCAGCGAGAGCAGCATGGCGGAGTCGGCCGAGGCTGGCGGAAGCGCGAACGCACCCACGCTCTCAAAGGCTGACTTCAATGCAGCCGTCCCTCCCCAGTTGTCGTTTTCAGAGAGGATATCCGTGCCGGAGATCACCGCCAGCTTCGGGTCCTCAAGCACACCGTTGACTTGAAATTCGCGAAGCGTCGGACCGACTCCGCGAATCAGGAGTCGCTTGGGGAGCGTGCCCCTGACTATCACTCCCACCAGGAGCGTGTTTTCCTGCGTGCCGACGAAGTTGCGAACGGAGAGATTGATCAGCCTGGCTCCCGGAGCGCCTGGTTGCGTGTCGTACAACTCAACGAGGGCGACGCCCGAGCCGGCATCCGTGCTGGTGAGTTGTGCCGTGTAGGCGCCTTCCGGCAATGCGGAGACTATCGCGGAGTCCTTTGATGCCGGAGGCAGCTCGAATGCGCCCACGTTGGTGAACACCGCCGCCAATCCCGGAGCGGAGCCCCAGTTGTCATTGCTTCCGATCAGCTGGCCGCCCTCCCGGAATAGCCCGAGTTGCGGATCGGCGAGCGGGTTCGGCACGCCGTAGGGCGCGAGGGTTGGGCCGATCCCTCGCAAAAGAAGCGACTTGGTTGACGAGCCGCGGATCACGAAGCCGACCGTGAGCGCCTTTTCACCGCTGCCAGCCTGGGCGCGGACGGACAGGTTCACCAGTTCCGACGGAGGCAGGATCGAGAGCGAGGCATTCCGGCTTGTGGCGCCGCCGACCGCTGAGGTGACTTGAACGTGGTAGATGCCGCTCAGTGCGATATTGAAGTTCAGGAGCTGAAGCGTCGACGATGTTGCGCCTGCGAGCGGCGTGCCGTCCCGGTACCACTGATAGCTCAAGGGACCCGTGCCGTCAGCCACGACCTGCAGCGTGACATCTGAGCCCGGCGCAACCGCCTGGTCCTGGGGCTCGACGAGGATGTGGGGTGCGACGGGCGGCGGGGTGACGGTCAGGGTGGCGATCGGGGAAAGCGCCGAGCCTGCGGGATTGGTGATGCGCACGCGGTATTCGCCCGCATCCGCGATCCTGGCGCTGGGAATGAGATACGTCGGTTGCGTGGCACCGGGGATCTCCTGGTTGTTGAACAACCAGGCATAGGTGAACGGGGCTGTGCCTGAAACGACGGCGGCAAAGTTCACCGCGGAACCCTCCACGACGGTCTGCGTCAACGGACCTGTCGCGATCACCGGAGGAGTGGGGGCGGCGGTGAGCGTCAGCGTGAAGGGCGTGCTCGTGGCTGTTCCAGCGGTGTTGCTGATGGTGACCTTGTAGGTGCCTGCGTCGGCGTTTGTGAGTGATGCGAGCTCCAGGGCCGGCAGCGTCGCTCCGGAAATCGGTACGCCGTTCCTGTACCATTGGTAGGCAAGGGGTGAGGTGCCCGAGGCGTCGACCTCGAACCGTAGCGTCGCACCCAGCGCGGCCGATTGGTCGGCGGGGGCGCTGAGAAT
>JAGOJU010000024.1 GCA_017994935.1 Opitutaceae bacterium
GTTGATAGTTCACTTTGAGGACGTTCACGCCTCAGTGCAGCCCCTGCCGCACCTGGCGCAATCAACCCCTCAATAGTGGTACATTTTGAATCGACCATCCTGGTACATTTTGACCGACCGCTGACACCGTTGCTCCCGCTCGCGTCTTCAAGGCGCTTTGTGAACCTGCCCGCCCTGAGGGCACCCGGTCCGTTTCACCCGAACCCGAGGTTCGGGCTGCTTCGCCAA
Source organism: Opitutaceae bacterium (assembly GCA_017994935.1). Classification (GTDB taxonomy): domain Bacteria; phylum Verrucomicrobiota; class Verrucomicrobiia; order Opitutales; family Opitutaceae; genus UBA6669. The sequence goes on from JAGOJU010000024.1 coordinate 229, forward strand.
GCTCCGCGACGCCATCGTCGCGCTTTCGCGCTCTGTCGTCTGATGACTTCCGCCGTTGCGCTCCCTCGATCTTTGCCGAGCACGCGCGGCCGGGGGTGTCCGCCCGTTACACCTTCGATTCCACCCAGCAGTGGCCTTTCGGCATCTGCCCATTGGACGGAACCTCAGCGCTTCGCGGAACGGCGTGGCTGTTTCAATGCCTTCGATGCGTTCAGTTCCTCGGCGACGAATTTCGCGAAGCCTGTAATCTTGCCGTGAACCGAGGCCTGCTCAAGGGCGTCCATATACGCCGCGCGGCGATCCACTCGAATCACGGTCCAGCCGTAGTTACCCGAACCAAGCATCAGGTTCATGAGGAACCGACCCACGCGGCCGTTGCCGTCCGCGTAGGGATGGATGAATACAAAGATGAAATGCCCGAGCACGGCGCGCACGGCCGCTGACTCCTCCTTGGCGAGCACCGCGAAGAGCGAATCCATGAGCGCCGGCACCGCCTCGACGGAAGGAGGAGCGTGCTCCGATCCACGGATAAACACGCGACGCACGCGGTAGCCCGCGAGTGCTGACGCAGGGATGATATTGGCGAGCACGGAAGGACTGAAGAGCGCGCGATACCAGTCTTGTAGATCGCGTTTGGCAACCGTGGCGGCGGAGGATCCACCAAGCACGTCGCCCAAGCTGGCGACAACCCGCTTGAACGCTTCGTGGTATCCCTTCGCAGCCATCGCGTTGACTTGCGCATGGTCGGCTGGACTCGCGGATGGGTCCCAGTCGCCGTTGGCGATCTTGTCGATCAACTCTGGTGTTACCTGATAGCCTTCGATGCTGAGTGAGTGATAGGCGTCGTGAGTGTAGATTTCATTTACCCGCTTGAGGTAAGCCTCGCGGTTCGGTTTGGAGCGAGACGGCGGCGGAAAGTGGGCAAGAACATCCGCGCGCATCCCGGCCCACATTGCCTCGATCCGGCCCGCGTAGGGAGATTCAAGCGCAACGCCTCGCGGGAGCCGGGCAGGGCCTTCGAAAGGATTCTGCGGTTTCACGGTGAACCCGGCCGCACCTAGGTCGGCGAGAATACGCTGGGCGGCGGCGCTCTGTCCAAGATGCTGCAACGCGCCGACGATGCGTCCCGCGGCAGCCATGTTTGGCTCATTGCCGAGTAATGCGCGCGACAACTCCTCCGGCCGAACCAAGCGGAGGACAAGTTCAGCGTTGAAGGCCGAGAGAGTGAAGTAGCTCGGTGTCGCCCGGATGAGCGCAACTGCGAGCGGCATCACTTGGACGCCGCTCATGATTTCTCGACCTGGGGGTAGAGCCTTGCGTCCCGGATACACGAGGATCGAGCTGTCGTTTGACAGATTGAGTGTGAACACCCCACCGCGCGTTGTCATCACGACGAGTTGCTTGGGGATTTGTGTATTACCGGCCCAGAGATCCAGCGAGTGTTCAGCGGAAAGGCAGTAACGGTCCGCATACCGTCTTTGCAGGTAAGCGGAGGCGAAGGCCCAGAAGTGCAGATGCCAGAAGGTCGTGTCGCCCGGCTGCGCCTGCGGTGTTGTCAGCGCATACCAGCCCTTGATGATTTCGACGAGGAATCCCCGTTGTTGGAGGAGCGTGCGGTCGCGCCGGGTGAGTTGCTCGGATCGCAGGATGTGCGCAGGCGCGGCCCCTTGCGCGCGGCGAAGCGCTTCGGCGAGTTCACGTTGAGGATTGGCGGCCATCGGAAGAAGGAGAATGGGTTGCTTTGGTTTTGTGTCAATAACTGCTTTGGTTTTATGTTCGATGGTGCTTTGGTGTTATGCCGACGCAGTGCTTTTGTTTCCCGCTCCTTGAGGAGGTGAAGCAGATCAAACAACGGGTGCAGTATCCGCCACTTGCACCACCGCTGCCCTTGTTTTTCGAGGCAAGACCATATCGACCAAACGCCGCTGCGCGATTCCTGAATAGTTGCAATGACGACGTTCAGGTGTCTCTATCCGCAACACCTACTCTGTGAATACACTGCTGATCGTAACCGCCGTCATCGTTCTCGTCGTAGTCTTCGTCGCGTCAGCCTTCCTGAAAAGGGCAAACCGAACCGCCGAACAAGGCCAAGGCCGAGCCGATGTCTATGACCTAGCCGATTCACTGTTCTCGCCAGCGGAGCGATCTTTCTTCGGAGTCCTTACTTCCATCGCAGACGAGGAAACGATCATCACAGCCAAAGTCCGATTGGCGGACATCTTCGAGATCAAGAACGGTCTCGGCCGGAGCGAGCGCCAGCGCGCCCTGAACAGAATCTCCGCTAAACACGTGGATTTCCTCCTACTTCGAAAGAGCGATGGTCGCGCGATGCTTGGGATCGAACTGGACGATGCTTCGCATCAACGCCCGGACCGAAAAGCGCGCGACAGGTTCGTTGACGAGGTGTTTTCGGCTGCACGTCTGCCCCTCGTTCACATTCCTGCCCAACGCGGATATTCAGCCCAGGAAGTCAAGGCGGCGCTGGAGCGAGCCATGACAACAACCTGAATTTCCCGATGGCCTCAACAAACACACTTCTCGGAGCCGCCGGCGAGTATCATATGATGTCGGAATTGCTGAGGCGCGGCGAACAGCTTTGGCCCGAAAGGCACAACCGCGTCTCCATCGTAGAAGAACGAGCCGCCTTGCGTCTGTAGAAGGTTCCACCCTGCTTTGGACGCATCGTCCACGAGCAACCTCGAGAGTCCTTTGGCAGGCCAACCCGCCGCCAGAAGGGTCGAGGTATCCAGAAAAACGATCGCCTTTTCAGAATCCTCACGCGGGACGCGTCGAACTCGTCATCACCGATCCACTTTTTGATCGTCTTGGCCGGGATATCGCGCACCGGCACGGCCACGGCGGGATGGAGAAAAATGCCATCGGGCCTTTCTTCTGCCAAGAGAACGGAATGCTCCCTGCGATCAAGCTTCAGCCGCCGACGGAGCCCGATAGCCAAAGTGACGTTGCCTATGGATTTGATGTCAGGTCAGCCGACTCCCTTCGGGCACATCAGTCGAGAGTCTGGCGGTAGCGGGTGACACCGAGAGTCATCACGACAACGAAGAAGAGCAGCAGCGGCAAGAGTTCAGGCGCGATCTCGACCAGGCCGCTGCCTTTCAGCAGGATCCCGCGCACGATGCGAAGGAAATGCGTGAGAGGCAGGCAGGTGCCCAGCCACTGCGCCCAGTCCGGCATGCCGCGGAAGGGAAACATGAAGCCGGACAACAGGATCGACGGCAGGAAGAAAAAGAACGCCATCTGCACGGCCTGGAGCTGGTTCCTGGCCAGGGTGGAAAACGTGATGCCCATCGCGAGATTCGCCGCAATGAAGAGCAGCGCCACACCATAGAGCAGGACCAGGCTGCCCGCGAGCGGCACGTCAAAGACATATCGCGCTGCGAGCAGGATGAGGGTGAGCTGGATATAGCCCACAACGATATAGGGGATGATCTTCCCCAGCATCACCTCGAACGGCCGCACAGGCGTCGCCAGCAGATTTTCCATGGTCCCGCGTTCGCGTTCGCGGGTGATCGCCAGTGCGGTGATCACGACCATCGTCATGGTCAGCACGACGCCCATCAGGCCGGGCACGATGTTGTATTGGGTGTTGCTCTCGGGATTGTAGTGCGCGTGAACCTGGAAAGCGACCGGCGCCACGGAACCTCGCAGTGATGCGAGCGGGCCCTTGAGATCCTGGTCGAGCACCGTGCCAGCCAGGCCGCGAAGCGTCGAGATCGCCGGACCGACAGCGGCGGGATCGGTGGCGTCCGTTTCAACGAGCACCGTGGGCGGCAGGCCACGCAGCAGCCGACGCGTGAAGTCCACCGGGATGTTGATCACGAACTGCACCTCTCCCAGTTGAAGCAGCCGCTGGGTCTCCTCCTCCGAGGCTGTCACAGTCGTAAGACGGAAGTAGTCGCTATGCTGCAGCGCAGCGACGAGCGTGCGGGCAAAAGGACCCTGGTCCGCGTTGCGAATGGCCGTCGGCAGGTGGCGCGGATCGGAATTGATTGCAAAGCCAAACAGCAAAAGCTGCATCAGCGGGATGCCGACCATCATGCCGAAGGTCACGCGGTCGCGTCTCATCTGGACGAACTCCTTCACGACCACCGCCCAGAGCCGATATAAGGCAAATCGCCGCAGGTTCATTTGAAGTTGTCGCGCGAGGCCCCCATCAGGCTGATGAACACGTCCTCCAGCCCGCTCCGTATCCGCGTCCACTCATAACCGGCATCCTGCACCGCCGCGATGGCTGCCTCAAGTCGCGGGCCATCCCGCCCGCTCACGTGAAGGGTGTTGCCGAAGGCGACCACCTGCTCGACACCGTCGCGCCCGCGCAATCGATCGGCGAGCTGGCGGAGATCGGGCCCGCTCACGCTCCATGTCGTGAGGCGCGCCGCGGCGACAACCTCGGCGACCGTGCCGCGAGTGAGCAGTTCGCCGTAGGCAAGGTAGGCCAGCCGGTGACAGCGTTCGGCCTCGTCCATGTAGTGCGTGGTGATGAGCACCGTGAGCCCATCGGCAGCGAGGCGATGGATCTCCTCCCAGAAATCGCGTCGTGCCTTCGGATCGACGCCGGCAGTGGGTTCGTCGAGCAGCAGGAGCTGCGGTGAATGAATGAGGCAGGCGGCAAGCGCGAGGCGCTGTTTCCATCCGCCGGAGAGCTCCCCGGCGAGCTGACGGCGGCGATTCTGCAGTCCGAGGCGTTCAAGGCTGCGCGCGACGGCCTCCCGGCGGCCCGGCACGGCATACACACGCGCGATGAAGTCCAGATTCTCCGCGATGGTGAGGTCTTCGTAATAACTGAACCGCTGCGTCATGTACCCGACCTGACGCCTGATCTCGGCCTGCTGCGTCAGCACGTTGAAACCGAGACACGTCCCGGAGCCGGCATCGGGGGTAAGCAGGCCGCAGAGCATGCGGATGAAGGTCGTCTTTCCGCTGCCGTTCGGTCCGAGAAAACCGTAGATCTCACCGCGCTCCACCTTAAGGTCGATGCCATTGACAACGGTCTTGTTGCCGAAGCGTTTGACCACGCCGCTGACATCGATGACGAGTCCGCCGGAGTTCATGCGCCTCACTCAACAAGTGTCACTTCCACCGGCTGGCCCGGGTGCAGGTCGCGGGCGTCGGCGGGCGCGAGCGAGGCCTCGACCATGAAGCTCAGTTTCGCACGATTCTCGCGGTTGTAGAGAACCGGCGGCGTGAACTCGGGCTGTGGCGACAGGTAGGAAACGCGGCCGGTGAGGAGCCCTGCGCGACCATCGATGTGGATGCGCACCTCCTGGCCGGTCCGAAGCGCGGAGTATTCCTCCTCCGGAACATAGAAACGCACCTTGAGATTGGCCGGAGGCAGCAGCACCACGACCGGGCGGGCCGCGGCAACAAATTCTCCCGGACGGTAGAGCGTGTCGTATACAAGCGCGGATTGGGTGGCGGACTGGCTCTTTTGAGCCACATTCCAGTCGGCCCCGGCGAGCACCGCGCGTGCCGCGGACACCCTGGCCTCGGACGCAGCGATGGCATCGCTGCGTCCGCCGAGCCGCAGGGTTTCGAGCTGTGCCGCAAGTTCGTCGGTGGCATGCCGGTTCTGCTCATGAACAAGCCGGGCCCGGTCGTAAACCTCGACGGAACTCGCACCCGCTGCGCGCAACTGCTCCTGGCGCGCCAGTTCCCTGGCGGAAAGGTCCGCCGCCGCCCGGGACTGCTGCAGCCGCGCCTCGACCGCAGCGATTTCGCTCGGTCGCGCACCTTTGCGAAGATCGGCCAGTTGCGCCTCCGCGCCGCGAAGCTGGTCGGCGGCCTGCTGCTGCGCAGCCTGCTCGGAGACGTGATCCAGGGCGAACAGCGGCGCACCGGTTTCGACCCGGTCTCCACGCGCAACCGCCAGTGTTTCCAGCCGGCCGGGAAGTGGCGAGGCCACGTAGACGAATTCACCCTCACAATACCCCTGCCACCCCCGGTCCGGCGGGCGCCGGCAGGACCCGAGACCAAGAGCAACCCCGGCCGCAATCAGCCGCGCAAGAAATCCGACGGGGAAAACGCTTTTCATAATCCTTTTGGCAATCGCGACAAAACCATGGTCAGGCCTGCCGCAGGTTGAAAGACAAACCTGAGCGTCGAGGACCCACGAACAACAGGGATAGGGAAAGGGGTTCCGCCAGGATATTCCAGGGCTTTACAGATCAAGCACAAAAGATGTCGCGAGACGGGAGCCATTGCCTCTCTCATGCACGGGTCCCTGCCTGCCCTGCGCCTCCTTCGGCGCCAGCCCATGCTCCATCAGATTCATGTTTTCCTGAACCGCTCAAGACCTTGCAATCACACCTGTTGCCACCCCTGACCCGGGCCTCCCGTCACCCGGGAATCAGAGCCCTCGCCTCCTGCCATCTGATCACCTGCCTGATCGGGGCATCCCTCGTATCGACAGCTGCGGCGGCCGCAGCCGACATCATATTCGAGAGAGTCTCGCCGCCAAACCAGACTGCCGAGATCGGCTACTTCGGCACGAGTCCGGAAAGCCCGGATGGCAGCCGGATTCTCTACGTCACCTATGACAAACCTCCCATCCCGGGAAGCAAGGGGAGCCCGCCCGGGGCCCTCCATGTTTGTGATTCGGACCTGCGTCATCACGTAAAAATCCGTGACCTGAAACGTGTGTACTGGCACGATTCAGCGCACCAGATCTGGCTGGACAATGATACGCTGGCCTACATGGATTCCGAGCCCGGCAAGGGAAACCGCACCTATGTCGTTCGAAAGAATGGAGACCTTGTGGCAGGACCCTTCGATGCCTACCTGGGGCATGGGGACGCCCCAAACGGCTCCGTTCTTCTCGTCGTGGACAAGGAGCACTATCGGAACGGGAGCAACCTCGGTTCCTACGGAATCTACCGGTATCAGGCCGGCACCGTAACAAAGGCAGTGGATCTCGAAAGGGATCTTGGACCATTGCAGTCACTGTTCAAGAATCCCAAACCTCCGGCGGAATGGTCCATCGGTCACGCGCAATTGAGCACACAGGGCACGCACATCAGCATGCGGCTCGATCCGAAAAAAGGCCTCGAGTGTATTGTCACCTGCAAGGCGGACGGGAGCGACGCCAGGCTCTTCACGTCGAAGGTCAAGCCCCTCCACCAGCAGTGGTATGACGATTCAACGCTGTTCGGTCACGAGAGGGGTTCTCCCTTTCCCGCAGACGGCGGACCAACGTTACGGGCGAAGCGCTGGGACCGCGATGGCAGGTTCATCGAAATCCTGGCCGGACCCGGCAACCACATGGGCATTTCCCCGGACAGGAAATACCTCGTTTCGGAGAACATCTACAAGTCGGATCCAGTGGTGATGAAACTGTTTCGAACCGGCCGGGTGGAACCACTGGCGGTCCTCATGACCGAACCGGCGCAGCAGGTTTGGTCAATGAGCACCCATGTGAACCCCGCTTTTTCACGCGACGGCAAGAAGGTCTATTTCAACAAACCCGTCGACGGCATGCCCCAGGTTTACCGGGCTGACCTATCGCGCGTCATTGACTGACTCGAATCCGTCGAAGACGAGTGCCCAGGCATATTGCCAGGCGGATGGTATCGAATGTACTGAGCTGCTGATATCCAAAATAATTCGGCATCTCTTTCTACTTTTTAGCGCCGGGAGCGACCTGCTCAATGCACCACGTCGTTTGCTCCATCGATGTCTGAGCCGTTCGCGATTTTCCCCGCAACCCAGGTTGAGCCTGCTCTCGTCGTGCCCGTATGGTTGCCATCGGAACTGTCGCTCACATTGTGGGCAACCGCAGGGTTGAATTGGCGGCTGGACGCGCCCGTAGCCGTCAGTCCGCCTGACCCCGCCGGAGCCGGGGAAGGCACAACTCCCGCATTCCAACCGTAGCGGCCTGCGCGATTGGCGCCCGGCGCGACGCGATCGGGTGCCTTCTCAACCCAACCACTCGGTTGAAGCGTCGCCGATGTACCGGTACCATTCTCCGAATTTCCGGCAGCGTCCCCGAGCCACAGTTTCGGGGCAACGTTGTTCGTCACCTGCATACGGGCTTTGGTCCAGCTCGCGGAGGCCCATCGACCGAAGATTGCAACATCACGTGATTTATGAGGTGGACCACCAGTCCAAACCCAATTGCCAGCAATGATCACATCGAGGTTCGTACCGTGGATGGGGCTTCCCTGCTTGAAGTCATCGAGTCCCATTCCGGTTCCGCCCAAGGTCCGGACTTCGTTGTCCCGGACGATGACGCGGGTGGATTGACCCGCGGCTTGCGCATTCTTGAAAAGCGCACCGTGCATTTCCCCATTCCTGCCGAACAGCATGCGGTCTATAACGACATTATTCTCCCACGTCACCCCATCGGCAGGGCCCATCTGCTGAATGGCGTCAGGATGAGGCGGGTTCGGACCCCCGCTATAATTCGACATTTCGAAGCTTGGTCCGCGTGACTGATCGAACAGGTTCCATCTGCCGATGAAGTCGTCGCAGGAAAATTTCACGCCATCCTCCGCAAGGTTCCGAAAGGTATTGTATTCAACAATTACCTTGCTGCAGCTACCATTGAACCTGAGTTGGATCGCGTAACCGTCGAACAGGCAGTTTGTGACCTTGATGTTGGTGCCGGCGTTGAAGTCGAGGCCGATGTAACTCCCGCTCTCCTTTCTGCCGACCAATCCTGCCGAGGGGTGCGATGTACCCTGGATGCGCCAGCCCAAACCTTCACCATCCGGCAGCACCAGCGAGACATTTCCAGCACTCGTGAACCTTTGCGCGATGAAGTTGACGCCATCGAACTTGATGCGGTCAAACTTGCTTCCTGAGGGGGCGCCGGCAAGATGGCTGAAGTTTCGTTTCGCCGGGCCGCCGAACTGTATGGCCCGGAAAGTTGGGGGATTGTTGCGGTCCGCTGCGACGATCTCAATCGGCCAGTCGGTGACATCATTCGGCCATCGGAAATCCTGATAGATGCCCGCATCGCAAACGTAACGCGTCGGACCGCCCCTGCTTGCTGCAAATTGCGAAAGGTAATTCGACGGCGTCACCGAAACCACGTTGAAGGTTAGAGCGAGGAGTCCTCCGGGTTCCATCAACATTGCCGAAAGCACAACGGCTATTGTCGGCATTGTTCCTCCGGGCCGGGCGGGACGCATGCTTCGAATAACAACATCAAATGCTTTCGACGCACGGTGCAGCATTGAAAGAGGAACGATTGAAGGAAGAGTGTCCATCGGGTTGCTAGCGCTCGTTACATTGTTGGGGTTACTCCATCGGAAATATTTGAAATCGCAATCCTTGGTGGACGACCGATCGACGTTTTGGAGATCAAAGACGCGCGGTGTCGAATAGGCAAACGCACGAGCAAGGCACCGGCGACGCTGGCGCTTGTCGTTCCCTTCCGTGCAACCGGCAATACGCGGGTGCCATCGGTCGCAAGAGTGGCAAGGAGCCGAAACGCGGTGGCTCGATGGGAAAGGCGATTCTTCAGTCATGGACTTGCGCAATTGGCGCGGCCGAGACGCGAACAGATCAAAACGATCATCACCATGTCGCAGCATTGCTCGCAATCGGGGCTGATCACATCAATTGGCGCCTTCGCACTTCGTCAATGAACATGCCGCGCAAAAGATTGAGTCGCGCATCACCGGACGCGGGGTGAACGGGTCCTGATGACATACGGTGACCATCAGCCTTGGGTTGGACTCGGCGCTGATCGCACGCACGCTCAACGATGGCGTCATGCGGGAATAATTTTCCCTTTGCACAAAGAGCCCAACCGACCAAGAAAGGACTCTCCCTGCTGCTTCCAATGGATGGCCGTCCTCCCCATCGGGCCGCACCACACAAATTTTGCGGACTTCCCGACTTCAACCAACCAGATCACCCATGATTCCACTTCGTCATTTTACCCGCCTGCTGATGGCCGCGCTATCGCTTGCTGCGCTCGCGTCCCGGCTCCACGCCGCCAAACCCACGCCGAACATCGTCTTCATCATTTCCGACGACCAGGCATGGACCGACTACGGATTCATGGGCCATCCGCAGATTGAGACGCCGAATCTGGACAGGCTCGCCGCCCGAAGCGCGTATTTTCCGCGTGGCTATGTGCCAACGGCCCTCTGCCGCCCGGCACTCGCCACTTTTGCCACCGGTCTCTACACGCACCAACACAAGATCAGTGGCAACGACCCGGCACTGCTCCCCGAGATGATGGATCCGTCCGCCAAGGGGAGACAGGAGCCTCCTGCCTATGCGGCGTTGCGGGAGAAACTCATCTCCCACATCGACGCTGTGCCAACCCTGCCGAAGCTGCTCGCCACTCGTGGATACCTGAGTCTCCAGTCGGGCAAATGGTGGGAAGGCAGCTATCAGCGCGGGGGATTCACCCACGGCATGACACGAGGATTTCCCTCTCCGGGTGGGCGGCATGGCGACGACGGCCTCAAGATCGGTCGCGAGGGCATGAAGCCCGTCTTCGACTTCATCGACGAAGCGATCACCGAAAAAAAGCCCTTCTTCATTTGGTATTCGCCCTTCATGCCTCATACGCCTCACACGCCGCCCGACCGGCTGTTCGAAAAATACAAGGCCAAGGGCGTGGAGTCCGATTTCGTCGCACGCTACTACGCGATGGTCGAGTGGTTCGACGAAACCTGCGGTCAGCTCATCGATCGAATTGAAGCAAAGGGTCTGGCTGCTGACACGCTGTTTGTCTACGTTGGGGACAATGGCTGGATCCAGCGCGAAGACAGAAACGGCTTTGCACCGCGATCGAAACAATCCGCCAATGAAGGCGGCATCCGTCAGCCAATCCTGTTCAGCTGGCCGGGCGTCATCCGCCCCGGCTCGCGCGGCGTTCAGCTCTGCTCCAGCATCGACATCATGCCGACAGTACTGGCTGCTGCGGGGGTAAAGATCCCATCCAACCTTCCCGGGCTCAACCTCCTGCCTGTGCTGCGATCCGGAAAACCCACACCTCGCGACACGGTTTTCGGCGAGACCTTCGCACATGACGTGGCAGACATCGACAACCCTGAAGCTTCGCTCGTCTACCGCTGGATCATAAAAGGAAAGTGGAAACTCCTGCTGACTTACGACGGCGTGGTCAGCAAACGCTACGCATCCGCCAATCCCCGCGATGAAAAGCGGCCGCAACTTTTTGATCTCTTGGCCGATCCGCACGAAAACATCAACCTCGCCAGGGACAACCCGAAACTGGTTGCGAAGCTTGCAGCACAAATTGGAAAATGGTGGCCTGCATCTCACCGCAAGGTCCTCACGCAGTGGACGGATTGAACAGGACATCCTCTCCGCATGGGATCGATCGCCATCAACCTCTCTCCTCTGTCATGAAGCTCCTGCTCCCTTTTGTCATCCTCGCAGCAGCCGGAATGGGCGGAAGCAACGCCCATGCGGCCGGACCGGCGCGTCCCCCAAACATCGTCCTCATTCTGGCAGATGACCTGGGCTGGGCGGATGTCGGCTGCTACGGCAACACCTACAACGAAACCCCACGTATTGACCGGCTCGCGCACGAAGGAATCCGGTTCACGCAATTCTACGCCGGCCCGGTCTGTTCACCCACGCGAGCCAATCTCCAGAGCGGTCGCGATCAGGCACGTTACGGCATCACTCAGCACATACCGGGACATCGAAGACCTTTCGCCAAACTGATCGATCCGGTCGTACCGAAGCAGCTGCCACTCGACGTGGTGACGTTTGCGGAACGGTTGCGCGACGCCGGATACGCGACGGGCTACTTCGGCAAATGGCATCTCGGCGGAGACGATTTCGGCCCGGACAAACAGGGATGGCAGACGGCAATCGAATTCACCGGCAATACTACACCGTCCCGTCTCCCGCAGGCAGCGTCCATGCCACGCGCGGCGGATTTCCTCGCCGACCGCGCCGTGGCTTTCATTCGCGAGCACGGCAGTCACCCGTTCCTCTTGCAGGTCTCATCCAGCGCGGTGCACATTCCCCTCTCGACCACGCCGGACCGTCTCGCAAAATTCAAAACCAAGCCGCCGATGCCCGGCTATCCCAGTCTGCCGGACTATGCCGGCCTGCTTGAGGAACTGGACAACTGTGTCGGACGCATCGTCGACGCAATCGATGAAGCCGGTCTCGGCGAAAATACGCTCGTGCTCTTTGTGTCCGACAATGGCGGTCTGGTCCACCAGCAGGGTGGTGCGGTCGTCACCTCGAATGCACCGTTGCGCGGCGAGAAGGGAACCCTGTACGAAGGTGGAATACGCGTTCCCGCGGTTGCACGCTGGACCGGACGGATTCCCGCAGGGCAGACATGCGTCACTCCCGCAATCACACAGGATCTGTATCCGACTTTCCTTGCCCTCGCAGGCGTCAAACCGCCACCGACCGGGCAACTCGACGGGGTAAGCGTCGCCGCATTGCTGACGGACCCATCCGCCGGATTGGAACCGCGGGCACTGTATTGGCACCTCCCCCACTATCATCACAGCACGCCGGCCGGGGCAATTCGCCAAGGCAGTTGGAAGTTGATCGAATTCTTCGAAAGCGGGTCGATCGAACTCTACGATATTGATCGGGATCCCGGTGAAGCGACAAACCTCGCCGGACGTGAACCCCAGCGCGCCGCCGCCCTGCGTGAGCGGCTCCACGAATGGCAGACGGCGGTGGGAGCCCGGATGCCCGTGCTGAATCCCCACTACGATCCGGCCCGTGCCACTCAACTCGGGAAGGGCACTTCGCGCGGCGGAAAAGCATCTCCGGAGCATGAACCATGAGTGTTTTCCTGGAACGCGGTCGTGGGCCAATTGCATATCGTATCGCCGTCGCACGGCATTCCCCGAAGCTAAACCGCGAGCCATTTTGGACGTACTCTCATGAATGAAGAAGAACCAGCCGACAACAAACGACCGCCGCACGATCCTTGCCGCCCCGCACGCGCAGAATGACAGCGGACGTCACGCCGGCCCCGCCGCCACAACACGTCTCTTTCACCTTCATGAGAAACTTGCAGTCGGGACGCGTTTCACGGTGGCAACACTCGCACGTGAACTCGAAATCTCCGAGCGCACCGTCAAGCGGGACATCGAACGCCTGAGGGATTTTCACCGCGCTCCGATCATATGGGAGCCCGGTGCAAAAACCTACCGGTACAGCGAACCCTTCGACCTGCTGACGGGATTGCGTCTGAACGCAAACGAGACGCTCGCGATCGTGCTCGCCGGACACACCTTCTCCGCCTGGGGCGGATCTCCCTTGGGCAGGATCCTGACCCATGCGCTCGGCAAGATCGCGCGTTTTGCCGGCGATGCCATCTCGCTGCCCGCGGATCTGATGCGGGAATGCCTCTTCACCCCGGCTGAGGAGTTCGAAATCGAGTCCGGTTCCCGCTGGTTTGCTCCCCTCCTGGAATGCATTCTGCGCCAACAGGTGGTGACCTTGCGCTACCGCAAGCCGTCCTCAGCGAGACCGGAGAGCCGGAGGGTTCATCCGCTTCATCTCGCCTGCCTCGATCATCGCTGGATGCTGATTGCGCATGACGAGCAGAAGTCCGCCTGGCGAAGCTTCCTGCTCGATCGCATCCATGGTCTGGAGCGCACCGGGAAACACTTCGCGCCTCCCCCGCGCACCGCCATCCGGAATCACCTGAAGGGCTCCCTCGGACGATTCACTGGCGAAAAGGAAATCGAAGTGCTGCTCAACTTCAGCGCGATTGCCGCGCCCTATGTGCGCGAACGGCCATGGCATTTCACGCAACACATCGAGGAGCGACCGGACGGAAGCATCCAGGTCAGGCTGCGACTCAACAACCTCGTGGATATTCAACGACGCATCCTCGCAAACGGCCGGCACGTCGAAGTCCTTGAGCCACCTGATCTCCGTGTGGCGGTGGCGGCGGAGGCGGCTCTGGTGTCCAAAAAATATCACTAGAAAAATCACGGGACATTGGCGGAGGGCCATTCCGTGTCCCTGCTGATGTGATACCCTCGCGCGATACAGGTCCCTCCTCGGGCCTTCATCCTGCACCCTCCATGCACCGTCGATCCTTTCTGAGCCTCATCGGCCTTGTCCCGCTGGCGACTGCCGTCAGCGCCCCCCCTGAAGACAACATCCCGAAGCCGGGCCCGCTCCCGGTCGAACCCTGGCATGACGACCCGGATGCGCTGGAGCGCTGGCGCCGCGCGATCCGTCAACCCGTGTGGGAAAGCGGCCTTCCCGAGCTCGCCCTGCTGATCTCCTGCCTGAACACCGACGAACGCGTGCAATTTGTCTACTGCTCCGGCAGCACGCCTGGAAAGCTGAGGGTCGTTACGCCCGGCCAGCTCTACACCGTCGCCGGATTTCCCGGACACTATCTCACCGGCTACTGTCACCTCCGCGATGCCGAGCGAACCTTTCTCGTGTCGCGCATGAGCCATCTCGCCATGGCAGATGCCGGAAAAAACCAAATCATCAACGGGATTCAACCAAGCCATTGACGCAACCGATTCAGACTTCAAGTTGGATGGCGTCAGGCCCGCCCGTCATTGACCTGACCAAGGCATCTTCGCTTTGCAACCGGCGCGAGCACCACCTTCGCGATGAAATGCCACACGTTCCGAGCGACTTCAGGGAGACCGACGCGATACGTGGCATTGCGCAGGGCAGCTCCGTGCCTCGATTCTTCCAAAATCCACGGGACATGCGATACTCATGCCCGATGAGCGCCAGCGAGAAAATCCGTCAGTGGAGAGCTTTGCCGCCGGAGCGCAAATTGCGGCTCCGTTGGGACGCCATTCCCCTGAACGTGGCCCGGAGTATGGCCTTCGAGCAGGAACCGGTGTCTCTGGAGATGCTCCGCGCGATACACGCCCGGAGCGAACCACCCGCCATGTTAAAGCCATCCTCGGAATCCTCAGCTATTCCAAGCTAGCCCCGCTCTTGCCTGAGCGCGTCATCCGGCTCGAAGCGGCGATTCAGCGCGAGGAGTTGCACACCCGCTTCTTGGACGAAGACTTCACCCGAGAGTTTCAGCAACGCATATGCGGTGATTTCACGCCTGAGTGGTCAGGCAATTGGCGCGCGATCGAAGCCACCGGCGGTGCTGAGGCCGCAAAGTAGTGCAAGCTGAACCCCAGCCACGACTCTCGCCAGAGCGCGCCTGGCCAACCATCCTTCGACTCGGATTACATGCCCAGCATGTCCAGATTCTTCCGAAGCCGCTCGAGCGACAGCCTGAAGCGGTCGGGAATCAATCCGTGACGATCGGGCCCCACATCAAGCAGAAGGTTAGCACCTCGCGAGACAGAGGTCAGGTACATTCCCAATAGTTCTGCGTCCGAACGCGGCTGGTCTTTCTCCGTGTGGAACCAGTCGTTGCCTATCGGTTCGCAAACCTCACCGGGGATGTAGTAATTGCGTCCCTCGAGGTTTCTCCATTTCACGTAGGCAGTCGCCGCATTCGGCAGGAAACGTTCGATCGTCATGAGATCGGTCGGCCACACGCGATCCGGAACGATTTCAGAACCATCGCCGATGCCATGATTGAAGAGGATCAGCGTGTCCGGCTGGCGGGCAGTGATGTGGGAGTAGAGGTTATCGCGGTAGTACCGCGGCAGCAGATGCGGGATATCGAACCACCACTCCGCGATCGGGCCATAATTGTCCATGAGTTCGTTGACCTGCGCCCAGTGAAAGTCGAGATAGCGTCTGGTGACAAACGCCGAGCTGCGGTTGGTGGGCAGCGGGGTGCGGGACAGCGGTATCGGCGCCACATTCGGTGAAAGCGATCCGAAGCGGTTGTGATTGTCCCACGCACAGTAGTAGAAACCCGCCTTTACTCCTCGCCGTTCGCAGGCCTTGAGAAAGGCCTCAACGACATCCGTCTTGTTACCCGATGTACCGACATGGTAATCGGTCAATTTCGAGGGCCAGAGACAGTGCCCGGCCACGTGCTTGGTCGTCAGCACAGCATATTTCATCCCGGCATCGCGGGCGATGCCAATCCACTGATCGACATCGAGACGGTCCGGCGCATAGGTTGTCGATGGATCCGATCCGCTCGGCAGCTCCGCCTCAACAAACGTGCTCATGCCGAAATGGATGAACATGCCGAATTTCATCGCCTCCCACTGCCGCAGCTTCTCCACCGATAGCCGCTGCGCCCCAGGCAACTTGTCGTCATCCGATGAGGACGAGCGCAATACCAGATTAGTTGTCAGCGAAGGGATGGCGGGAGCCGGAGCATTCTGAGCCGTGAGCCTGGCGCCAAGCAGCGCACCACCCGCAATGGCGGATGCACGCAGGAATTCACGTCTCGAAGTAGGCAGGGGATTCATGGTGTGACTGGGGAAGGGTTGCGATATTGCGGCGATAGGCTCCTCACATGCCGAGGACATCCAGATTCTTCCTGAGGCGTTGAAGCGCTTGGCGGAATCGATCGGGAATCAACCCGTGCCGATCCGGGCCGACATCGAGCAGCAGATTCGCACCGCGAGAGACCGACGTCAGGTACATCCCAAGCAACTCCGCATCCGGGCGGGGCTGATCCTCGTCCGCATAAAACCAGTCATTGCCGATCGGATCGCACACCTCGCCGGGCAGATAGTAATCCTTCCCGTCGATGTTCCGCCACTTCACATAGGCGGTGGTCGAACTCGGCAGGAAGCGTTCAATCGTGATCACATCCGTCGGCCACACACGATCGACCTTCAGCTCCGCCCCATTTTCGACACCGTGGTTGTAGACGATGAGGGACTCCGGCTGGCGACTGGAAATGTGGTCATAAAGGCGCTGCCGGTAGTCGCGCGGCAGCAGATGGGGAATGTCCAGCCACCATTCGGCAATCGGACCATAGGTGTCCATGAGTTCGGTGATCTGCGCCCATTGAAAGTCGAGGTATTGCTCCGTGACAAATGCCGTCATTCGATTGGGGATCGGCAGCGGTCGGATCAGGGAGAGCGGAGCCACATTGGGAGATAGCGATCCAAACCGGTTGTGATTGTCCCAGGCACAATAGTAGAAACCCGGCTTCACTCCTCGCCGCTCGCAGGCCTTGAGGAAGGCCTCAACGACATCCGTCCTGTTGCCCGACGTGCCGACATGGTAGTCGTTCAATTTCGTGGGCCAAAGGCAGTGGCCGGCCACGTGCTTGGTCGTCAGCACGGCATATTTCATACCGGCATCACGGGCGATGCTCACCCACTGGTCGACATCCAGGCGGTCCGGCGCATAGGTCGTCGAAGGATCCGATCCGCTCGGCAACTCGGCCCCGACAAACGTGCTCATGCCAAAATGGATGAACATGCCAAACTTCATCGCTTCCCATTGCCGCAGCTTTTCGACGGAGAGGCGTTGTGCGCCAGGCAGCCTTCCCTCGTCGGTGAAAGGGTTGCGCAATTTGCCCGGTGTGCCCATCGCCGGGATGAGAGGTGCCGAGGCATTCTGCGCGGAAAGGCGGGCTCCGAGCAACGCGCCACCGACAAGCGCGGAGGAGCGAAGAAAATCGCGTCGTGAGGATGAAAATTTCATCATGGGGTGCGAAAACGAATTCGTGGGTCTCGAGATGATTCGCGCCCTATGTGTCATGAAGTCAATACCTCCGAAATTATCATGCCACTTTCACGGCCCCGCATACTCGTTACTCCAGAAACCTCACCCGCCGCCATGTTGCCTCGATCGCATCCCCGCAGGTAGGCCCCGAGGCATTCGGGACGTGCTCTCACCCATCAAGTAGCACCTTTGGGCGCTACTTGATCATCAGGATCATGCCTGAGCGGGGAGCCCGGGTGAACGTGCAGCCCAATCGAAACAAGCCCCAGAGTCGCTCCATCCACAGGCCAAATCGACTTCCATGAAGTGCGAAATCTCGCCGGTAAACCGCGCGTGAAAGGTCATGGGGACCGGGCAGGATCACCGCTCGGCGAAACCCAACGCGACGTCCAAGTTTCCAGATCCATCGGGGCGGCATGTCCTTTTCCTGAACTCCATAGTTCTGCACCGCATGCTTTGCTCCAGGGCTTCTCCCATGGCCGGACCCGGGCTCGAAGGTAATCAGCACACCTCCCCTACGCAGCGCCCGGTAGGCCGTGCGCACTGCCACTTCTTCGTTTTCCGCATGGTGAAGGGCATCGTAGAAAACCGCGGCATCGAATGATCCCTCAAATTCGAATCCCTCATAGTCCGCCACCACAAACGTCAGTCGCAGCTCCGGCTCTTCCGCCGCAAGGTTGCGAGCGGCATCAATGGCCTCCGGTGACAGGTCGATCCCTGTCACCTCATGACCGGACCGGGCCATGATCCGCGAGGTCCACCCCACCCCACAGCCGAGGTCGAGCACTCGCTTCGGCTCAGTACCCAGCAGTCCGAGCAACACGCCAAGGTCGATCAGATATCGCCCGGTGAGCGGATCACCAAAAGGTTTTGAGCAGGCGTGTTTCATCCCTTGCTCTCCCAAACGCGCATAATACGCCTGTTCGGCAGCTTTTCGGTCGGTAGTCACGCCTTCGCAGCTTAGGCGCCGAATCCGGTTCGACGAGCGGGATCGGCAGACCGTAGATCGTTTTCATCCTCTTATCCCCACCGCTCGGGCCGGCACGCCCATCCCCGGCCCTGCTTTGGGCGGAATGTGCTCTGGTCGGCGCTTTTTTCTTTGTGCCTTTCTGGGAACCGCGTTTTCTGCGACCCTTTTCTCGCTGTGCCCGAACTTCTTTCCACGCTCGCCACCACCTTTGGCTACACGCAGTTCCGGCCGCTGCAGCGGGAGATCATCGAAGCGTCGCTGGCCGGCAAGGATGTCTTTGCTCTCCTTCCAACCGGCGGAGGCAAATCGCTCTGTTTCCAACTGCCAGCCCTGGTGCGCCCGGGCCTCACTGTCGTCGTCTCTCCCTTGATCGCGCTGATGAAGGACCAGGTCGACCAGCTGCAGTCGAGCGGAGTCGCCGCCACCTACCTCAATTCGACCCTGAGTCCGGCGGAGGCGCGTGCACGGCTGGCAGGGTTGCACCGCAACCAGTGGCGCCTGCTCTACGTTGCACCCGAGCGCCTCATGCTCGACAACTGGAAGGAAAACCTTCGCACCTGGGGCGTCGCCCGCATCGCCGTCGACGAGGCGCATTGCATCTCCGAATGGGGTCACGATTTCCGTCCGGAGTACCGGCAGGTGGCGAAACTGCGCGACCTGCTGCCGGAGGTTCCCTTCATGGCGCTCACGGCCACGGCCACCGAGCGCGTCCGGACGGACATCATCAACCACCTGCGCCTGCGCGACCCCGACGTCTTCGTCGCCAGTTTCAACCGGCCCAACCTCACCTACCGCGTCATCCCCAAGGACCAGCCCCTCAAGCAACTCGTCGCCTTCCTGTCCAAACGGGAACACGAGAGCGGAATCATCTACTGCGCCTCCCGCGCCGCAGCCGAAAGGGTCGCCGAAGCGCTCGCCGGGCGCGGATTCTCCGCGCGCCCATACCATGCGGGTCTCGAGGCAGATGAGCGCACCCGCAACCAGGAATTGTTCCTGCGGGACGAGGTGCGCATCATCTGCGCAACCATCGCCTTTGGCATGGGCATCAACAAGCCCAATGTCCGCTGGGTCGTGCACCACGACCTGCCCAAGAACATCGAGGGATACTACCAGGAAACCGGCCGGGCCGGGCGCGACGGACTGCCGGGCGATTGCCTCCTGCTCTTCAGTGCCGGAGACATCGCCAAACAGACCCATTTTCTCGACGAGATCACGGACGAACACGAGCAGCAAGTGGCCCGCACCCAGCTTCGCCAGATGGTCCACTATGCGGAAAGTTCGGGCTGCAGGAGGGTGGAGTTGCTCTCGTACTTCGGGGAATCGTTTCCGGTGAACCGTTGCGCGGCCTGCGACAACTGTCTTGAGCCTCGCGAGACGTATGACGGAACCGTGGCCGCCCAGAAATTCCTCTCCTGCGTCTACCGGATAGGTCAGGCCAGCCGTTTCGCAGTCGGACTCAACCACATCTCCGAAGTGCTTTGTGGAGCCGAGACCGAGAAGATACGCCGCTGGGGACACGACCGGCTCTCGACCTACGGCATCGGACGCGACCTCGGCCGGCCGGCGTGGGCCGCCATCGGACGGGAGCTCATGCGGCTGGGCTATCTCGCACTCAGCAACAGCGAATACGCCACCGTCGAATTGACGTCCGAGGGCATGCAGACGCTCCGCAGTCGCAAGTCCGTCAGTCTCACCAAACCGATGGAGTCGCCCAAGGCCCGGCGCGTGGCCCGCCGCGAGGGCGAAATCGATTGCGACGAAATTCTCTTCGATCGACTCCGGGCCGTGCGGAAACGCCTCGCGGATGAACGCAAAGTTCCTGCCTACGTGATTTTTGGCGACGCCACCCTCCGGCAGATGGCCCGGCTCTACCCTGACAATGAAAAGGCCATGAACGGGATTTTTGGCATGGGTGAAAAGAAGCGCGAGGAATTCGGCGCTGTCTTCGCCGCCGCTGTCAAAGAGTACCTGGCAGGCAATGGCCGCCAGCAATTTGAGGACTGAGTAAAAAGCGGCTGCGTCCTGGGCAGGCGCTGCTCAACAAGGGTTGCCTTCACAGGCAACCCGCGGCGGAATTTGCCCCTTCCCCCTCTCGCATGATCGCTCGCTCCCTCCGAATTGGATTTCTGACCGCATTGCTCTGCCTTGTCGCGACCGCTGGCGCCGCCGAACTGGATCGTTCGGGCCCGGTCATCTCCCTGCAGAACACCGCGTATCAGGTGGATGGAATCTGGTACTGCCCGCTTTGCCGACAGCCAGTTCCCAAGGGCGACCGCAGCAAGCTCGATCTTCGACTCCAATTGTCGGAATGGCACGATGTCTATCTCGATCCGGATTACTTCCGGGACAAGATCCGTTACATCTCTGACGGGGAACTGGTCGCGTCGCTGCAAATCCCGGAAATCGAAGCGGCCCTGCAGGCGGCCGCAGCGGCGGGTGATTCGCAGCGCGTCTCGCGACTCCTTCACGAACACTTCACCCGGCGATCTGACAATCAGCGGATATCGAACTATGATGCGGGAAACAAACGCTCCTTCATCACCATCGACGAGTTTCGACACGATGTTGGCGCCGATCCTGCCCGCGCAAAGGCGATCCGCGAGGCCTGCAATCAGGTCTATTCCCCATCCAGGGGATTCACGCTCTACGGAGTGGTTTGGGGCGAGAAAATCGATTTCAGCCACACCTACCCCAACGCCAGCAAGTGGGGTGTGCACTACCTCTCGTTCATCGATGCGCTCATCGCTGGCTACATCCTGGATGGAAACAAGGAAACCGCATCCGCATTCGAGCGCCTTTTCAATCAGTGGTACGATCAACTCGACAGTGTGAAACATGAGGAGGTCATCCATGTGACGACCTCGTACGATTTCATCTGGTACGAACTCGGACTCTCCAACCGGACCGAACGGCTGATCAACGCACTGCGCGTTTTTGGTCCGGAGTTGTCCCCCGAAACAACAAAGCGCCTTCTCAAGATCATCCTCGGTTCCTCCCGCTGGCTCGACCAGTGCCTGATCAAGACGCCGTTTCACCCGTACAACTGGCAGACGCACACGGCGCACACGCTCTCCTACGCTGCGCTTGCCTTCCCTGAATTCGGCGAATCCAGGGCCTGGCTCGACAGGGGCCGTCAGAACATGATCCTGCACCTCCAGAATGACATTCTCGAGGATGGCGGCTACGTGGAGCGCACGACAAGCTATGCCGCCTACATGTTTTCGGTCTTCCACCGGTACATGCTGATGCTGCGTTATTTTGCCGGGGACTCCTCCCTGCTGGATCACTACATGGGACGGCTGGAGAAATTCATTGAATTCTACTCGCTCACGATCACTCCGGTCGGCGTAAACGTCCCTTTCAACGACGCGGCCCGGGGACGCGACCTCGTGCCGCTCTTCCGCGAAATGTCCGCCTTTTTCCATCGCGGGGACTTCGTTGGTGCAGTCCGGCAGGAGTTCAAGCCCGAGGAACTTGCCGCGCTTCCGGTTGCACCTGTGGAGCCAAAGGTGAGATCCATCGACTTCCCGCAGTCCCGCATGCTCGTGATGCGCGACTCCTGGGACCCCGCCTCCTACTTCCTGATCTTCAACTACGGCGACCATCAGAATCACAGTCACTCCGATCAGCTCTCCTTTGAAATCTACGCCAATGGCATCCCCATCGCCGTGGACGCCGGCCTCGGCAAACTCACCTATCTGGAGCCCACCCAGATCACATGGTACAAGCACCCGATCGCCCACAACATGCTCACGATCAATCAGGCGGTGCCTGAGAAACGGAATCTACCGGGCTACGACAAGATCTGGTGTCCCTTGGCACGCACCGAATACTTCGCCGTCAGCCATGATGGCTACATTCCCTACCAGAAGGCCCGGCATAGGCGTCACCTGGTTTTCGCCAAGACCCAGTACTGGCTGATCATCGACGAAGTGAGCACGACAGGAAAGAACCAGGAAATGGAGTTCAACCTCCATACGCCTTCCGACATGAGCGAGACTCCCACGGGATTCATCTCCAGCGGAATGACCGGCTTCCTCATTGTGCAGGATCGTCTGGAGGCAGCGAACACTCCCCGCGCCAGGCTCAAGGGAGACGCGAACCTGGGGGGACTTGCGGGGGAACCAGGCTACCGCGCCATCGACTGGCTGACGTTCAGCCGGAAACTGACGGGCAATCGTGCGCTTGATCGCATGGCAACGCTGATCCATCCGTATGCGAACCGCTCGCGCTTCGAGGAGTCCGCGGTTTCCGTCGAACAGGTGAAGCTTGAGGATCCCGTCGCTCTCGCCTACCGGGTGGTCACGCAGGACTTCGAGGATCTCGTGATCCTGTCGGATGGAACTCAGCGGAAATTTGGCCGGGGCATCGAAGGCGATTTCATGTTCGCACGGATACGCTCGATCGGCGGAAAGCCGGTCTACGCCGGGCTGGGCAAGGTGAGCCGTTTCCAAGTTCCAGGGCTGGCGACCCGTCAGTTTCAAGATCGACGCGATCACGAGGAAGAAACAGTCCCTTGAAGCGCACTCCGACGTTTCAGGCGTGCTGGCGGGAGCATGCCGCAACGCCGGCATGCTCCCCTGGCATTCTTTGTGTTTTCTGGATTTTTCATGTGCGTTCGCGCTCGCGCGGGATTTTTCGCTCCACCCTTCGACGTGAACGGCCCATCGATGGGCGCGCGGTAGCGTCCGCACTTGCATGATGAAACACACCTATTATCCGGCCCTTGACGGCGTGCGCACAATTGCGGTGGGAATCGTCCTCTGCGCGCACGGAGGCGTATCCTGGTTTCGCAGCGGAGGCGTGGGTGTTGACATCTTTTTTGTGCTGAGCGGATTCCTCATCACCACCATCCTCAGCAACGAGCGGCAGCGGACGGGTTCGATCCGTTTCCGGAACTTCTACGCCCGGCGATTCCTGCGCCTGGCTCCGGCACTGGTTCTGACCTGCGTACTGGTAGCCGTGGCCAAGGCAGCATTGGGCGAGTCCTTTCCATCTGTCGACATCGCACTGGCCCTGACCTACACATCGAACTGGGCGCGCGCATTCTACAACTACCAGCTCACCTGGCTGGACCACTGCTGGTCGCTCGCCATAGAGGAACAGTTTTACCTGATCTGGCCCCTCATCGTGCTCGCGGTGGAGCGGATCGCTCGCTCCCCTGCCGCCAAGGCGGGCCTGCTGATCGGTGGAGCGGCAGTCATCGCGAGCTATCGCGCCTGGCACGTGGGAATCTGGCCCGATGAGCGCATCAACTTCGGCTTGGATACACGCATGGACTCGCTGATGGCAGGGGCCTCCCTCTCTTACCTCGTGAAAGCGCTTCCAGGCGGCCGGTTTCCCGAAGGCTTCAGCAAATGGATCGGCCGGCTCGGTGCACCGGCGGCACTGCTGACCTTGGGCGTGATTCCTAGAATTGTGACCTGGTACAGTCCTTGGATGGGATGGATCGGCTACGTGCTCGTGGCGGGACTGGCCGCTATCGTACTCTCAGACCTCATTGCCGGGCGACACTCCCTGCTGGCCCACCCGCTGGCCTCGCGTCCCATCGTGTATATCGGAAAGATCTCCTACGGCATCTACCTGCTGCACCTCCCGGTGTACTACATCGTGGAAAAATTCATACCGGAAGCACCGTTGATCGTGCGATTCGGCTGGAAGGTGGGCGTGAGCCTTGCCCTGGCGTCGGCATCCTACTTCTGGATCGAGCGCCGATTCCTGCGACTGAAGTCGCGCTTCGAGTGAGGATCCGAGGCTTGTCGGCGCAAGGATGCTATCTGTCGGTATTGAAACACGGCCGACATACTTGGAAGACGCTGAGGGAGCGGAGTCTGGTCGGCACTTGATGTCGCGAAGCGGGATGGGCGGCTTGGGAGACGAATTGCCCGATCCGGGCACGACGAAGCGTGCCCCTCCCGTTGGGGTGGATTATCCGTTGAGAGGTCAATCCTCGTCGCTTTGCTTTTCAGGCAATGCCTGGCGGCGGCCCCAGTAGTTGGCGAGGATTGAGCCGGAGATGTTCATCCACGGACTGAAGATGGCCGCAGCGAGGCCAACCGTCGCCAGCTTGCCCATCGCCCCGGCAAGACCCGAAGCCATGCCGCCGTTCTGAAGGCCCACCTCAAAGGCCACCGAGCGTGCGGAATTCCTGTCGAGTCCGGCTCCACGACTCAGCCAGTAGCCGAAAAAATAGCCCGCTGCATTGTGCAGCGCCGAAGCGACGAAGAGAAGCGCACCGACCTTGAGCAGATTGTCGCGGCCCGCCGCCGTCGTCACCGTTGTGAAATACACGATGCCTGCCATGGATACGACCGGCATGAACGTATCCAGCCGGCGAAACAACCGCGTGACCTGATGATACGTTACGCCAACTGCCACCGCTCCCAGCGCAAAGGCGAGAAGCTCAAGGGCGAGCCTTGCGGCGGGCGACAGGGCGGTCTGCCACCCCCCATCGTGGGAGGTGAAGACAAGCAGCGCAGAAACGCCGCAGACGACCTGGGCGAAGATCCATATCTTGAACTGCGATGGTGTCACCCGCTTCAGATGGTCATGAATCAGCGCAGCCGCGATGGGGACGAGCACGATCTTCACGATCTCGATCATGAGATTGAGGAACTTCACCTCCACCAGCGTCCCCGCCAGCAGCTTCATCAGCAGGGGAGTCATGATCGGCGCAACCATCGTGGTCACAGCCGTGACGGTGACCGAAAGCGGCAGATTCGCCTTGGCGATATAGGTCATGACATTCGATGCCAGCCCGCTCGAACACGATCCGATCAGAATGATGCCCGCCGCAATCTCCGGCTCAAAATGGAAGACCTTCGTCAACGTCCAACCCACCAGTGGCATGACGGAGAAATGGCAGAGGATGCCGACCAGCACGCCGCGCGGGGCCTTCGCAACGCCGGCAAAATCGTGGAGACTCATCTGCGTGCCCATGCCGAACATCACGAGTTGCACCACAACGAGAATGAGCCACCTGTTGCGCAGATCGAAGTCCCCCCATTGGAGAAACGCCGAGGGGTACAGCATCGCGGCGACCACCGCAGCAAGGATCCAAGCCGTGAACTGGTAGCCCTTGAACCTCCGCACGACCCCAAGTCCCGTCGCAAGAGCCGCGGCTGCGACAACCGCGGCGGGCTGCCAGAGCGCGGAGCGTCCCATTCCAAGTCCAGCAAGCAGCGTCACCGTCGCGATTACGCAGACGAAGAGCGAGATCCTTCTAAGTGTATTCATTTCTCAATTACGATTGGGTTGCTGGGGTGACACATGAGACGGGCGACAGCTTTCCCGCGGAGTGACATCCTGCGGCTGGAGATTGGCTTGCGTACGCGATCCGGCAGATCATTTCGTCGCTGTGGGCATTGAACAACCAGGACCGGTGACATCCGCTCCAATCCTTCAGGTAAGCATCGTTGCAAGGTACTCGATCGCCAGAGGCGGACTCGCGAGAATGGGAACACGTCTGTCCGACTCCGACAGCGTCTCCACCACGCGCGCCATCGACGCCTGGGCTAGAAGGATCACATCAACCTGCCTGGAAAGATCGCGCAGGGCGGCCGCGACAAGTGCGTCGTGCCTCTCGGCATCGCCCGACATGAGCGCCTCGAAGGCACCGTCACAGAGACGCGCCGTCAGCTCCACCGCGCTTCCCGCCTTGGCTGCCCGGCGGCGGACAAGATCAGCCGTCGGATTGAGCGTGGTCGGCAGCGTGGCAATGACCCCGATGCGACGACCCGCCTGCACGGCGCGGTCGGCCATCGGCTGGTCCACACGCAGCACCGGCACCCGCACCGACGGCGCGGCCGCCTCGACAGCGGGGCCGATCGAGGAGCAGGTGACAAGTATGCAGTCGGCCCCGCCCGAAGCCGCAGAGCCGATGTAGGCTGCGACACGCGCAGCGATATCCTCCGTGATTCCACCCCTGGCTCCGATCTGACGGACGAGGCTGTCGTCAACAATGTTGAAGGTCTCCACCGCCGGCAGCCTCGCCTTCGTGAGCTGCTGGAACACCGGGACAAGCGTCGCCGACGTATGAATGAGTGCGAGGGTTTTCATTTTTATCTGGAAGTCACTGGGATCTGACGTGTCAACCGGGACCGAGAGGCCTAGGAGATGCTACGCTCCGGTATTCGCAGGCCGGCAATTGCACCCTCGGCCACCTGGCTGAAATACCCGGGGGCGCCCACCTGCCCGCCCTTGAAGTTCACAGTCAATCCGTCGACGGGTGACCCCGGTGCTCGCGCCCGGCAGAGGGGCGCACCGGGGACAAGCGGCGAGAACACTTCCAGGGACTCGATACCCAGCGCGCGTGCAGCATAGCTGGACGTATCGCCCCCCGCGACCACAAAACGACGGACGCCAGTGGCCGCGATCGCAGCCCGGGCCAGTCTCCCGAGTCCGGCTCCAATCGTTTCAGCCAGGACACTCGCGCCCGCGTATCCCATGTGCGTACAGGCGATGACATGCTTTCCTTTGCGAAGTCCCTCACATACCTGTGCAAGCGAACCAGGTGAATCCGGAACACCCGGCTCCAGGGAGATCACTTCAAATCCGTTTCCACGGGCCCATTCAATCTGCCCGGCCGTGACCGCGGAGCAACTCCCGGAAACAACCAGCAACGGCCCCTGCGATTCCGGGCGTGGAAATCCGGACGGTGGCGTCAATGTCCCCTGCCCCGACCAGTGGAAGCACAGGGCCGTGCCTACGCCGGACGAGCCTACAACAAATCTCACGGGACCCGGCAGGCTGTCGAGAAGCGCACCCGCGCGGTGGAGATGCCCGTCATTCAATCCGTCGATCACTATGATCCTGTCGCCGGTTTCCTGCAGCGTCGCAAACGCCGCTGCGGCATCCTGCTCGAGAGCCCTAAAATCAAGCAACCCTGTCGTCAGTTTTGTCTGCCGGGATAGATGAACACGCAGATCCGCCTCCGTCATCGGCGTCACCGGATGCCTGCTGATGGACGGATGGCGGTCGAGCCTGTGGATCGACCCCTCGCTTCCTATGCCGAATCGCGCAAAAAGATTTCCGAACGCGCAATAGCGTCCCAGCGCCGGAGCCGCAACGAGCACCGGCACAACGCCACGCTCGAAGACCTCCGCCCCAATCTCGATCGCACGCCCGATGCTTCCCACCGTCGGTGAAGAGTCGAAGGTCGAGCAGACCTTGTAGTGCACGTGACGCGGGGACAACGCCCGCAGCGACCGGAAGGAGGGAAGCAATTCCCTTTCCATCGCATCGGGACCGAGCGAGCGTGTCAGGCCGGCCACACCGATCGCATCGAGGCCCCGGCAATCTTCCGTGGACGGCACGCGCAGGAAGAGCCTCGTTTTCAAACCGGCGCGCGCGAGGGATTCGAGCGCATCGGTCGCACCCGTGAAATCGTCGGCGAGATAGGCAAGTCGAAGCATGACTCAGGACCGGCCGAACCGGGCGACGGATTTCGCCAATTCCGGATACTTGGAGGCGGCCTCCGATTGCGTCAGGCCTTCAACGGCGGCCTCCCACCATTTCCTGAGCGCCCGCACGCCGGCAGCCGGACCGTCGGGATGCGCCTGGATCCCGCCCCCGGCCATGTAGAGCAGATCGAGGGTTCGCGTGCGCCGCCAGGTCTCGGGCGCTTGCCCGCCCCATTGTCCCGATGAAACCACAGGTAGCACCGGGCGCCCCATGGGCTCCGCTGCCAGGCAGGAGGCGATTGATCGCACCACGTGGTCGTCCGGTTCCCAGAACTTGTTCGCCAGGCCATTGACGTGGAGCTGATCCACACCGGCGAGCCGCCAGAGCTTCTGGTAGGCGGGAAATTCCATGCCCAGCATCGGGTGGCGGTTGAGCATGCCCCAGCCGTTGCGGTGACCGTGGATTGCGAGCTGACCACGATCGCAGATCTTCTTCACGGCGCTGAGACCCACGCTGTTGATGCTGAGCATGACGCAG
Source organism: Opitutaceae bacterium (assembly GCA_017994935.1). Lineage (GTDB taxonomy): Bacteria > Verrucomicrobiota > Verrucomicrobiia > Opitutales > Opitutaceae > UBA6669. Next base: position 28,655 of record JAGOJU010000024.1, read on the forward strand.
GTTCCGCCGGCGCTTAAGACCTTGTCGTAGTGCCGCTGCATCGGGTCGTTCTCATCACTGATGTTGAACGCATACATCGCCTTCCTTCCGGTCCGCTCGGCATGGCGGTTGATCACCCGCATGACCGCATCGACCCGTTCGTCGAAGGGAGAATGCGGAGGATTGGCCAGCAACTCGTCGTCCTTGAGAAAATCGATTCCTGCTCCGACAAGTTCGTCCACCATCGCGGCGGTTTGCACAGGGGTGAGACCGATGCTCGGTTTGATTATCGTACCGATGATCGGCCGGCCCGTCACGCCGGTGAGTTTCCTGCACCCCGCTACGCCAAACGCGGGGCCGCGGAAACCGGTCGTGAATCCCGACGGAACGTCGAATTCGAGCAGCTTGATTCCGGAGAATTGGGCGAGTTCGTAGAGATTTCCCTGCAGGGTGGAAACCAGCGTGGGCAGGTTTGCACCCACGTTCTCGACCGGCCACGACACGACGATCTCGGCGCGATGGTAGATCGATGCGGGAGGGCGGCCTGTCGGGATCGAGGGCTCGGTGACGGAATCGCGCAGCGTGACAGATTCGACGCGTGCCGCGAAACGTGCCTTCAGTTCCGCCGTTTCGCCCGGCACGGCCACAAAGGTGCCGGAGGACTGCTCTCCCGCGAGAATGGCTGCGGCCTGCGCGACAGGGAGCGACGTCTCGATCAGATAGGTGGCGGAAAAGCGGTTCATGCGTTGGCGGGGAAATCCGAAGAGGCAGGTCAACGATCGAAGACGCCGAATCCCTGGCTCACGTGCGCGAGCGCTCCGCCGCGATCTGCTCCAGCGATTTTCCAGAGGTGTCAGGCATAAAGAAGAATCCGACCGCACCGCTGACCACGAGAAAGAGCGTCAGCATGAGCGCGAGCGCGTGGAAATTAGGATTCTGGTCATCGATCAGCATCGGGGCGACAAAACTCCAGACTCCGAGCAGCACCCGGGCGGCGCCGAAGGTGATTCCCTGGGCGGTGCCACGCTGCAGGGTGGGAAATAGCTCCTGGCTGAAAACCTTGTAGAAAGCCTCACCCGCAAGGGCGGCGCCGACCCCGAACAGGATGGTGTTGGCGAAGACTGTCGGCACCGTGTACGGCACGAACATGAGCATGCCCCATGCGGTGATCTGAAGAATCGAGCCGACACCCCAAAGCCATTTTCTGGTCGAGAAACTACGGTCGGCCAACGGCATGAACAGGAAAACCGTGGCCAGCATCGTGCAAAGAAATGAGAGGCTCGCCAGTCCCGTGCCCACGGCCTGTGCATGGGTTTCGCTGACATCCCTGCCCCCGAGAAGCACCCGGTTGAAATACGCGCCAAACGCGCCGACGGTACCCGCGGTGAGGTTCCAGAAAAGATAGATGGTGCCGGTCCAGATCATCGCCCGGATGTTGGACGGCGACAGGAGTGCGGAAACCTGCTCCCGCGCGGTTGCAGCGGCAGCCTTCCACCGTGCGGACTCTGCGAGGCCGCGGCGCAATGCCCAGGTGACTAGTGAGACCACAAAAAGGTGGAGAAACAGGATCCGGTTGCCCAGCAGTCCAAGGGGAGCAAGTGCCATGGCCATCCAAAGCACGACGGACGGTCCCAGGCACCAGGCGACCTGCGTGAAGCCCAGCAGTTTTCCCCGCGCTCGGGCCGGAGCAAATTCACCCACAAGAGCCAGCGAGGTCGGCACATCCGCGCCCACCGCAACGCCAACAACAAAGGTGCCAGCGAAGAGCATGCTCGCATTGGCGGACAGGGCGATGCACAGGATGCCCGCGGCATAGACGAGCAGGTCCCACTGGTAGATGCGCTTCCGACCGAGTTTGTCCCCCAGCCATCCGCCGGCAAATGCGCCCAGTGCACAGCCAATGGCATTGGGGCCGATCGCCTGGAGAGCACCGATGCTCCCCTTGCCCAGGTGGAACTTCTCCTGGAATGCCGCGAGACTTGCCGCGAGCGCCACGATCGAACCGGCGTCAAGGTAGGATGCCATGCCGGCGAGGGCCGACCATTTCCATTGTTGTTTCGTGACAGTCGAGTCGTCAGCGCCGGCGGGAGCCGAGGGGGAAACGGGGGATTCGCTCATGATTTTTTGGGGGATGAACAGGGATGACGGGAAAACAGAAGCTCAGCGGGACGGCATCCAGACGGTCATTTCGGTGTCACCCCGGTTGCCCCAGGCATAGTAGGGGACGGCCTTGATCCGCACCGTCGCGGGTGCACGTGCGCCGACTTCGCGATAGAGTTCGCGGTCATTCCAATCCGCACGCTGCAGAGCCAGCGCATCAAACGAAAGCGTCACCAGCGACGCCCCTGCGATGCTCTCGCGCTTCGCAGCGAAAGCGGAGGGTTTATCAAGATTCACGACAACATCCTTCAGCCGGACGCCTGCGGGCAGGTCATTCGACTCCACGCAATAGACAAGCGGCCCACACTTGAGGGCCACCTGACCGAGAGTCTCCTCAACGAGCGGGTTCGCCTCCCAGAGTGTCGGCTTGAAGGCCATGTTGAAGTCCACGGCGTCCCCAACTTTCCAGATGCGTTTCACCTCAGCGTAAGTTCCCGGACTGAGCTTGTCAGGGGATGGTCTGCCATTGACGCTGAGTGTAGCGCCATCGCGCAGCCAGCCCGGCACACGGAGCTTGAGAGTGACTTCGGTGGCGGGAGCCTGCTCGACAACGAGCCTCACCGCGCCGTTCCACGGATAGTCCGTTTCCTGTCGCAGCCTGATGCGCTGTCCGCTCCCCGCCCACACGGTATCGAGGGTGCTTGCGCCATAGAGGTTCACCCAGATGGTTCCGGGTGAAAGTGCGTAGACATAGTTGTGCGCCTCGGCGATCGTCCTGACCACGTTCGGAGGACAGCAGAAGCTGACCGGAATGTTCGCCTCGCGTGTGCGTGACCAACGCATCGGCCAGTGGAAGTCATGCAGCTTCCTAAGCGCATTGACGTAGAAGTAGTCCTTGCCGTCGAGACTGATTCCAGGGAGCACGCCGTTGTAGAGCGTCTGCTCGAACAGATCCGCGTAGGTGGCGTCGCCCGTTATGACGAGCTGCCGCCAGATCCACATGCCGTAGCCAATGGTCGCGCAGGTTTCGTTGTATGCCGTGAGATTGGGCAACTGGTAGTCGCGTCCATAGGCCTGATGGATCGTCTTGATCGAAGCGTGCTGCGTGTAGTCGACGCCGTCCGGCGATGCCCCGTCGTAGATGGCTCCGGTCATTCCAGTGATGTAGAGCTTCCGATCGGCCACGTTGTCGGAAATTGAGGCGAGGGTCCTGAGCAGTGAGGAGTCACCATTCTCGGTGAAGACGTCGGCCACCCCCGCATAAAGATAGTTCGCGCGAACCGCATGACCGACTGCCTGGGTCATTTTCCTGAAAGGCATACGGTCCTGGTTCTGATCCGAACCCACCTCAGGTGGCACCAGGCTGCGGATCTCGACAAGCTGCCTCCCGAGTTCGAGGTACCTGGGATCACGCGTGGTTCGGTAGAGTTCGACGACACCCATGTAGTGGGACGGACAGATCGCGTTGCGGGCAAGTTCCTCCGGCTTCTCCCTGCACAGGCGCTCGATGTAGTCGGCGGCCTTGCGGGCGAGGTCGAGCATGCTTGTCTTGCCGGTGATCCGGTAATGCACGCACGCTGCGGTGATGAGGTGACCCATGTTGTAGGTCTCGAAATGCTCGCGATCAGCAAACTCCTTCGCCTTTACGCCCGCGCGCTGCGGGATGATCGTCTGCGTGTGAAGATAGCCATCCTCCCGCTGGGCCTTGGCGATGACTGCAATGATCCCGTCCATCTGCCGGTCCAGCGCGGGATCGCGGGTGATCGCATAAACCTGGGCGAGCGCCTCGAACCATTTCAGGAAATCCCCGTCATTGAAGGGCGGGCCGAAAAATTCGCCCTTCGCCTTGCCCGCCGCGATCAGGTAATTTTCCCAGGCATGACTCGCCTTGGCATCGCTCAGGATCCCCCACATGTGCGGCACCATGGTGGTGCGGCAGACCTCAAATCGCTCGCCGAGAAGTCCGCCGTCCCATTTCACATCACCAAGATCGGGCATGTACATGACCGCGTGCGGCGATCGGACCGTATCGACAAGGGACCTTTCGCCGGCACGGACCAGCATGCACGTCATCGCTGCAAACAGCAGACAGGCAGGCCTCACGGCCAGCAGGATGGGCGGCAAGCAGCGGGGGGATGTTTCGGTGGTATTCATGACGCTAGCATGGAACGAAGAGCATGGGACCAGGCTTTGTGAAGCACGGCGACCTGATCCTGAGTCGCGCAGGGAGCATAGACGGTTTCTGCATGGGGGATCCGGGCCAGGTCCGCGATGGATCCATGCAAGCCGAGCCCAAGCTGCCCTGCAAGCACCGCACCAAGGGGCGAACAATCCCGCATGCGGGAGACCCGCAGTTCGGTGCCACCCAGATCCGCGGTCAGTTGCATCAGGAAACTGCTCGCCGTCGGACCGCCATCCGCATGCACCGCCCCTGACGGGAGGCCGGCAACACGGCGCAGCGAATCCAGGGCATCCCTCACCTGAAAGGCAATGGACTCGAATGCTGCGCGCGCCACGTGACGACGGTCGCTCGCACTGGTCAATCCCGTGATCGCGGCCCGGGCATCCGGGCGCCAATGGGGAAGACCCAGACCATTGAAGGCCGGCAGAAGATGAACGCCAGCCGAGTCAGGAACCGCCATGGCAAGCTGTTCGAGTTCGGACACGTCGGGCATTCCCAGATTGTCGCGCAGCCACGTGAGCGTCGATGCCGACGAGATGATGATGCCCTCAAGCGCGTAGGTGGGCATCCCCCTATGCACCCACGCGAGGGCGGTGAGGATTCCGTTGTCCATCGTGCGGGTCTTCGATCCGATGTTGAGGAGCACGGAGGACCCGGTGCCGAAAGTGATCTTCGCCGAACCCGGGAAAATGCACCGCTGGGCGAGCAGCGAGGCCTGTGAGTCGCCCATCACCCCACGAATCGGCAGCGGCTGCGACAGCATGCCATCGAGGGTCGTCTCGCCAAACTGTTCCGAACTCTCCCTCACTTCCGGCAGAGCGCGACGGGGCACATCCCAGAGCGCACAAAGCGTGTCGTCCCACTGCAGGGCATGGATGTCGAAAAGAAGCGTGCGGCTCGCGTTGGTGTGATCGGTGGCAAACACCCTCCCCGCCGTCAGCCGGTGGACAAGGTAGGCATCCATCGTCCCGACGAGTGCGCTTCCGTCGGCAAGTTTCCTGCGCAGGTCGAGATTGTCCCACACAAGCCACTGGAGTTTCGATCCCGAGAAATAGGGATCCAGCCTGAGTCCGGTCTTCCGGCGGACCAGCGCCTCCGCACCCGAATGGCGGTGGGCGGAGCAGAACGGATCGCCCCGCCGGCACTGCCAGACGATCGCGGGCGCCAGGGGGCGTCCGCTGGCGCGATCGAAAACCACCACCGTCTCGCGCTGATTCGCGATCGAAAGCGAGACGATCCCTTTTCGTTTCCGCGAATGCCGGCGAAGCAGGTTCCGCAACACCTCCAGCGTATTCCGCCAGATTTCCTCCGCATCGTGCTCCACCCAGCCGGGATGCGGATAGTGCTGCCGGTGTTCGCGCGACTCCCGATCCACGGGCACGCCGTCGTGATCGAAGAGCAGTGCCTTCGTGGCGGAGGTGCTTTGGTCGATGGCGAGAAAATGCATGAGGCGGAACGGATCCCGTTATCAGCAGGCGCCTGAGGCGCGCCCGCTCATCAGTTCACGGGCGGTTGCAGCGAGCCCCTCCATGGAAATTCCGTAGTGCCGGAAGATATCCGCCTGCGCGCCGGTGACAGTATCCTCGTCGGGTATTCCGACACACCGGAATGCAGGTCTGACCCCCGCTGTGAGAAGCACAGCCGCGACCGCCTCACCCAGGCCGCCATGGACCATGTGCTCCTCAACGGTGATGACAGCGCGACACTCCCTGCCCGCCGCGAGGACGGCCGAAACATCGAGAGGCTTCACTGTATGGACGCTGACGACACGCGCCGATACTCCCGATTCCGCGAGCCATGCCGCCGCGAGCAGCGCGTGCACCACGGTTTCGCCGTTTGCCAGAAAGGCAACATCGTGCCCGTCGCGCAGCGTGACTGCCCTACCCGCTTCAAGACGCGCACCGGCCGGAGAGACATCCCACATTGGCGCCTTGCCGAAACGCAGGAAGACGGGATGAGCCGCAACCGCAGCGAATCGCACGGCTTCACGTGTCTCCGGGTTGTCCGCAGGCGCGATGATCGTGATATTGCTGATCGCCCGTAACGCAGCAAAATCATGCAGCGAGTGGTGGGTCGAACCGAGCGCGCCGTAACTGACGCCTGCGCTGATGCCTACAAGCACGCCGGGGACATCGGAGTAGCAAAGGTCGTTCTTGATCTGCTCGAGCGAGCGGGCGGTGAGAAAACACGAGGGTGACACCCCAAACGCCTTTTTTCCGCAGGCGGCGAGGCCGGCCGTGATTCCGACAAGGTTCTGCTCGGCAATTCCCACCTCGATGATCTGCCTCGGAAGCGCCTTGCCAAACGGCGCGAGTTTCCCCGAGCCACGCGAATCCGAGGTGACCGCCACGACAGACCGGTCAACCGTGGCGAGTTCCTGGAGCGTATCGGCAAACACCTCAAGGTTTGCTCGGCCTGGCTTCAATCCGAGTTTCCCGATCATGGCCCGGGCCTCGGGTGAAAACATAGAGGGCGCAGGTGCACTCATGGGTTCCCCTCCCGGAATCTTGCTTCTGCAGCTTCCAGTTCGGAAAGTGCACGCGCAAGTTCGTCATCACCCGGCACCCCGTGGTGCCAGCGTGCAACGTTCTCCATGAAACTGACACCCTTGCCCTTGACAGTGTTCGCGATGACAAAGAGGGGACGACCCGGATGCGGGGGTGACAGAGCCGCGGTGAGTGCCTCGAAATCATGCCCGTTGACAATACGCACCTCCCACCCAAAGGCGCGCCACTTCGCGTCGAGCGGCTCGTTGGACATCACGTCGCGTGTAGAGCCGGTGATCTGGAGCGTGTTGTGATCGAGGATGGCCGTGAGATTGTCCAGCCGGTGGTGCGCCGCGGCCATCGCCGCCTCCCAATTTGAGCCCTCGGCGAGTTCACCGTCACCCAGAAGCGTGAATATCCGGAATGCATTCGCATCCATCTTCGCAGCGAGCGCCATCCCGAGGCAGATGGGCAGGCCATGCCCCAGCGCTCCCGTGTTCATTTCGATGCCCCGCACCTTTCGTGTCGGATGCCCCACGTATTTCGATCCGTAGCGGCACACGGTATCGAGGTCGGAGTCCGGAAAAAACCCCCGGTCGGCGAGCACGGTGTAGAGCGCCTCGACGCAGTGCCCCTTGCTCTGCACATAGCGGTCGCGCGTCGGTGCCTCGGCGGTTTCAGGGGAAATCGAGAGCACGCGGTGGTAGAGGACACTCAGGATGTCGAGACACGACAGTCCTCCGCCAGTGTGGCCCGCCCCCGCATGATGAATGAGGCGCAACATCCTCCGCCGGAGTGCGAATGACTTCAGTACAAGTTCACGATCCGACGGCATGTCAGTCCTGCTCCGCTTCGTGATGATACACTTCCCACCCGAGATAGCGCTCAAATGCCTCGGCGAGAATGCGGGCGGTGCGGGAGGCGTTCATGACCACATGGTGCTCAAATCCTTCACGGCACACATGGCGCATGAGTTTCTGCAGTTTGGGCACATGCGCCACCGCGCGATTGCCGAAGGTGCGGAGCTCATCGTTCGTAAGTGCACCTTCGCCGACGTAGGTGCGTATCACGCCCCGTGAATCGTCGGTGGTGATGCGGCCATAGGTGAGCGGAGCAGCGGGAGTGCGGCCATCGAGCGCACCCCAGGTGTTTTCGACTCCCAGCGTGCTCCCGAGAATGGGAGCGTTGAGGATCTTGATGTCGGGAAGAAACGACTTCGCCCAATTACCGCAGTGAAAAAGCACACACTTGTCGGCGTCAGAGCCATAGTTGTTGTTCCAGTCGACGATCGCCGATGGGGACTGCGATGCCAGTTGCATCGCGTACATCGTGAGCACACCGGTGACGTCCACCTCGCACGCACTCGGCAGGAAATTCTCGCTCATCATGCTCATCGATGTGCAGACATTGCACCCGTGGTTGGCCTGGACCGATGTCCAGCACTGGATGGCCGTGGCGTCGAGGTGGTGCGCAGCGACAAAGTCATCGAGCACGATCCCCAGTCGCGCCATCTGCACGAGTTTCGCCGGAGGCACTGCGGTCGCATTGGCGTAGGCCCTGATCTCGCCGATCTTGTCTACGAGGCGCCTGTCGCCGTCCCCGATCTTCCCCGCGGCGCCAATGATCTCGGAAAGATCCACCGTGGTCACACTGATGCCATTCCGCTCAAGGATCTTTTCGGAGTAGCGCACGGTGTTGAATGCGCCCGGTCGCGCCCCGACGGCCCCGAGTCGCACTTTTCTCAGGCCCTGAACCACACGACAAACAGCGACAAAATCCCTGAGGTCGCGGCGGAAGGAATCATCGAGAGGACGCACCACGTGTGACGTGGTCAGCGTAAACGGAATGCCCGCCTGGCGAAGGTTGTTGCAGACGGAGATCTTGCCACACCAGGCATCACGGCGCCGCAGCACATCGAGTTTGTCCAGCTCATCGGGATATGCCTGGACGAGGACCGGAACGTTCAGGCCTGCCAACTTCAGCGTGTCGGCCACGCCCTTCTCGTCGCCGAAATTGGGCAGGCACACGAGTACGCCGGAAATGCGATCGCGGCATCTGCGGAAGAGCTCCGCGCACTTGCGTGCATCGCGGTGAGTCTCGACGCTCCCAAGCTTGCTCTCGGACGGGTCGAGCATGACCGCTTCGATTCCAAGTTCGCCAAGGACTTTCGAGATGTCGGCTCGCGCATCCGGCACGAGACGGTCGGGAAAGAAGTCACGGTTTCCGAAGATGACACCGAGGGTCACGGGAGAAGTGTTCATGGGTGGTGGCGGCAGGGCGGCGCGCCAGCGGTCACATTGAAAGTGGAGGAGTGGAAAGGCAGCGGAGTGAGCGCTGCAGTCCCTTGTTCAGCGGCGCAAGACTATCACAACCTGTCCCGGTATTCTTCCGCGTTTGTAGCGTTTTCTGACAGCATCCTAAGGGTCGGCTGGGTGATCCGGAAAGCATTGCGGGATGCGGGAACTCTCATGGCAGACGGATCAACCAAGCCCCACCAGGCCTGGGATCCGCGGGCGGACGAGTTGCAAAGGAGCTACGGAGATCGAATCCCTTGAACGATGTTCGGCCGCGGTGTTCCCCCGAACACCGCAGCCGAACGGCTATCCAGGCGGCATCCCCGCCTCAGAATTCCACAACCTTCGGGAATGGGAGTTCCCGGCGGCGGATTGACGCCACCGCTCGGAATGGGAAGTCAAAGGCAACGATGCTCCGGAAAATCGGGAAGCCGGCGTCAAAAGGAGCCCTTGACTCCAAAGGAATATTGAGCGCCGTAGTCCTCGTAGTTTGTCAGCGTCGACCAAGCCGGTACGCCGGGACCTGAGACCTCCCACTCGGAAGGTGCGTTGAAAAGATTGCGCCCCGCGGCAAAAATCGCGAAGTGTTTCGTCAACTGGTACTCGATGTTTGCGTCGACCTGGTAGCGGGCCCGGATGTACTCATTCGCTCCGGGAAACTGGTTGGCGGTGTCGCGGAGCATCTTGCCGCGCCAATTCACGAGGAACATGCCGGAGATCTTTGGGAAGTTGAAACGCAGACCGAAATTGCGCCCGCGCGGAATGAAGCGTTTCCAATCCGATGCCGTCACCCGGGAACCGGAGAGGCTGAGGTGCGTAAAATTGGTGGTGAAGGTGTAGGGCTTCAGCCACTCACCCATTCCTGAAAACATCGCCAGGCCCGTGAGATTGACGAGGGGAAGGTCGGCGCGCGCTTCCCAACCGTCGATTCGCGCGTCGGCAATGTTGATGCGACGCGTGTACTGATAGCCGAGTGCGTCACTGGAAAGCCCGAGTTGGTCCAGCAATGCCTGGTCCGCGATCTCGTTGATGCTGCTGAAGAAGTCCTTGATGTCCTTTCGGTAGGCATTGAACATCAACACGCCGTTCTTCGGGAGGTAGTACTCGATCGAGTAGTCGTAGTTCTTGGCCCGCCAGGGACGCAGCCCGATGTTCGCGCCTGTGATGAAGCCCGGAATGCTTCCCGAACTGTTGTTGGGGTTTCCGAAGTTGGTGTTCTCCCCGACGAAAAGATTGGGCACGATGTCCGAGAGGTTCGGTCGCCCGATGGTCTTGGCATAGGCCGCGCGGACAAGCAGGTTGTCCGTGATGTTGTACGTGACGTGGGCGCTGGGGTGATAGTAGTGATAGTCCCTCGAAGCGTAATATTGCCGCTTGGCGTAGAGAACGGAGTTGTACGCAAACGAACCGGAAGGCGCCAGTTCCGGCCTGATCTGGGTCTGGATGCCGGGGAGGGTCGGATTCGTGTCGAGGACATTCCCGTTGGCATCCTTGACGAGCACGGCATCGGCATCCTGCTTGAACCCCAACCCCTCATCCTCGGTCAGCTCATAACGCACGCCCCCAACGATGCGCAGTCGGTTGCGCAGCAGCTTGATGTCACCCATGAGGTAGGCGGCGGTGATCGTCTCGTGCAGCCAGGGGGACCTGATGGCCACATTGCGTGGAACATCGCCCGCCTGCGAGGTCGTCTGTGTCCAGTAGTTCGGTGTCTTTAGAAACGACTGCCAGACCTTGAAGGAATCGGGCCATTGCGGGGCGGGGCGTCCGAAGCCCGGACTCACCCCCGCAAAGCCCGTATCCACAAAGGATGCCATCGTATTGTCGGCATTGTTCGCTATCCCATCGGGTCCGACATAGGTATAGTTGACGGGAGTGTAGTTGAGATCGCGTTCCATGTCGTTGATACTGCCACCAAGCTTGAGAGTCACAGGGTTGCCCAGAATGGAAAGCTCCCGGGCCACATTGAGCCTCGCCTCCTTCACGTCATCCGTCGCATTCAGTCGCTCGGTGCCGGCAGTCGTGAGATAATAATTGGCGAGGCTGAGTTCGTCGATGCGAGTGCCCGAGCTGTTATAGACCTCGGCATTCGAGAACCGCGCATCATCCTGCTGGATGCCCAGCAGATTGACACGGGCAACGCCGGGAAGGCTCACGTTGACGCTTCGGAAAAATCCCTTGTCGCCGTCGCGCGTGCGATTGTTGGAATTCGAATAGCTGGCCGCAGCCTCGACCATCCAGTCGTCATTGGTGAACGTGTAGGAACCATTGATCCCGCGCGTCAATGCATGGCGTTCCTGGAAGCTGTTGCCCATTCCGACAGAGCCGCCGCTGTTTGCGCCGCGGACATCCGTCTGCGTCCAGCTCAGGGGAGTTCCGCCTCCGACATTGTAGTTGAGGCCACGCGAGGCGGTTTGCTGCTTGGAGGCATTGGCCTGCAGATGAAGGCTGAACACGCTGCCATCCCAGGGTTTGTAGTCGAACTTGACGGCACCCGAATCGCGGTCACTGCGATTGGGTGCAAGGTTCGTGTTGATGTTCGTCGTATAGGGATTGTCCAGCGTGGCTCCCGCACTCGTGAATCGCGCCCCGAGAACCGTACGGTTCTGCAGGTAATACTGGCTGCTGTGCTGGGCGGTCACGACGTAGCCGAACTGGCTGTTGACCGGATGAACGAACATGAAGTCGGCCGATGGGAGGATCTTGAAAGTGTCCTTGGCAAGCGGGCCCGCTGTCTTGTCGAAATCCATCGCCTTGGCGTTGGCGGAAAAGTACGTCGAAACACGTGTCTCCATTCGTGGTCGCTCAAAGGCTGAACGGCTCACGAAATTGACCGCACCGCCGAGCAGATTTGCCGACATGTCAGGAGTCGGAAGCTTGGTGACCTCAATGCGGGCGAGATTGTTGATGTTGGCTCCATCGAGCACGAACTGGCGCGACGAGGTCTGCGTGTTTGCGATGATCGTGCTGGCGATCTGACCGCCATCGAGCGTCACGTTCGTGTAGTTCGGATCGAACCCGCGAATCATGATGCCGGAGGGGGTATTGCCGTCCTTCACATCGAGCGTGACACCCGGAAGGAATTTCACGAACTCACCGATGTTTCCCTGGTTGATTTCACCGAAGGCATCGGTCGAGACCACATCCTTGCGGTTGGCGGCGAAACGCTGTTCGTTGATTGCGATGGCCGTGGCATCATACTCTCGCTCGCTGGCCACGACATAGGGATTCATGACCACGACATCGCCATCCCTTCCGGCCTCACCCGCGCGGACCAGCCTGAAATCTTGCCTCACGGTGCCGCCCGGCGCCACGCTGACCATGACCCGGCGCTGGGCCATGCCGGTGAAAAAAACCTCCAGAGTCGCTTCGCCCGCGGGCAATCCTCCAAGGCGGTATTCGCCGGAGGCATCCGTGAGCGTTTCCCTTGTTGTACCCAGGACTGAGACACGGGCATTGATCAGATAGGAGCCGGTGGCGGCGTTTTGCACGCGACCCTCAATCACGCCGGTCGATGCCCCCTGCGCAGTCACGTGAGCCGGCAGCAGGAGAAACACGGAAGCAATCAGGGCAGTAAAGCCGGAAGCCCGGCGCGGAAAGGAACGAAGAAGACGTTCCAAGGCAGCGGCATGGTCGAAAAACGACACAAGACGACGAAGGGATATGGTTGGGTTCATAGGGAGGGGGCGAGGAAATATTGCGGAAAAGAGCATCCGCAAAACCATCCGCATGTTACCCCATCCCCCGTCCCGATTTCTCACGGGGGTTTCTGAATTTGTAGCTGGATCCTAAGGTGGATCCCTTCCGCCCAGGTTCAATTCACCACGTTCTGCGGGTGACCGGAAAGGAAAACGCGCAGGTTCTCCACGGCGGTGCGAAGGAGGCGTCTGCGGGCCGCCGAGGTGGTCCACGCAATATGCGGGGTGATCAGACAGTTGCGCGCAGAAAACAGGGGATGCCCGGCGGGTGGCGGTTCACTGGACAGGACGTCAAGCGCGGCTCGAAGCAATGCGCACGTCCATCCCGAATGCACGGCCCACCGGCGCGACAGCCTGACCGATCCACCCTCCTCCAATCAGTCCAAGCACGAGTCCCAAAACTGCCGTCAAATCACTTTTCCCCGTTTGTCACTTTCAGTTCCGCCGCTACCAACCTAATTCCCATGAGATGGCTACCGGAGTCAGAACTTGTTGGAAAATAGCAAGGATTGAACAATGACAGGACGGCAGCGTCTCCGGATATCATTCGAGCGGTCCCTTTCCTTCCAAGGGAATGCGATGCAATACAAGACCGAATACATCCGCTGCCTGCACTCCCACGATTCTTGTGGCCTTGAGAGCGAGCGTAGTCCTTCCGCGCTCGAGCGGCAATGTACCGAGAACCAGCGTTCGGAATTCCTTCAGATACGATTCTTGGCGCGGCACGCGATCCTCTGATTCCTGCAGCGGCGGATTCCAAGCCGGCGCGATTTGCGCCTTGAGGTGCGCGCCTCCGGCAGAAACCTCGACAGTGGAGCCGGCGGGCTCGGCGCACGTATATTCAATTGCGACCTCGTAGGTGCCTGCAGCGAGCACGTCGAGTTCCCACTTCATGGCATCCCCGACGTGCGTCCAGTTCGTGAAATACGCACAGTTCGGAAACCGGTTGCTTCGGTGAACCTCACCGTTCGGCAGACCTTCGCCCGCGGGCAGTATGGTCGCGTCATGGACCGGATGCCCCACTGGAATCGGGCGCGCATCGACTACGACCGGACGGGGACCTCCGCCCCGCGGAGCTACAATAGGATTTTCGCCAAACATCTCCCTTTTCCACTTTGCGACAGCTGTCCGCAGTTGCCTCGCGCAATCCTCATTGCTGGCACTGAGATCGTTCTTTTGACCAGGATCAGCGCCAAGGTCGAACAACGAGCCGGCGTCGTCCAAGCGAAAGCGTTGCGTTCGTACACTGGTGCGACCGTTCCAATAGCTGAAGAGCATGCGCTCGGGCCACGTCTTAGGCTCGCCAAGCAACAGCGGCGAGATGTCCATTCCGTCGAGCGGTTTGGTTCCTGTGTTTGGGACGCCTGCGAGCTGCAATAGCGTGGGGTGAAGGTCGATCGCCCCGGAAATCTCCGTGATTAACTTGCCCGGCGCAATCCGGTGAGGCCAGCGAATGAAGCACGGCGCTCGCACTCCGCCCTCATCGGTCGAGGTCTTTCGTCCTTTCATTCCCGCGTTCCATCGCGGGGAGTTGGCACCGTTGTCGGAAAAGTAGACAACGATCGTGTCGTCTCCGAGGCCGAGCAGCTCCAGCTCTTTCAGCACGCGTCCGACGTTCCAATCCAGATTTTCATTCATCGCGAGCACACTGCGGGTCACCATGACGTTTTCGCGAGAAACGTCCGGCGAGCGCAGTGGCAGCAGCGCATCTTTCCACTTCTCCCAATACGCGTCAGGCACGCAAAAGGGCGAATGCGGTGTGTTGAACGCAAGATAGCATAAAAACGGGCTCCCGCGGTGCGCTTGCATGAACGCAAGCGCGTGGTCCGTTATGTCGTCGGCAATGTAGCCGCGTCCGCGCACACTCCGCCCGTTGTGCTCCATCGGCGCATTGAAATACCAGCCCCAATGTCCGCCGATGAATCCATAGAACTCGTCGAATCCTCGCGCATTGGGATGATACGGCCCTTGCCCTCCATTGTGCCACTTCCCGAACAAGCCCGTTGAGTAGCCAGCAGCCTTCAAGGTGTCGCCGATCGTCTTTTCGCCCACATTCAAGCGCTCGAGACCGGAGTCCACGCCGGCAACCCCTGTCCTCGGATAGTATCGGCCGGTGAGAAACTCCGCCCGCGTCGGCGCGCACACAGGACACACAAAGAAACGGTCAAACCGAGCGCCGGAGCGCGCGAACGCATCTATGTTCGGCGTGCGCGCCTGCGTGTTTCCGTCAATCCCGAGATCAGCCCAGCCCTGATCGTCAGCGAGCAGGACCACGATATTGGGTGGTCGCGTTCCGGACGCCCCTGGCGAAGTGTTTGCAAGGATGGCCAACGCAGCTGCGAACAAATGACGAAACAGAGGATTCATTTTGAGAAGGCGTAATTCCGCTGCGGTGCAAGCTTGCGCCACGGGTCCACAATGCTCGTGCGATCGTTGGCGCAGAACAAACTCGACGCAACCCCGCCATCGAGATCGACGATCTTCGTGCTTTGACTGATCTTGATGACCACGATCCGCCGTGGCGATTCGCGCGGCCATCCGTCGTTTGGACAGGGATCACGCAGGTCAGCGGCTGAACTTGGCGCATCATGACTGCAGCAATTTCTGAAAGACCATCTCGGTTGGGATCGGCTATCCCGACGAAAGCCTACACGACTTCCAGCGCGTGCTCGTGCCAGGCCCCGCGTTTTCAGCCAGGTATCCGCAGCCGCAATCCGAATACCGTCCTGTGCAAGAAGCGAGTCTGGCAATGCGGGTCCACCCGTCGCCCCAAACATACGCAGGCCAGGTCTCGCCGAAACACAAAGAGCTGCAACCTCTGACTTCATTGCGCTGTGGCGAGAATAGCTTTGCCCAAGTCCTTGCCGTCTATTTCGAGGACGGCGCCAGGCGGAGACGGCTCCAGGAGTGAGGGCCGCGCCCATGGCGCCTCGGCGCCGACCGCGAGTATGCCATCTCCGGACCCGGCGCGAACCACAATCGCGTTCGACGATGCGATCACCTGACTCTTGGCAGATTGAAATTCGCCCCTAAACCTCGCAAAGCTGGCGTCGTCGAGTTCGCTGCCGACCCGCACCTGCAGTGCTACCGCCGCGAGCGCGGTTCGTCTCGAACTTCCGTCAAGCTTGTGATCAACCGTCAGCCGCATCGCGTCCCATTCGTTGCCGTCCCAGACAAGCGCAACGGGCGCAGTCTCGCCGCCCACGGTCCGCGCGAGATGAATGCGTAGCGCAAGCGCGGCGGTGCCCTGACGGATAAACACTGGCTCGCCCGGTGCGACCGTGACAATCTCTGGCCTGGCGCGTTCAAATAAAACCCGTCTGTCACCAACAAATATCATATCGACGGCGCGCGGCATTACAAAGTGGGAGTGCAACGAGGTGCTTTCGTCGGGAATGTCCTTTTCGCGATAGACTGTAAGTGCGAGTGCGTCGCGAGTCTCCTGCACGGCGGCAAAGAAGGGCTGGAGGTGCACGGCCTTGGAATGACCGCGCCATGGGATCTTCGATTTTCCGTAGGCATCTCCCCGACCATCAGGAATGAAATAGCAGCGTAACGTGTCGCGCGATCCGGTAAAATGCACCGCGAGAGGAATGTCTATCGGGCCGTAGTTTGCTCCGCCGATTCCAAGCGTCACGTCGCGGCCGAGCCAGTGCGTAGCTATAGCCCAATCCTTGCCGCCGGCCGCCGCGGGTCGCTCAGGCGAGCCGGGGGTCGCTTTCGCGTCGGAACGGGCCGATCCCCAGACATGCCGCACCAATCGGGGAAGACGCGTGCGGCTCATTTCCTCGAGGCTCGCCTGGGGCCACCACTGCGCGAGTGCAAGTGTGACAGCTCCAGCACCGGGCTGGTAATCCGTCTTCAGCCAGCCCGCCCCCCAGAGGTGCTTGTCGAGCCCTCCAACTCCGTAAAGATAGTCGTAATTGCGGCTGTGCGCGCCACTGAGCCGCGCACTTGGCCACCAGAAGTTTGCCGCCACATCCGTCCACAATAGCTCCAGAAGCGCCTGCGCCTTCCTCCGGCCCTCAGACCGTTGCGCGAACGCAGCGGCGAGTTGGAGCGCATCGAGGTCGACGCCGTAGTAGTCGGGACTGGCATATTCCCGGATCCCCGACCGCTGCGTCAGAGTGAAGAGCGCATCCAAGCGCTTATAGCCTTCATCCGCGACGTCGCTCCGTCCAAGTCCCTCCCCCAGCATAATCAAGTTGGTTGCGCTCATGAGCGCAATGTTGGTGTAACCGTCGGACACGCGGTGTCGCAGGCTCGCGACGATCGCGCCGGGTTCGAGGATTCCGTGCAGCTTCGCGCGGACCTCAGGTGCAAGCCTGTCGCGGTGTTTGAGCCAGAGAATCGCCGTCGGCTGCATGCAGAACTCGATGGCATTCTGGTCCGTGACCTGCTGGTCGTTCCAATTCCAACGAAAGCTGCCGTAGTGCGGACTTTGCGGGTCGCGATCCTGCGCCTCTTGCATCCGCGTGACCAGCAACTCCAGCCGTTCCGGATGCGCGCCAGCTTCGCACAGTGCAAGGGCCGCAACAAAGAACGCGCTGGTGCGCGGGTTCGCCTTTGCCGGCGCCTGGGCAGCGGGCCATGCTTGCTCCGCGCCCTGCACGGCATGGCGGAGGAACGTAGCGCGATCGATGGGCGCCCCAACTGCGAATGCTGCGGTTGCTGCGGCCAGGATCGCGGAAGTGAGATGTTTCATGGACGAGTACGATGTGAGTTGTTGACGAGGTCGAATTCTCTGCGAACGCGAGCCACTATCTAGGGACGGCTCGCGAAAAGACTGCGCTTCTCGCGCGGGTTGAAGCGCCGCGGGTTGCCGCAACTGATCTCGTCGGTGAGAATGACAACGATACGGCGAAACAGCACGGCAGACCCCACGGCGGGGCAACCCGGGCTGTGGCCAAGGCACCGATGAACCATATCATTGCACGCTCCATCAGAACCGTCATTTCACGTCCCATGCGCTATTGATGCTTTGCGCTGGATCAAGCGGCCCACCACCGCCGGCATAAGGCAACCCGTCCCCAGAAAATATCTCAGTTTCGCAATCCAGCGGGCGCGGATTGCGCATGGGCCAAAGCAACGGCAGAATCTTCATGAGTTGCGCGTTGACGTCTTCCGCAGCCTCTCGAGTGACGGCGTGATCGCAGCGCTGCTGAATCACCGCACCGTCATTGGCTGCATCGTATTGCCCTTGTCCATCAACGACGTACATGCCATAGTAGCAAAGTGTTGCGAAAATCACGCGGCCGCGAGGCGACAGGCCGAGTTTTTCTTTCAGCGCGAAATCCTGCCTGCGGATTACAAGCCGAGTGCCATATGGAATGTCACCAAGGTTGGCGTTTGGATTGGAGGCTCCAGCATCGGTGCCGTAGGCCGGCCATACGTGAGTTTTGCCGAGCACGTGACGCGAAGGCGGTGCCTTGGGTGAGTTGCGGTTATCCGGATTGCCGTGTCTCGTGGCGGTCGCCTGGAAGGCATGCCGGATCGGAGCAGGATTGGCGGGGTTGATTTCAAAGCCGCGCAGCACACCGGAAGGCCAGCGCAGGCGACTTGCGCTCGAACCAGAGTCGAAGCCGTCTGAGCCATCGACATAATCGAGACCACCGAACGGCCATGATTTGGCATAGCGTGCGGTGCCCCTTTCGTTGTCGAAGCCATAGAACATGACACACAGGTCGACGCCACTGCCGTCACGCGGCCACAGGACGACATTACGATCTTCGCCCACGCTCGGGTACGGCACACCAGCCGGCATCCGCAGCGTGATCGGCAGCCCTTTGCCGCCACCAGAACCGGCCGCTTCTTCATTGAAGGTGACCGTGCGCGGCGGGTCAGCGGGCATCACGCGATGAATGTATTTCCTTGTTGCAGGCGCCATCGAAAGGCCGATGCGGGTGACGATTGCGATTCGACCCCGTGTCGGCTCGCCATCGGTACCGGGCACACCGTATACAGCCCCGGCACCGACCGGACGATGATGGGCAGAGAGCTTGTTGAAGGGATTGAGGAAAGGATCGCAATCTCCCGGGACCGGCGGCGGCGTTGCGGCACACAGCGCTACGGCGAAAACAAAGATCCCGAACGTGGGTATCGACCGATTCACGGATTGTCCCTTTGGATGTCCGAAAATTGATCGCGATCGTCGAGCGCTGCGCGAAGCCGCGTGAGCTCTGTCTTGAGTGCTGCGACTGTGCCTTCGCAACGAGGGTCCAGATACAGATTCTTCATCTCCGCTGGATCGGCCTGAAGGTCATACAGCTCCCACTGGTCAAGCCGGTTGAAGTAGATCAGCTTGTATCGATCGGTGCGCACGCCCCAGTGCGGCGACACCTGATTGTGGCCGGTATGGTAGAAACGGTAATACATCGTCGTGCGCCAGTCGCCCGGAGCCTCACCGCGCAGGATCGGCAGCAAGCTGCGGCCCTGCACGTCGGCGGGTGCGTTCTCACCCGCAGCTGCGAGAAACGTGGGTGCGAAATCCACATTGAGCGCGAAACGATCGCTCCGTGTGCCGGGCTTGATCACGCCCGGCCAGCGAGCAACAAAGGGCATCCGAAGCGATTCCTCATACATGAACCGCTTGTCATACCAGCCATGTTCACCCAGGAAGAATCCCTGGTCGGAGGTGTAGATAACAAGCGTATTCTCGCGCAGCCCGTGGCTGTCAAGGTAGTCGAGCACGCGGCCGAGGTTGCGGTCGACAGAGGCGACGCACGCAAGGTAATCGCGCATGAATCGCTGGAATTTCCAGAGCTTGGCTTCTGCTGGTGAAAGCCCACGTGGCGGCTCTGCCTTGAGCTGCTGTTTCGTGAAGTCTGCGATGCGCATCTTTGCCGTCCGTGCGGAATCAGAACGTCCCACGTAGTCGTCGTTGAAATTTGCCGGCGGCGTGAATTCCCGCATTGCGAATGCGGCCTCGTCTCTAGGGTCCGGCTGCCACGGTCCATGTGGCGCCTTCTGGTGGTACATTAGGAAAAACGGCTTGTCCCTGGGCCGTCGCTCGAGAAATTGGAGCGCGAGGTCGGTCGTGATATCGGTCACGTAGCCCTTGATTTCGACGCGACCCTCGGGCGAGAGAAAAAC
Organism: Opitutaceae bacterium; assembly: GCA_017994935.1. Lineage (GTDB taxonomy): Bacteria > Verrucomicrobiota > Verrucomicrobiia > Opitutales > Opitutaceae > UBA6669. Next base: position 48,486 of record JAGOJU010000024.1, read on the forward strand.
AGGGTCAATGTATCGACCCTGCCCCGGCAGGATGCGCCACACATCGAATCCGGTGGGGAGACCGCCGAGATGCCACTTGCCTATCATGCCAGTGTGCCAACCGGCGCGTTGCAGCTCCTTCGCGACGGTCCATTGCGCGCCATCGAACGTATTGAACGTGGACACGCCATTCTTGTGACTGTATTTTCCCGAGAGAATCGCCGCACGGCTAGGAGTGCAGACGGCATTCGTTGCAAAGCAGTTTGTCAGCAGAATGCCTTCGCCGGCAATGCGGTCGATGTTGGGTGTCTGGATGAGTTTGCTGCCGTAGGCGCTGATCGCGTGTGCTGCATGGTCATCCGCCATCACAAAAAGAATATTGGGCCTCAATGGGGTCGCTGCGGATGCCCGTGCTGCAGCCGACCCAGCGACGAGCGAGGCAAGCAGCGCCATCATTGAACCGAACGTGACATCGATCCTCATGGCGCCTCGCTCAAATACTCCGTGTGAAAGCCCTTCGTCCAACCGCGATACGAACGGTAGGGTTTTCCGCTTTGATCGACAGGCAGCGTGGTCTCCGTGTCTTTCTCGGGATTGTAGATCACCACATTCAGGTGCGGTCGACGATTGGCCTGGTTCATGAAAAGGAAGAACTCATGCAGGGTGAGAGGACCGACGCTTCCGATATAGGCGCCCAGTGTCTGGGCGTGCCCGTCCAGAAATACCCACTGGTTGAGATCGCGGTCGAAGATTTCCGTCACCAAGTGCGAGGAGCCGAGTTCAAGAAGAATCTGATCATTCTGGAGATTGTCGTTGTTGAAACCCCATCGATTCACCACGCCAAAGGCATTGCACACTTTGGAAAAGATTTCCGAATATTGGGCGCAGGCGAATTTTGATCGGCCGGAGCGAATTGCCTCATACTTATCGAACGTCGGCAGGTCATAGATGAATGCGCTCGGAAGTCCATCGCACCCCCGCAATTCCCTGATCAATGCCTTGCTGATCCGTTTTGCTTTCTCGTAGTCCGAAGTGACACCTTTGATGACCTGTGCCCAGTGTTCCTGGGCAAACGCCAGTTCGGCTGCATTCGGCCGGAAACTCTTCCAGTTTTCAGGTTTGTTGGTGCCGTAGCCAACGTGGGGATCTGACGTGATTTTGACAATATCGCGGGAGCGCCGGCCTCCAGCCTTCAAGAAGGCTGCTCGCGTCATCCAATTGATGCGGATTGTGTAGATTGGCGAATCGATGCCTGGGGAAAAGACAGCGTGCACGCGGATCACACGATCTTGAACCTCATCGCGCTTCGGGTCGAAGGGAAGAAACAACTCGCCCTGCATGAGCGGTCGGAATGGAGATTCTTCCCCGCTTTCACCCTCGGCCCATTCGATCCGCTGGAGTCCCGGAAAGTTGGACGCAAAACTGAAACGCACACCGAACCTGTCTGGGGCCGAGATCGGCTCGATAGCGCTGTAGCACAATGGCTCGCGTCCCGCGTAGTAGGCGCGGTAGTCGCCAAGAAAATCGAAATGGCTCCTCTTCGCGCTTGGCATTGCGGAAATGGGTTCCGAAGCGAGGAACAGACACGTGAAAAGAAGGAGTATGGGGCGCATAGAATCGATGCTTGGCGAATGCACGTTCTCCGGCGGAATACCTGACCTGCTGCTGGCTGGGGATCTCTGGAAAATCAGAAGGCGAACGTATTTGTAAGTATGAATGACCTTGGCTCCTGCACCGTGTAGATGGCTCCAGTTCCATCAGTGAGTACGCGCTGCACCAACAAATCATTCCGATTGAGTAGATTGCGGACATTCAGCTGCACCCGCCAGAGACACTTGCCTCCACTGATTCGTCGGCTATAGCCGACGAATCCATCGAAGCTGACCAATTCCCCTCCACGATAGGGCCGAGAAATGTCGGACACCGCCACGGCACTGGCGTTGACGCCGGGAATTGCAAAGGGGTTGTTGGCATTCGTAGTCACCGGATATCCAACCGCTGCAACACTGCGCCACGCGTAGTTGCCGCCGACAAAAATGCCCTTGAGACTGCCACGGTTAAACGCAAAGCGCGTGGTAGCGGTCACGCGATATTTTCGGAGATTGTTGTTAAGCCGGTTTTCCGACGCCTGGATGAAATTCCAATTCGCCATCGCCGCAGCGAGCACTTGAGAATACGTGCGCCAATTGGCCGAGTTGCCGCTGCCAGTCGTAGAGGCTACGACGTTTACCGGGATGCCCGCGTTGTTCAACGTCGTGCTTGGCGTGGCACCGCCCGCCAGATTGGCAGCGGAGCCCCAGATGGGGAGCCGCTCTTTGACAAACTCGAACCAGGGATTGCCTATGTTCGACTCCGTTGCGGTGTTCTTGGCGCCGGTGATTGAAATTCGCCAGTTGGATGTTGGATTCGCGATCAGGGTAAGCTCATATCCTTTCGCGACACTGTCCGAGAGCACGGTGTAGCGGCTGCTGATCTGCGTGCTGATGACGGAATCGAAATTGGTCACACGCGCCAGGTCATCCTGATAGTAGCCGTATCGCGCGCTCCGGACC
>JAGOJU010000081.1 GCA_017994935.1 Opitutaceae bacterium
CCGTGATCGACCGTATTGAATCCCCAACTCGTAAACTGCTGGTGTAGCTCCACGGCAAACTTCTCCCAATCTGCATCATAACGGCTGTGAAACAGATCCTGCTCGCCCTTGCCCGGGCCTCGCAGGGTATTCAAATGATTGATACCAAGCGCCACGAATCCATGCCCCTCCGGCGTCACCAGCAGCGAGCGCCCCCCGACCGTGTCGAGGCGAAACCAACCCGTCGCCTTCGTCACGATGTCCCGCCACCCGCCATACCTATCGAGCCCGGGTGCCTCCGCTGCATCGCCGCCCGTCCTCGCGATCAGCGCCGCGAGCGCCAGGAATCCCACCCGCGTACACTGCCAGAATCGTTCTCGAATCGCTGCCATGGAGCTCTGGATCATGCGTCGATGTTCGGACGCCACTTCGTGCCTATCACAGCAACCGGCGGCGGACGGGTGGGTGGAAAATCCGGGATTGGCGACGCCTACGTCGCATTCGCGTTACATCAAACCAAATTGATGGGCAATTCGACCTCAAAATAGGCCGATGAGTAATTGCTCATGACGTGGCGTTCAGTCCACTGAAAGCGACAGTACCTCTGCACGACCGACCAGACCCGCATCAACTGCCTTCATTCCGTAGTCGCTGATGCTCCTCATGCCTCCGAGGTGGGCGGCTTCCCGAAGCTGGGCAGTTGATGCTCCCGCAGCAATCAGGTCGCGAATGACAGGATCGATTCGGAACAGTTCAAACAGTCCAAGACGCCCCTTGTACCCCGTGTGCAGGCAGTCCTCGCATCCGATGCCCTCACGTGAGCAGGCCTTGCATTTGCGTCGCACGAGGCGTTGCGCGACCACGCCAACAAGCGTGGCGGCGATGAGATAGGGCTCGATTCCCAGGTCGGTCATTCTTGCCACCACGCTCGCTGAATCCTGCGTGTGCAGCGTCGTGATGACAAGATGCCCGGTAAGGGCAGCCTGGACCGCGATGCGCGCGGTCTCGATATCGCGCATTTCACCCACCATGATGACGTCAGGATCCTGCCTCAGGAAGGCTCTCAAGAGACTCGCAAATGTCACGTCCGCAGCGGGCTGGATGGCAGTCTGCATCACTCCTTCGAGCTCATACTCGACCGGGTCCTCGGCGGAGAGGACTTTCAGCTCCGTCGTATTGAGTTCCTTCAACGCGCCGTACAGCGTGGTCGTTTTTCCCGAACCCGTGGGCCCCGTGATGACGATCAGTCCATGCGGGGACCTCAGGCACTCGCGAAAGCCGTCCAGGATGTCCGCGGGCATACCCAGCGATTCAAGATTCCGAGGTGCGGCACGCTGATCAAGGACACGCGCCACAATTGACTCGCCGGAGACGGTGTTGATGGTCGAGACACGCAGGGTCACAGGATGACCGTCGACCGGAAAAACAATGCGTCCGTCCTGGGGCAGGCGGCACTCGGCAATGTCGAGCTCCGCCATCACCTTGATCCGCGACGCGATCGCCAGCATCCATGAAATCGGTTTCCGGACCAGGGGAATCATCATGCCATCGACACGGATCCTGACGGAGACATGCGACTCGAATGGTTCGAAATGGATGTCGGAAGCGCGCTTCCTCACAGAATCCTCTAGAAGCTGCTGCAACCATGGAGCAACGGCGTGCCCTCCATGCGGCGATGCGGACGACCTCCTCTGCGGGGACAGCGTGTCCGGAATCTGTCTTCCGTCGGTGGATTCAGCGGATGCCAATCCCGGCATCGCACTGCGCGACCGGCCCGTCGCATCAGAAGGCCCGGAGATCATGACGGGACACCTGGAGGCGCAGCTACAGCGCGCGCAGTTTGAAGCCCAATTGGGTCAGCTTTTCCCGCATGACAAGAGGATCCTGGGCCTTCTCCAAGGCCTCATCCGGCGAAATCATTTCCCGGTTCACCAGGCTCATGAGGTGCGTGTCCATCGTGATCATGCCGAGATTCGCTCCGGTCTGGATGTCGGAAGTGATGCGGAAGGTCTTGTTTTCCCGAATCAGCGACGCGATCGAAGTGGTATTGATCATGATCTCGTAGCCGGCGATCCGCCCGCCTCCCGTCTTCTTGCAGAGCACCTGGGAAATGACCGCCACGATCGATGAAGCGAGTTGGGTGCGGATCATTTCCTTCATGTTGGCGGGGAACGCATCCACGATGCGGTCGATCGTCTTTGCCGCACTGTTGGTATGAAGTGTTCCGAACACCAGGTGGCCGGTCTCGGCCGCACTGATCGCGGCCTCGATCGTCTCGAGATCGCGCATTTCACCGACAAGTATGATGTCGGGATCCTGGCGCAACGCACGACGGATCGCCTCCGAAAACGAGGGCACATCGACGCCGATCTCCCGCTGGGTGACGATGCATTGCTTGTGGGGATGGTAGTATTCGATGGGATCCTCAATGGTGATGATATGCCCGTCGCGATGCTCGTTGATGTAGTTGATCATCGAGGCCAGTGTGGTCGATTTTCCTGAGCCGGTCGGTCCCGTCACCAATATCAATCCGCGCGGCCGGTAGAGCAGTTCCTTGACCCGGTCCGGCAGGCCGATGTCCCTCAGGCCGAACATCCGATTCGGGATCTGCCGCAATACGAGGCCGTAGCTTCCCTTGGCCTTGAGAATGGATACGCGGAATCGCGCCCGGTCCATGTAGGCAAAGCCGAAATCGGATCCACCATTGAGCTTCAGGTTCTGGACGTGGTTGTCAGGGGTGATGGAGAGCACGAGTCTTTCCGTATCATCCGGATTGAGGTTGGGGCCCTCGATCGGGACCATGCTCCCGCTGATGCGCAACGTGGGGGGCTGTCCGACCTGGCAATGGAGATCAGACGCATTCTGATCCACCACCAGTTCGAGAAGGTCATTCATTTCGTAACTCATAAATTTGTGGAAATCATTCCTGGGTCGACAGGGTGGCGAGCACCTCGCCGATCGTGGTGAGCCCTGCGCTCACCTTTTCAAATCCGTCCTCCTTCAGCGAACGTCCGCCCTCGCTGCGCCACAGCGATTTCAAATGACGTGGCGGCGCGCCCTCATGAATCGCGCGCTGCAGTTGCGGACCGATTGTCAGCAGTTCAAACAGGCCTGTTCTTCCGGAAAACCCAGAGCCTTCGCACGCTTCACATCTCCGTCCCTTGTAGGCATGCACGAGCCCATCCGCCCCACCCAATCTCGCAATCGCGTCTCGCTCCTGCTGCGAAAACTCAACGGGTACTCGACAATGGTGACAGATCTTGCGCACCAGTCGCTGCGCGAGCACCCCTCTGAGCGCGGTCGCAATCATGAAGGGTTTCACGCCGAGGTCGCTGAGGCGCGTGATGGCACCGCAGGCGTCATTGGTGTGAAGCGTCGACAATACCAGGTGGCCTGTCATCGCGGCATTCACAGCCAGGTCGGCGGTCTCCCTATCGCGGACTTCACCCACCATCAGGATATCGGGTGCCTGCCTCAGAAGGGCACGCATCGCACAGGCGAAACTCATTCCGATTTCACGATGGACCGCGACCTGGTTGATTCCCTCGATCCGGCACTCGACGGGATCCTCGACGGTCACGATCTTCCGCCCAGGCGCATTGAGCGAATTCAACACGCTGTAGAGGGTCGTTGACTTTCCCGATCCGGTGGGACCCGTCACCAGAATCAGCCCGGCCGGCCGGGAAGTCAGTTGCCGCCAGTTCCATTCGGCGGTCGGATCGAAACCGAGGTCGGAAAGCTGTCGCTTTGCGCTCGTGCCATCCAGCACGCGCATGACCACGCTCTCGCCGTGAACCGTGGGCACAACCGAGACCCGCAGGTCAATTTCCCTGCCCCCGTTCCTCACGCGCATTTGTCCATCCTGCGGCCGCCGCCTCTCGGCAATCGATATCCGTGAAAGAATCTTGATCCGTGAGACGATGGACAAATGGTGACCCTTTGAGGCTCCACCCACCTCGCGCAAAACCCCATCCACACGATTCCGTACACGCACAGATCCCGCCAACGGCTCCAAATGGATATCCGAAGCGCGACGTTCCAAGGCGTCGGTGATGAGTTTGCGCACCATCTCCGTTATCGGCTCATCCGGACCCGGGCTTAGCACTCGATCCAGTCGCCCGCCGATCTGCGAGTCCAGGGCAACCACCTGATTCGGAGACCCAGCCACTCCGGGGCCGGGATCCTCATTAACCTCATCATCATGAACAACGTAAAACCGCTCAATCGCGCGAGTGATCTCTTCGTCGGGAGCGAAATACGCCTCCACCTCCAATCCTTCAAACATCTGCCGGACCGCACCGATACGTCGGTCATCCCGTGGATCGCTTATCGCAAATTTGAGGACACCCTGATCCAGATCAAAGGGAAACACCTGAAGTTCGCGCGCCATTCGCGCAGGAATTCGTTCCAGGAGCTCCAGTCCACCCAAAGGCTGCAACGGCAGTGCCCCGATTCGGGCAGCGTGACAGAGAAACTCGCCGTCGCCATTCATACGATGAAGGCGACGGCGGGCTTCATGGTTCCCAGTTATCTGGCCAAGCTCATGAGGAACTCGGCGTTCGATTTCGTCTTCTTGAGACGCTGGATCAGCATCTCCATCGACTCCACCGGGCCGATCCCCTGCATCGTTCGCCGCAAGCCATAGACGCGCTGCAATTCATCCGGATGGTAGATGAGCTCTTCCTTCCTTGTGCCGGAGCGAAGCATGTTGATCGCCGGGAATATTCGCTTGTCGGAAAGTCCCCGGTCGAGGTGCAGCTCCATGTTGCCCGTTCCCTTGAACTCCTCAAAGATCACCTCATCCATGCGGCTGCCGGTGTCGATCAAGGCACTCGCCAGGATTGTCAGGCTACCGCCTCCCTCGATGTTGCGCGCAGCGCCAAAGAAGCGTTTGGGACGCTGAAGGGCAGTCGCCTCCATGCCTCCGGACATGATCTTTCCCGAATTCGATGCGAGCGCGTTGTAGGCCCTCGCCAGACGGGTGATGGAATCGAGCAGGATCACGACATGCTGTCCGCGCTCAACCCTTCGACGCGCGATTTCACCGACCATTTCCGCACAGTGCACATGGCTCTCTGGCGACTCGTCAAAGGTCGAGGAAACCACTTCGCCCTTGGTGTGGCGCTTGAAGTCCGTCACCTCCTCGGGCCGTTCGTCGATGAGCAGCAGAATCAGCTTAACCTCCGGAAAATTTTCGGAAACCGAGTTGGCTATGTTCTGGAGCAGGACGGTCTTTCCGGTCCGCGGCGGCGCCACAATCAGGCCTCGCTGGCCGAAACCCACGGGGGTCAGGAGGTCGACCGTGCGCATCGAGATGTCCTTCTGCACCTCGGGGGCCTCGAGCAGGATCCGCTGAAGCGGATAGTACGGTACGAGTTCCTCGAAGGGGGTGACATTGTTGGCGTCCTTGGGAGCGCCGTTCATCGCCCGCTCGATGCCCACCGCGGCGGGACAGCGATCTTCACCAACGGGTGCCTGAACGATCACCTCCAGTTCATGCCCGCGCTTGAGTCCGTAGCGTTTCACCAACGATTCCGGTACGTAGGTGCTTTCCGGATACAAACGATAGCTGACATTGGGGTGAACCAAAAAGCCGTGCCCCCTGTCGGTCAGGTCCAGGAATCCCCTGTCACGGATGGGGCGCTTCTGATCCGCGACCGCCTTGAAGATCTCCGTGAGGAGTACCCGCCGCGGTTGCTGTCCCTCGATGGCTGCGCCCGCCTTTCGGGCAAATGCCGCAAGGTCGGCGAGTGACATCACATACAGGGCATCAAGAAACACGGTCTCGCCGCCGCCCGAGGAAAGTTCCGCAGCGAGGGAGTCGAGCGCGACAGGATCCGCGAAACGCGCCGGATCCGGAAGGTCACCGAGCTTGGGCGCAAGGCTCGGCGGCGCAGGCTGCGCCGGGTTCTGGGGCCCGCGATCGTTCGGATTCTGCTGCCACGGTTTTCCGTGTTTGTTCCGCTTTTCCTTCTTGAGCTGCTTCCAGTAGTCGCGGCCGCGAAACTCACGGTTCTGAAAATTGGGCGGCTGGCGATTGCCGTTGTCCGGCGTGCTTTCAGTGTCCGGGACCGACTCCCCACCTGACGGCGCAGGAGTTCCGGTCTCGGCTGGGCCCGCCGGGGGAATCGTTTCAGCCGGAGCCACCAACGATGGTGCGCCTTCTCCCGGCCTCCGATCAGGCATTTCCGTCGAAGCAGACTTCCGACCCTCTCCCGACTCGGTCTCACGCGAGCGAGCAACAGGCACAAAAACCTCGCGCACCTCCCTGTCGGAACCGGATATCCGCCCATCCTTAGGCTTGTCGCTCCCTGCACTATCAGCAGGCATCACCGGACCCGCTGATGCCACCGTCTCCGCCGCGACGAGAGGAAGTTCATCCGTGGACGCAACCGCCTTTGCCCGCTTGCGGGGACTCTTGGGCGATGCCGCGCGAACGACTTTCGCACGGGGACGTTTGGGCTTTGAAGCCTTGGACTCTGCTGAGCGAGCCTTGGAAGGTTTTTCCATGGTAGGACGAAAATTGAAAGGGACGTGCGCCGCTGCCCTCAAGGGACTCACGCACAACTGGCAAACCGGCCAGCCAACGCGTCGACTTGAAGTCTCAGGAAGTCCGGCGTGCCATCATTGCCGATAACAAAGTCGGCGAGCTCCACTTTACGGGCCAAGGGCAATTGCTTGGAAATACGAAGTTCAGCATGCGCCCGGGTCATTCCGCGCTTCTCCAGCCGAACCAATTGGTTCTCGGCAGTAGTGGCGACGCACACAGTGAAATCAAACCAATTTTCGAGTTGTTTTTCGAACAGCAAGGGAACCTCGAAAACCCAATTCTGCTGGAGATTCCCAGCCAGGGACTTCCGCCAAATCAAAAATAGCTTCGGAAGAAGGTAATCCTCCAGCCAGAGCCTCTCCTCATCGGACGCAAAAATCCGCGAGGCGAGATATCCCCTGCTGATCACATGCTCGCCCGTGAGCACCTCGGGTCCAAAACGTTCCACAAGTGCAATCCTCACCTCCGGGCTTACAAGCAATTGATTCCTAATGATTTCGTCGGAATCCATGCGGGAATAGCCTTTGACCTCAAAGAGTCCGGCCACGGTCGACTTTCCACACCCGATTCCGCCTGTGATTCCAATGACCATAGGGTTTCAATATAATGCCAATAAAATGCGTATTTAGCTTGATCCTCTTGGAATGCAATCCTTTTAAGTTAGAACCTTCCAATCAGAGCCCTGCCCAACCTCATACGATGCTCGCCACCCTCAAATCCGCCGCCCTTCAAGGGATTGATGCTGAGCTGGTACATGTGGAGGTCAACACAGGGGAGGCCGGAGCACCAGACTTGATTCTCGTTGGACTGCCGGACACGGGCGTCAAGGAATCGAGGGACAGGGTTTCGTCCGCCGTCGTGAACAGCGGGTTCAAGATGCCATGGTCACGCACAACCATCAATCTCGCCCCTGGAAGCATTCGAAAAGAGGGTCCCTGCTACGATCTTCCGATCGCGATCGGACTGCTGATCGCCACCGGACAGCTGTGCGCTGCCTCCCTTCCTCAGTTCCTGATCGCCGGCGAACTGAGCCTGTCCGGCGCCACACGTCCCGTCCGGGGACCGCTTGCGATGGGACGCCTCGCGCGACAACTGGGATTCAAGGGACTTTTGCTGCCCGCCGCGTCTGCCATGGAAGCCGCGCTGGTCGACGGTATTGAGGTCTACCCCACCACTTCGCTCGATCAGGCATTCCGATTTCTCAAAGGCGAGGTCCAGCTGCCCCGCCTGCACGCCACCGCAGCCATGATTGCCCTGTCGCAGGGCTTCAACGAAAGCCCCGGTGACTTCGCTGAAATCAAGGGGCAGCACGTGCTCCGTCGCGCCGTCGAAGTCGCCGTCGCAGGGAGTCACAACCTCCTGGTCATGGGTCCCCCGGGATCAGGCAAGTCGATGGTCGCAAAACGTATTCCTTCGATCATGCCGTCACCCACCCAGGAGGAGTCCCTCGAAATCCTGAGCATCCATTCGGCGGCCGGACACACCCTCGACGGCGGAGCTGTGGGCTTTGGCCGCCGCCCGGTTCGATCCCCGCACCACACCGTTTCCGACATTGCCCTCCTGGGCGGCGGTTCGATTCCCGGCCCGGGTGAAATTTCCCTGGCCCACCATGGAGTGCTTTTCCTTGATGAATTGCCCGAGTTCAAACGCTCCGCCCTGGAGGTGCTTCGACAGCCTCTCGAAGACGGTCAGGTGACCATCTCCAGAAGCGCCGGCAAGGTGACCTTTCCCTGCGCCTTCATGCTCGTCGCCGCCATGAATCCCTGCCCTTGCGGTTATCTTGGCGATCCGCGGCACGAGTGCCGCTGCACGCCGAGCCAGGTGCAGCGATACCGTGCCCGCATCAGCGGTCCCCTGCTCGACCGGATCGACCTGCACATCGAGGCCCCGGCACTCTCGCTTGCCGAACTGCGAAGCGACGCCTCCGGTGAAGCCTCTGCGTTGATCCGCAGTCGAACAGAGAGCGCCCGATTGAGCCAGCGCACGCGCTTTCAGGGCACACGAACCACCACAAACTCCCGGATGAACCACGGCCAGATTCGCCAGCATTGCCGGCTTACTCCGCGCCAGGGCGACCTGCTGCAGCGCGCGATGGAGGAACTCCGGCTGTCCGCCCGTGCCTACGACCGAATTCTCAAGGTTGCGCGCACGATCGCCGACCTCGCCTCCAGCGATTGCATCGGCGACGCCCACCTGCTCGAAGCCATCCAGTACAGAAGCCTGGACCGGGCGATGTCCTACTGACCCACTATTCTCCGCGCCCGGCGCCTGCTGCATCAAGCAGGCGGTCGATTTCGGCGAGGTGTCCGGCGCGCACCGCCGGAGACACATCGGCAACCTCCCAGCCTGCCTTGGCCAGCGCGGCGAGTTCCTTCACGGTGAAGCCGCCCTGTGAAGCGAGGGCGAGGTATTCATCCAAAAGCGAATTGCCGAAGACCAGCGGGTCGTCGGTGCTTATGGTACAGCGCACGCCCGCATTCACGAGTGCCCGCAAGGGATGCTCCCGGATCGATGGCACAACCTTCAGGTGCACATTGCTGATTGGGCAGACATCGAATGTGGTCCCCGTTTCACGCGCCAGCGCAACCACCTTCGGATCCTCAATCGCTCGCACCCCGTGCTGTACGCGACGCACACCCAGCACTTCGATGGCTTCACGCACCCGCGCCGCGCCATCGAATTCGCCTGCGTGACACTTCGTGACCTTCCCCGCGGCGCGGCATCGCTCCCAGATCCCCCGCGTCCAAGGCTCGGTCGGCACCTCTTCGAATCCGTGCAGGTCGACACCCGCCAGCCCTTCCCAATTCTCGAGGTCGTCGATGACCGCACCCAGCGGCCCCCCATGGTCCGAGCGAAGCATGCCTGCAAAAATGCGCACTTCCAGCCCAGGGGGAACCGCAGCGCGTATGGCTGCAATGAGGTCGGGGCCTGAAACCCCGATGAGTTGGGTGACCCGGAGGTGAAAGCTTGTCTCCACGTAGCGCACGTTTCCCGCAACGTGCTTCGCGAAGACCACCCGCATCGCCTCATGATATCGGTCTGCGCTGGTGAACCAGGGCAGCGCGTGATTCAACAGAGTCTCCTCGAATTCCGGAAAGCTCGAGAACCGGTGCTCGCGCGCATGAAAGGGCGCTGCGGGTGGATAGACGTCAGGTCTCCAGGCATGCAGCAGGTCATAGGGCAGTGCCCCTTCCACGTGGAGGTGGGTTTCTGTCTTCGGCAGTGACTGGACAAACGCGCGGAGTGTGGGTGTCGAATCCATTGTGAAAGGGATGTCCCGTCCGCGCAGCGGGAGCATCATCGCCTACCCCTTCGAAGCCAGCAGGTAGTCCGGATTCAACTTGTGGAGCGACTTCGGCACAAAGAGGCCGTCCTGGCGAACGAGCTTTCCGTCGAACCAGATCTCTCCCCCACCATAGTCCGGTCGCTGGATGCACACCATGTCCCAATGCACCTGGGAACGATTTCCGTTCCCCACCCCTTCGTAGGCCTGACCCGGAGTGAAATGGAAGGATCCGGCGATCTTTTCATCGAATAGAATGTCGCGCATCGGATGGAGAATGTGCGGATTGAATCCGAGGGCGAATTCGCCGATGTAGCGCGCCCCGTCATCGCTATCCAGGATTTCGTTCAACCGCCTCGTATTGCTCGAAGTCGCCTCAACGATGCGTCCCTTCTTGAAGGTCAGCCGGATATTGTCGAAGGACGATCCGAGGTAAACGGTGGGAGCGTTGTACTGAAGCGTGCCTTCCACAGAATCCCTCACCGGACACGAGAACACCTCGCCATCCGGAATATTCCGTAAACCTCCACACTCCCGGGAGCCGATCCCCCTGATCGAGAAACGAAGATCGGTGCCCTGGCCCTTGATGTGCACCTGGTCCGTCCTGTCCATCAGCGCCTTCAGAGCCTTCATGCCGGGGGCCATTCGTGAGTAGTCCAGCGTGCACACCTTGAAATAGAAGTCCTCAAACGCCTCGGTGCTCATGCCCGCCTGTTGGGCCATGGCGGACGTCGGCCAGCGCAGGACCACCCACTTCGTTTCGTTCACCCGGTGATCGAGCACCGGTTTCATGATTCGACTTACGAGTTGCACCTTGGCCGCGGGAACGTCCGATGACTCAAAGATATTACCCGAGCCACGAACGGCGATGTAGGCATCCATCGCCTCCATACGTTTGAGTTCGACCTCCGCATGTGGCTGGAACTGCGCCTCCTCGGCACCAAGCATCAGCTCCCGCCCAATCCGCGCACGCTGGATCTGGACGTAGGGATGGGCACCCCGCTCCCTTGCGGCGCGGATCAGGGCGATGACCATGGCGTCGGGAATGTCGAAGGCGTCAATCAGCACCCGCTCTCCCCTGGCAAGATGAGTGGAGAATCCCGTCAATCCCGCCGCCAGCTTCTCATAACGCGAATCAATGATCATGATGTGACCTTCAGATAACCCCACGGCCACCCCGACTCGCAAGGTGAATCCCAAGCAACAAGGGCCGCTCCCCGGGGGGATACGGCCCTTGCGAACTGCAAATTATGCCAAAAGGCCCAAGCTCAGGAGGAATTGGACTCGGCAAGCGTCACAGGACGATACCCTCCCTTGGACTTGAAATAGATCAGCAGGCACAGGTAGATCGCAGCCATCATTCCGGGAAGGAAGGAATCGGCGACCAAGGTGCGACGATCGCCCTTGGTGTCCGCATGGTGAACCGCCTTCTGGGCATCCGTCGCCGTTTGCGCCGCGATTGCCGCCTTTGCTTCGCCCAGTTTCTTGCCATCCAGCCCATGGGCTTCAGCGAAGAAGAGAAACTTGCTGGGTGTCGCGGCCTTGTACTCCGAATAGATCGCGGGATTGTCCTTCTGGAGCTCCTCGCCCGCAAAACGGTCCTTCGCATAGCCCAGGCCGGTGGAGCCGACCAGGCCGGCAGACATCATACCCAGACCGCCCATGATGGAGATCGCAACTGCACCCGTACGCGGAAAACGGTCGGATGCCACCGCCAGCATTGTCGGCCAGAGGAATGTCTTGCCCACACCATAGACCGAGAGGGCAAGAATGGCGCCGCCAAAGGTGGCGATTCCGGAGGTCAGGTTCAGGCCCAGGCAGCCAAGCGCCGCACACACGAGCAGGATGCCAACGGGAGACAGACCGAGCTTCCGTTCGATGAAATCCGCACAGAACCGAAGGACGAACATCGTCATCGAGGTGAAGACGAAGAGAATCTTCCCCTGCTCCGAATTCAGAATGTTGCCGGTGATGTTTTGAATCCAGCCATCGGTACCCAGTTCAACGGCACCCAGCAGGATATGCGCTATAAACAGGATGAAAAGAAGCCCAGAGCCCAGCGCCCAGCCGCTCGCCCCGCTGAAGGCAAAAAACACCACGGCGCCGATTGCCATCGCGACCCAGCCCCAGGCTGGACCGGTGAAGAATGCAACCCCTGTCAGTCCGCCGAGCATGGGTCCGAGCGCATCCTTCGAGAAGAGCCAGATGAACAGCGCAATCACCGCGGAACCGAGTATGCCCACATCCTTCAGCATGCCACCCAGCTTGAGTCCCTTGGCGGACGCCTCCGACTTGGGCATGTGCTGTCCCATGAACATGAGACCGTAGGCAACAGTTGGAATCAGATAGATAGAGAGCTGCCATTTCCACGGAATCTGGAATCGGTCATCGAGAATCCATCCGCAGATGCCGCCCAGGACAAGACCAGCCGGCCAGCTTGCATGCAGGATGTTGAGGAAGTGCGTGCGCGCTGCCGGAAACAGCGTGGCAACCAGAGGATTGGCCACCGCCTCCAACGTGCCGTTGGCATAGGCAAATATGAACATGCCCCAATAGAGGCTGTTGTAGGCACCGGAACCATCCGCCATGAACGTGACGATGGCCGACAGGACGTGGAGGATGAAGGCGAGTCCGACCAGTTTACCATAACCAATCCTGTCGCAAATCAGGCCACCAATGATGATGCCGAAACAGAAACCGGAAAAACCGGCACCTCCGATGGCACCGATCTGTGCAGCGGTGAAACCGTATTCGGTTCCCCAGTTGTCGAAAATGCCGCCGCGGATTGCGAAACCGACGCCAGCCGCAAGGATTGCCATGAAGCCGGCCCAGAGGAGGCGTTTGGCGTTCGGAGCGATGGCTCCGCCGCTATGATCATTTGAGCTCATTCGTTATTTTGATGTGTTTCGAGGCTGATGAGTACCCACACACGAGCCTGTCGTTTGAAATGACACAGGTGGCGTGATGCTTGCGGATTTGCAGGTGCCGCAGACAGCTGGAGGCATGGGACAGAGGAACTATCAGAAAACGGCGCGACGATGAGCAGACCTTCAAAAAGCGGCAAGGCGCATTTTCATGCGCCCTGCGATTCAATCCGTAACTGATTCACCAAGACCTACTGCTTGCCGAAGACTTCGACCTCCACGTAGTGGTTCAGCTCGTCAGTCGTGTTTCCGGCGGAACTGAGGCGTACATAACGGCCCTTTGTCCCCTTGCCGTCGATCAGGCGGCCCTCGTTCGTTTCGATGTAGGCGGGATCCGTGCCCTTGCCAAGCTTGGACGAGTCATCGTCGTCGTTGTTGAAGAGCGTGGTGACCCCCTTCTTGAATTCCGGATCATCGGAAACCTGGACAACGACATCATAGTAGACACGAGCCTGGGAGTGATAATGCCAGACCAGAATCGCCTCGATCGTGGAAACGCTTCCGAGGTCGATCTGGACCCATTGCACCCCGGGTCCGAGCTCGACGAAGGTGCCATCGGCGCCGCTCTTTTCGCCATCCGTGACGTAGTTGAGTTCACCGATCACGGGAAAGGTATCGGATGACGTGACGGGCTTGCCCTTGGAAATAAGAGTGGTCCCGGCAGGCACCATCAGGGCCGGACGGGGGCCGCTCCTCGGCTTCTCGAGATTAGGCAAAGTGATCGGCCGCGGCGTGCCCACAAAGAGGGGCTTTGGCAGGTCAAGGGCCAGAGGAACCTTGTCCTGGGCATGGACGACCGCCGTGAGGGCACCGACGGTGAGAGTGGTGAGAACGAGTCGTGTGAGCATACAGAAAAAATTCGAATTGTCTGAATGGGGAAGGCGCGCG
>JAGOJU010000082.1 GCA_017994935.1 Opitutaceae bacterium
TTCCAGAAAGGTGGAGATTGCGGTTCCGATTGTGGGATTGAGCCCCGGCACGGTGGCGTGGATGACATCGAGCGGACGCCCGATCTTGTCCGTCAAGGCCCACGACGACGGAAAACACACGACGCCCGCCTTCAGGACAAACTCTCCGCTGGCTTCGGGTTGAAGCAGCAGGATGTCCGGCTCGAACGCCCTGCCAAGCCGGATGAGGCGCGAGCGGACATCGTCCGGGGAATCCGCCGGAGGCAGAGGAACCTTCCACGCTGCCGCGAGGGATTCCATCTGTGTGACCAGGGGTCCCGCATCGGGTGTGGCTGCCACGTAGAGAGGGCAGTCGCCCTCCAGCCACCGGCGTCGCTCTCCGAGGACAGCCGGAGCGCGCGGCTCGAAGAACACGCGCGCTTCGCTCCGCCGCAGTGTCAGTTGAAACCGGAAATCCTGATCGGGAAACAGCTCCTTGAGCGCAAAGGGCATGGTGACGCAGACAAGGCGATGCCGGCATGGTCCGGCGACGCAATTGTTTTTCGCGTGGCGCCCGATTGCGCTCGCGGAGGGGGAGAAAGGCGTGCGGAGATGGCGCGCGTTGCGACACTGTGAAAACCTGTTTCATCATCAATCCCCGTTCCGGAAGGCACAATGACACGCCTGACATGGTGAAGCGTGCGGAGGCATATCTTGAGGCCGGGCAAGCGGGTGGAAAAATCCTGATGACGGAGCGCGCCGGGCATGGCCGCGAACTGGCAGGAGCGGCCGTGAGGGAGAAGTTCGAGTGCGTCGTCGTGATCGGAGGCGACGGCACGGTGAACGAGGTTGTTTCCGCAATTGCCACAACACCGGTGACGCTCGGCCTGATCCCCCGAGGCTCGGGCAACGGGCTCGGCCGTCATCTCGGTATTCCCCGCAATCCGGACCGCGCCTTCGATCTGCTTCGTACGGGGCGTCAACGTGCGATCGATACCGGCGTGGTCAATGGTGTTCCTTTCGTCAATGCGATGGGTGTGGGCTTCGATGCCGAGATAAGCCGGCGCTTCAATGCACTCACCAGGCGGGGATTCGCTCCCTATGTGTCCACCGCATTCCGGCTGTTTTTTTCCCATCAGCCCGTGGCATGCACCGTGCGTGCGGAGGGCGGTGTGTTTGCGGAGAGGGCCTTCCTCCTGGCTGTGGCCAATTCGGATCAGTATGGGAACGGCTGCTTCATAGCCCCGCGCGCGAGTGTGGGCGACGGCCTTCTGGACCTCACGGTGATTCGCGAGGTGGGCCCGTTGCGAGCCGCGGCGCTGGTGGCCCGGCTTTTCATGGGAAATCTCGACGGGAGCCCCCGGGTCGTGCGCAAGCAGGCGGCGAGTTTCATCATTGATCGCGACGAGGCCGGACCGGTTCACACCGACGGAGAGGTGCACCAGATGGGGCGCCGGCTCGAGGTCGGGGTTCGTCCCTTCAGCCTGCGTGTGATCGTGCCCTCTGAACGGAAGGCATGATCAGGTGCGGGGGAGGCCGGCGGCAAGGTCGCGGGTGACGGCACCCATTTTTTCGAGAATCGCTTCCGGCCTGCCGAGATGGTCGCGGATGCAGTTGACCAACACGGAGCCCACCACCACACCGTCGGCGTGCCGGGCTACGGTTGCAACATGCTCGCGCCGCGAGATGCCGAAGCCGACGACGACAGGCAGCGCGGTGCTCTCCTTGATCCGGCTCACGGCTGAAGGGATGCTGTCGGACACGGTGTCGCGCACCCCCGTGACGCCTTCCCGGGACACGTAATAGATGAAGCCCGTCGCCGCCTGCGTGATGATGCCCAGGCGCGAGGCGGGTGTGGTGGGGGCAACGATGAAAACGGTCCTGATGCCGTGTTTCCTTGCGAGCCCGGAAAATTCCCCTGCCTCCTCGGGCGGGAGATCGAGCGTGAGCATGGCGTCGACGCCAGCCTCCTTCGCGGTCCTGAGGTAGGCATCGGTTCCGTTCGAGAAAACGAGATTGTAGTAGGTGTAGAAGGCGATCGGAACCTCGGGGAACTCCGCGCGCAGACGACGCACCAGTTCGAATACCCGCGCGGCTGTCATGCCCGAGGACAGGGCGCGCTGCGCGGCAAGCTGGTTTGTCAGGCCATCCGCCAGCGGATCCGAAAAAGGGACACCGAGTTCAAGGAGATCGACCCCATTGACCAGCACCGTACGGCACGCCTGGAGAGAGGTTTCGAGATCCGGGTCGCCCGCGCAGAGGTAGGCGACGAGGGCGGCGCGGTTCTCACTCCGGGTTCTGGCAAAGGTGGCGGCGATGCGGTCCATGGTCGGTCAACGTGACAGTTGGCAGCAAAAGCGTGGAAAAAGACATCAAAAAGTAGGGGCCTGCCTTTGCGGCATCCGGCGGGGACGATGCCTCAGATGACAAGGATTGGCTGAGGCTTGGAACGGCGAGGGTGCGAGGAGGAGAATGCATTTGCCCGGTCAGCCCTGCAAACTCATCGTCACGGGTTCCATGAGCGACCTTTCGATTGACAACACCCACGACCAGCACGCCGTCCGGCTGGCCAAGCTCGACGAGCTGCGCGCGGCGGGGCGTGACCCCTTTCGCGCAAGTTTCGCGGTGAGCCATCTCTCGGGGGATGCGAGGAAGCTGCATGTCGACGGACAGGACAATGCGGTCGCGGTGTCGGTCGCCGGCCGTATCGTGGTGATCCGCGACATGGGGAAGAGCCAGTTCGTGAAGCTGTTTGACCAGCAAAGCGGATCCGAGGCGGGACCTATCCAGATCTACGTGAAAAAGGATGTTGTGGGCGACGAGGCGTACGCGTCGTTCAGGAAACTCGATCTTGGCGACATCATCGGGGCTGAGGGCACCTTGTTCAAGACGAAGACGGGCGAGGTCACCGTGAGGGTGGATCGTTACGTCCTCCTCGCCAAGGCGCTGAGACCGCTGCCGGAAAAGTGGCACGGCCTGAGCGATCCCGAGCAGGTGTACCGCCAGCGTTATCTCGATCTGATCGTGAATCGGGAGTCGCGCGAACGCCTGCTCCTGAGGTCGCGCATCGTATCGCATATCCGTCGTTTTCTCGAAACCCGCCAGTTCATCGAGGTGGAAACGCCGGTGCTGCAGAGCGTCGCCGGCGGAGCCGCTGCCCGGCCGTTCACGACGCATCACAATGCGCTGGGCATGGATTTCTTCCTGCGCATCTCGCTCGAACTCTACCTCAAGCGGCTTCTGGTCGGAGGGATCGACCGCGTCTTCGAGATTGGCCGCAATTTCCGGAATGAAGGCATCTCCCGTCGGCACAATCCCGAGTTCACCATGCTCGAGGTCTACCAGGCCTACAGTGACTTCCGCGGCATGATGGAGCTTGTGAAGGCCCTGCTGCAGTCGCTCTGCACCGAGGTGCTTGGAACCTCCAGGATCCGGCATGCGGCAAGCGGTCAGGAGATCGACTTCTCGGGTGAGTGGCGGGAGGTGCCGTACAAGCAGCTCCTCCGCGAGACGACTGGCGACGCCGGCTGGTTTGAGCGGACAAAGGAGCAGAAGATCGCTGGGGCGGAAGCGCTGGGTTTGAAGGTGGATCCGAAGTGGGAGGAGTTCGAGATCACGAATGAGATCTTCTCGAAGAAAATCGAACCCTCGCTCATCCAGCCGACCTTCGTGACGCACCTGCCGAAGGAACTGTGCCCGCTTGCGAAGCTCAACCAGGAGGATCCGGGCGTCCTCGACGTGTTTGAACTCATCATCGGCGGGATGGAAATTGCGCCCGCCTACAGCGAGCAGAATGATCCCATCGAGCAGCGGCGCATGTTCGAGGCGCAGGCCGGTGAGGAAAAGCAGAACATCGACCATGATTTCATCCTCGCTCTGGAACATGGCATGCCGCCCGCGGGAGGCATGGGCATTGGCATCGACCGGCTCTGCATCCTGCTCTCGGGCGCGGAGAGCATCCGTGATGTCATCTACTTTCCCCAGCTCCGCTCGCATTCCGCGGCGGGAGTCCCGTGAACCATGAACCGGACCTGTACCGAAATCCGCGATGCAGGCGGAGTGGTGACCGGGCGCTGATCCAGGAATCGCCGCACTGACGATGCCCTGGTTTCTCTATCTGGCGCTGAGACAGCTCTTCCCGGCGGGGCGCCGGTTCCCGTTCTTCACGGCGATCTCGGTCATGGGCGTGGCGCTCGGCGTGACCCTGCTGGTGGTGGTCATGAGCGTGATGGGAGGCTTCGGTTTCGAGATCCGGCGGATGATCGTGGAGACCGAGGGGGAGGTCCAGGTCAAGAGCGCCCAGCCCATCGACAACTGGAAGGAACTCATTGCGAAGATCGAGCGTGTGCCGGGGGTGGCTGCGGCAACACCCTATGCCACCGGTGCGGTCATGGTGCTGCGCGACGGGAAACCCGCGTATCCGATGATTCGCGGACTGGACCTGGCGTCGGTGGACCGCGTCGTGAACCTTGCGCATTACGTGCGGGTGGGATCGCTTGAGGATCTCGATGACGACTCGGTGATCCTGAGTTCCGAACTGGCGCGTTCGATGGGCATCGTCGTGGGCGAAAGCATGGAAATCTATTCGCCGCTGATGGTTGAACGGCTGCGCAGCGACGAGGTTTTCCTGCCCCGCGAAGTGAAGGTCGTGGGTATCCTGGAGATCGGACATCAGCAACTGGACAGCAGCACGGTGTACTGCACGTTGCGGCTCGCGCAGGATCTCTATGGGCTGACGTCGTCGGTGCATGGCATCAATGTCCGTGCAAAGGAAGGTGTCGGGGAGGACGAGCTTGCCGCGCGGATCAATGCCTCGGGATTGCCCAGCGGCATCCGTGCGTTTTCGTGGATGGACAGTTTCGAGGCCTTCCTCTGGGTCCTCAACCTTGAGAAGAGCATGATATTTTTCCTGCTGCTGTTCATCGTGATCGTCGCCGCGTTTTCCGTGACCAGTTCACTCCTCATTTCCGTTGTCCGAAAGACGAAGGAGATCGGGCTGCTCGGAGCGCTCGGTGCGCGGCCGGCCGCCATCGCGGCCTGCTTCTGCTCGCAGGGATTGTTGATCGGAGTCATCGGCACAGCGCTGGGCATTGGACTCGGTTTCCTCGCGCTGGCCGTACGCAACGACGTGGTGATGACGCTGGCGAGGCTGACGCAGCGCGACGAGGCATTGCGCCGCTTCTACCAGTTTTCGAACCTGCCGTCGCACACCTCGCCTTCGGATGTCGTGACGATCATCGTGCTCACGATTCTCATTTCCCTCCTCGCGGGACTGATTCCCGCCTGGCGCGCTGCAAGACTCAAGCCGGTGGAGGCGTTCCGCAATGAGTGAGGAGAAGACACGCGAAGTCCTGCGGGCGGTGGGGATCCGCAAATCCTACCCGAGCGGGGACCGCCTCATCGAGGTCCTTGCCGGAGCGGAGCTGTCCGTGAGGGAGGGGGAAAGCGTCGCCATCCGCGGGGAGTCGGGAGCGGGAAAATCGACGCTTCTCAACATCCTTGCCGGACTCGATGCGAGCGATGGCGGGCGGCTTTACTGGGGGGATGAGGCGATTGAAACCCGCGCGGCCACCCTCCGGCGCAATCGTTATCTCGGCATGGTTTTCCAGGCCTTTTATCTCATACCCGAGCTCAATGCGCTGGACAACGTTCTCATGCCGTGCCGCATCGGTGGAACACTGGACGCCGCAGCCCGCAGCCGCGCGTCCGAACTGCTTTCAAGAGTGGGCCTGTCCGAGCGGGCACATCACCTGCCGTCCCAGCTCTCCGGTGGCGAGCGTCAGCGGGTCGCGGTCGCCCGCGCCCTGGTCAATTCGCCGCGCCTGCTCCTGGCCGACGAACCCACCGGCAACCTCGACGAACGGACGGGCGAGGCCGTGATCGATGTTCTTCTCGGGCTTTGCGTTTCGACGCGCACCGCCCTCATCCTCGTCACCCACAACGTCGCCCACGCCGGCAAGACCGACCGGGTCCTGCTGCTGCGCGCCGGCCAACTTCACCATGTCTGATCCACTCGTTCACTGCGGAGTCGCCGGAGTCGGCTCGCTCGGCCAGCATCATGCCCGCATCTACAGCACGCTGCCGGGCGCCCGCTACGTGGGGTTCTTCGAGACCAATGATGCCCGTGCGGCGGAGATCCAGGGGCGCTTCGGCGGGGAACGCTTCGCGACGCTGGAGGCGCTCGGAAAGGCCTGCGACGCGGTGTCCGTGGTGGTTCCGACGGACCGCCATGCCGCGGTGGCCATCCCGTTGCTGTCGCAGGGCTGTCACCTCCTGATTGAAAAGCCCCTGACCGCAACGCTGCCCGAGGCGGAGGCGGTCCTGGAGGCGGCCAAGGCGGCAGGTCTCCTGGTGCAGGTCGGACACATCGAGCATTTCAATCCGGTGATGGCCTTTCTTGAAAAGGAGGTGAGCGACGCGCGGTTCATCACCACGGAGCGCCTGGCGCCGTTCACGCCGCGCGGCACGGAGGTGGGAGTCGTATTGGATCTGATGATACACGACATCGGCATCGTGCTGGAACTCGTGAAGTCCCCCGTGCAGAAGATCGACAGCGTGGGACTCAGCGTGCTGTCCGCGACGGAAGACATCGCCAATGCCCGCATCCAGTTTGCCAACGGCTGCGTGGCGAACCTGAGCGCCAGCCGCATGAGCCTGAAGAAGGTGCGCGAGATCCGCGTCTTCCAGTCGAGTGCGTACCTTTCGTTCGATTTCATGAACCAGTCGGGTCACCTCGTGAAACGCGCCGGCATGCTCGAGTACGCGGCGCGCATCCAGGCCGGGGAGATCAAGCCCGGGGACCTCGCGGCGGTGCCGCTGGAGCCGGTTCCGATCGAGAAGGGGGAGCCGCTCGCACGGGAACTGGCGCACTTCGTCGACAGCGTCGCCAGGGCCAGCCGTCCGAAGGTCGATGCCGTGCTGGGCAAGACCGCGCTCGAACTGGCGATCGCGATCACCGCCCAGATCCGCGCGGGCACAAGGCGCTGAGGAAATCGGAGGCGGGTGTGACGACGATCCGATCGCCTCTGCATGAGCTGAACCTCCGCCCGGCGCGCCGTGCGGCACCGGGTGCTGTATTCCTGCCGCCACCCGCCGGTGATGGAGTCGATCTGCTTCTTGTCGCGGGCGAACACTCGGGCGACGAGCATGCCGCCCGGCTGATCCGGGCGCTGCGGGTGAGCTCGCCCGGACTGCGGATCGCCGCACTGGGCGGACCTGAGGTTGCGGACGCGGGCGCGCAGTTGCTTCACGACCTGACGGCATCCTCGGTCGTCGGACTGGTCGAGGTCCTCAAGAATTATTCTTTTTTTCGTGCGCTGTTTGACGCGACCGTAACGTGGATCATGGAGCACCGTCCCCGGGCGGTCCTGTTCGTGGACTATCCCGGCTTCAATCTCCGGCTGGCCGCGGCACTTCGCGAACGCGGCGTCAGCGTGAAGGGCGGCGGGCGGGTGAAGACGCTCTTCTACATTTCCCCGCAGATCTGGGCCTGGAAGGCAAAACGCCGCTTCACGATGGCGCGCGACCTCGATGCGCTGGCCGTGATCTTCCCCTTCGAAGTGGCGTGCTATGCCGACACTGATCTGCCGGTGACCTTTGTCGGACATCCCTTCCTCGATGCGGATCATCATTCGCCGGTCAGCCATGACGAACGCGGGCCGATCCTCCTGCTTCCCGGAAGCCGGAGGCAGGCCGTGTCGCGCATCTTTCCGCTGCTGCTTGCGGGCTACAATGCCTACGGAAAGCGGTCCGCCGTCGTGGTGCATCCAAGCGAGCTGATTGCCGGCGTCGTGCGACGGATGACGCTGCCACCCGGCGTCTCGCTCGTCGAGGCAGGAACCCCCGTTGCTGCGTCGGCGGTGCTGACGTCGAGCGGCACGATGTCGCTGCAGTGTGCGCTCGCCGGAATTCCCGGGGCGATCGCCTACCGCGCGCACCCGCTCACGTACGTGATGGGACGCATGCTGCTGCGGGTGAAATATCTCGGCATTGCCAATCTCCTCCTCGGTGAGCCGATGTACCCGGAGTACCTCCAGGGCGCGGCGACCCGTGACGCACTCGCGGACGAACTGAGATCGGCGTGCGAGGATGCGGAGCGCCTCGCTGCGACAAAAAGGCAGTCGGAGTCACTGAGGAAAATTCTCCTGCATCCGGCCGGAATCACAGCCTCGGGCTGGGTGGAGAAACAACTGAGTCAGGAATGAGGAGCGGAATCGCGCGCGAGCGAGGCGCAGATTCACGCGGGGTGAACCTTCAGGCAGGGGCGACGACTCAGATCAGGAACCAGCCCGCGAGCACAGCGGCGAGGATCAGGCGGTAGACCGCGAAAAGCGCGAGACCGTGATGGGTGAGGTAGCGAACAAGGAATCTGACCGCGACCGCGGCGGAGCCTGCGGCCACCGCCGTGCCGAGCAGGAGAGGGGGCCATCCGAAGACTTCAATCATCGCCGGCCCGGCCTGCACACCCTTGTAGACGGCTGCGCCGGCGAGTGTGGGCAGGCCCACGAGGAAACTGAATTCCGCCGCGCGGGCGGGACTCAGGCCGCAGAAATATCCTCCGACCATGGTGACCATTGATCGACTCGTCCCCGGCCAAAGGGCGAGGCACTGCATGAGCCCGATACCGAGCGCCTGGCGTACCGTGAGATCGTGCGGTTCCCTGCGGCTGTCCGTTGCGTTCGGTGCCGTGCGGCGCCAGCGTTCAGCCGCGAACATCAGGACGGCACCGCTGACCAGGGCCGCGACGACCGCCCCGATCGAGAAGAGATGGCGGTCGATCCATTTGCCGAGGTAGAATCCCGCGGCAGCCACGGGAGCAAAGGCCAGGATGATGTTTCTCAACAGGCGGATGCCCGGACCGTTCCGGCCGAGAATCCCGCGCAGCATTCCTAGTATTTTTTCCCAGTAGAGCAGCGCGACCGCCGCGATGGCGCCGACCTGGATCACGACGATGAAGGTGTCGGCTGCCAGTTTCTGCGTCAGGGGTTCGCCGGTCGGATTTTTTTCCGACGGACGTTTGTACCAGCGGATTTCGCCCTGGGCGTCGCGCAGGGGCTCCTCGCCTTCGAGTCCGAGCGCATGACTCGCGATGATGAGGTGCCCGGTGGAGGAGATTGGAAGGAACTCCGTGACGCCCTCCACCAGACCGAGGAGGGAGGCGTCGCCCGGTCGCATTCTCAAATCCTGCGGCGCGGTCATGGAATGCGCGGAGGTCCGTTCCATGCTGTCGGTGGGGATGACGGGAATGACAGGTTCCGGGCCTTGCGCCCAGGCCGTCAAGCAGACGAGTAGCGGGAAAAGGACGGCAGGGAATAATCGCACGTGGTTTGGCTTTCAGTTTTGGGCGGCGGGAGCAAATTTATTTGCCGACAGGGTGCCTCCTCGCCTCTCTCGCTGCAAATGGCCCTGGAACCACTTACTCGCAAAATCATTGCCGGAATGGAGCTCTTGCCGGTGGAGGTGGACCTCGCGGCGACCGCGCTCGCAGAGGAAGGCGTTCCGGAGGAGGAGAAGGTGGATTTTCTCGCGGCACTTTCAAGGAAGGGCGAGACCGCCGCCGAAGTCGCAGCATTTGCCCGGAATTTCCGCGCGCGCGCCATCGATCCCGGGGTGGCCTCGTGGGCGGGCGGGGCCATCGACATCGTTGGGACAGGGGGAGATCATGCCGGCGGATTCAACATCTCAAGCATGGTGGTGCTGGTGCTCGCGTCCGCCGGAGTGCCTGTGATGAAACACGGCAACCGGGGAATCACCTCGAAATGCGGAAGTGCGGACCTGCTGTCCGCTCTCGGCGTCAGGCTCGATGCCTCTCCGGAAACCCTGCGCCTCGCTCTCGACGAACTCGGCTACGTCTTCTTTTTTGCACCCGCCTATCATCCCGCCTTCAAACACATCGCCCCGGTGCGCCGGGCGCTTGCGGCGAGGGGATTGCGGAGTGTCTTCAATATCCTCGGTCCCCTGCTGAATCCCGGACGGCCTGCGCACATCCTGCTCGGTGTCTTCTCGGAGCCTTGGGTGAGCAGGCTTGCCGATGTGCTCGAACTTCTCGACACCAGGGCGGGACTGGCTGTGCACGGCGTGCTGGGTGAGGGCAAGGGCATCGATGAACTTACGACGGCGACGAACAACCGGGTCCGCGGCGTCGGGCACCTGCGTTCGATCGATGGATGGTGGCAGGCGGAGGAACTCGGATTCACACGGTCCGTCTTCGACGGACTGCGCGGAGGGGATGTGAATGAGAATCTTTCGATCGTGGATTCCCTTCTCGATGGAAAGGGTCCGAGTGCACTTGTGGACACCATCGTGCTGAACGCGGCGACCGCGCTGTGGATTGTGGGCAAGGTCCCATCGATCCGCGAAGGCTCGGATACGGCGCGCGACCTGCTGCTCGGCGGAGCGGTGCGACGCAAGATCTCTGCGACGCGGGAATTCTATCACTCTTCATGAAGCGCATTTATTTCGGAACGGACGGCGTTCGCGGACCCTACGGCGGTCCGGTCATCAACGAGGCGTTTGCCACCCGGCTCGGACTCGCGGCAGGCCGCTGGGTCGGAGGCGAAGGCACCGCGTTTATTGGGCGGGATACCCGCGCGTCAGGGGCGTCGCTCGTGGAAGCCATGGCGCGCGGACTCAGGGCCTGCGGCCTCCATGTCGTGTCGCTGGGAGTCCTTCCGACACCGGCCGTTGCCCGCCGCGTGCGCGATCACGGGGCGGTGCTGGGGGTGATGATCACGGCGTCGCACAATCCCGCCGGCGACAACGGCATCAAGTTTTTCGCCCGGAAGGGCGTCAAGCTTTCCGACGAGGACGAGGCTCTGATCGAGGAACACCTCCCACCGGAAGGGCGAACCGTCGGAGGCAACGGCCCCTTGCCGACTGGGGACGGGACCGCGGATTACATCCGGGATGTGACGGCGATGCTGCCTCCGGGTGCGCTTGCGGGCTGGAGGATCGCGCTGGATACGGCCAATGGATCGACCGTGGCGACGAGTCCCGCTGTGCTTCGTTCCCTGGGCGCGGAAATTGTAGGAGTCGGAGATTCGCCCGACGGGCTCAACATCAATGCCGGCGTCGGGAGCGAACATCCGGGCGCCCTGATGCAGGCGGTGAAGTCGAGTGGAGCAAGGCTGGGCATTGCCCACGATGGCGATGGAGACCGTTGTGTGTTGTGTGATGAAACCGGCAGCCTGCTGGATGGCGACGAGTTGCTCACGATTCTGGCCACGCATGCGCTGTCCAAGGGAGCACTCCCGAACAGCGAGATGGTGATCACCGTCCAGAGCAACCTGGGAGTGGATGCCGCCGTTCGTGCCGCGGGAGGCAAGGTGGCGCGCACCTCCGTGGGCGACCGATATGTCGTGGAACGCATGGTAGCCGACGGTTCCCTGCTGGGCGGCGAATCGAGCGGCCATGTCGTGTGCGCGGATGTCTCGCCCTCGGGGGATGGACTTGTCGCTGCGATGCGGGTGCTTGCGGTGATGCGTGACACCGGCAGGCCGTTGTCAGAGCTGCGAAAGGTCCTGAAAAAATTTCCTCAAGGTACCCGCAATCTTGTGGTGGCGGAGAAACGTCCCCTGGAGTCGTGCCCGACCCTTGCCGCGGCGATCTCCGAAATGGAAAAGGAACTCGGTGATCGTGGCCGGGTGCTGGTTCGGTATTCCGGCACGGAGCCCAAGCTCCGATTTCTCGTCGAGGCGTCGGATGACAGTGAGGTCGGTCGGGGACTCGACCGGCTCGAGGCCGCGGCGCGTCAGGACCTGGGTGCGACCCAGCCGGTTGCGGAGACCCACTAGCGGCAGGCATGCAGACGGCACACGGTCACGAACGATGATCAATGGAATCAGACTGAAGATCTGCGGATTGACATCCCTGGTGGATGCCGAGTGTGCGGATCGCGCGGGTGCCGACTTTCTCGGATTCATTCTCTATCCGAAGTCGCCGCGGTTCATTTCACTGGCGCAGTTCATTGCGATGAAGGACCGGCTTTCTCCTGTCCGGCGGAAGGTCGCGGTCATGGTTGAGCCGACGGACGATGAGATGGCGGCGGCCAGGGCGGCCGGATTCGATCGTTTCCAGGTGCATTTCCGCCATGACCATCCCTTGGCACGGGTCGAATCATGGAGTCGCCTGGTGGGTGCGGAAAAACTCTGGCTCGCGCCGAAGCTGTCGTCGGGTCTGGATGTGGATGTGGCGTGGCTTCCGTTGGCGGATACGATCCTGCTCGATGCGTTCGACGAGCATCGTTTCGGCGGCTCGGGCAGGACCGGCGACTGGGCGAAATTCCGCCGCCATCAGACGAAGCATGGCGGCAAGACATGGATCCTTGCGGGAGGGTTGGGACCGGATAACATCGGCGAGGCGCTACAGGCCTCTGGCGCTCGGTTCATCGACATGAACAGCGGGATCGAGGTTTCACCTGGAATCAAGGACCACGCCCTGATCGGCAGGGCGGTGAGCGCCATTCGGGCCGCGGGGGACGCAGGGCGTGCCGGGATTGACAAACCCTGAGCCCCCGAATGACGCTCGGGTCATGATGCTTCCACCCCGCCGCCAGTCGATGCGGCTCATGATCGGACTCGGTGTTCTCGCGATCTCGTCAGGCGCAGCTTTCGCCGGGAGCCAAGCGACGGGCGGTCGGCTCCTGGTCGCAAACAAGGGTGCACGCACCCTTTCGGTCGTTGACTTGGAAAAGGGCAGGGAGGTTGCGACGATTGCGGAGGAGGGCATCACCGGGCACGAGGTGATCGCTTCGCCGGACGGACGGCTGGCCTATGTTCCCATCTTCGGAAACTCAGGGGTTGGCAGGCCGGGCACGGATGGTCAGCTGATCCGTGTGATCGATGTGCTGCAGGAAAAAATCGTGGGCACGATCGACTTCGGCCGCGGCGTGCGACCGCATTGTCCGCTTCTTCATCCAAAGACGGGTGAATTGTATGTGACGACCGAGATTGAGAACTCCGTCAGCATCATCGATCCCAATACGCTGAAGGTTGTCGGCTCCATTCCGACCGGCCAGCCGGAATCCCACATGCTCGCCATTTCACACGATGGCAGGCGCGGCTATACCGCGAATGTGGCGTCCGGGACGATCTCCGTGCTCGACCTGGAGAAACGCGCCCTCCTCAAGACGATCCATGCGGCCGCGCGGGTTCAGCGGATCTCCGTTTCTCCGGATGACCGCTGGGTCGTCACCGCCGACCAGACCAAACTCCGGCTGGTTGTCGTGGATTCGACAAACAATGAGGTCGCCGGTTCGATCCCGCTTCCCGGGCTGGGTTACGGCACGGCTTTCACCACCGATGGCCGGTGGCTGCTCGTGGCGCTTCCGTCACTGAGGAAGGTGGGATTCGTCGATTGGGACAAACGTCAGGTCGTCGCCACCGTGGAGGTGCCCAAGGCGCCGCAGAATGTGCTGATCCAGCCGGGGGACAGACGGGCTTTTGTCTCCTGTGACTCCAGCGGACAGGTGGCGGTCATCGACATTGCCGCACGCGTAGTTGAAAAATTGATACCCGTGGGTCCGGGCGCGGATGGACTCGCCTGGGCACCCGTCGGGAAACGCTGAGGCGCCCGGCCCGAGCCGCGGTGCATCGCTGCACCTCGGGGAACCGGTGGATTTTCGCGACTTCAGTC
>JAGOJU010000153.1 GCA_017994935.1 Opitutaceae bacterium
GATCCGGCACGGATCCCCAGCAAACTCCGCGAGGAGACGATTCGTCGTGACCGGTCCAACATCGGGCAGGGCATTGAGGATGAGGAAGGCCTGAAACTGGGAAAGTGCGTCCGACATCAAGGCCATCGTCACTTGGGCCTCCGGCCAGCCTTGACCATTTCACAGCCACCCCAACTCCGGGGTCAGTCGCGCCCCCCCTCCCATGGTTCGATCCGGAGAGACAGGCAACTCCGTTCCCGGAACGGAGATCTCCGAGTCAGGCCTTACGCTCAAATAAAGCTGGCTTGCACCTTTCGTGCACGAGGGGTTTGCTGATCGTTTTCCATGAGCACTCCTACTGCGTCAGAAAACGCCATCATCAGCACCAGCTACGGGGACTTGACCCTTTCCTTCTGGTCCGACGTCGCTCCCAAGACCGTCGAGAATTTCAAGAAGCTCGCCCGTGAAGGTTTCTACGACGCCACCGCCTTTCATCGCATCATCAAGGGTTTCATGATCCAGGGCGGCTGCCCCAACACCAAGGCGGGCGCCCGCGGCATGCCGGGAACCGGTGACCCAGGCTACAAGCTCAAGGCGGAATTCAACGCCAAGCCGCATGTGCGCGGCGTGATTTCGATGGCGCGCGCCTCGGACCCCAATTCCGCAGGCTGCCAGTTCTTCATCTGTCACGGCGATGCGCGCTTTCTCGATCGCCAGTACACGGCCTTCGGTGAACTCATTGCAGGCGATGACGTCCTCGAAAAGATCGCCTCCGTGCCAACGAAGTCCGGCGGGGGCGGCGAAAAGAGCACTCCCATCGAACGCGTCGAAGTGAAGTCGATCCGCATCGTCTCAGCCGCGGCCTGACAGCCCCGCGTCCACGAGTCCCGTCATTCCGTGCGCCCGGAAGCCCATCGGCCGCCGGGCGTTCGCATGTCAGCCGGATGCCGCCTCCAAAGCCTTTGCCACGGCCGTATTGGTGATCCGACCATCGCGCGTATTCACGCCTTTGGCCAGACCACGATGTTCCTCGAGCGCGCGTCGGATTCCGTATTCGGCCAGCCGGAGGACAAACGGCTCCGTCGCCTGCGTCAGCGCAATCGTCGAAGTCCTGCCCACCAGCGCCGGCATGTTGGGCACGGCATAGTGAACCACCCCGCGGTGCCGGTAGGTGGGCTCATGGTGCGACGTCGGCCGGATCGTTTCAACGCAGCCTCCCTGGTCAACCGCGATGTCCACCACCACGCTTCCCGGTCGCATGGAAGCCACCGCTGCCTTGCGCACCACGATGGGCGCCTTCGCCGCAGGGATGAGAACAGCTCCGATCAGGAGATCAGCCGAAGCGACAGATGCTTCGATATTGGCCGGATTGGAAAGCAGGGTGACCACCCTTCCGCCATACTCCTCCTCGATCAATTCAAGCTTGCGGGTATCGAGGTCGAGGATCGTGACACGTGCGCCCATGCCCGCCGCCATACGACACGCATGGGCGCCCGAATTTCCAGCACCGATGATCACGACATGGCCGGGTGCCGTTCCCGGAATCCCTCCTAGCAACACGCCTGATCCTCCGTTTTGTGACTGGAGAAAATAGGCGCCTATCTGGATAGCGAGCCGCCCGGCGATCTGCGACATGGGTTTCAGGAGCGGAAGCGTCCCGTCCTGCGCTTCCACCGTTTCATAGGCGATGCCGAGCACACGCCGCGCAACAAGAACCCGGGTGAGCTCCGGTCCTGCGGCCAGATGGAGGTAGGTGAAGAGGGCCTGCCCCTCACGCAGCCTGACATACTCGGCCGGCAACGGCTCCTTCACCTTGAGGATCAGATCCGCCATCTTCCAGACGCGCGCCGCGCCCGGCACCATCGTTGCGCCCGCCTGACGGTATTCGGAATCGGCAAAGCCCGCGGACAACCCCGCGCCACGCTCCACCAGCACTGTCGCTCCCACTCCCGCGCACCGCCGCGCCAGGCTCGGCGTCATCGCCACACGCGTCTCCCCATCCTTGATCTCCCTGGGCACTCCGATGATCATGCGCGAAGCGTGCGGATCTGACCTGCGGAAGCAATCTCACAGGAAACAGGCAAAGCTACCCGTCGTGCATGGGATCCCGCAGCCCTTGGCGCCAGTCTTTCGTCCACTCTTGCCACGCCACACACGCGACACGTAAATTGGCGGAAAGAGGGTCACTCCTGCGGCGAACGCCCGCAGCTTCGGCTCCCGCTCAAGGAACCACGTTTCAAATGCTTCTCCCGCAATTCGCAGCGCTGCCTGCCGGCACGCTCATCCCCCGCCCGCTCACCGATTACGCTGATCCCGCAGGGGCCAGCCTTTGGGACATCCTGACAAACCGCATCCATACGGATCCCCTCAATGCCGTCGCCACCGGCATCTTCCTGCTTGCCATTCTTCACACCTTCGCCGCGTCGCGTTTCCAGCACTGGGCGCATGAGGTCAACGCCGCCCATCTCAAGGCGATCGGGCGGGAAGGTCGTCCGGGGGACCGGAATCAGGACGGCATTCCCGATCCCGTCAGCTTCAAGGGTCAGGTTCTCCATTTCTTTGGGGAGGTTGAGGTCGTCTTCGGCCTGTGGGCGATCGCCCTGCTTTTCGCGCTGATTGCATTCCATGGACTCGATGCCGCCACGGACTACATCAGCCATCGTGTCAACTTCACCGAGCCGATGTTCGTCTTTGTCATCATGGCACTCGCGGGCACGCGACCCGTGCTGCGATTTGCGGAAGACTGTCTCTCGCTTCTCGCAGGCCTCGGCGGGCACAGCATAGGCGCATGGTGGCTCTCCGTGCTGATTGTCGCCCCGCTGCTTGGCTCATTCATCACTGAACCCGCCGCGATGACGATCGGCGCTCTCCTGCTTTCAAAACAATTCTACAGTCGCGCCCCTTCACCGCGCCTTGCATATGCGACCCTTGGACTCCTGTTCGTGAACGTTTCCGTGGGTGGAACGCTGACGCATTTTGCCGCGCCTCCCGTGCTCATGGTCGCAGGCCCATGGAATTGGGGCACGGCCTTCATGCTCACCCACATCGGATGGAAGGCAGTCCTTGGTATCCTGATCTCGACCCTGGCGTTCTACCTGGTTTTCCGCAGGGAACTGGCCTCCCTCGACGAAAAGGCTGGAGCGGGCACGGAGAGGGATTTCGTCAATCGTGAACCCATCCCCGCATGGATCACCCTCGTGCATCTGCTCTTCATGGGATTTTGCGTGGCCACAGCGCATCATCCCCCCTTTTTCCTCGGCGGCCTTCTCTTTTTCCTGGCATTCAGCCAGGCCACGGCTCACCACCAGAGCCGCCTCGAACTCCGGGCGCCCCTGCTGGTCGGGTTCTTCCTCGCCGGTCTTGTGATTCACGGCGGGATGCAGGGATGGTGGATCGAGCCCGTGCTCAGGAGCCTCGGCGAAGCCTCGCTTTTTGCTGGCGCCGCAATACTGACTGCCTTCAACGACAACGCCGCAATCACCTACCTCGCCACGCTTGTTCCCGATTTCACGGATCCCCTGAAATACGCGGTGGTGACAGGTGCCGTCACGGGCGGTGGCCTGACCGTGATCGCCAACGCTCCCAATCCCGCGGGACAGAACATCCTGCAGAAACATTTCCCGACAGGCGTGAAGCCCATCGGTCTCTTCCTTGGAGCCCTGAT
>JAGOJU010000154.1 GCA_017994935.1 Opitutaceae bacterium
CCTCAGGGATCGCAGGCGGGCGATTTCAGCTTTGGTCAGCGGCATGGGCGGAACGAACTGGAGCGCAAAACCGGCGCCAACGCAACCGCCCGAAGGAGGGGATGAACATGGCTGGAGGCTTGCCCTCAGATCCGGACCAAACCAGCCTCGCGCGTTTTCAAAACCCATCGTTCCTCCCTCATGAAAAAATATCTGGTAGAGTTCATTGGCACATTCGTCCTCGTGGTCACCGTCGGCTTTGCCGTTCGAAACGGCGGCGTGCTCGCGCCCCTCGCCATCGGTTCCGCCCTGATGGTCATGGTTTATGCCGGCGGTCATGTCTCCGGCGCACACTACAACCCCGCCGTGTCGTTGGCCGTGCTGATCCGCGGCAAGATGTCGTTGAGCGACCTCCTGCCCTATTGGGTGGCCCAGCTCCTCGGGGGTGCCGCCGCCGCCTGGGTGACCACTTTCGTGCTCGGGAAGCCCACCGCAGCGGCGGCCGGCTTCGAGATGATGCCCTCGCTGGTTGCAGAGTTCCTCTTCACCTTCGCACTCGCCTGGGTCGTCCTCCATACGGCCACCGCCAAGTCAACCAGCGGCAACTCCTTTTACGGCCTTGCCATCGGTTTCGTTGTGCTGGCAGGCGCGGTGGCGGTCGGCGGAATTTCAGGAGGCGCCTTCAATCCCGCGGTGGGTCTAGGCGTGGTGATGATGGGCCTCGTCAAAACATCGATGCTCCCCATCTACATCGGCGCTGACCTCGCCGGCGGCGCGGTAGCTGCGATCGGCTACCTCTACGTCTGCGGGAAGGAATAGGCTCCCATCCACCACAAGGGATTCCTGCAACAAAAAGCTCCGGGGCCGCTCGATCGGCAACCGGGGCTTTCTGTTTCGGGAAACGGATTCCGACTACACCTTCGGACCGCCCTGCGCAATGTTGCGCGCACGCAGGCGCAGGCCATTGAGGCGAATGAAGCCGGTAGCGTCGCTCTGATTGTACCAGCTCTTCACGCCCTCCATGGAGGCGATGTGCGGATCGTAGAGCGAGTACTTCGACTTGCGGCCGGTGGTGATGATGTTGCCTTTGTAAAGCTTCAGGCGGACGGTGCCGCTGACGTACTTCTGGCTTTCATCGACCAGCGCCTGCAGCGCTTCACGTTCCGGGGCGAACCAGAACCCGTAGTAGACCAGTTCCGCATATTTCGGAATCAGCGAATCGCGCAGGTGCTGCACCTCCCGGTCGAGAGTCAGGCTCTCAATCTGACGATGCGCCTGCATGAGGATGGTGCCTCCGGGTGTCTCGTATACGCCGCGCGACTTCATGCCGACAAAACGGTTTTCCACCAGGTCGACACGCCCGATCCCATGCTTCCCGCCAAGCCTGTTCAGCGCGCGCATGACACCTGCGGGACTGAGTTTCCTGCCGTTCACCGCGACGCAGTCGCCCCTGACGAATTCGAGTTCTATCTCCTCCGGCTTGTTCGGTGCCTCCTCGGGTGATACCGAGAGCTTGAACATTTCCCGATTGCCGGGCGCCGTCGGATCAAACCACGGGTCCTCAAGGATGCCGGCCTCGTAGGAGATATGAAGAAGATTGCGGTCCATCGAGTAGGGCTTCTTGAGCGACGCCTCGACCGGAATCCTGTGATTCTTGCAGTAGGCGATCATTTCCGCACGTCCGGGAAACTCCTTGCGGAAGGATTCCATTTTCCAGGGAGCGAGGATCTGGAGGGACGGGGCGAGGGCCATGTAGGTGAGCTCAAACCGGCATTGATCATTGCCCTTGCCGGTGGCCCCGTGCGCCACGGTGTCCGCCTTTTCCTTCTTCGCGATGTCGATCTGCGCCTTTGCGATCAAGGGACGGGCAATCGAGGTCCCAAGATAGTACTGCCCTTCGTAAACCGCGTTCGCACGGATCATCGGATAGATGAAGTCGCGCGCAAACTCCTCGACGAGATCGAGCGTGTAGTGCCTGGAGGCGCCGGTCTTCCGGGCCTTCTGGGGGAGCCCCTTCAGTTCCTCCTCCTGGCCGATGTCGGCAGCAAACGTGACGATCTCGGCGTCGTAGGTTTCTTTGAGCCACTTGACGATGACGGACGTATCAAGGCCGCCTGAGTAGGCTAGGACGATTTTCATGGAAAGCTTGTGTTGTGGGCTGAGCGATGACTTCTCGCAAAATAAAAAATGCCCCGGCTCAGCCGGCCCCGCCTCCCGCACGCGAGAGTTGCGCGAGGATCGCCTTCTGCACGTGCAGGCGATTTTCGGCCTGGTCGAATACGACGCTGCGCGGATTGTCGAGGACCTCCTGGGTCACTTCCTCGCCGGCATGCGCGGGCAGGCAGTGGAGAAAATAGCCGTCGGGCCGCGCCGCGCCCAGGAGCCGGGCCGTCACCTGATAGGGTGCGAGCACCTTCAAACGTTGCCTCGATTCCTCCTCCTTGCCCATGCTGACCCAGACGTCCGTATAAACGATGTCGGCATCCTTCACCGCCTCGAACGGATCCGTCGTGAACTCATATCCCCCCGCATAACCCTCCCTGGCGAGGAAGGCGTCGAATTCGGGGGTTGGCCTGAAGTCCTTTGGTCCTCCAAGGGAAATTTTCATGCCGAACAGGTTCGCGCCGAGAACCCACGAGTGGGCCATGTTGCACGCCGTATCCCCAAGAAAGGCGATTTTCCGTCCGCGCAGCGATGCCAGCATGTCACCGTCCGTCCGGGGACTCCAGCGCTCCGCGACAGTGAAGGCATCCGTGTAGATCTGACACGGATGCAGAAAGTCGGTCAGCGCATTGATCACCGGCACCGATCCAGCGGCAGCCAGACGCTCGACGTCCTGGTGGTCGAAGGTCCGCACGATCAATCCATGCACGTATCGCGAAAGCACCCGCGCCGTGTCCTCGATGGTTTCACCCCGTCCAAGCTGGATGTCGTTCCGGTTCAGGAACAGCGGATTGCCTCCGAGCTCGTGAATGCCCACCTCGAAAGAGACCCGGGTGCGCGTCGACGATTTCGAGAAGATCAACGCCCATGTCTTGCCGGCAAGCACCGGTGTTGCCTGACGCCCACGAACCGCCTTGAGGTTCCGGGCCGTGGCGAAAACCTCCGCCGCCTCGGGCAACGTGAAGTCTGTCTCTTTCAGGAAATGCTTCATGGGGAATTGATCAAAGGATCACCTTGCCAAAAAGCCGGTGTGACGGCGAGTGAAAAGGACACCCGGGCCTCCCGGCCGCTTCATTCGCCATCATTTCCTCCCACTACAGCCAAACCCCAGCCAACGTACGGCACCTCAATACTCCCATATCCCTGCATTGACCACGTTTTCGTCTGCCTGATGTCAAAATTGAGCCACGACCGGAACTGGCGCGAGGCATGCCTTTCGTGTCGAAATCATTTCGGAAATCCAATCAGCACGGCCCGTGACAGGTTCCGCCATTGGCTTTGGCGCCTTGTTCGGCGTTGCACTATAGGACGAGCGACGTCGGATCCTGGCGCCCGTGCCAAATTCGTACTATGTAAACCAAGCGGGACTCTCGATCCACCCGATAGAAGATTCGAAAATCATAGCACAAGACTTCTCGATGAACTCCATCCTTCTTTGGGTATCGAGGCCCGATA
>JAGOJU010000155.1 GCA_017994935.1 Opitutaceae bacterium
CGAAACCGCCTGCGCGTCACGCCAGCATCCGGACAATGACAATGAGCTGCGAAACCACGATGCACAGCACCATGACTTTCAGATTGGTGACGACGTTCCAGAGCGCTTGCTTCATGGTCTTCTCCTTCAGTGGGGTGGCGGGGTTTTCACCTCTGGGTTGGCCCACAGGTGAAAACCCCGCCCGAAGGAGAGGTTTTCCAGAATGGTCAGGCGATCGCTCTCGCGAGCGCCACGACCTGGGAAAGAAACACGATGAGGACCATGAGCTTCAGGTCCGTCACAACGTTAAACAGCGCCTCTTTCATGACGATCTCCTTGAGAAAAGCGGGGAGACCGCTCCCCTTGGGGAGAGAAATCTCCCCAAGGGGTGAAAGAACTGCTTACTGACTTGAGCGACTAGGCCGCGACACTCTCGGATTCGCTTGAGCGTGCCGTTTGCGGCAGGTCGATGGATTCGCCGTTGACCTTGGCGAACTTGACCCGCAGCAGACGCCCCTTAATGCTGACGCCGGCCTGACCCTTCTTGTCACCTTTCTCGAAGGTGAACAGTTCCGGGTAGATGTCTGCGATCTTGAAGCCGATGAGGACTGGCTTTTCGTCCGCCACATCGGGCTCCAGGAGCTTGACGATCTTCTGCGCTTCGGC
The DNA here is from genome assembly GCA_017994935.1 of Opitutaceae bacterium. Lineage (GTDB taxonomy): Bacteria > Verrucomicrobiota > Verrucomicrobiia > Opitutales > Opitutaceae > UBA6669. The sequence continues at coordinate 646 of JAGOJU010000155.1, forward strand.
GCCGCTGACCCGGCAGTCGAACCTGGTGTAGCCGATGTCGTCGGTGCTACCGCGCATCGCGGACACGGTGCAGGCCAGGAACTCCTGTCCCTTTTTCGGCTTGACCGTGCGAACGCGATTGAGATAGCCGACGCCTTCGACGTGCAGGTTGAAGAACGACGACTGGTTTGTTGCCTGGGATTGCTCGGACATGATGGTCTCCTTTTCACATGAAAAATAAATGGGGAGACCATGCCCCGACCGGGGATAGGAATCCCCGACTGGGATGAAGCAACTGACAAGTACCTCCGAGCCTTGCGGCCACCGGCTTTCAGGAGATGAGGCCGGTTTGAGCGCTCTTGCGAGCGAAGGGCGATGCGTAACGGGCATCAACCGGGCTGACTCAGCCAGCGTAGAACACCTGAAGCATCCACCCGGTCTGTTCAATTGCAGGCGGACTCGGGCGTGAGCTATTCAATGCTGAATGACCTGCTTTCAGCGCTTTGGTTCCCTAACCCCGGCATCGCGCGTGGCTACAACACCGCGCTCGACGATGGCCTTGCCGAGTGTCACGCACAGATTGACCTCAACGTAGGCATCCGCGTCCGGTGGACATTGCCTGCGCGCATGAATGCGAAAGCCATGGAAGGTGGCGCGATACTCACCGTCGCGCGCGGCCTCCAGCAGCGCGAGAAGCGCGATCGCGCGCACCATGCGGAATTCCTCGGCGCCCGGCAGGCTGGCCGACGCGCCATTCGTGCAGTCCAGGCGGTTTTCGACATTCACCCTCAGGCCTCGCCCTCAGCCGCTTCACGTCGCGGCTTGAAGCGCGCTTCGGCCATGCGCGTGAGGCTGAGGAAGAGATGATCCGCGTTCAGGTAAAGCGCCCTGCGCTCTTCCTTAGTGGCGGTCACGATCCACTTGCTCTCGGCCAGCTTGCCTATGACATGCACGCGCGCGCCCTTCTTGACCAGGTTCGCCACTTCCGCCGCGTGCCGATCGCCCCAGACATTCACATCGAGCCAGAATCCGCCGGCCGATTCGACACCACCACTTCCGTCCTGCCGGTACTCGTCAAAGAACACGCGAAGCTCAGCGACTTGGCGCTCCTCGTTGCCGACCAGCACGGCCTTCAGCCGAGGCTGATCGCCGACGTTGCCAGTACCGCGAAACTCGTTTGACATGCTTACCTCCGATGGGTTGGGTTGTTCCTAAAATCGGCGGGGTGCCCGGTGTGCTCGACGCGCAAGGCGCGCGTCGTTCCACGGGAAACATTTGATCGCATTGCGCTGCGCCGCCGCGCAGCCGATGCATGAATGCCTGCGCCTCCTGTCACAGCAGTTCCGCGTCGGATTGCGGCGAGTCCTCGCCCGCCGTCAACGATGCCTGTTCGAGCAGGCGCAACTCGGCGTCGGTCAGCTTTGCCCGACGACGAGTGTGGCGTGGCGCCTCCGCCCCGGTGAAGACCTTGCGCGGCAGTTCGCCGAATAGGGCCACCACTGCCCTCACGCGTTGACGCGCCGTCGCATCCGCGCTGGGCAGGAAGTCACTGCGACTCAATTGACGCAGCTCCTCGCGCAAAAGATTGCGTTCCCAGCGAATCGCTTCGAGGAAAAGCGCGCGAATTTCCCGCCCGACACCACGGATGGCGATGCGGCCCTCCTCGTCGCTCATGCGGTCCTTGTGAATGAGGGTTTTGACCATGCGCACGTAGTAGTCGTAATCGACGATCGCCTCCGCCGTGGCGTAACCGTAAGGACTGCGAAAGCCGAGCTCGACTGTCTTCGGGCTGCGCGAGGCCATCACCGAGATCGACAGGCCTTTGCGTTTCAGGACTTCCATCCCCTCCTCGCGCGCGGCGATGACGCGGGCAAGATTGGCGCGAATCCCGACCAGTGCGTCGTACATCCGGATCAGGACCCAGTCGGCGTAGGGGTTGTCGTTGGCCGATAGATGCCAGATCGATTTGAGGACCGCCGCAAAGCGCCTGCCGCCCGGGATCGGCGGCAGCCTGGCTGGATTGTCGGCCGGACGCCCCGAAAACAGGCCATACGCGTCCTTGGTGTGCAGCGTCATGGTGTCGGGTGTAGCGTCCTCAAGCTGCCCGAGCCTGGCGGCGGGACTCGCAACCGGAGGAACCGCTGATGGTGCAGGCGCGGGCTGACGCGGCCTGCGCAGTTCCGCCTCCCGCTCGCGCAACTCCATGAGCCTGGACCAGCGCGGATCGGCTGGGTCCGGATGCTCGGACGCCATGAGGTCCGCCAGTGCGTCACGCTCCGAGGCGATGTCATAGCCGTCGGCGAATGGCGAATCCGGGCTAACCGGGAATCCCGCAATGCCTACCGGCTCAGCGCCAGCGTTCTGCGAGGCTGTTTCTTTTGCTGTCATGGAAGTCTCCCTCTCAATGAATCTGGTTGTGGGCCAGGTGGCGGCTGTGGCACCCCGTTAGCAGTGCTAGCAGCCGCGGCGCTGTTCTCCGTCGGCATGCGGTTACAGGCGCGCTTCATGGCCGCTTTCCCGGCGAGCGCCCCGGCCGCAGTACGTCGAGCATTCGGCGGATTTCCTCGCGTCGCTCAGCGGTCCTCGCTAGGTATTCCGGCGTTGCCCTTTCGGCAGCGAGACGTTGCTCCTCCGCGTCACGCTGCTGACGCTCAAGAAGCTCTTCCTGCCGCCGGCGGCGCGCCGCCGCAACACGCTGTCCAAGCTCGGGCACGAACTCCCCCGCAACCGCGCGATTCACCAATCCACGCAGGTAAGCGATCGGGCTGGTGCGCACGGTCTTCGCCTGCATCCGTGCGCTCAGTTCGTCAAGGAGTGCCTGCGCCTGTTCCGGGCAACGCCGGATCAGGACCAACGCCGAAGCCCGCTCATCGGGAAGCAGGTTTTCCGGAAAAATCAGATCACCACCAC
>JAGOJU010000083.1 GCA_017994935.1 Opitutaceae bacterium
TCGCAACCTCCGGAGGATGGCTCGCATTCCTTTTCCAGTAATAGTAACCACCCGCGCTGATTCCTCCGACAAGGAAAAGGATAAAAATGATTCCGCCTAAGCTGCGTGATTTCGCCATGGGTTGAGAGATGAACAGGATCTGGCAAAAGTAAAGGAGTCGACGCCGGGCGTCCTGAACGAAATTGCCGGGAGAATTGAAGGATGAGGGGAAAAATTGATGAAGCGCGAAGGCGTCCGGCGACACACAACCGATTCATGCCGTATACCAGCGTGAACACGTTGGAGACGAGGCTGCTCCACTCCCGGTTACGCCCGTGAGCAAAATAGCGACGCTTTCCTGAAGTTCGGAACTACGCGTGCTGGAAGGCTTCTCTCAGCGACAGGGCGACATTGGGCGGAACGAAGTGCGAAACGTCCCCGCCATAGCGTGCCACCTGTTTGACCAGGCTCGAGCTGCAGTAACTGAACTGTTCGTTGGGCATGACAAAGAGTGTTTCAATCTCGTTTCTCAAATGTCTGTTCATCAGCGCCATATTGAACTCAAATTCAAAATCCGAAAGGGCCCGCAGACCGCGGATGATGGCATCCGCCTTCTGGGCGACGGCAAAATCGACAAGCAGTCCGCCGAAGGAGGTGACACTGACATTGGCGAACCGGGCGACATTCGGGCGGAGCAATTCAAGGCGCCTTTCAGCGCTGAAGAGCGGGCCCTTTCCGGGATTGTCAGCGACGGCGACGGTGACCCGATCGAAAAGCCTCGCGGCGCGTCCGAGCACGTCGAGATGTCCATACGTGATGGGATCAAAGGTTCCGGGATAGATGCAGTGACGCATGGGCAGGAGGCTGTGGCGGTGTTGGTGGCGAGGGGAGATTGCGGTGATTCGGCGACGGGAACATCCGTGAAGGAAAAACTGGGGGCAACAAACAGAGGTTGCCCTTGCAATCAATGCGGGGGCCGGATGTCTTCCGTGGAATCAGTCGAGATGAATCTGCCCAATATCATCACGTTGTCACGCATTCCCGCAATGTTTGCCATTGTCGGACTGATGTACTGCGAGTTTCTGGGAGCCGCCTCGATCGCATTCTGGCTGTTCATCGTATGTGCGGTTGGCGATTGGTACGATGGGTATCTCGCGCGCAAGACCAATACGGTGTCCACCTTTGGAAAACTGATGGATGCCCTTACGGACAAGATCATGGTGGTGGGGCTGGTCGTGGCCTTCGTCGACAAGGACGAGATTCCTCTCGTACTGGCGCTCATCACCCTGTGTCGCGAGTTTCTGATCACCGGCATGCGCATGGTTGCGGCCTCAAAGGGCGTCATTGTCTCTGCGGATCGCGGAGGCAAGACCAAGACACTCACGCAATTGATTGCGCTGGGCTTCCTGCTCGGGGCGCCCATGGCGGAGAGGGACTGGGCGCATTTCCTCCCGTATGACCTTTCAGACTTCGCCGATGTGGTCTCCAGGATCGGCCTTGTCGGATTCATCCTGGGCACCGCCCTGGCTGTCTGGTCGGGATTCCGCTACGTGATGAAATATCGAAAGGTCGTGTTCAGCGACATCGATGCGTAAGCGCGCCCTTTCTCCGTGATCCTAAGGCCGCGATCTCCGCGATGGATGGGCGTCCTGCCAAGGTGGCTGGTCCTTGGCTTCGCCCGTCTCGGCCCGGTGGGCCTCATCAGGATCGCGCCGGGTACATGGGGGTCGGTTCTTGGTCTCGCGTACTTCTATTTCTTCCTGGATAGGCTCGGGAGTGTTCAGGCGATCGTGGTCAACCTCGTCGCCCTCATTCTTGCCGTGTACCTTTGCGGTGAGGCTGAAGTGCGGCTTGACGAACACGATCCGGGGGAGGTCATTCTCGACGAGTTTGTGGCGATGCCCCTCTGCTTCATCGGCTGGACACGAGTCCAGGAGATAGCAGAGCCATGGTCGATCCTCCTCGGGGGATTCATGGTGTTTCGTTTTCTTGATATTCTAAAGCCCTTTGGCATCCGGCGGCTCCAGTTCCTTCCGAGCGGTTGGGGAGTCGTCATGGATGACGTGGCTGCTGCGTTGGTGGCCTGCGGAGTCATGCACCTCATTCATCTCCTATGGCCGCAGCTCATGCTGGAACTGCACGGCTGACACACCGTGGTCCGCAAGCCTGGTCAGCGCTTCAAAAGGTAACGCACCGCTGCAAAATACCCCTCGATCCCCAAACCCGTGATGACGCCCGCAGAGGCTGCCGCAGTGAGCGAGCGCTGCCTGAAGTCCTCCCGCCGGTAGACATTCGAAATGTGAACCTCGACGATGGTCAGCCCCGAGCCGAGCAGAGAATCCCGCAAAGCAACACTTGTGTGGGTCAGCCCACCGGGATTGACCACGAGACCTGCAATCCGCGCATCCGCCCACGCGGAAATGCGGTCAATAATGGCTCCCTCGTGGTTGGATTGGAAAAATTCTAGGCTGGCCGTCGGGGAAAACTCGCTGCGCAGCGCCGTTTCAAGGTCGGCAAGCGTGGTGCGACCGTAGACATCGGGCTCTCGTTTGCCTAGGCGGTCGAGGTTCGGGCCGTTGAGGATGGCGATGGTCTTCATCGAGAGTGATACAGGAAATCCGGAAACCGCCCTTCGGGGCAACCCTTTGTTTTGATCGGGTTCGGCCTCACAGGGGATTGTCCGTTGCAATGAATTCCCAAGGCACCCCGAACCTGGCCGCCACCTCGGCGGCAAGGTGGCGCACGGCGTGCACCTCGGTGGCGTAGTGACCGCAAAGGTAGAGATTGAGTCCGTTTTCCTGAGCCACCGAAAACCATTCCTCGCGAAGTTCCCCGGTTACGAGGGTGTCGATTCCCTCCCTGATCATTTCGGGAATCGCACTGTTTCCGCTTCCGCTGCAGAAGGCCACTGTCGACGGAGTCGATGATCCATACTCAATCGGGATCACGCGGGTGTAGTGCCGCCGAAGGTCACTGAGAAGACCCGTTCGGGTCTTGTCGCATTTTCCTGCGCAGCCGATCGCCTCGCCGTCACGAACCAGAAACGCCCTGTCCGGCACGATTCCAATCTGCCGGGCGAGCAGGGCATTGTTTCCGATTTCAGGATGTGCGTCGAGCGGCAGATGGTTCGAGTAGAGCGCACAGTTTCCCGTCAGCAGCGTCTGTATTCTTGAGTACATCGGACCGACCAGGGGACGCGGCATGTCCCAAAACAGTCCGTGATGCACAATGAGGAAATCGACACCCTTCTGGACCGCGGTTCTGAACGGTTCGACCCCCGCGTCGACGGCCGCCCCCACCTTGCTCACATGTCCCTTGTTCGCCACCTGCAATCCGTTGAAGGCCCCGGGTGCGTCCTTGAATGCGGCGAGTCGGGTGCGTTCGTCACAATAGGAGACGACGGACTGTAGCGTGATCATGCCGCTGCCTACCTTCGACGCCAAAAAAAGGCGAAGGCAAAGTGGAGTTGTCAGGGAGAAGACTCGTGCAAAGGGCGGCTGCATCGGCGTCAATCGGGAACGCGCCTGCGAGCCGGCTTGCAACGGAAGGCCAGGCGGATTTCCTGCGGGATTGATGGACGATCCTATTCCAGACCTTGCAGGCCCGGTGGATTTGATTGCGCACGCCGCTTCCCGTTTTCGAGGGCGTCCGACGTGGGATGACTATTTCATGGCTACGGCTGTCCTGCTTTCCACCCGGTCCCCCTGCGAGCGACTTCATGTCGGATGCGTCATAGTCAGTGCCGGTGACAGGAAAAACCGCATCGTTGCGGCGGGTTACAACGGGTTTCTTCCGGGGGCCCCCCATAGTTCGCGGGTCAGGGACGGACATGAACAGGCAACGGTTCATGCGGAACAGAACGCGATCGCGGATGCGGCGCGGCGGGGCATCAGCGTCGAGGGATGCACGGCGTACGTGACCCATTTTCCCTGCATCAATTGCGCAAAGATCATGGCCTCGGCGGGCATTGCCGAGGTGAGGTACCGCGCCGACTACCACAACGATCCGCTTGTGGAACCACTCCTGGCCGAAGCCGGACTCAAGGTTACCCGGCTTGCAGGTGCGCCGGCAGAGGAGCCGGATTCGCGCCCGATCCGCGCATTGGATCGCTGATTCAGAGCGGAAGAATCCCTGCCGACATGCGACCGGGCGCAAAAGACTCAACTTCGGAAACCGAACTGGCCGGTTCCCTTCTGCTGGCACACCCCAGGCTGCGTGATCCCAGCTTTCGACGCACTGTGATCCTGCTGTCCTCACACACGAGCGAGGGAGCAATGGGTGTCGTCATGAACCGGCCACTGGGGCGCACCCTGGGGTCGCTCAATTCGGCATTTGCCCTGGGTTCGCTCGCGGACGTCCCGGTTTTCTCGGGCGGCCCGGTGCAGAAGGATCAGGTGATCCTCTGTGCCTGGCAGATCCAGCCCGAGGGGGAGGGGTTTAGACTCTTTTTTGGCATCGATGCCGAGAAGGCGGAGCATCTCCGCACGATGGGCGGCATGGAACTGCGCGCATTCCTCGGGTATTCGGGCTGGAGTGCCGGTCAATTGGAGGGCGAACTCGATCGGGAGAGCTGGGTTGTGGCGCCCATCGGACCCAATCTCCTGGAGTTGGAGGCGAACGAGAAACTCTGGCGCGGCCTGCTCTCCGCCCTGGATCCGGAATGGCGGATCATGGCAGACGAACCCGATGACCCGAGCGTCAACTGACCGGACGATGCCAGCCGTATTGACACGGCCGCCAGACGGACCCCGGCAGCCGCGTGCCGAACCGAATCATGATCAGATGATGCCCTGTTCGAGCATGGCATCGGCCACTTTCACGAAGCCGCCGATGTTGGCGCCCTTCACATAGTTGACGAAGCCGTCGTCCTCGTGACCGTGATCGACGCAGACGTGGTGGATCGCCTGCATGATCGCGTGCAGCCGGCTGTCGACTTCAGCTGCGGGCCACGAAAGGCGCAAGGCGTTCTGGCTCATTTCGAGCCCGCTTGTGGCGACGCCGCCCGCGTTGGCCGCCTTGCCGGGCCCGTAGAGGATGCGCGCCTTGAGAAACAGCTCCACGGCCTCTGGAGTGGACGGCATGTTCGCCCCTTCGGCAACACAGACACAACCGTTGGAAAGCAGTGCTTCCGCATCCTCTCCATTCAATTCATTCTGTGTCGCGCAGGGCAGGGCGACGTTGCAGGGGAGGTGCCACGGGCGTTTGCCCGCGTGGTAAGGGAGGGAAAATGCCTTTGCCAACTCCTCGATACGCCCGCGACGGACATTCTTGAGATCCATGACCCAGGCGAGCTGCTCTTCGGTCAACCCCTTCGGAATGTGCACCGTGCCTCCGGAGTCCGAAAGCGAAACCACCTTGGCTCCGACCTCCATGCATTTTTCGGCAGCGTATTGGGAGACATTTCCAGAGCCTGATATCGTCACGGTCATGCCATCGATCACACGCTTCTGCTGTTTCAACATGGCCTGGGCAAAGTAGACACAGCCGTAGCCCGTTGCCTCCGGCCTGATGAGACTGCCGCCGTAGCTGAGGCCCTTGCCGGTGAAGGTGGAGGTGACGTGGTTGGCCAGCTTCTTGTAGTAGCCATACATGTAACCGACCTCGCGTCCACCCACTCCGATGTCACCTGCCGGCACATCGGTATCCGGGCCTACGTGACGATAGAGCTCGCTCATAAAAGCCTGGCAGAAACGCATCACCTCTTCATCGCTGCGTCCCTTGGGATCAAAATCCGATCCACCCTTTCCTCCGCCCATCGGCAGGGTGGTGAGCGAATTCTTCAAGGTCTGTTCAAATGCGAGAAACTTGAGAACTCCCAAATTGACCGACGGATGAAAACGGATGCCACCTTTGTAGGGACCGATGGCGCTGTTCATCTGGATCCGGAAGCCCCGGTTGACCTCGACCCGTCCGCGATCATCCACCCAGCTCACCCGAAACTGAATGATGCGCTCCGGCTCCACCAGGCGCTCCAGCAGGGCCTTTCCGCGATAGCGTGGTGTCTGCTCAATGAACGGAATCAGCGTGTGTGCCACTTCCTCGACTGCCTGATGGAATTCCGGCTGGTGCGGATCGCGTGCTTTGACGAGGGCGAGGAAGTCGGTGAGTTTGGACATGTGAGAATGAGACGGGATTGACGGACGATGGATCCAACCGCACCTGCCGCCGGAATTCCGGCAGTGTTTGTGCACTTGCGTGAATGCAGGTTTGGAAAGCCCGAGGGTCAATCATCACCGATTCCTCTGGCTGCTGACGATAAAATTCTTCTCAAAGTCAAATGCAGCCCCTTCAAGGCAATGGCAGCAGGCCATCGTGCGCCGCAGTCCAAGGTGGGGGACGGGGCGGTTCGTGAGCAGGAACCATGGGCAGAGGCAAACTTGCGGGGGGATCAACTGCTTCCTGTTTTCCGATTGCTGCTCATGAGGCGCAGCTGCCTAATACCGGACATCATGGTCCGATTATTGGGCGCAACTCCCCTGCCGGCAGTATTCCATTGCGGGGCAGGCTTTTTTCACGGAGCAGCGGGATTCGTTCGCAGGGATTGCGGATGCTCCCTAGTTTTCGGGACAGGTGCAATGATCCCACGCCGGCGGATCGCTCATTTCACGCTCTGATGGAGGCGAAGCTGCCAGGCGATGCTGGAAGGCGCCGTGCCGGGTGGGCGGCTGCGGGGGGCGTGGTTTCCTCCGTTCTGGCCGTGCTTGCGGCGATCGGAATGGGGAGGACCGGAGCTTCCCGGGAGATTGCGTTCATGACCGGAATCTTCGTGTTGGCCGCGGGGCTCTGGACGACCCAGTCAGTCCCGCTTTTCGCCACGGCGCTGATCGTCATCGTTCTCGAGGTAGTTGTTCTCGCCAATCCGGGTGGCTGGCCGGGTTTGGGTTTTGCATCCGGTGCCTCCCCCTCGTACCGGGAAATCATCGGCGTCGCTGCGGATCCTGCCCTGATGCTCTTTTTCGGCGGTTTCGTGCTTGCTGCAGCCGCGGTGAAGGAGGGTGTGGACCGTGTCGTTTCGGGATGGCTTCTCAATCCGTTTGGAACGCAGCCTTCGCGTGTGCTGCTCGGTGTGATGATGGTCACGCTGACGTTCGGCATGTGGATGAGCAATACGGCCACGGCTGCCATGATGCTCGCACTGCTGACACCGGCCATCGCAGGACTGCCACGCGGAGAGCCCTTTCGCAAGGCCCTCATGCTTGGAGTCGCTTTCTCAGCAAACCTGAGCGGACTCTGCACCCCAATAGCGTCACCTCCGAATGCCGTCGCGGTGGGTTTCCTTCAGAAAGCGGGAATTTCGGTCGGTTTCCTGGGCTGGATGGCCGTGGCCGTACCACTGGCACTCCTGTCCGTCGGACTGGCCTGGGTGCTTCTCCTGCGGGTGTTTCCGCCAGCTGTGAAGGAACTGACGCTCGGGTCAGGTCACGACCGGCTTGAACCGCGCGGCGTGATGGTTGTGATGGTTTTCCTTGCGACGGTATTGCTGTGGGCGACGGATCACTGGCATGGCCTGCCTGCGGCCGTTTCGGCAATGTTTCCGGTCATCATTTTCGCGGCCTCGGGAATTTTTGGAGTGAAAGATCTTCGTGAGATCAATTGGGATGTCCTGATCCTGGTCGCAGGTGGCATTGCGCTCGGGGCAGGCATGCTGCTGACAGGATTTGACCGTGCGGTCGTTCAATGGCTGCCGAAAGGGGAGGGCGAGTTCTTCTGGCTCGCCCTCCTGCTGGGGTCAGCCGCACTCGTCGGCACGTTCATGTCGAATACCGCGGCGGCAAATCTTTTCATTCCCATCGGCATGGCCATCGCAGCGGGTGGCGCCATCGCTCCCGCACAGGCCGCGGTGAGCGTGGCACTGGTCGCATCCCTGACCATGCCGCTTCCGGTGAGCACGCCGCCCAATGCGATGGCCTACTCCCGTGGGGAATTTACGCTCGGAGAAATGCTGAAGGTGTCGCTTCCGTTGTCCCTCATCTCAATCCTGGTCGTGCTCCTCGGGGGAGGTCTGGTGATGAGACTCTGGGGATTGATTCCCTAAGGTGTCGCGCCGGGAGCCGGGTTCAGGGCTTTTCGGTCCAGCCGTAGGCCTGCATCATGACATGGAAAATCTGGGTGTTGGGAATGAACCCATGGAGGCGCTCGGCGCCAGGGCCCTGGGCTGCGACCAGGATTTCCTCACCGGAATGTTCCGAACCGGCAGCGACGACAGGTTTTTCGAGGGGACCGCGGTGTTGCTTCGCGAGATCGGCCTCGACCTGCGCGGCAAAGGGCTCGCCCTTGCTCGCCTTTATGAGGCGGAAATCAAATGAGTGGTCCGCTGCAAATATCAGAAGGGTGTCGGCTGGTGCCTCCGCGGCGACCTTGCGTATCAGGTGATCCATGACGACTGCGCGCTTGATGCCCACAAGCGTCGCCTTCGTGTGCATGTCCCATTCGACCATCAGGAAAAATCCTTTGGGGTTGCGCGAGAGCGCGCCCATGATCCGTGCCACGACGGGTTCAGGGTCGAAATCGGCCCCATCATAAATCGCCGCGGCGCGGCTGGCGTCTGCAGGAATGTCCGCGGGATTCGCAAACACACGGTAGCCCGCCTTCCCAAGTCCGTCCTTGAGATTCCATCCTGCCTGCTCCGTAGCCGCCGCCAGTTTCTTCCAATCCTTTCCGACCAGAAAGTCGGGGCCATCGCCGAATTCCGGGTGCAGTGCCTGGGCGAAAATCTCGGCCATCTTCTTGCGCGAATCGACGTGCGCGTAGCACGCCGCAGGTGTCGCATCCCAGATGGGCATGTTTGTTACGACCCCCGTGGACAATCCCCGCTCTTCGGCGTACTCGAGAATGGTTTTTATCTTTCGACCACCGATGCCAGTTTCAGCGGGCAGCATCGACAGCCAGCCATTGTTGGTCTTGTGACCCGTGACAATGGCCGTCATGCCGGCGGCGGAGTCTGTGACCCACGCATTGAGCGATGACGTATCCGACAGGGCGATATACGGCATGTGCTGGATGAAGAGGCTCTGGGGGCGGTCGTTTTCGTAAATGCCCGCGGCATTCAGCACAGGAATGCCGCCGGCATCTCCTAGGAAAAGGATCACGTTTTTCGCGTGATTCTCAGCCGCCTGGCTGAAACAGGGTATCAATAGCAGGATCAGGTATTTTCTCATGGCAAAAAATCAGGCTCCCGGTTCCCGCTGTCGGGTTCGCCCGGGAGGGCGTCACGTGGGTGCTGCGACTGGAGACGCTCAGGCGCAGCCACTCGTTTCGTGCCAAATTTGCACACACCAACTCCCAATCTGCAAGAATCCATTTCCGCAGGACCAGGCAGGGCAGATTGCTGCCTTTGCAACGGAACATCCTCATGTACAAGCACGGCTGACGCTGTCCCATGACGCGCTTTCAAGGGGTCTAGTGCTCCTCCGACAATCCAGTTGACATGGATCGAGATGACCGGTCTGTTAAACCCTTTTATGAAAGTCGTTTCCTCTATCAAATCTGCGAAGAAGCGTCACCCGGCGTGCCAGGTCGTTCGCCGTCGCGGCAAGATCTATGTGATCAACAAGGTTGAGCCGCGCTACAAGGCCCGCCAGGGCTGAGAACGGCTCCACCGCCACACAACCTGCCATTTGCGCCATGAAAGCTGAAGGTCATCCCACTCTCAACAATGTGTGTTTCCTCGATATCGGTACGGGGAAGCGCTTCCTCACGAAGTCGACCATGAAGTCCTCCCGCAAGGAGAAGATCGATGGCACCGAGTATCATATCATCGTTCGCGATGTGACAATGGACTCCCATCCCGCCTATACAGGTGAGAAGCGCTTGGTCGACACCGCCGGCCGCGTCGAGAAGTTCACACACAAGTTCAAGCGAGGCGCCGGCAAGAAATAATAGCCGGCATCACCTAGGTACTTTCAAGCCCTCCCTGAAACGGAGGGCTTTTTCATCGGCTTTCATCTTCAACCATGCAACCGCGACTCCTCCTTCTGGATTGCGACAGCACGCTCTCGGCAATCGAAGGCATCGACGAACTCGGACGCGTTCGCGGGGAGGCGGTGTTCAAATCCGTTGAAGCGATGACCCACGATGCCATGGAGGGCAGGATCCCTGTGGAGGCGGTGTTTGCTCGCCGTCTTGAAATCATCCAGCCACGTTTGCAGGACGTAAAGTCAGTCGGCCAGCGTTACCTCGAGACCGTCGAACCCACGGCGGTTGGGATGTTGAGGCAGGTACGCTCCAGCGGATGGACACCGATCATCGTCAGCGGCGGATTTCGACAGGCCATCCGTCCGCTGGCGGATTTTCTGGGCATCAGCCGCATTGAAGCGGTCGATCTGTGGTTCGACGGCCAGGGCAACTACGCGGGCTACGATGCCGCTTTTCCAACGACGCGCTCAGGCGGAAAACCCCTGATTGTTGAAAGCCTGAAACGTGAGTTGCATCCCGCCCTCATCGCCGCAGTAGGCGATGGTGTCAGCGACCTGGAGTCAAAGCCTGTCGTGGACTGTTTTGTCGGATTCGGGCGTTACCTGCGCCGCGAACGTGTGGCCCGGGAAGCACATCATTTCATCATGTCGCTGGACGCACTCCCCGCGCTGCTTGCACGGCTTCCGGAATCGAAGTGAAAAAGGCGGCTGCAGTGGGCGGTGGCTGGATGAATGGCATCGCGGCCCTGAAGGCATGATATCCCTCTCACATCGTGATTTTGGCACCGCGGGGTATCCGCCACTCGTGCTTTTGCACGGGCTCCTGGGATCGTCGCGAAACTGGCAGACGGTCGGACGCGACCTGGCCACCCGTTTCCAGGTGCGCGCTGTGGATCTTCGCAATCACGGCGCGTCGCCTCATGCGGACGACTGCGGATTCGACGCCATGAAGGAGGATGTCCTGGCGTGGCTCGACCGCGAAGGCATTGCCCGGACCCCATTGCTGGGCCACAGCCTCGGCGGAAAGGTCGCCATGCTTCTGGCTTGCCGGAATCCGGATCGGGTGGAACAGCTGCTGATCGTCGATATCGCTCCAAAGAACTATCTTTCACAGGCCCATCGCGCCGAATTCGCTGCCATGAACGAACTCGACCTAGCGACGCTTCAATCGCGCGGCGAGGCCGAGTTGAGGTTTGAGGCGCGTGTTCCGGATTGGAGCATGCGAAAATTCCTGACCACGAATCTGGACCGGACGCAGTCCGGCGGATGGAGGTGGTCGGTAAATCTGCAGGCCCTCACCGATGCGCTTCCCCTGCTCGAGCGTGATTCGCTGTCAGAAGGCGACCGCTTTGACGGACCGGCCCACTTCATCGTCGGCGGCAATTCGCGTTACGTCCTGCCGATGGACGAAGAGAAGATCCGGCGACACTTTCCCAGGGCAACCGTGACGCGACTGCCAGGAGCGGGTCACAATCCCCACATGGAGAGCCGGGAGGAATTCGTGAAAACCGTGCTCGAACTCGCGGGCGCGTAAACAGCCCGGAGCGCAAAGATAGGTTCGGTCGAATGAAAGGAACTCCGCCGAATCCTTTGGGGGATTCTCTCACCGCGGGCAACCGCTGCCGCTGTCAGCGTCGCGACCAGATACGCAGGCTGCTGAGGAGAAACTGCTCGAGTGCGGAGGCCTCGTTCAGATTGACTCGCAGGAGACCGTTCACGTGTTCGAGTCGGTGAACGGCGGTGATAATCTGGCGGCGGACACCTTCGTCGCCCGCTGCCAGGCGGGAAAGCGCGAAGTCGCGTGTGGCCCATGCGACGCCTGCGAAGAGGCGTGTGCGCAGGCCGTTGGCGATGCCCGTTTCGATGGCATCCTGTTCATCGTCGGCGAGGTCGACCGGTAGATTTGTTTTCACCCGTTTCCACTCCTCGGCGGAGGCCGCTTCGAGGATCGCGGAGAATCGTGCGGTCAAACCGTAGAGCCGGAACACCGAGTCGGCGGCGGACTTCCTGTCCGAAGCATTGCCCGCGGAGAGCTCTTCAAGCCACGCTCGATAGTCGCCGATCCATGCATCCCAACCGGCGGGAGCGAAGGTCTCGGCCGCCATTGGAAAACGGAAGTGCAGCACCCGGCTGCGGATCGTTGGCAGGAGCGCATATGGGCGGCGTGTGAGGAGGAGGAGAGTCGTGTTGGCGGGAGGTTCCTCGAGTGTCTTGAGAAAAATATTGGCTGCGGCCGGATTCATGCGATCGGCCTCGTGCAGTATCGCAACCTTGTGCAGCGAAACGTTGGCGGACACCTGGGTTCTGCTGATGAGGTTCCGTGTCGTTTCCGCGGAGATGATGCGGGCCTTGCCGGCAGGGCGAAGCTGGAAGCAGTCCGGGTGCTGTTCCGGCGCAAAATGGGCTGCCGAGGATTCGGTGTTCAGCAGCCGGTCCGCGATGCCAAGAGCGACCTTTTCCAGCGTGGGATAGTCGTCTCCGGTCAGGAGGAGACTGTGCGAGAGTCTCTTTCTCCCGATTGCCCGGTCGATGACGGCAAGCGCCGGGGTCCCGGTCAGCGCCTCATGCCATGGAGATGGAAAAGTGCCTGAACTCATGATCGACCGGGCAGGGCTCCAGAGCAACAGAGTCTGAAACGGCTTCTGACGGGGCGCTGAATGCGACTTCGTTCAGTCCAGGCGGTCCTTGATCGACGCCCAGATCTTCTTCTCGATCACATCTTCCGCCTGGGTGCCATCGATCACGATAAAGCGCTCGGGAAGTCCTTTTGCGAGCACGAGGTAGCCTTCACGAACCTTCGTGTAGAAATCGATGTTCTCGCGCTCCATTCGATCCGGCAGGTCGGAGGCGCGCCTGCGGATTCGCGCAAGGCTGACCTCCGGGGGCACATCAAGGACAACCGTGATGTCCGGCATGACGCTGCCGACGGCAAAAAGATTGATCTGATTCACCGGATCCATCGAAAGATTGCGGGCCACTCCCTGATAGACGGTGGAAGAGTCGAGAAAACGGTCGCTCAGCACGATGGTCTTCCTGATCAGGGCCGGGGCGATCACTTCCCGGACAAGCTGCGCGCGGGCGGCGGCGAAAAGCAGCAATTCAGTTTCAGCGCACATCTCCTCGCCCTTGGAGTTGTGA
>JAGOJU010000084.1 GCA_017994935.1 Opitutaceae bacterium
TCGCGGGGGTCGGTACGAATGCCAATGACGCCAGTGTCGCGGCAGGCCTCGCGAGTTCGCTTTCCGAGACGGAGGGAGGCAATGTGCTCTACGTGGACATGACCACGGGACAGGGCAGCGCCCAGCAGTTCTTCAAGGGACGTGCCGTCGGCAATATCGACGATGCCCTGGAATCGAAGGACACTGCCCAGATTCAGCAGAACCTCTTTGTCGTCAGTGAAGTCGGCAAGGGGGACCGCCTGCCGCGCGCGCTGCCGATGCGATTCAGCCATTTGATTCCGAAGCTCAAGGCGAGCGACTTCGATTTCATCATCTTCAACATGCCTTCGGTCAGCTCGGTAAGTGTCACCCCGCGACTTGCGGCCTTCATGGATGTGGTGCTGCTCGTGATCGAGTCGGAGAAGGCGGACCGCGATGCGGTTTCCCGCGCGCGCGACCTGCTCGCGGAGTCGAAGACCCCCGTCGGTGCCGTTCTGAACAATACGCGCACGTATGTGCCCAAGGCGCTGCACCAGGACGCGACGGATCTGGTGTGATGACGTTCTGCCTTTAACTGTCTGTTTCTCGATCCTCGAACCGGTTGACCACAGAATGCACGGAATGCACAGAATCCAGGCCTCCGATCCTCAAGCCTTTTTAACCACAGATTGCACAGATGAATACCGGATATGACGCATCGGAGATCGGCGGTCGGAGATCATCAGGAGGGGCACGCTTCGTCGTGACCTGCCTGGGGTCGAACATCGCGCGCGAGAAGCTCGCGCCACCGACAGCCGACCTCTGACATCTACTCTGTGCACTCCGTGCACTCCGTGGTCAAAATTACGATCCTCAAGCTGGGCACGACGAAGCGTGCCCCTCCCAAAGGTTTGTTTTACCAAAGGTTTGTTTTAATATCCGGCTCGTATCTGTGCAATCTGTGGTCAAAACCGGATCGAATCGTAGCCGAAAGGTCCGTGCCGGGTTGGAGGCAGCGCCCTAGAATTCCATGTTGCGCAATCGCATCTATTATTTTCTGAAACCCTACGTGCCGTGGCGGCTACGCATGGGTGTGCGCCGATGGATGGCGGCGCGTCAGCGTGAAAAGAACCGCGCCACCTGGCCTATCAATCCGGCGGCCGGCATGAGGCCGGTGGACTGGCCCGGATGGCCCAATGGCGAGAAATTCGCCTTTGCGCTCAGTCATGACGTTGAAGGATCCGAGGGTCTGGCGAACGTCAGGCGTCTCGCCGAACTCGAGATGGCGTTGGGTTATCGCTCGGTCTTCAACTTCATCCCCGAGGGACCCTATGCCGTGCCCGCGGAGCTTCGCGAGTGGCTGATCGAAAATGGGTTTGAGGTGGGAGTGCATGACCTCCGGCACGATGGAAGGTTGTTTGCCTCCGCCTCCGGCTTCGAGGCCAAGGCACAGCGCATCAATGCGCATTTGCGCGAGTGGGGCGCGGGCGGATTTCGCTCCGGCTTCATGATGCGCAACCTCGACTGGCTTCACCGTCTGGATGTGCGTTATGACGCGTCGACCTTCGACACGGATCCCTTCGAGGCCCAGTCTGACGGAACGGCCTCCATTTTTCCCTTTTGGATGTCCGCGGGTGAGGATCACCCCTACCGGAAACTCGAGCCGGTGCCCAACAACCTGGGCGGCTATGTCGAACTCCCGTACACCCTGCCACAGGACTCGACGCTCTACCTGTTGCTTCAGGAAAAATCGCCGCGCATCTGGAAGGAAAAGCTCGACTGGGTCGCCCGCTGCGGCGGCATGGCGCTGGTCAATGTGCATCCCGACTATGTCCAGTTTGACGGCGATGCACCCTCGCCCCGGAAATTCCCCGTAAGTCACTACGTTGAGCTGCTGAAACACGCGCGTGCGGCGCACGACAGCACCTTCTGGCAGCCTCTCCCGGGAGAACTCGCCGACTATGTTGCGCGCTTCAAGCCGTCGCCGCCGTTCCGACGCAAACGCGTGTGCATGGTCACCCATTCCTTCTACGAGAATGACAACCGCGTGATGCGTTATGCCGAGGCGCTGGCTGCGCGGGGCGACCATGTCGACGTGCTTTCCCTGCGGCGGTCGGCGGAGATTCCCGAGCATCAGCAGGTGGATGGCGTGCAGGTTCACCGGATCCTGACCCGGGTAGGCAAGCAGGAGCGCTCGAAATTCGAGTACCTCCGGTCGTGGCTGAGGTTCCTCTGGCGGTCGGGCTGGTGGTTGTTCCGCGAGCATCGAAGGGACGCCTACGACCTGATCCATGTGCACAACATGCCGGATTTCCTGACCTTCGCGGCACAGTATCCGCGCCTGCGGGGTGCAAAGGTCATCCTCGACATCCACGACATCGTGCCAGAGTTCTACGCGAGCAAATTCGGAGCCTCGCGCAGAACGCTGTCACGCACGGTTCTTGAGGGAGCCGAAAGGGTTTCCGCGCGGCTTGCCGACCACGTGATCATCTCGAATCACCTCTGGCGGGACAAGTATGCCGCGCGCACCGGCACGCTCAACCGTTGTTCCGTGTTCATCAACAATGTGAACACGAAGGTTTTTGTGCGCCAGCCGCCACGCGAACCCGATGGGCGACGCATTGTCATCTTCCCCGGGGGCCTGCAGTGGCACCAGGGACTCGACATCGCGATTGCTGCCTTCAAGCGGGTCGTGGAAGAGATTCCGAACGCCGAGTTCCACATTTACGGGGATGGCAACATGAAGCCCGCCCTGATCGAGCAGGCGCAGGATCTGGGTCTCGGGCATTGCGTGCGGTTCTTCGAACCAGTCAGTGTCAGGCAGGTGGCGAGGATCATGGCTGAGGCGGACCTGGGTGTGGTGCCGAAGCGCGCTGACTCCTTCGGCAACCAGGCGTACAGCACCAAGATCATGGAATTCATGTCGGTGGGTGTGCCCGCGGTGATCTCCGCGACGGAGATCGACAGGTATTATTTCGACGACACGGTCGTGCGGTTTTTCGAATCGGGAAATGTGGAGGCGCTCGCGTCCGCGATGATCTCAATGCTCTCCGATGAGGCGGCGAGAAAACGCCAGATCGAGAACGCACTGACCTATGCCCGGCGCAACAGCTGGGAGGTTCGGAAGAGCGACTATTTTGCCATCGTCGACCGCCTGATCGGGGGTGTCACCATCCCCGCTGGACAGATGGGCAGAGCGGTGAGGGCGGAGAGGACATTGCAGGAGGCCGTACACTAATGGATCAAGCCAGCTTGGAACGAAGCGCAGCAAGCGTCAGGAAATGGGTCGAGGACCGTGATTACAAAGGCTATGACCCTGGGGATGGGCTTACCTCCTTCCTGCGTCCCCTGACATTCGGCAGCATCTTTGCCGAGCGTGTGCTTCAGCAGGCCATCTGGAAGGCACCTTTCAATGTGCGGCCCCTCGTCGGGGTGAAGCCGCTTGAGTCGACCAAGGGCCGCGGTTTCATGGCCTGGGCATACCTGCTCGACTTTGCGCGCACGGGGAATATCGCGTCGAAGGAGCGGGCGATTGCGTGCCTGCGCTGGCTGGAGGCCGCGCGCGTGCCCGGACAGGTCGGCCACTGCTGGGGGAATCATTTTGATTTCACGACCCGCAGCGGGCGCATGCTGGCCCACACCCCGACCATCGTCTGGTCGGGCCTGATCGGTCAGGCGTTTCTTGAAGCGTACGAGCGCCTCGGAGAGGCCTGGTGCCTCGATGTTGCGGAGAGCATCTGCCGCTGGGTGCTGGCGTTGCCGAAGGAAAAGACCCCGACGGGAACGTGCCTCAGCTACACGGCGGTCTTCCAGAATTCCGTCCACAATTCCAATCTGCTTGGCGCCGGGTTGCTTGCGCGCACATGGAAGCACCGTCAGCGCCCTGAATACCTTGAGACGGCGCGCGAGGCCGTGCGCTATTCCTGCAGCCGCCAGCGTGAGGACGGCTCCTGGTGGTACGGCGAGGATCCCAAGTACCACTGGATCGATAATTTTCATACGGCGTACAATCTCGACAGCCTGAAACGCTACCAGGATTCGACCGCGGACGAGAGTTTCCGTCCCCAGATCAAACGCGGGTACGAGTATTTCCGGAACACGTTCTTTGAAGCGAGCGGACGACCGCGGTACTATCACGACCGGCCGTATCCGATCGACATCCAGTGCGCGTCGCAGGCGATCGACACCTTCTCGCTCTTCGCGGAGGAGGATCCCATAGCCTTGGAACACGCCGAGCGTGTGGCCGCCTGGACGCTTGCCGAAATGCAGGGCTCCGACGGACACTTCTACTACCGGCAATACCCGTTGCTCACGGCACGCACGCCCTATTTCCACTGGGGCCAGTCCACGATGTTCAAGGCCCTGACTCACCTCCTGCTGGTCAAGGCCTGCGCCCGCATCTGAACGTTGAACCGAAGATTGCAGGAAACGCGCAGAATCCGAGCTCAAGCCCTTGTTACCACAGATTACACAGATACGAGCCGGATAAGAATATAGACCGACTGGGAGGGGCACGCTTCGTCGTGCCCGGTTTAAGGATCGGAATTTTGACCACAGATAGCACAGATTGCACGGATACAGACCGGATATATGGTAAGGCAGAAGTCTAAAGTCAGAGGTTTGTGTATTCTATCCGGTATTCATCTGTGAAATCTGTGGTTAAAATGGTTTGGGGGTCGAAGGTATGCATTCTGTGCCTTCCGGGCACCCTGTGGTTATGTGGATCGAGCATCGACCTCGAACCATCCGATCCGCTTTAACCACAGATTGCACAGATACGAACCGGATTTAAAACATCAGAGTTTAAGATCATAGGCTTGCGTATTATATCCGGTATTCATCTGTGTAATCTGTGGTTAAAATGGCTTGAGGATTGGAGGGTTTTATTCTGTGCGTTCCGTGCACTCTGTGGTTGAATGGATCGAACCTCTAACCTCGAACCTTCGAACCGGTTTGACCACAGATTGCACAGATACGAGCCGGATATAAGGAAGAGGTCAGATGTCGGACCTCAGAATGGGAGGGGCACGCTTCGTCGTGCCCGGTTTGAGGATCGGAATTTTGACCACGGAGTGCACAGAATGCACAGAGTAGATGTCAGAGGTCGGCTGTCGGTGGCGCGAGCTTCTCGCGCGCGATGTTCGACCCCAGGCAGGTCACGACGAAGCGTGCCCCTCCTGATGATCGCTGATCGCTGGCTTCTGACCTCTGGTGTCTTCTATCCGGTATTCATCTGTGTTATCTGTGGTTAATATGGTTTGAGGATTGGAAGTTTCTATTCTGTGCATTCCGTGGTCAAAGACGGTTCGAGCTTTGGCGATCGGCAACTTGAATCCCCCTTGGAAAACAGCTTCATGTATTCAACGGAAACCATGCCAGCTCCTGCTGTCGCCTCGACCCTTCGACTGGTCCTCATCACGCCGGCGCGTAATGAGGAGGATTTCATCGAGGGCACGCTGTGTTCTGTGATCGCCCAGACGCACCGGCCGTTGCGCTGGGTGATCGTGAGCGATGGTTCGACGGATCAGACCGACGCGATTGTGCAGCGTTACGCGCGGGAGCATGACTGGATAGAGCTGTTGCGCATGCCCGAGCGTCGCGACCGCCAGTTCGCCGCCAAGGCCAATGCCTTCAATGCGGGTTTCCAGCGGGTCAAGGATCTCGACTATGACGTGGTGGGAAACCTCGATGCCGATCTCACCTTTGAGCCCGGCTACTTCGAGTTCCTGCTCGAACGCTTTGTGGACGATCCGCGCCTCGGTGTGGCCGGAACCCCCTTTGTCGAGAACCTCGACGATGCGAAGGCGCACACCTACGCCCACAGGCACGCCCAGCTCGAGCACGTATCGGGTGCCTGCCAGCTTTTCCGTCGCGCCTGCTTCGCGGAGGTGGGGGGGTATGTGCCCATCAAGGGAGGGGCGATCGACTGGATTGCGGTCACGACCGCGCGGATGAAAGGCTGGCGGACACGCACGTTCCTTGAGTACCACACGTTTCACCATCGCAAGCTCGGCACCGGCAACAATTCGCCGGCCATGGTTTTTTTCCACTACGGGCGAAAGGCCTACTACGTGGGAGGGCATCCCCTGTGGATCGTGATCCGCAGTCTGGGACAGTGCCGCCAGAAGCCGTATGTTCTGGGCGGCTTTCTCTTTTTCTGGGGATACACCTGGTCGATGCTCAAGCGCGTGCCCCGGGTGGTGACGCCCGAGCTCATGGCGTTTCATCGTCACGAGCAGATGTCCCGCTTCCGAAAGCTCCTTGGCCGCTGAGTCGAAACCCTGACCTGTGAGTGTCCGGCGAGTCCATGTCTGTCTCTGCACCTACAAGCGGCCGCTCCTGCTGAAGCGACTGCTCGAAGGAGTGGAGCGGCAGCAGAATGACGGAAGCTTCTCCCTTGCCATCGTGGTGGCGGACAATGATGCGGCGGAGTCGGCGCGCGAGGTGGTGGCGGTTTTCGCGGCGGCTTCCCCGATTCCCGTGAGCTACCGGGTGCAGCCGGAGAAGAACATCGCGATGACCCGCAACTGCTCGGTCGCGCCCGCTGATGGCGACTTCATCGCCTTCCTCGATGACGATGAATTTCCCGTGGATGACTGGCTGCTACAGCTTCTGCGGGCCTGCGATCGTTATCAGGCGGCAGGGATCCTTGGACCCGTGCGGCCGCATTTCGACGTGCCCCCGCCGCAGTGGGTGCTCAAGGGCCGGTTCTGCGAACGCCCCGAGCCGGAGACGGGCACGGTGATGGAGGGCTCGAAGTGCAGGACGGGGAATGTGCTGTTTCGACGTGAGATCATTGCGGGTGAGCAGGCACCGTTTGATCCTAAGTTCCACAACGGAGGGGAGGATGTGGATTTTTTCATGCGGATGAACCGGAAGGGTCACACGTTCCATTGGTGCAATGAGGCAATCGCGTATGAGAGCGTTCCGCCCGACCGCTCTAAACGCAGCTACATGCTCCGGCGCGCCCTCCTTCGAGGGAAAAACAGCCTGAAGCTTTCCGGTGGCCGCGCCGCCCTGGTGATCAAGTCCGTGATCGCCGTGCCCCTTTATGGCATTGTCCTGCCCTTCACCCTCGTGGCCGGCCAGCATGTGTTCATGAAGGTATGCATCCGTTTCTGCGATCACTTCGGACGTCTGACCGCCCTCGTGGGTCTGAATCCCGTCAGCGAACGATAGCGTGCGGCGGGAGCCTCCAGCGCTTGATCCATTCGAACCGGTTTGACTATAGATTACACAGATTGCACAGATACAAACCAGTTAAGAAAACAGACCGACTGGGAGGGGCACGCTTCGTCGTGCCCGGTTTGAGGATCGAAATTTTGACCAAAGAGTGCACAGATAGCACAGAGTAGATGTCAGAGGTCGGAGATCAGAGGTCGGAAGACGGAGGTCAGTAGCGGGAGCTTCCAACTCGCGGGTTTCAAACGTCAGACAGGTCACGACGAAGCGTGCCCCTCCCGCTGACCGCTGATCTCTGGTGTATTCTATCCGGTCTTCATCCGTGTAATCTGTGGTTAAAAAGGTTTGAGGTTTGAAGGTTTGTATTCTGTGCATTCCGTGCACTCTGTGGTTAAAAGGATTGAGCATCGGGCCGCTAACCTTCGAACCGGCTTTGACCACAGATTGCACAGATACGAACCGGATATAAGGCAGAGGTCAGAGTTCAGCGATCAGATGTCGGAAAGGGAGGGGCACGCTCCGTCGTGCCCGTTTGGGGATCGGAAAATTTCAGGAGCCGCCAGTTCGCCGAGTTTACACATTTCTGGTTGAGAAGGCTGCGGAAAAATTTTCGAACCCGCATTCGAACCGGGCACGACGAAGCGCGCCCCTCCCTTTGAGGGATTGATCTTCTAACGGATTTCTACCCGTACGCTTGCCGGACACTTGTTCATGGAATTATCGACTCAAGCAATCATGACCCGGGGCAGGGTGGTGGATGTCCCCTGCCTCAGGGGTGATCGTGCCACGTTGATCTCAAGCGGCCGCTGGCTGCGTGTGGCCTCCATCTTCGATGAGGAGTGGATTCCTGAGGAGGCGATCGGCAATCCCGAGCAGTTGCTGGCCATCCTCCAGGATAGTCCGCTCAAGGCGGACCTTTTCACGTTCTCGCAGCCGGTGCCGGACTCCACTCCCTGGTTTGACTATCGGATGGAGTGGGACAACTCCGCCGTTGTCTCTATCAGCAGTTTCAAGGAATGGTGGGAGTCCCTGCCGCAGGAATCGCGAAAAAACGTGCGCCGCGGGGAGAAGCGCGGAGTCGTCGCTCGGATCTCACCGTTCGATGATGCGCTGGTCGCAGGCATCAGGGAGATCTACGACGAGACTCCCGTTCGCCAGGGTCGTGCCTTCTGGCACTACGGGAAGACATTCGAGGAGGTGAAGCGGGCAAATGCCACGTACCTTGAGCGAAGTGTCTTTGTGACTGCGCATCTGGGCGACGAACTGATCGGCTTCATCAAGATCGTCTGCGTCGGCAAGGTCGGCCGCATCATGCAGATCCTCTCGAAGAATGCGCATGCGGACAAGCGGCCTCCCAATATTCTCCTGACCAAGGCGGTGGAGGCCTGCGCGGAGCGCGGCCTGACGCATTTCGTCTATGGCCAGTACTACTATGGCAACAAGGGACACACGCCGATCACCGAGTTCAAGCGTCGCAACGGCTTCGAACAGATCCTGACTCCCCGGTATTACGTGCCTCTGACGTTGAAGGGACGCCTCGCGCTCGCGCTGAATCTGCATCGTGGCGTGAAGAATCTTCTGCCGGGAAGCGTAGTGAATCCGCTGCTGGATCTTCGCGCGAAGGTGCTGGCGCGCCGGGACCGGAGCAGCGCGACATCCGCATCAGAGGCGCAGCCCGATCGCCAAGGGCAGCACGCGTGAGGCTTGCGACATGGGAGATCAGAGGTCGGAAGGCGGAAGTCAGAGGTCAGCGGTCAGATGTCAGAGGGCAGTAGCGAGAGCTTCCATCTCTCGGTTTTCGAACCAACGGGATCTGGAAGATCCCGCTACTTTTCGGCAGGTTACGACGAAGCGTGCCCCTCCCGCTGAATTCTGACCGCTGACTTCTGACCTTTGGTGCATTCTATCCGGTATTCATCTGTGCAATCTGTCGTTAGACTGGATCGGGATGCTCCCGGGCATCTTCCTGAAAAGATGCGCTTAAGGTTGACGGGCGCTGCGACGATTCGGTGTTGACGAAATCGCTGGAAATGCATTTTCCAAGCGGCCTCACCATGCCGGTGTAGCTCAACGTCAGAGTGGCCGAATAGTCTTCGGCAGATGGAGTGTTCAATTCCTCCCGCCGGCTCCAGGGTTTGTGAAGGGAAGACAGAGGGCACAGAATGCATGGAGTAAGGGGACCCCGGCAACCGATCCTTTCGAACCGTGTTAACCACAGATTACACAGATACAAACCGGATACGGAAACGAACGAACTGGGAGGGGCACGCTCCGTCGTGCCCGTTTGGGGATCGGAGTTTTGACCACGGAGTGCACGGAATGCACGGAGTGAGGATGCATGAAGGCAGAGGTCTGAAGTCGGAGATCGGAGATCGGAGGTCGGAGGTCGGAAGTCGGAAGTCGGAAAGGGAGCAGGGGGCTCGCGTTTTTGTTGTCGCCCGACTTTCGAACCGGTCACGACGAAGCGTACCCCTTCCGATGACGGAAGAAGGTTGCCTGGGTCACGACGAGGCGCGCCCGTCTGGTTTTGATTCCTGAGGACGTGTGAATTCCGGGTGAGGGCTTCCTTCATTCCGCTCAACAAATTTTTCTCCATGCCGGGCATCACGGGAATTCTTCACGCTCAGCACCACGATACTTCCTGTTCAGAACGTGTGGCGAAGATGGTGCGGCGCATGCTCCATGAACCTTTCCATCGTGAGGCCGTGCACCAGGAAAATGCCTGCAGGTCCCATGTGGGCTGGGTCTGGGATGCAGCCTTCGCGGACCAAGCGTGCATTCATTGGAATTCGAGCGCCGAGGTCGGCCTTCTGGCGACGGGTGAGGACTATTCGGGATGCCTGGCCGGCCTGCCCGACGCGTATGCGCGTCGTGGTTCTGCCGCGTTGCGTGAGCTGAATGGCACGACCTCAGGCGTGCTCTTCGACCGGCGTGAGGGAAGCGTCGTGCTCTTCAATGACCGCTTCGGGCTGGGGCGGATCTACCATCACCAGACAACCGAGGGGTTCCATTTTGCATCCGAAGCGAAATCGCTGCTGGCTGTGCTCCCCGAAACGCGACACTGGGAGGAGCGCGGGCTGGCGGAACTCTTTTCGGTGGGCTGCGTCCTGCAGAATCGCAGCCTTTTCAGAGGCGTGCATCTGCTGCCACCCGCGTCGGCCTGGGCCTTTCACCGCGATGGGCGCATCGAGAAGCGGTGCTATTTCGATCCTGGCGAATGGGAGAGGCAGGCGGCCCTTGCTCCGGAGGACTACACCGATGCCCTGATTGAAACCTTCAAGTCCGTCATGCCCCGCTATGCGCGCCCGGGCGATGGCAGCGCGATGTCGCTCACCGGCGGTTTGGACAGCAGGATGGTGCTCGCCTGGGCAAAACCTGCGCCGGAGACGCTGCCCTGCTACACCTTCGCGGGACCCTATCGCGATTGTGCGGATGTCAGGATTGCGCGGCGGCTCGCGCACGTGGCCCGGCAGGCGCACACGGTCATCGACGTCGGAAGCGACTTCCTGAGCCGGTTCGGCGAGCTGGCCGAACGCTCGAGCATCCTGAGTGACGGCACGATGGACGCTTCCGGGGCGGTGGAGTTGTACTGCAACGAAAAGGCGCGCGCCATTTCCGCGCGCCGGTTGACAGGCAACTATGGATCCGAGGTGCTGCGCGCCAATGTGGCTTTCAGACCGACGAACCAGTTCGATCCGCTGTTTGAACCTGCTTTCCACCCTGAACTTCACCGGGCGGCTGCCACCTATGCCGAGGAGCGTCGAACGGCGCGCATGTCGTTCATCCTCTTCAAGCAGGTGCCCTGGCACCACTATTCACGTCGAAAGCTGGAGACCGGCAAACTCATGCCGGTTTCGCCGTTTCTGGACAACGCCCTCGCGCAGCTTGCCTATCAATGCCCCGAATCGCTGTCCACCCAGGCGGAGCCGCTGCTGTCGCTGATCGCCCGCGGTGACCCGCGGCTCATGCGAATCCCGACCGACCGGTCCCTGCACCTGTCGCGATTCGGCTGGTTTGGAAAGATGGCGCGCCAGTATCAGGAATTCACCGCCAAGGCGGAATATGCCTTCGACTATGGCATGCCCCAGACGCTCGTGCGTGTGGACCGGCGTCTGCGCGTGTTGCGGCTGGAGAGGCTTTTTCTCGGGCGCCACAAGTTCTATCATTTTCGCACCTGGTATCGCGACGCCCTGGCCGGGCAGATCACTGCGCTGACGCGATCGCTGCCGCCTCTCCCGGCACCGTTCGTGCCCGATGCGGCGGAAAGAGCCATCGCCGAGCACACGAGCGGACAGGCCAATCGTACCCTGGCCATTCACAAGCTGCTCTCCCTTCAGTTCCTCTTCGCGCGTCTTCTGACGGAAACGTGAATCTTCTCGTTCTGATACTCTATTCGATCCCGTCGTCCTGGTTCATCCGCCGGGACAACAGGAAACGTGTCGGCATCACACCATGGCTGTGGATACCGACCATCTGGATCGGCATCATCATGAGCAAGCCGCTCACCTCGTGGCTGGCATTGGGCGGTGGTGGCGGCGACTCGATGGAGGGGAGTTCAGTCGACGCGACGTTATATTTTGTGCTGATCGCCATCTCGTTCTGGATCCTTCAGAAGAGGCAATTGGCATGGGGAGAGTTCTTTGCCCGAAACTGGCCGATCATCCTGTTCTACCTTTTTTTCCTCGTCAGCGTCTTGTGGGCCAATTCCGCATTTGTCTCGTTCAAACGATGGTTCAAGGAGATCGGAAATGTTCTTATCGTGCTGGTGATCCTCACCGAGCCAGAACCGCGGCAAGCCCTGCGCGCCATCTTTACTCGCTGCGCCTTCCAGTTTTTCGCGCTGTCGGTCATTTATATCCGGTATTTTCCCAGCCTTGGGCGGCGCTACAGCCGTGGTGGAGGTCTCGAAATCACAGGTGTGACGACGCAGAAGAATACGCTTGGGGCCATGGTGGCGATCTGCGGGATTTTTCTGCTCTGGGATTGGATCGAAAAGGCGAAGGAGAAACGATTCACGTCATGGAGGGATCGGCTGATTGTCCCGGGCCTGCTCGCGATGGGCATCTATCTCCTCTACCAGTGCAACAGCCAGACCTCCATGCTCTGTCTCGCGGTGGGCTCCTTCATTGTGATCTCGAGCAGACTTCCCTTCCTGCGGAAGCGGATTGGCGCTTTCGGCCTCTATGCCCTGATTGCTGGTGCCGCGTTTTACGTGCTCGATGCCGAGTTTGGACTTTCGAAGGAGCTGGTGGGAGCGATGGGGAGGGACATGTCGTTTACCGGCCGTACGGATGTCTGGCGGGAACTGCTCGAAGTGGGCACCAATCCGATAATCGGCACGGGTTACATGAGCTTGTGGGACGATCCCTTCTATCGAAACCAATTGCCCTATTGGGTGGCTAGCTCGGCTCACAATGGGTACCTTGAAATCTACCTGATGGGAGGTTGGGTGGCCATCGGCCTGCTTTCGTTTGTGCTCGTCTGGGCAAGCGTGCGCATCAATGCCTCCCTGCGGCAGGGCGACAATTTCAGCCTGATGCGCTTCGCCATACTGGCGATGGCGCTTACAATGAATTTCTCCGAATCGAATTTCGCCTGTATGAGCCCTATGGGGCTGCTGCTCTGGCTGGCCGCGATCGGGCATGTGCGCGCCTACAATGTACCCAGGGTTGCTTCCCCAAGACAAGCTCCCCGAGGCAGTGCCTCACGCCGTCAGCGACCGGATCCGCGCCCATGGGGAGCGCCAGCGACCTGATGAGCACGCCGATTCCGCGTCACATCATCCAGAC
>JAGOJU010000156.1 GCA_017994935.1 Opitutaceae bacterium
GACTCAAGCCGGTCTGCCGGCCGGCCCTTCACCGGTTCTTCATCCCCGATGGCCCGCGCCATAATCTCTTTATCGAGGGGTCCGGGAGCCCGGCCATAGAGGCCGAGGAAATAATTCTTGGTCTCCGTGGTGATGACCTTGTACCGCTCACCCTGTTCGCCCGTGAGCACGTTGAGCGTGGCCTGTGTGCCGACGATCTGGCTGGTCGGCGTCACGAGCGGCGGGTAGCCCATGTCTTTGCGGACACGGGGGATTTCGTCCATCACTTCTTTCATCCGGTCGAGTGCGTTTTGTTCGGCCAACTGGGCGGCGAGATTGGAGAGCATGCCGCCTGGAATTTGGGACGTCAGAATTTCGGCGTCCACCCCGGTGAAGTCACTTTCAAATTGCCGGTACTTCCGGCGCACGTTCCGGAAATGCTCTGCGATGGGCTGCAGATCTTCCAGATCCAATCCGCTGTCATAGGGCGTGCCTCGTAATGCAGCCACCATGGACTCGGTGGGGGGATGTGAGGCGCCTCCGGCAAGCGGAGAAATTGAGGTGTCCAGGAGATCGAGTCCGGCCATGACCGCCATCAGGGCCGACATGGTGCCCATGCCCGACGTATAGTGGGAGTGGAGGTGGATGGGTACGCGGACCGCCGCTTTGAGTTTCTTGACCAGGTGATAGGCATCCACGGGCGCCAGCAGCCCGGCCATGTCCTTGATGCAAATGGTATCGGCGCCGAGGTCTTCCAACCGTTTCCCCATCGTCACGAATCCATCCAGCCGGTGGACCGGGCTGGTGGTGTAGGAAATGGCCGCCTCTACGTGTTTTTCGCAGGCTTTGACTTCACGGATGGCTCGCTCCAGATTGCGGACATCGTTGAGCGCGTCGAAGATGCGGAAGACATCGATGCCGTTGAATGCCGAGCGCTCGATGAATTTCTCCAGCACGTCGTCGGCGTAGTGGCGGTATCCGACAAGGTTCTGGCCGCGCAACAACATTTGCAGCTTCGTTCTTGGCATTGCTGAGCGGAGCGCGCGCAGGCGTTCCCAGGGATCTTCTTTGAGAAACCGGAGGCATGTGTCGAAGGTGGCGCCGCCCCAGACCTCCAACGACCAGAATCCCACAGCGTCCAGTTTTTGGGCGATGGGCAGCATGTCCTCGGTGCGCATTCTGGTTGCGAGGAGGCATTGATGTCCGTCGCGCAAGGCGACCTCTGTCATCAACAGCTTTTTGCCCGGCGCCGGAGTTACGCGGAACTCAGGGCTCGCCGGCTGCGGACCTTTGACGGCGCGCGAGGCAGCGGGCCCGCTGGACTTAATAGGTAGTTTCTTCTTCGCAGAGCTGTTCTTCGGGGCGGTTTTCTTGGTCTTTTTCGTTGCCATACTGGCGGCCTTCGGCGGCGAATCCGCTCGCGTAACAGGGTTGAGGTGTTGGTGCCGGGTGGCTGGGGAGGTCAGAGTCCTTCGTACGCGGCAATCGCTGCGGAGATCGCCAGCACCAGGTCCTCAGGCTCCTCGGATTCTTCGTATTGATACAGGTCCGGATGAGTGTCCAGGTAGGACGTATCGAACCGTCCGGCTTGAAAATCCTGTTCCATCATCACGTTCTTCATGAACGGAATAGTCGTTTTCACCCCGCGCAGCACATATTCTTCGAGTGAACGCCGCATGCGGCTGACGGCTTCTTCCCACGTGCGACCACGGACGGTGAGTTTCGCCAGCAACGCATCGTAGTAGGGAGGAATCGTGTAGTCGCGATAGACCGCGCCGTCGATGCGGACTCCGATCCCGCCGGGTGACAGATAGGCGGTGATAGTGCCTGTGCAGGGCATGAAGTTGTTGCGAGGGTCTTCGGCATTGATGCGGCACTGAATCGCGTGGCCCTGCAGGGTCACATCCTTTTGTCTGATCTCCAGAGGTTTGCCCGCTGCAATCGAAATTTGATTCCGGACGATGTCGATGGCCGTGATCTGTTCCGTGACGGTATGTTCCACCTGGAGGCGTGGGTTCATTTCCATGAAATAGAAATGGCCCTCATGGTCGAGGAGGAACTCGACGGTGCCGGCATTGTCGTAGTTCACTGCTCTGGCGATGGCAATGGCGGCCTCGCCCATTTGCGCGCGCAGCTTGGGTGTCAAAATCAATGACGGGGCGATCTCGATCAGCTTCTGGTGCCGGCGCTGGATGGAACAATCCCGCTCGCCCAGGTGGATGATGTTGCCGTGTTTGTCGCCCAAGATTTGGAATTCAATGTGGTGCGGCCGCTCGATGTACTTTTCGATGAAGATGCTGCCGTCGCCGAAGGCCGCCAGCGCTTCCCGCGATGCGACTTCCATATTCTCGCGCAATTCCTGGTCGGAACGAACGACTCGAAGTCCGCGTCCCCCACCGCCGGCGCTGGCCTTGATCATGACCGGATAGCCGATGCGGTTGGTGAACTCCAATGCTTCCTCGACAGTCGTGATGCCGCCTTCGGTTCCGGGGACGATCGGGAGGCCGGCCTGCTGGGCGATCTGTCGCGCCTTCACTTTGCTGCCCATGAGGTCGATCGTCTCGGGCGACGGACCGATAAAGGTAATGCCGGAGGCTTGGCAGAGCCGCGCAAATTTGGTGTTTTCCGAGAGGAATCCGTATCCGGGATGGATGGCGTCCGCGCCGATGCGCTTGGCGATGTCGACGATTTGTTTTCCGTCCAGGAAGCCTTTGACGGGTCCGGGGCCTACAAGGTAGGACTCGTCGGCTTTCTTGACGTAGATCCCTGAGGAGTCGGCTTCGGAATAGATCGCGGCCGTCGCGATATTGAGCTCACGACAACCACGGATGATGCGCATGGCGATTTCGCCACGGTTGGCAATAAGGATCTTCCGAAACATGATGGGGTTGCGAGAGGCTTGGAGCCGTAGCTCACCTCTGATTCGCCTCCAAAAAGATCGCGTAACCTAGCATAGGGTCAAGAGAGTTGTCGAGACGAACCAGGAGAAACGGGTGGACTGCGAGAGGAGCGGAACCGGGCAGGAGGTGATGGGCCTCCTGCCCGCCGAAGGGCTTCGAGAATCTTATTTGGGTTGAATGAGGAGCGGCTTCGATTGGGCGCTGCCGCCGCCGGCGACCACGATGATAAAGGACATGCCGGCCTTCGCCTCCGGCACCACCGCCTCGATGGTCGTGTCATTAACGAAGTGGTAGTCGATTTTTTCCTTGGAGGCGGCGCTAAAGGTGACGCCGTGGAAACATTCCTTGCTTCCGAAATTTTCCCCCTTGATGATAACCTTTTCGCCGGGTTTCGCCTCATCCGGTTCAACTTTCGCGATGGAGGGACGTTTGGAACGGTCGCAAACCGGGTCATTCTCCAGCTTGGAGGTGTCCGATCCCTTGATTGATTCCGTGTTGAACATCGTATACCCGGCGCCCTCGACCATCGCTCCTTCCTCGGCATGCCCAGCCGGGACGGCAACGAAGGTGGTTCCGAGCAGAAGGGT
>JAGOJU010000085.1 GCA_017994935.1 Opitutaceae bacterium
GAGGGCAAGCCTCCAGCCATGTTCATCCCCTCCTTCGGGCGGTTGCGTTGGCGCCGGTTTTGCGCTCCAGTTCGTTCCGCCCATGCCGCTGACCAAAGCTGAAATCGCCCGCCTGCGATCCCTGAGGGATAGGAAGCACCGGGAGGAGACGGGGCTGTTTGTCGTCGAGGGCGAAAAGGTGGTGCGTGAATTGGTCAAGGAAGGTTTTCCCCTGAACGAAATCTATGCGACCGGCCCAGACGAACTGGATGCGGGAAAAGTGCCGGTCAGACGTGTTTCCCGGGAGGAGATGGACCGGATGAGTCACTTTCCAACGCCGTCGAACGTGCTTGCCGTGGGGCGGCTGCTCCACGCGACCTTGACTGAGGGCGAACTCATGTCGGGGCTGACTCTCGCCCTGGATGGCATCCAGGATGCCGGAAACGTCGGTACCCTGCTTCGAACTGCCGACTGGTTCGGCTTCGATCGTGTCCTTCTCTCGCCGGAATGCGCGGATCTGCATTCGCAGAAAACCATCAATGCCAGCATGGGTTCGTTCAGCCGGGTCCGCTGCATCACGACGGATCTTGCGGTCGCATTGGGCGCCGTGTGCAAAGGCCGGCGCCTGCCTGTCTATGGCTGCGATTTGGAAGGCACCCCAGTCATGGACCTGCGACCGGCCGGGGATGCCATCGTTGTCGTCGGCAGTGAAGGCCGGGGATTGTCACCGGCGGTGGCCGCCTGTCTTACCGAGCGTGTCACCATACCCCGGTACGGTTCGGCAGAGTCCCTCAATGCAGCGGTTGCCGCGGGTATCGTCTGTGCCCGGTTGCGGATGGGGTAGTCGTGCGGCAGCGGCCCGGCCGGGGGGCGCAATGCATGACGCAGCGGCTTTTCAATGCGACTATTGGTTAGCCATTTTTCCGGGGACGCTCATGATGTCCTCCTTTATGGCCACCGTGACTCAGCCCAGCACCGGACCGATGCGCGATTTCGCCACTGTTTTCGGAAAACTGCGGCCTCACATGACGGCGCTCGATGCATTTCTGCGGGAGCAGATTGCCGCCTTTGAACCCGAGATCCGTGCGATGGCTGATTATTGCATCGATGCTTCAGGCAAGCGCATCCGGCCGGCACTGGTATTCCTGAGCGGAGGCAATGATCGCAATCTCGTGCAGCCGGAACTGGTGAGGGTGGCAGCCGTGGTGGAACTCGTGCATCTGGCCACGCTGGTGCACGACGACATCATGGACGAAGCCGACCTGCGACGAGGGCGGCGCACGGCCACGCGCGAGTATGGCCCCGAGGCGGCGGTATTGCTCGGCGATGCCTTATTCGCGCATGCCCTCCATCTGGCGTCCCAGTTTCCGACTCCGGCCGTCTGCCGGGCGGTCTCCGACTCGACGAGGAAGGTTTGCGCGGGGGAAATCATCCAGACCCTTCGCCGGCGCGATGCGAACGTATCGCTGGACGACTACCATCGAGTCATCGACCTGAAGACGGCGGAGCTCTTCCGCGTGTCTTGCGCGCTCGGCAGCGAACTGGCGGGCTACGCACCCGGGGTAGTTGCTGCGGCGGCAAAATTCGGCCGGCAGCTGGGCGTTGCCTACCAGATTTACGATGACCTGGCGGACTACTTTGGCCATGAAAAGAAGATCGGCAAAACGTTGGGCACCGATCTTCACAGCGGCAAGCTGACGCTTCCGCTGCTGGTGCTTCTGGACGGGATTGATCCGCAGGCGCGTTTGGAGCTCCTTGCGGAAATCCGTGGTGAAAAGCCGGCCCGGCCGGCCCATTGGATCGCGGCGATGGAGGACAAGGGAGTCTTCGACCGGGTGGCGCTGGAAATCGAAAGTGAGTTGGTTGCGGGAGAGGATGCCCTTGGGCCGTTTGCAGACCTGGCACCGACGAGGGGATTGAGGCAGTTGAGCGATGTCCTTCGCGATCAGGTCGCGGTCCTGCGTGGCTGACCACTGGCGGGCGAATCCCCGACGGACATGATTACAAAATCTGCAGACCTCATCACCCCGTGAATTTCCCGTTGCGCCGGTTGCCGGCGTTCACATTCTTGGCTGCATGAACCCCTTGGCAAAAGCTCTGAACAAGACGCTTGTCGCGTCCCCGGAGCGCCAGCAGGAGGCGGATACGGACTGGGCGATTGTCCGGCGGGTTCAGGAGGGAAATGTGGGTGATTTTGACACGTTGATCCGGAAGTACCGGGAGCGCGTCTATGCCATCATTTACAATATGACGTCGAATCGGGAAGATGCAGCCGATTTGACGCA
The DNA here is from genome assembly GCA_017994935.1 of Opitutaceae bacterium. Lineage (GTDB taxonomy): Bacteria > Verrucomicrobiota > Verrucomicrobiia > Opitutales > Opitutaceae > UBA6669. Next base: position 2,265 of record JAGOJU010000085.1, read on the forward strand.
GGATGCCTTTATCAAGGCTTTCCAGTCGATCCATCGTTTCCAGGGTCAATCGTCCTTCTTTACCTGGCTCTACCGGATCGCCGTCAATGGAAGCCTGTCGCATCTCCGAAGAAATAAGCTGCGTACCTTCTTCAGTTTCGAAAAGATCCACGATGAGGAGAAGGGGCAGGAGATCATTTCGCAATTGACCGACAAGACAGGCGGCGACCGTGAATTGTTTGTCAAGGAGCTCCAGGAAAAATTGAACGAGGCGCTCCAGAAGCTGTCTATCAAGCATCGTACAGTGGTCACTTTGTTCGAAATCGACGGTTTGAGTCATGAGGAAATCGCCGACGTGATGAAATGCTCGGTGGGCACGGTCCGTTCCCGTCTTCATTACGCCAAACAACTTCTTCAATCTGAATTGCAGGCATACGTTCGTTCATAATGGCAGATCATTCGGAAATCAGAAAAGTCAGTCTCGAAGAAGTGTTGCGGCTCAAGCGCCTCGAGCGCCCCGATCCGCAGTTTTGGGATCGTTTCGACAAGGAGCTCCGCGAGAAGCAGCTCGCTGCGATCATGGCAAAGCGGCCGTGGTGGCAGATGGATCTTTCACGAATGATGACAGGGCTGGCGCGGGCGCGGGTGCCGGTGGGTGCCGCCGCGGTCCTTACGTTGACCTTTCTGGTGGTTCGCGAAAACCGCAGGCCGGGCGAGGACGACCAAGGCCCTGCCACGTCGAAGGAAATGGTCGTGACCACGCCGGCGTCCCTAGGTGATCATGACTCGGACGCAATTGAGGTCGCCGCCGCAAAGACAATGCAGTCCTCCGCAGTGCAGGTGGAGTCACAACCTGCGAAGGCCCTTGCGGCGAATTCGTCTTTGTCCGTCTCGGCACATTCGGCTGAAGCTGCCTATGCCGTGAAGGGCGATGAGCAGATTGTTTCTCCGGGAGCGGGTGCCTTGAGCCCCTGGGTAGGAACATCAATCGATGACTCCGGTTCCCGGCTGGCCTCGGGTGGCGCGGCAGCGTTTGCGCCGACGTTGCTGGACTTGCGTGAATCCGGGCTCGAGGCGGTTTCGCAGCCCCGCAGCCGCGGCATGCAGCTCGCCGCACTCGTTTCGGAATCGCCCGCAAATGAAGAGCCCTTGGCAAAGCTTGCGGGCCCGGCCAATTCCCAGCGTGCCCGTCTGGCGAGCTACGTCGCTGCCGCTTTCAAGACCGACGGTGAGCGATCCTCCGCCGCGGAGCAAAAAGCGCGCGAGCGGGCCATCAGCCGCCTGAGCAATGATGAACTTTATTCGAGCGTGAGCCGGATCGGTCTGGCTGCGGGCGGTGGCCTGCGTTTGACCTTCTGATCGAGACAGCTCGCCGGTTTTCATCCCGGTTTTTAACCCCCGCTGGTATGGCGGGGGTTTTGCGTATTCGCAATTTCCTGTTCACTGTAGGGCATGAGCACGCGCGTTGAACGAGATTCAATGGGAGAAATGCAGGTCCCCGCGGATGCCTTGTACGGGGCATCCACGCAGCGGGCCGTCCTCAATTTCCCCATCAGCCACCGTCCCCTTCCGGAACGCTTCATCCGGGGCCTTGGCTTGGTGAAACTGGCCGCTGCGCAGGCCAATGAGGAACTGGGCCTGCTGCCGCCCGAGAAGGGCGCCATCATCCGGCAGGCGGCGAGGGAGGTCGCCGACGGACTGCTCGGCAGCCACTTCCCGGTGGATGTCTTTCAGACGGGATCCGCAACGTCGACGAATACAAACGCCAACGAGGTGATCGCAAACAGGGCCAGCCAGTTGTCCGGCCAGCCGATTGGCTCAAGAAAACCCGTGCATCCGAACGATGACGTGAATCTCGGACAGTCGTCCAATGACGTGGTACCAACAACGCTGCATGTCAGTGTGGCGGTTGCCTTGAACGACCTGCTTCTTCCATCGGTAAAGAGGCTGGCGGAGGCGTTGGAGACAAAGTCCAGAGAGTTTGCAGGGATCATGAAGATCGGTCGCACCCATCTCATGGATGCCACACCGATGACCCTGGGGCAGGAGTTCTCGGGCTATGCACGGCAGGCGGAAAAGGGCGCTGCCCGAATCCGCAAGGCGATCGACAACCTCTCTGAACTTGCGATCGGCGGGACTGCCGTGGGCACGGGGATCAACCGTCATCCGGAGTTTCCAGCCCGAGTATGTGCTATCCTGAGTCGCGAGACGGGGCTCACATTCAGGGAGGCAACGAATCATTTCGAGGCACAGGGGGCCCGCGACGATGCCGTCGAGGTTGCCGGTCACCTCGCAACCGTCGGCGCCAGTCTTACGAAGATCGCCAGTGACATCCGCTGGCTGGGATCCGGGCCCCGTGCCGGCATTGGGGAACTCAGGCTGCCGGCGACACAGCCGGGAAGCTCGATCATGCCGGGGAAAGTCAATCCGGTCATGTGCGAAATGCTCATCCAGGTCTGCCACTATGTGCAGGGGCTCACCCAGACCGTCGTGCTATGCGGACGGGACGGCCAGTTCGAGCTGAACGTCACGCTTCCACTGATGGCGCATGCCCTCCACGAGGCGATCGCCTGCCTGGCACAAGGTGCCGCGGTGTTTGCCGAGAGATGTGTTGCCGGGCTCGAGGCGGACGTCGACCGCTGCCGCTCCTTTGTCGACCGCTCGCTGATGCTCGTGACCGCACTGAATCCATATATCGGATACGATTCGGCCGCGAGCGTCGCAAAGGAGGCTCATGCCACGGGAAGGACCCTCAGGGAGGTCGTGCTCGCGCGCGGCCTGCTGAATGCCGGGACCCTCGATCGCGCGCTTGATCCCGGATCGATGATCGGGCCTCATATGGACGGCTCGGTGCGGCACGGAGCCTGACCCGACCCGATGGCATTCTATCAGGAAACCCTTGCCTTGCGCCCGGTGGGCGCGGGAATGCGTGAGTTCACCGACGCGGTTGCGGAGGTGCTGTCGCGAAGCGGTCTCCGGACCGGCTTGGTGTCGGTCTTTTGTCATCACACAAGTTGCAGCCTGATGATCATGGAAAACGCGGATCCCGGCGCGCGGCGGGATCTTGAACGATGGCTGGACCGACTGGTTCCTGCTGATGATCCGCTCTTTACGCATACGCAGGAAGGGCCGGACGACATGCCGAGTCACATCAAGATGGCCCTGACCCGCACGAGCGAAACGATTCCCTTTTCCGAGGGGCAACTGCAGCTCGGCACCTGGCAGGGGATCTTTCTCTGGGAACACCGTGAGTCCCCAACACCTCGCCGCGTGAGCGTGACTGTGCTCGGTGAGTGACGAACTGAAGCCCGGAGTCGGATGAGCGGACCGCAGATGACGGGCGGTGATCAGTTATCCGACTCCAGACCGGTTCAGTCATTCAGCTTTCTGTCATTTCTACTTCGTGGGCAGACAGGCACCGCATCCGTTGACGAAGAAGTCATTTCCCTTGTCGTCGACGAGGACGAATGCCGGGAAGTTTTCGACCTCGATTCTCCAGACGGCCTCCATGCCGAGCTCGGGGTACTCGAGGACTTCGACCTTGCGGATATTGTCCTTGGCCAGGATCGCGGCGGGGCCCCCGATGCTGCCGAGATAGAAGCCTCGGTGTTTTTTGCAGGCGGCGGTGACGGCCGGGCTGCGGTTGCCCTTGGCCAGCATCACCATTGAGCCGCCGAGTGACTGGAACTGATCGACATAGCTGTCCATCCGGCCCGCGGTGGTCGGGCCGAACGAACCCGAGGCGTATCCCTTCGGCGTCTTTGCCGGCCCGGCGTAGTAGACCGGATGGTTCTTGAAGTAGTCGGGCAAACCGAGTCCCGCATCGACCCGCTCCTTCAGTTTTGCATGGGCGATATCCCGCGCGACGACGAGCGGTCCGGTGAGCAGCACGCGCGTGGTGACAGGATGCCGGGATAGTTCCGCGAGGATGCCTGGCATCGGCTGATTGAGGTCAATGTGCACGGCGGTTTCGTCCCGGAGGAAACGCTGGGACGCCGGGATGTACTGGCCGGGATTGGTCTCAAGCATCTCGAGGAAAATGCCATCCCGAGTGATGCGTGCCTTGATGTTTCGATCAGCCGAGCAGGAAACGCCCATCCCGACAGGGCAACTCGCGCCATGGCGGGGCAGGCGGACAACGCGGACGTCGAGGGCGAAGTACTTGCCGCCAAACTGTGCGCCGATGCCGCAAGTCTGGGCGATGGTGAGGATCTTCCTTTCCCATTCGAGATCGCGGAACGCCCGGCCCTCACGGTTTCCCGTCGTGGGTAGGGAGTCGTAGTACTTGGTCGACGCGAGCTTGACGGTCTTGAGGCATGCTTCAGCGCTCGTTCCGCCGATGACGAAGACCAGGTGGTAGGGCGGACAGGCAGCCGTTCCGAGGTATGAGAGTTTATCCGTGACAAACCTCTCGAGCGACTTGGGATTGAGCAGCGCCTTGGTTTCCTGAAACAGGAAAGTCTTGTTGGCCGAGCCGCCGCCCTTTGCGACAAACAGAAAGTCGTACGAGCCACCTTCCGTGGCGTAGAGGTCGATCTGTGCCGGCAGGTTGGTGCCGGTGTTGACCTCATTCCACATGTCGAGAGGGGCGGTCTGGGAGTAGCGGAGATTCTCCTTCGTGTAGGTTTCGTAGATTCCCTTTGAAATCCATTCGGCGTCGTTCGCTCCGGTCCAGACCTTCTGACCCTTCTTCGCCACCACGGTGGCAGTTCCGGTGTCCTGACAGAAGGGGAGTATGCCTTCCGCGGCGACCTCGGCGTTCTTTAGAAGGGTCATCGCGACATAGCGGTCATTGGGAGAGGCTTCCGGGTCGTCGAGAATCGCCGCGACCTGCTTGAGGTGCTTGGAGCGGAGGAGAAACGACGTGTCGCGCATGGCGTGCTGCGCGACGTAGGAAAGCACCTCCGGCTCCACTTTGAGGATTTCCGTGCCTTCAAAGCTTGCCGTACTGATTCCTTCAGTGGAAAGGAGTCGATATTCCGTCTCGTCGGGGCCGAGTGGGAAGGGATCTTGATAGCTAAAAACGGGCGTGGCCATGGGCCGAAACCTGTCGCAATACCTCCGCGGACACAAGCTGCGCGGAAGGCGGTTGCTGAAAACAAGGTTCTCCGGGATTTCCATCCGCGACCACCCCGATAGAGGAAGGAAGCCGGGACTTTGCCTTCGAGACGGACTGGGGGATCAAACAATTTTCAATGCCGGCAGATCCTGTCCATCGACCAGGCCCACGGGGCGGCCCTTTCTGTCGACGACGATCAGATCGTCGATCCGGTGGGCTTCAAAGAGGCGCAGGGCGTCGACGCCCAATGCGGTGTCGGGAATCGTCTTCGGGGTCCGTGTCATGAATTCCACCACGGGCCTGGAAAGGAAATCGGGACCCGCCGCGAGCGCACTGCGCCGGAAGTCGCCGTCGGTCAGGATGCCGCTCAGTTTTCCCGAGCGGCGATCCACCAGGGCGATGGAGCCGCTCTTCGCCTTGGTCATGGCGAGAATCGCATCCTGAATCGTGACGGTGTCGGGAGCGATGGGCATGCGGTCCGCGGTGCGCATGATGTCGCGCACCCGCAGGAGAAGAACCCGGCCGAGGTTTCCCGCCGGGTGATAGGCAGCAAAGTCGTCGCGGGTCAATCCCCGCGACTCCAGCAGCACCATGGCTAGCGCATCGCCGATCGCCATGGCGGCGGAGGTGCTTGCGGTCGGGGCGAGCGCCAGCGGGCATGCCTCCCTCGGGACGCGATAGAGCAGGACGTGGTTTGCAATCCGGGCGAGTTCGGAATCCCGGCGCGAAGTGAATGCGACAATGTTCACGCCGAATCGCTTCAGCGAAGGCACGAGCCGGATGATTTCCTCGGACTGCCCGCTGTTGCTGAGAAGGAGCGCGAGGTCTCCCTCTTCAACAAGCCCAAGATCCCCGTGGAGGGCCTGGGTTGCATCGAGAAAGCAGGAGGACACCCCGGTGCTGTTGAAGGTGCCGCAGAGTTTTTGCGCGATGTGGGCGGACTTTCCAATACCCGAGAAAATGAGTTTTCTTCCGGCGGCTGAGGCCGACTGGATCGCTGCTGCGACCTCAACGAAGCCCTTGTCGAGCCCCTTGGCGGTTGCCGCAAGCGCATTCATTTCTATCCGGATGCAGGCGCGTGCGCGCTGGAGGATGGTTTTTCGGGAGAGGGCCATTTCTCGTTTGAGTCGACCGATGAAAAGATGAAGGTAACGGACCGGGCACTTCCCTCAATCACTTTCCCGTTCGATGACGCTTCGCATTCTTCTCATTGGCCTGGCCGCGTTGGGCGCATTGCTCATCACACCGGGCTGCGATCCCGGCGAACGGACGGTGACGACCGCCGAGGTGGATGACCCCGGCTTCCGTCGAGGAAAGGAACTGCTCAGGCAGGGGAGGAATCAGGAGGCCCTTGCCGCCTTTCTCAAGGTCATTGAAAGGCGTGGGGAGGATGGGCCGGAGTCGCATCTGGAGGCGGGGCTGCTCTACCAGTTTCACATCAAGGATCCGATTGCGGCGATCTACCACTACAGGAAATACCGCGAACTCAAACCCAATGCGCCCCAGGTCGACCTGGTTCGGCAGCGGATTGAGAGCGCCAAACGCGAGTTCGCGAGCACCCTTCCGGGAGACCCCATGAACAATGCAGTGATCCCGCGCTACGAAAGTGTGGAGCAGATTGAGCGCTACCAGCGGGAGAATGAGACATTGAAGTCGGAGATTGTCACGTTACGTGGGCAATTGATGAATCGCCCCGCGACAGCATTGTCGATTCGCGAACAGGCAGCCGATTCGCCCATTTCCCCGGTCACTCCGGTCGAGTCATATTCCCCTCTTCATCCGCAGGGCTCGCCGACTTCGACTGCGGACTCCGCGATGGACCAGCGGACGCGCCAGGAATCCCGCGTTGTCATCAACACGCAGGCGACGCCCCCGCCGTCAACGCCGACGCGGCCGGCAGAGTCGTCCTCCCAAGGCCGTGGCCGCCGTCATGTGGTGGTCAAGGGCGACACCCTTTTCAACCTTGCGCAGCGATACTACGGAGATCGCTCGAAGTGGCGGGAGATTTATGCCGCCAACCGGCAGACCATGCGCAGCGAGAATGACCTGCGTATTGGCATGGAGGTGGCGATTCCCTGACTGGAATCTCAGCGTTTCCTCATCCGCGCCACGTCATCGGGAGTGTCGAGATCGAGTGCAAGTTCAGGCATTTCCACCTCGATCACTCTGCCGGCCTGCCTGGCTGCTGCGATCACGTGGCGGGCTCCTTCGTCCCCGCTCAGGCCCCCAAGCGCCTGGAAATAGGTCCTGCTGAAAAGGGCGGGTGCGCCGATCCGGCCCGAGTATCGCGAGGCGACGATGTGATCGTCGAGTGGCACGGGAGCATGATGAATCAGGCGTGTGACGGTGTCGGTCGAGAATGCGGGCTGGTCACACAGGGCGATGAGGGCGCCGTTCAGACGCCGCGAGAAAGACTGCAGCACGGTGACTCCTGTGCGCAGCGAGGAGGCCATGCCCTCGATCCATGCGGGATTGTCGGCGATCAGGACCGGCAATCGTGCGAGCTCGGACTTGACTGCAGCGGCGGAGGAACCGACGACCACGACAACCGGCCATAGCGGTGACTCCAGCACTTGCGAGACGATGCGGACGATCATCGGAATTCCGTCGATGCGCAGCAGCTGTTTGGGTTCTCCGAGGCGGGTCGAGGCTCCGGCGGCAAGGATGATTCCGCCGATCTGTGACGGACTGCGCAGCGGGGGGCTTGCAGCTGGGGTGTTCAATGGTGAATGGGCAGCGTCCGTTCGCGCAGTGGACGAGCGTCGCGTGAGTTTCGAACCGCAGCGATTTCCGAGATGATTGCGAGCGCCACCATTTCCGGGGCGTCGCCGCCCAGGTCCAGCCCAACCGGGCCGTGGAGCCGCGCCCGCTGTTCGGGCGTGAAGCGCTGGCCCTTGGCTTCCAGGTCGTGCAGGAGGCGGTCCGCGCGTTTGCGAGGTCCGAGCAGGCCAATGTAGAAATAGGGCAGGGGCAGCACGGCTCCCAGCAGCGGCAGGTCATGGACGTAGTGATGCGTCATGATCACCGCCGCCGAGTCGCCGTCTGGCGCGAGCGCCTCGCTCGCGCCAGACGGCGGCATGACTGCCACCTGGTGCGCGAGTGGGAAGCGGGCCGCGGTGGCAAATGCCGAGCGCGGATCCGCCACGGTGACACGCCAGCCGAGCTGGCTGGCAAACTGCACCAGCGGCCGGGCATCGTCGCCCGCGCCGAGCACATGCAGCGCAACCGGGGCCCGTATCGATTGAATGAATACATCGCCTGGCGGGGCATCAAGGTCACCTCCGGCCAGATGTGTTCCATGTTCGGACAGTACGCCGCCGCGGTACTGCACCCACAGGCGGGTTGTCCGCCGCCTCGCCTGGTTTTCGCGCAGGGCATCTACCCAGGCTGGCCGGTGGGACAGGCGTTCGATAAAAATCTCGACGATCCCGTGGCACCCCAGCCCCACGCCCCAGAGCAGATCGTTCTCCTCGGTGGTGTCGTAGGTGACCACCACCGGTTTGCCGGTGGCCAGGACGGTGCGGGCGTGTTGCAGCACATCCTCCTCCAGGCAGCCTCCGCTGATCGACCCCGTGCGGACACCCTGCGCTGTCAGCAACAGCCGGGCGCCCGGCCGCCGGTAGGACGAGCCCCTGACCGTGACCAAGGTCGCGAGCGCCGCCGGATAGACGTCCGGCTGGCTGAGGCAATGGACGATTTCGGAGATCTCCGTCACGCGCGGATGATTTTCGAGATGACGCCCCGCGTCGAGCGCAGGTTCATGCCCCGGCAGGCTCATGGCGAAATTCCCGTTTGATGAACAACTCCACGACGCTTTTCAGCCGGCTGCTCCGGCTCGGATGAGCAGGTTCACAGAGTAACGGGAGATGTTTGTTAAATCCAAACCGTCGGGGTGCCAGCCAAGCCCATGTCCGTCCGAGGCGGATAGATTTGCCGAGGCAGGACTTAGCGGTAGGGGCTGGGCATGATCCGTCAGGTAACGCAATTGGGGGTTGAAAACGATGGGGAGGAGAGTCAGCTTTCGCTCATGCCAATGTCGGTTGAAGAGATTGTCCGCGAAGTGCGTCAACTCCCGCGGGAGCAGGCGGCGGAATTGTCTGACCGGCTGTTGGTGGAAACCGTCGCGACGCCTGATCTTATGGTTGACGCGGCGTGGAAACAGGAGATCCACCGTCGCATCGCCGAGATCGAAAGTGGCCGGGAAACCGGCGTGGATGGCGACGAGGTCATGGCGGAGTTGCGCGAGATCGTCGGTCGGTGAAATCGCTTCGTTTCCACCGTGCCGCGCGTGGAACTCCGGGCGGCGGCCCGGCATTATACGGAAATCCAATCTGAGCTTGGCGGACGGTTTTACGACGCGATGGACAAATTGGTGCGCGAAATTCGCGTCCAACCGACGGTGTTCCGAATGTTTGATCCGCCGGCCCGCCGGCATTTCGGCTCAAAGTTCCCGTATGCGATTGTGTTTCTGGATTTGCCCGACCACGTGTGGGTCGTTGCGGTTATGCACTTCAAGCAGCGCCCAGGCTACTGGGTCGAGCGACTGGCGTAGGCGGCATGGCACGCCGTCCGGCAGATAAGGGTCGTAGAAGATCACATTGAATCTCAAGCCCCGCTCGAGGACCCGTTTGGCCAGGTGTTCGATTACCACCGGCGGAACGTACTTACGCCGGATTTTCGGCATCGCCAAAGAACCCTTGCACGAGCTGCCGCTGGAGCCGGTCGCCTTCCGCAGTTGTCCGGGCGTTGACCATTCTCCGCGCCAGCGATCCCAACTCCGCCGGGCTCAGGGGCCTCGCTTCGAGCTTCACGGCGTAACCGAGCGCCCGGGCCGTGCGCTGGATTGTTTTATAGGTCGTGGAGGTGTTGTTGACGTCCAGCGCGCGCCGGATCGCGGTCCGGCCGGTGCCGAGCTGTCTGGCGAGTCCGGCAATCGTGACATTCTGCCGCTTCATCGAGTCGGCCAGGACCCGCTTTACGGCGCTCAAGTCATCGACTTGGCGGCGGCGATTGGTGACGGAAGGCATATCTCCCAATGTGGTTCATTCCTGAACCATGTCAAGACGGCCTCGATTTGCCGGGGCCGAGTTCACCTGCGGTCGGCATTTCTACAACCAGTCTTTGGCTTAAGTCACTCCATTGCCTACGATGTCCTGCGGTTGGTTTATCGTGTTTCGAGGTTCGCCGTCTTGTCGATTGCCGCGCTGCGTGGCGTGTTGACCGCGTAAGCTCTTGGAGGGAGCAGCACCCATTTTGTCCCGAAGGTCGTGCGTTTCAGGGTTGAGCGGATAGTGGACCGAAACCGCATCGAGAGACGCTGGAGGGGGGAGAGGGCGAAGAGGGCTAATGTGAAAATGGCGCTGGCTGACCCATTGCCCATGGCGCTTGCATGCTTGCCGGGAAGGCACGGGAGGGTCATGATGCTGGGTGCTGCTTGCCGCGGTGGAAAATGTCCACGCGCGTATTTACCCCATGACCCATTGCACGAGTAGCGTGGGTTGCCACGCCCTCGCGCTTCATACCGTTTTTATGAACACTTCACTTGTCGGCGCGATGCACGCCGCGTTCGTGGCC
>JAGOJU010000157.1 GCA_017994935.1 Opitutaceae bacterium
GCCGGGCTGCAACCGCGCCCGTGACGCCTATCACCGATTCGGGCTTCAGATGGGCCGCCTGTGCGCCCAGCGTGGGATTCACGTGCGGATCGAATCTCACCTGGGTGACTCCCTTGCGGTCGCGCAGGTCGATAAACAGGATCCCGCCGTGGTCGCGGACGGAATCCACCCAACCGAGCAGGGACGCAGTCGATCCGAGATCGGCAGAGGTGAGCTGGGCACAGTGATGGGTGCGCTTCATGGACGTATGAAGGGACAATCTAAGCGTGCCGGTTGCGGCCCCGGCAACCTAAATTCCTGAGGGCAGCAGCGCCGCGTCCTGCATGCCGTGAATGATCTTCTTGTCCGGGGGACAGAAGGTTGCCAGCGCCCCGCTCAACTTCGGCACTCCATCGACGACAAAATAGTACGGGCACAGACGGAGCCGGCCGGAGGATTCGATCACCGGGTGTCCGGGTTCGTTTGAGAACAGGGGATGCTGCGCTCGACGCGGCTTCCGATACTCCTGAAGGATGTGAAGATGGGCAGGCGCATCCGACATGGCGATGTCCAGCCCTGCCTGCCATTCCTCCCTCGAGCAGTCACTCCCAAGAATCACGCTCCGCGCCCCCCACGCCGTTTCATGAAAACCCGAGATCTTGAGAATCAAATCCCGCTCCTTTTGCGAAGCACCTGCAAGCTGACGCCAGTCTGTCAACGCCCTTCCCGCCACTTTCGGACCCTCCAGTACCGCACCCGGCGGGAGCGGCACGTCATCCATCACCCAGGTGCCCGGTATGATCTGGCGCAGGAGTTTCAGTGTCCGTCCGCTGAGACTTTCCGTCCAGAAGTCGGCCAGCCGGTGATGATGGAACAGCGCAAACGACAGCTTTTCCTCCTGAAAGGCACGCATCGGCGGGGCGATGGCAACTTCACCTGCCGCCCAGGCTTCAAGGATGTACCTTGACGTGCGTATGTTCTCGAGATCGAAGAGTTCGAAGAAACGATAGATGACGTCGATCTTCTCGGGATTGCCCTCGACATCGAAACAGAGCGTTGTTCCCAACGGGAAAATATCATCCGGATCGAGACAGAAGACCCGCTTGCCCTGCAACTGCAGCTGGTGCGCCAGCCATTCCATCTCGGGCCGGTAGGTTCCCGCCTCGTCGGAGACCACAAGGGCTATCAGGGGATTCCGCATTTCTGCACGCAGGGACGCCAGCGCTGCATGAAAATTGCTCACCATGGAGTCATTTCCGCCGATGATGCCCGCCTCAGTCGGAGCGGTGCTCGGAACGCCCGCCGGGCTGCCATGGGCATAGAGTCGGTTGAGAAACGCGGTAAGGCCGATGCCTCCCGGAATCGAATCCAGCTCGGTCATGACAAACCCCTCGTCGGTCAGCAGCAGATCCGGCCGCAGCACCGTGGGGAAAGCGCCCCGGTTCCGGGGATCCCTCGCGTGAGCTACAAGACTCTGGGGTTTTCCCCGATCGAGGTACTCGGCCACCCAAGGCGCAACCAGCGGCTTGTTCCGAAGGAGATTTTTTCCCGCCGCGGAACGAAGATAGAGCGTTTCGAGTGCCTGGTGAAATTCCAGGCAGGCGACTCCAATTTCCTCCAGCTGACCCGCCTGCTCGGGAGTCAGTTTCCATGCCTTGGGCGACAACTGCCAGGTCTTCGCCTCAAAAAGGGGCTGATTGGAAAGGGCACGCTGGATCGTCTCGTGGGAAAGTTCGGGCATGGTACGGAGGGTGCGCGGGCAGGTGTCCCGGCAAACAGAACAAGCCAGCCACTCCAACAGGTATCCAAGTCGCATTCAATCGAAACCGGGCATCGAACTTGATCCCGATGCAGACATGGTGCTTTCGTCATTGGCCAGCAAAGTCGCCGCCATTCCCGGCGAATCCTGCCCTCACCATGAATCTCCGCATCCTCCCCGCCCTGCTCGTTTTCGCTTCGCTGAGTGTCTCCGCCCATCCGCCTGCGGACACGCAGCACCTGCTCGATGAATGGGCGGGAGCCCAACCCGGCGGGGCATCGGTCGCCTGGGTCGACCGGGATGGGGAGGCATTTTTCACCACCGGCCATTTCAATTCCGCTTCCACACCTGCGATCACGCCCGACACCTTTTTTGAACTTGGTTCGATCACCAAGGTCTTCACGGCACTCCTCCTCGCGGAATCGGAACGTCAGGGCAGGGTCCGCTTGCAGGACCCGGCTTCAAAATATCTCCTGCCCCCGAAGGATCCCGATCAGGAGGCCCTTCAAAAAATCACCCTGCTTTCCCTGGCAACGCATCGGTCCGGGCTCCCCCGTTTGCCAGCCAACCTCTCGGGCGGTCATGCATCGAGCCTCGATCCCTATGCGGATTACAATCGGAACGATCTGGTCGCCGCCCTTCGTTTCCACGGGAAAAAGGCCGAGGTCGACAAGGCCATCCAGTATTCAAATTTCGGGTTCGCCGTGCTGGGCGAATCCCTCGCCTCCGCATGGGGAGTCTCCTACGACGCAGCCCTGCGCGAACACGTGATGGCACCTCTCGGGATGACACAGTCCCGGCTGGGTTTGCTAGGCGCGCCCTCCCCCGAAGGCCTTGCAACGGGCCTGAGCGGCGGTCCCGTCCCCGAATGGAAGTTTCAATCCTTCGCGCCTGCAGGCGCCCTCCGCAGCTCCGCCAGGGAGATGGTCCGATTCATGAAAGCCGCGCTCGCGCTCGGGGCATCTTCCCTGCATGAGGCATTTGAAGCCACTTTCGCGATCCAGGCGCCCCACCCCGACACGGGCGGCTCCATCGGGCTCGCATGGATGCTGTTCACCCATGGCTCCAATTCCTTCGCCTGGCACAACGGTGCAACCGCCGGCCACCGCTCCGTCATCGTGCTCGACCGCACCCAGAAACGCGGCGTGCTCCTCCTGACCAATCTCGCGAAGGCACCGGAATCGTTCGCCTTTCCTCTCCTCGGCACTCAGCTGCCGGGCCCTCGCACGCGGATTGAAAATGCTGCCGACTTCGTCGGTGTGTATCCCTTGTCACCCGCCTTTTCGCTGACGATCACCCAGATCGGCGACTCTCTTTTTGCGCAGGGTACAGGACAGGGCAAACTCCCGTTGCGCCCCACCTCGACGGACCGTTTCGCGGCAATCGGTGTGGCGGCCGAAATCGCTTTCGAACGCGACGCAGGCGGCAATGTCACAGGACTGACGCTCCATCAGAACGGCACCCAGACAAAGGGCCCGCGACAGCCCCTGCCTCCCCCTCCGAAGGAAACCTCACTCTCTGCGTCCGTGCTTGCGGAGTATCCGGGAGAATATCCCGCAAGCTATGCCTACGTTTTTAGAATCACCCTCGAGGAAGGAACCCTCTACATCCAGGCCGCCGGCCAGCCGAAACTCCCTTTGACGGCCTCTGGCAAGGACGAGTTCTTCAGCAAGGCCATCGACCTGCGAATCTCCTTCACCCGCAATGAG
>JAGOJU010000086.1 GCA_017994935.1 Opitutaceae bacterium
TTCCAGGGCATCGTCGATATTGCCGACGGCACGTCCCTTGAAGAACAGCTGGGCGCTGCCCTGTCCCGTGGTCATGTCCACGTAGAGCACATTGCCTCCCTCCGTCTCGGAAAGCGAACTCGCGAGGCCTGCCGCGACACTGGCGTCATTGGCATTCGTACCGACCCCCGCGAGCGCGATGAGCTTCGGCTTGTGCGTCAGGTTTTCGCTTTCGAAGAAGCCGATGACGCGATCGCGCAAGGTATCATAGTACGGCTGGAGCCGGCTGTCCGTGCCGCCACCCGGTCCTCCTCCCGGCTTCTCCGGATCCCTGCCCTGCGAACCGTCTGCGAGTGCCTTCTGCGGCAGCGCCTTCTGGCTCCGCTTGCGACCTGAAAACCTCGGGATCGAGAGATAAAGATTCAATCCCGCATGGCGGGCGACATCCACCGGACGCTTGATCGTGCGGTCGAGGAGCATGTCCTTCAGGAACGCAAAACCAATGCCGATCGCAAATCCCGCGACCGCCGCGACCGCCGCAAGCTTGATCGCCTTGCTGGTGACGCGGATCGGAGGGGAAGGCGTCTGGATCTCGTTGATATTGGTCTGCCTTCCGGTGCCAAGGGCATCGTTGATGCGGGACTGTTCGAGGCTGGATCTCAGGTACTTGAAATTCGCCTCCTCCATGCTCTTTCGAAGTTCGAGGTCGCGAATGGTTACCTCGGACTTTTCAACCTCGGCACTTTCCTGCCTCACCTTGTCAAGTTGCGCATTGAGAACCTGGATGCGCGTCGAGAGGGCCTCAATCTCCACCCGGGCAGATCTGGGGTCAAATACCTTGATCTTGTTCTCGGCCGTCTTGTCGGCCAGCACAACCGTCGGAGTCGGCGTCGGCACCTTCACCAGAACGGGGTACTTGGTCTCCATCTCCTTCTTCTGGCTCTCGTAATCGGTGATCAGGTTCCGGAATCCCTTCACCGGGTTTGCGGTGGGCAGCATTGTCTTCAGCATTTCGTCGACACGCCGCCTCGCGGCCTCCAGGCGGGAAAGCAGGCTCTTGTATTCTTCGACCGGGACGCCCGTCATGTCCACCGGTGCTTCGGGCTCGACGACCGCGATCTTGTCCGAACGCACTGGCGCATCGGGCGACGACATGATCCGGTTGTAGGTGGCGGTGCGCTCCGCGAGGGCCGCCTCCGCCTCGAAAATGAGCGAACGGAGCTGGCTGATCTTCTTTCCAAACTCCTCCTTGGCCTGGTCCAGCGAATAGATGCCGACGGCCTTGCGGGCGTTGACCAGTTCCTCCTCGGTACGGCGCAACCGAGCCTGCAGCGTGTCCGTCTGCTGGATGAGCGCGTCATCAAATGCACCCACCGGCATGTGAACCTCCCGGTGGCGTTTCAGGTATTGCTCGATGATGGTGGCCAGCACCGGCTGGACGATCTGGGGGTTGCTGTGCCGGAAATTGATTTCAAGGACGCTGCTGTACTTGGGCACATCGATATCAAGGCCCCCCTTGATGACCTGCGCGGCGGCATACTTGCCCTCCGGTCCCGCAGGAACGCCCAGGAGCTTCTCGTAACCCACCGCATCGGCGACCTTTTGTGCGAGATCGAGGCTCGTGAGGATCGCAATTTCCGCCACGATGAACGAGGTATCCCCGATGTTGCGCACCCCCATGCCGGACTCCGCCGCCGGATTGCGGTCCTCCGTGATGTAGCGGATGAACAGCCGCGCTTCGGAACGGTACTCCTTCGGCGCATTGTAGAATATGTAGCCTCCCACCCCCAGCCCGATCAGGCCGCAGATCAGGATCTTCCACTTGTGCCGGAAGAGCGTGTAGTAGATGTCGCCAATATCGAGGCCCTTCTTGATCGGCATGGGCCGGTAGGCGGCGTCATTCCCCTCGTCGATGTAGCTGTCAGGTGAATACGAATCGTTCATGGATGGACTTTCTCAGGCGACGTGTGGGTAAAGCATCGCGCCGATGACACGGGACACCGGGACGGGGAGGTTTCTGAAAAGGGGCGTGAGACGGTTCGAGGAGCGATCCGCTACAGCGATCCACGAGGAGGATCGGCAATCCTGCCGGTAATAGCTGATCGTCCGCTCGCGCGGACCCCAGCTCCGCTTGAAGCTGCGCAACCCTTCATTTCCGAGGGAGGTGCGGCCGAAATCGAATGCCTCGAATCCGCGGCCGGCGTAATCACTGATGGCTTTCCACATGACAAGATTGCTGCCCCGATGCTGCTGAAACCGGAGATCTGCGCCGCCAAATTTGTAGAGCGCGCGTTTCTTATGCTCGAGAAAAAGCCCCGCTGCAATCGGGCGCCGATCCCGGCGCGCAATCACGATGCAACCTTTGCCGTCGCAAATCATCGTTTTGAAGATATTCCGGAAAAAGGCAGCGGGTTGCTGGGGGACACCATGGCGCTTTCGGGTCACGGCAAGCAGACGGAGAAACTCCGCCATGGCATCCTCACTGTGTTGCACCGCAACCTCGACGCCGTCAGCCCCTGCCTTGCGCACTGCCCTGCGCGCGGACGAGTCGAGCCCGTTGAAAAGCAGATTCTCATCGCGAACAAGAGGAAGTTCATGTCCATGGAAAACCGTCGATGGGAAAACCCCTTCGAGCGATCCCAGACCGCCACGGATTTCAAGGTAGCGCCATGTCTCCCTGGCCGCGAGCCGCCGCGCCTCGTCAATGACCTCGCGCAATGAGTCGTCATCGACGCTGAGCGGCGCGCACTCGTCCGAAAACGGCAGCCCCACACCGCGCCGTCCCGTGAGCCAGCTGTCCACACGCATGAGTGGGAGGAGGGCCAGGGGCTCGCCAGCCGTGCCGAGGAGCAAATAGCGTGACCGGAATCCATAGGTGGAGCGCAGGATGGAGGCCCATTCCCGAGAGTGGAAAAATGTGGATGTCGGAAATCTCTCGAGGAGATGGTCCCACTCCGGAATTTCGTCGGGATCGACGATGCGCACCGAGGCGGGCATGGGGGAGCACGGCGCTCAGGCGGCCGTCGCGCGCGCGCCGTTCTGCTCGAGCAGTACCTGCCTGACGGCCGACACCACGGTCTCCACCTGGGCCGCAGTTAGTTCGGGGAACATGGGAAGGGAAAGGATCTCATCCGCGCAGCGTTCAGCCACCGGCGTCGCACCCGGCCCAAGGCCGAGGTGCACATAGGCCTGCTGGAGGTGAACCGGTTTCGGATAGTGAATTCCACAACCGATGCCGCGCTCGCCAAGTCTGGCGAGGACGGTGTCGCGGTTCTTCACACGAACAACATAGAGATGGAACACCGGCACACCGTGAGCCGCCACGGCCGGCGTCACAATGCCCGGCACATCCGCCAGAAGGCGGCTGTACAGCGCGGCATTGGTGCGACGCGAGGCATTTCCCTTCTCGAGGACACGGAGCTTGATGCGCAGGGCAACGGCCTGCAGGCCGTCCATGCGGCCGTTCCAGCCGATCATCGAGTGGAAATACCGCTTCTCCTGTCCGTGCTCGCGCAGAGTACGGACCTTGGCCGCCAGCGTGGCGTCCTGCGTGGTCACTCCCCCCGCCTCGCCCAGGGCGCCAAGATTCTTTCCGGGATAAAAACTGAAGCAGCCGAGATCGCCCATCGTGCCTGCACGGCGGCCCTTGTACTCGGCACCGTGAGCCTGGCAGGCATCCTCGACGACAGGAATGCCATGCCGCTTTGCGATTTCGAGGATGGGATCCATGTCCGCGACCTGGCCATAGAGATGCACGGGGACGATGGCCTTGGTCTTTGGCGTGATCGCGCGCTCGAGGAGCGCGGGATTCATCGTGTAGGTCTTCTCGTCGATATCGACAAAGACCGGTTTCGCCCCGCAGTAGCTGATCGCCTCGGCCGTCGCCATGAAGGTGGCCGACACGGTGATCACTTCATCGCCGGGTCCGACACCGAGCGCAAGCAGTGCAAACCAGAGTGCATCGGTGCCATTGCCCACGCCGATGGCATGTTTGGCGCGACAGAACGCGGCAAAATCCTCCTCGAATTTCTGGACGAAGGGACCGCCCGCAAAGGCATTCTGGTCGATCACCTCATTGAAGGCGGCGAGCAGCTCCGCACGAATCGGATCGTGCTGGGCACGGAGATCAAGGAATGGGACGATGGTTTTTGCGGTCATGTGAAGGGAGAGGAATGGAAGGGATATCTAATGGGAGGGGCACGCTCGGTCGTGACCGGATTGGGTTCGGCATTGCCACCGGGGAGATTGGAGGTCGGAGGTCAGGGGTCGGAATGGGAGGGACACGCTTCGTCGTGACCGGATTGTCAGGTCCGAAACTCCGTCTCCGGCCTCGGTTTCCGATAGGAGTGACGCGATATCAGGGGTGAAAAGATCTGGCGTGGACAAGTGGAGGGCGGCCCCGGGTCACGACGAAGCGTGCCCCTCCAGCGAAGTCTGGCTCCGCGCCAGCACGCGCGCCGGGTTGCCTACGACCACGGCGTCGTCGGGGACGTCCCTGGTTACCACGCTTCCGGCTCCGATGGTGGCGCGCGCGCCGATCGTGATGCCGCAGAGGATGGTGGCGTTGGAGCCGATGGCGGCACCCTTCCTGACCAGCGTGGGAACGCACGTCCAGTCGGCATCGGTCTTCAATGAACCGTCGGGATTGGCCGCACGCGGATAGAGATCGTTGGTGAACATCACTCCATGGCCAACGAAGACCTCGTCCTCGAGGGTCACGCCTTCACAGATGAAGGAGTGACTTGAAATCTTGCAGCGCTTGCCGATCTTCGCGCCCTTCTGGATTTCCACGAAGGTGCCGATCTTGGATTCGTCGCCGATTTCGCAGCCATAGAGGTTGGTGAAGCCGAAGACACGCACCCCTTCCCCCATCTTTACGGAAGGTGCGATCTGCTGGTTAGGTCCGGGAGTCATGGTGAAGGTAAGGCGGCGCGAGCTTCAGTTTCCGGTTGATCGTGCAGGCAGGAAGGGATTGCGCCAGAGGTCGGAATTGGGAGGGGCACGCTTCGTCGTGACCGGTTTGAGATCAAAATGTCGCGGGATCCAGAGAGCGGCCAACCGTTGATCCTCGTTTCAGCAAATTGAGAATATTCCGGAAAGGGAAACGACCCACGGGGCATGGAGCGCACCCGCCCGAACCGGGCACGACGGAGCGCGCCCCTCCAGCTCCAACCTCCTTTTTTGAAAGCCGGCGCCAAAGTCCCTCCAATCCTTTCATCGCTGCGCCACGAGTTCCCGATCCGCTCCGGGAGCGGGTTTGGCAGCGGGGCCTGAGCGTTCCGAAACGAGTTCAACAGGCGCTCCCTTGTTTCGCAGCGACTGACTCGATGCCTCAAGAATACGAACGACCTCCATTCCCGCCTTGCCGGATGTAAGCGACTCCGTGCCCGCCTTGATGCAGTCGAGAAAGTGCTGGCATTCCGTCTTGAGCGGCTCGTCCTGCCTGATGTAAGGGCAGTAGATGTCGCCGTAGTGGTAGGCGTAGTGGAATTCCGCGAACGTGTCGTAGTGCGGGGGGCGCTCCACGCGCGCGTCGAACACCTTGATCTTTTCCTGCGGCGCGATGTCGTCGTACACGATCATGCGTTTGCTGCCGACAATGGTCATCTCACGGACCTTGCGCGGATCGTGCCAGCTGCTGTGGATGATCGCCGAACGCTCCTTGGAGAACTGCAAGCTCATCGAAGTGACATCCTCGATGCCCTTCGTGATATGGGCGGCGCCACGGCAATTCACGCTCTGCGGAAGCTCCCGCATGATGTGCAGGATGATTGAGATGTCATGGGGAGCGAGATCCCAGGCGACATTGATGTCCTTCTGGAAAAGCCCGAGGTTGAGGCGGCGGGCCGAGATGTAGCGCAATTCGCCGACGTCGCCGTTGTCGATGATCTCCTTGATTTTCCTGACTGGCGCGGAATAGAGGAACGTATGCCCGACCATGAGGATGAGGCCCTTCTGGCGGGCGATGTCGATCAGCTCCTCGCACTCGGCCGTTGAGGCGGCCATGGGCTTTTCGATCAGCGTGTGTTTCCCTGCGAGCAGGGCCGCCTTCGCCATCGGAAAATGAAAACGCACCGCCGTCGCTATGACGACGGCATCGATGTCAGGCCGCGCGATGAGCTTTTCGAAGCTCTTTTCGCCCTCCACCTCAGGGTACAGCGTCTTCAGGCGAGCGAGGCGCTCGTCCTTGAGATCGCACATGACCTTCAGGCTGCAATCAGGAAGCGACCGGAAGTTGCGGACCAGATTGGGGCCCCAATAGCCAAGGCCGACGACGCCAACGTTGATCGTTTTTTTCATGAAATCGTTGAAAGTGACAGTTTGAACAATCCTGGATCCCTATCTATCGGCAATCTCCCACGGGAGTGGAGAGCACGCCCCGCAAAAGCCACGGATTGGGAGCGTCGGAGATCAGAGCCGGGAGGGGCACGCTCCGTCGTGACCGGTTTGCGATCGGAATTTTGACCTTTGAGAACGGAAGTCAGAAGTCAGGAATCAGAGCTGGGAGGGGCACGCTCCGTCGTGACCGGATTGAGCGGGCGTTTCCAAGCCCCTTGGATTGAAGACGCATCCTTCTCTCACAGCCAGGATCTGGAATCTCCCAGGCTCCCCTACATTTCGATCACAAACCGGGCACGACGAAGCGTGCCCTCAAGAGAAAAATGCTCTCGTTTCCACTGTGCCTTGCCCCCGGGATGCTCCCAGCCAGCCCCGGGCACTCAATTGTGGGCGGACGAGCTTGAGGTGCTGGAAAATTCCGACGGAACAGAGGCCGCTTCGAGCGTTTCCTTGCGTCCCCGCCGTGTATCACCGATTTGGGTCAGCAGCGCGGGCAGGGTCGTGGCAATGATGCGCAGGTCCAGTAGGAATGACCGCTCCTTCGTGTAGCGGATATCGAGATGGATCATTTCGTCGAAGGTCGTGCGGTTTTTTCCGGAGACCTGCCAGAGCCCCGTGAGTCCGGGGGTGGCCCTGAATCGCTCGCGCTGCCAGGGCAGGTACTGTTCGTACTCGTAGGGAAGGCAGGGACGCGGACCGACCAGGCTCATCTGGCCTTGAAGCACATTGATGATCTGCGGCAATTCATCGAGACCCGACGCACGCAGCATCCAGGCGCCCGGGATCAAGCGCTTGTCGCGCTTGGAGTCCATCTTCGTCATGGGCGTATTCGACTGCATCAGCTGGGCAAGGTGCGCCTCATGGGCTGATGTGTCCGCCTTCGTTTTCATGGTGCGGAACTTGTAGCAGATGAACCTGCGGCCGAGATATCCCACACGTTCCTGGCGGAAAAGCACCGGACCGGGCGACGTCAATTTCGTCAGCACCGTCATCAGCAACGTGCAAAGCGCGAGCACCGGAAGCGCCATCAGGCTGAAGCCGACGTCGATCGCACGCTTCCATGTCGGGAGCGGTGCGTCCAGTTCGTGTAAACCGGGCTTCCGTGGGCGTCCATCCGCCAGTGCCTCTTTTTCAGGCGTCATGATCATGAAATGGCTCCGAGGATTCTCACGTTTTCAGAAATGCATCCATTTGCGGTCAACTCACCTTCTGCAAATGCGACCGGCTGATATTGACTTGCGCGGCACACTGCAGCGTCGACAGCAGAACAGCCACACGATCGCGGTCATCGCAGCCGCGAAGCACGAGCGCATGCAGGCCTCGCATCGGGCCGTCAATCACCAGCACCTGATCGCCAGAAGCCAGCGGTGGCTCGATCGAGATGACGTCAAGCGCCTCGCCAGCCCAGTGCCTAAGGTCCTGAATGATGGCGTCTTGAACAATCGCAGGCCCTTCTCCAAAACGCACCACATCCAGGACATCAGGAGCATAGCGGGCTGCTCGGAACTGAAATGCCGGATCAAACCGGCAAAAGAGATAGCGGGGAAACAGCGGCCTGACGATCGTGCGCCGCACGCGACGGATCACCTTCTCCCGCTTCAACCTAGGAAAATAGGTCTCCAATCCCAGGTTCTCGTTCAGGTAGAGAACGGTCTGCGCCTCTTTCAGAGGTTTCGTGTGTAGGCAGTACCAATTCATTTCATGAAAAAGCCGTCACGTGGAGCTGTTTCAAGCCATCGCGCCCGACGCGGCCCCGGCTGCAAGATGGACGCTTTTAACGGCATGCGCTAGTAAATGCCCGAACCGGGGCCAAAGGCAAAAGCATTCTCGTGCGTGGAATTGCATAGGTGACCAGCGGAAATTACCGAGTGGTTTCATCATCAAGCTGCCGCCATCCCGGTGCAGGTATGGCATCGGCGTTCGGTTTTCGAAAAATTGAACTGAACCTGTCAGACCCTGAAAATGGCTCTACCTGAAGCCTCGTTCCCATTGGACTTTCCTGGCTCATCGAGAGGCAGCAGCAAGAGTGATGGCTTTGCGTGCGCGGAAAAACTCATGAAGCGGGGAAACCCTCTAGGAACAAGTGCTCACTCCATCGACGCGCCCACCTTGTTCCTTAACCGCTGCCTCCACGCAAATCGCAGAAAAGGACCGGGTAAGGGACGGTCGCTGGCTGTAAACATACCCGACATGTTTCACCACCGGCCACCTCAAGCAAGAACTTTTCCAGGTGCGGAAATCACGTATCCAGAAAGGAACGTTTCGCTGAGAAGATGCCCAATGAGCCCGAACAATCGCCACGTTTCTAAAATCTCATAAATAATTGATTCAAAATCGGGTGTGCTTGCACGGTCACCCGCCAGACTCCCGGCCTGGCATCACCGGGATTTGAAAATGCAATCATCCTTCGTACATCAACAAGCCTGGGGTCAAGCTTTGCCCTTCAATTCCAAAGTCAGTCAAAGTTCCCACAATTCAATCGTAAAAATAGGGTAATACCCCTATTCAATAAATTTCATCCTTGATGCGCACTTCTCTTCCCCATCACCGGCCATGCCGCAGGCCCGGCGCTACGGCAAAAACACCCAGACTGACGGCAGGGATGACCCAGAAAAGTCCGAAAGGATCCCCGGGAATTCAAATCCTAGGGTAAACTTCCCACCCGATCTGGGCAATTCGCTCTATGGGCACTTGCATCGCAAGACTGTACCTTGAGCCAAAATCAGGCAAGAGCCTCCCGATTTGCCCCAGCACCCTCAGCCCCCATGGCGCCACTGCTCATCATTACCGCAATCGGAATGACCGCATTGGCATTGGCGAGCTCGATGGCCCTCTACCTCGCGCTTCGAAACGCTTCGCACGGCTATGAAGACATGCAGGGGTTTCATGGCGAAATGACGCCGAGCAAGTCGGCCGCGTCCAAACGTTAGCACTTGACCCGCGCATCACTGGCCAGCGCAGGGTGGCGAAGGATCCCGTCGCACAGGTTTGGTCAGATCCGATTTCCGCCGAGATCAGGCCCTCGTCCGTCTTCGGAAGGAACTGATTCCAGCGCGAAGCCTCCGAGCCGAATCGTCAAATATCGCCCGCAACCACCAGCGAGTTGCGGTCCGATGCCATCGAAGGGGACTTCTTGGCCCCGGCTTCGGCTGCTTTCGTCTGAACCGGCAATTCCAGCAACGGAGCCTCTGCGGGTGCGGGCTCAACTCCAAGGTGGAACCCTTCCGCATCCTGATACCCCACTGCCGCATTCCTGAACGCAAACCATACCGGCGCCCCAAGCAGCACCACCACGCCAGCCGTCGAGAGACCAAGGATGAGGAGCGTCGTCATGGGAGTATGGGAGTAGCAGAGTTATCGACACCTTGCTGATGCAGGTTGAAACTTTTTTTAGGATGACGGGTTCCACTCGCGAATCTGCACCTGGGGAATACACCCTGGGCACCGAAGTTTGAAAACCGGTAGACGCGGACCTTGCAGGTCTGCGGGGATCGAGAATCGGGAGCTGGGAGTTCCCGCTACACTTTGATCTCAAGCAGGGCACGACGACGCGCGCCCCTCCTGATCAGGGTATTTCAAACCGGGCACGACGGAGCGCGCCCCCGATTCCGACCTCCTACCCCTGACCTCTGACCTCTGATCTCAAAGATCAAAAATCCGATCCCAAACCGGGCACGACGGAGCGCGCCCCTCCCAGCTTGGAATCTGAAATCTCCGGTTCAGGGCACTTCATACACTTCAACGATCACGATGCCGTTGGTATTGTCCGCACTGCGCGCATGGGCGGTATAGGTACCTGGGGCAAGCCATACGACCACCGCCGCACTCCGTGAACCGGCGCTCATCGGGAAGGCTCCGACCTTGCCGCTGATTCGGGTCACCAATTCAGCATTCTCCGACCAGTCGTCATTGCGCGCAATCTCGGCCGCCACTCCCTCCGTCGTATGGAAGAGGCTGAGTTCAGGATTTGTCATGGACCCATCGACTCCAAACCCGGCCAACTCCGGACCCACCGCACGCACCAGCATCCGACGCGGCGCATTGCCCGACACAATGAACCCGGTAACGATCACCTGATCGCCGCTGCCTCCCATGCCGCGAAGGGAAAGATTGCTCAGCCTGGAGCCGGTGGACCCCGGCGCGTCGCCGTCGTAGACCTCAACCAGGGTCGCCCCAGTTGCACCATCTGCCCCGACGATCTGCGCGGAATAGCCTCCGGGCGGCAGGTCCATCACGAGGGCAGCATCCTTGCTCCCGGCCGGCAGCGGAAAGGCTCCCACCGATATCGCTGTCGAAACGACACTGGACTCCCAGTCATTGTTCGACGCCAGCATCGTCGCCTCCCCGCCACTGCCCTGGCGGAAGACCGTGAACATCGGGTCCGCAAGAACACCCGTCACCCCGTAGGCCTCGAGCGCCGGACCTGTTGCCCGCAGGAGAACCTTCTTGGTGCCCGTCCCGGAAACCGTGAAACCCGCAGTCAGGGTGGCCGCGCCGCTTCCCGCCTGCGCACGAACCGACAGGTTGCTCACCTTTGTCGCAGAGGGCGTCGTGTCACGCACTCCCCCCACTTCGAAGGTCCGTCCACTTTCAATCACCGTGCCCGAAAACAATCCGGCCTCGATATCCAGCCCAACCGCCCGGCCATCCGGCAGCGTCAGGGCCAGAACGCCATCGCCGGAAACAGTTCCCTGCCTGCCCCGCGCAACGCCTGATCTTGAAACCGCGACAAATGCATTTCCCGATGCCCCCACCAGCAGAACAATTTCGTCGTCTGCGGTGTAGATCAGCGCACCCTGGTAGAAGCCGGCATCCTCGACGAGAGGCCCGTCCGTCGGCTCAATCGATCCGCTGAACGGCACCAGGCCGATACCGATGGTTCCGGAAACAGACGTTCCATTGACATATCCATTCACAGTTCCAACTCCGGGAGCGTCGAAAGTGAACGATCCGTTGGTGCCGATCGTGAATCCACGGGCGACAACACCGCGGGACAGGGCGGGCGAATCCGCAAGGAACACCCCCGTGTTGTCCGCGTTGAGCTGCAGTCCAAACCCGCCCGCAAAGGGACCCGCCAATCCGACGCTGCCAAAATAGACGTGCCGTCCTCCCGCCACCGTGACAACCGCCGTACGGCTCATCGCTGATTGTGCGGAATTCGTGATGCGCACCCAGTAGCTGGAGGTGATCATCAACTCCGGTGTCGTGAACACCGCAGACGTGGCTCCCCGCACCGGCACACCCATGTCACCGCGAGCACCCGCATACCACTGGTAGGAAACCGCGCCCGCCGCAATGGCCGCCACTTCCAGCGTGGTTGACCGTCCGGCATTGACAGTGACATCGGCCGGCTGGCGGATGATCAGGATGTCAGCCTGACCCGGCTGCTCGATCACCGGTCCGCCCGTGCCCGGATCGGTCGGCGTACCCGGTTCTCCTGCCGGAGGCGGTTTGCTGCCGTCAGCACTGACCGAGAACACAAAACTCCTGCTCGCCGCCAGGTTGCCATCGCTGGCTGTAACCGTCACGGTCGCCACGCCCACCTGCCCGGAAACAGGAGTCAGGGTGACGGTGCGATTCGAGCCTTCACCGGCAAAGACAATCGACGAGTCCGGCAGGAGACCTTGATTCGACGAGGATCCCGAAACCACAAGGCTGGCGGGTGGAGAGTCGGCGTCGGTGACGGTGAAGCCGATCACCTCAGGCACCCCGTTCGCGATGATCGCCCGATCGCCGAGTTCGGACAGGATGGGCGCCGCGTTCACGGGATATACGGTCACAAAGAAGCTCGAACTGGAGGAATTGAGGCCGTCGCTCGCAGTCAGCGTGATCATCGCATTACCGGTCTGATTCGGTAGTGGATTAACGGATACGCTGCGGCTGTCCCCTCCCCCGCCCAGCACGAGGCTGCCATCGGGCACCAGTGAAGGGTTGGAGGACCTGGCCGTGACCGTGATGCCGGATGCCGGAGTATCGAGGTCGGTCACGACAAACGGAATCGGACCCGTGCCCGTGTTCGCATCCAGGATCCGGTTGTAGAGCCGGCTTATCGTCGGCACATTGCCCGGCGCCTTCACAACCAGCATGAAGCTCGCGGTCGTCGAAAGAGCGCCGTCGCTCACCCGGAAGGTGATCACAGCCGTGCCGCTGCGATCAGTCGCGGGAGTGATGATCGCCGTGCGGTTCGCCCCGCTGCCGCCAAACACAATGTTGGAGACCGGAACCAGAACCGTGTTCTGGGAAATCGCGGTGACAGTCAGGCTGCCGGGTGCGGTCTCCGCATCGCTGACCGTGAAAACCAGCCCCACATTTCCGTTCATGGCCGTCGTGAGGTTGGCGAGATCGGAGATCCTCGGTGCCGTGCTCTGCGCGGTGATCGTGAGCACAAAGCTGCCCGTGGTGACAAGACTGCCGTCGCTGACGGAAAGCGTCACAGAGACCGATCCCATCTGGTTCGACGACGGCATGAGCGTGATCGTGCGGTTTTCCCC
>JAGOJU010000158.1 GCA_017994935.1 Opitutaceae bacterium
TTTTGAGATCCGTGTGGCGGGACTCATCCAGCAGGTGGACTCCGGTGTCACCGATCACAGCATCGACGGACTTTCCCCGCGGGAACAGCTCAGGCGAATCCACTCGGTGGTCGCATCGCTCATCGGAGATCAATACCGGTGCTGGCGGGAGGAACTCGTGCCTGCACTGGCCTCCAGGGGCATCGAATTCCGCAGTCCGAACCAGCTTTCCCCGGAGGAACTCGATTGGGTTCAGACCTATTTCCGGGAGCAGATTTTTCCGGTGCTCACTCCACTTGCGCTGGACCAGGCCCATCCGTTTCCACAGGTCGGCAACAAGGCGCTGAACGTCATCGTCTCCCTGGACCATCCCGAAACTCCGGAGATCGATCACATGATCGCGATCCTGCCGGTGCCACGCATCCTTCCGCGCATCGTTCGCATCGAAACCGGCACCGCCGACGGTGCGTGTTACATTTTCCTGACCGATGTGATCAGGCTGTGCGCCGGAGAATTTTTCCCCGGCTATCGCGTGCACGGCGCCTGGGCGTTTCGGGTGACCCGGAACAGCGACCTCTACATCGACGAGGAGGAATCCGCAAATCTCCTCAAGACGATCGAGGAGGAGCTGCGCAATCTCCGCCGCGGCGCGGCCGTCCGGCTCGAAATCGAGGAAGGTGCCGACGAACCGGTGTTCGACACGCTGTGCAACCACCTGAAGCTTTCGCATGAATACGTCTTCCGCCTCGGCGGACCGGTCAACCTGCTCCGGCTGATGAGCCTCGCGGAACTCGAGCGTCCCGACCTGAAATTCGCGCCCTTCACGCCCGTCAACATTTCCCCGCTCCATGTTCCCCAGAAGGTGTTCGATGTCCTTCGCACCCAGGATGTGCTGCTGCACCATCCCTTCGACTCCTTTCAGCCCGTGGTCGACTTCATCGAACAGGCGGCCCGCGATCCTAATGTCTTCGCCCTGAAGCAGACGCTGTACCGCACCAGCGGCGACTCACCCATCGTGCGCGCGCTGATGGAGGCGTCGCGAAACGGAAAACAGGTCACCGCACTGGTCGAACTCATGGCGCGTTTCGACGAGGCCAACAACATCCAGTGGGCACGCCAGCTCGAGGAGGCGGGGGTGCATGTCGTCTATGGACTCGTGGGTCACAAGACTCACTGCAAGTGCTCCCTCGTGGTCCGCCAGGAGGGCACCATCATGCGCCGCTACGCGCACCTCGGCACGGGCAACTACAATCCGCGCACGGCACGGCTCTACACCGACCTGAGCCTGTTCACCTCGCGGCCGGAACTCACGGCCGACATTGCCAATCTCTTCAACTCCCTCACCGGCTTCAGCCGCGCGCCATCCTTCGCCGAGATCCTCGCAGCACCGTTCAACCTGCATCGCTGCATCAACGAACTGATCCTGCACGAAGCCGCCAACGCCGCGCGCGGCCTTCCCGCACGCATCATCGCAAAGATGAACTCCCTGGTGGACAAGGTGACGATCGACAACCTCTATGCCGCCTCGGCAAAGGGAGTGTCCATCGACCTGATCGTCAGGGGAATTTGCTGCCTTGTCCCGGGCGTGAAAGGCCTGAGCGAGAACATCCGGGTGAGAAGCATCGTCGGCCGCTACCTCGAGCACGCGCGCGCCTTCTATTTCGCGAACGCCGACGGTGAACCCAGGATCTATGCCGGCAGCGCCGACTGGATGCCGCGCAACTTCTTCCGACGGATCGAAGTCGTGTTTCCCATTCACGATCCAACCCTTCGCCAGTGGGTGCTCGACGAACTGCTCGCGATGGAGCTCAAGGACAACGCCTTCGCACGGGTGCTCACCCCCCAGGGCAGCTATGTCCCCATGCCCTCTTCTCCTGGAGCGGCATCCTTCTCATCACAGGCCTATTTCATGGCCTCCGCCGTCCACCGCGCCGCCCTGGCCGCCGCCCCTCCGGCCTGATCCCTTCGGCACCGCCCCGCCGGTCTCGTCTTGCGCCAAGGGGACCGGATCGGTTATCTCGCGGGATGCTTTCGACTCTCGTCATCACCCTTTTTGGCGCCGATCGTCCGGGACTGGTGGAAGCCACCGCAGCGCGTGTCGCGGCACACGGCGGCAACTGGCTGGAGAGCCGCCTGCTCCACCTCGGCGGACATTTTGCCGGCATCGTCCGGATAGAGGTGGACGCCACCCGCGCCGCCGAACTCCGCCAGGCGCTGCTTCAGCCTGAACCCCTCGGTCTGACCGTTGTCGTGCACGAGGCGGAAACATCTCCCCGTGCGCCAGGGGACACCACTCCTGCAACACTCGAGGTCGTGGGCCACGACCGTCCGGGAATCATCCGGGCACTGTCTCGTGCCCTCGCCGCCCAGCATGTCAATGTGGAGGAACTCACGACCGAACGCACCAATGCGCCCATGACAGGCGAACCCATCTTCCAGGCACGGGCCTCTCTGAGTTTCCCCCAGGGCCTGGATCCTTCGACTCTGCGGGTCGAACTGGAGAAAATTGCCGGCGACCTGGTGGTCGACCTCCGGCTCACGCCCAAATAGGTGCACCGGACAGGGTTTTGACGATGTCCACGCGTTCGCGTTCCGCGCGGGATACGATCAATTTTTCGCCGCCAGTGCAACCCGGCGACGTTCCTGCTGTCTGGCCTGCGTCGGGCACCCATGCGAATCCGTGAAACCGGCACGGGATGCTGCTCATCTTCCTTTTGATGGATCGCATTTTATGGTGTTTTTACCCGGCTCCATTCCGGTGTTTTGAGCTTGTGAATTTCCTCCCCCGCAAGTGACTAATGTCCTCTTTGTTCAACGCATGTCTTCCTCACATTCGGTCCCGGTCTCTGCCACGCTCCGTTCGATTCTGATCAGCCCACGCCAACAGATCCCATTCCGATTGTCGTCAGCGCGGAGGATTCTTGGAGTCTTTGCCCTCGCGTGCCTCTTCGCCGGCGGGGCCCCGCTCACCGTGCAGGCGCAGACCGCCCCCACTCTCGTCAATACGCTGCGCGACTACACCGCCGTGCTCGGAGGCAGCAATACCTGGACGCTCGTGGCGAACGGCACCTTTCCGATGACGTTCCAATGGCAGCGTCAACGCACGGGACAGTCAACGTGGGTCGATCTGACCAATGACAGCGACTATTCCGGGACGGCAACCGGCGTCTTCTCCGTCAACTACGCGCAGCAGATCATGAACGGCGACAAGTTTCGCTGCGTGGTCGCCAATGCCTACGGCTCGGTCACGTCAAACACCGTGACCCTTACCGTCGCCTCCATGCCTCAGCCGCCGACGGTTCTCACCCAGCCCATCAGCCAGACAATACCGGTCGGCTACTCGTTCCTGCTCACGATCGAAGTCGCAGGGGCACCAACTCCGACAATCCAATGGTACACGGGGACCACCGCAATCCCCGGCGCAACGGCCCCCTCCCTC
>JAGOJU010000159.1 GCA_017994935.1 Opitutaceae bacterium
AAGTTACAGTCTGACGACCATAGCGCTTTGGTCCCACCCCTTCCCATCCCGAACAGGACCGTGAAACAAGGCCGCGCCAATGATAGTGCACTCCACGTGCGTGAAAGTAGGTCATCGTCAGACTTACACCATCCCCTCACCCCCTCAGGCATACCGCCTCAGGGGGTGAGATCGTTTACAAAGCCTGCCCTGCCCGGCAGTCGTAGGTCTTTCCTGGATATCAAGCCGATGGGCTACAACCTGGTGCCCAAATGCGTCACCAAGCGCGATAAACCCCCTCCTTCCTTGGTATATCTTTTGTGGCTCCGGGAGCCCATATGATCTGTATTCGTCAACTGCGGGGGCGTGATTGAGGAGTGGGTATGCCGCTACGAATAGCAATTAATGGTTATGGACGAATTGGGCGTTGTTTTCTGCGCGCGCTAATGGTGTCCCCGCTGCGGGACAGATTTTCTGTCGTTGCCATTAATGAGCCGGCCGATCTGGAAAGCATGGCTTACCTGACACGTTTCGACTCAACTCATGGGTGTTTTCCGGGAACCGTGGAGAGCGGAGAAGGCTGTCTGCGCATCGACGGAAGAAGCATTCCGGTCTTTCATGCCCATTCCCCTGATGGCGTTGATTGGGCCTCAATAGGTGTCGATCTGCTTGTCGAGGCATCGGGTCAGTATGGTCGCCGCCATGAGTTGGAGGCATTCCTGGACGCGGGCTGTCGCTGCCTATTGTTGTCCCATCCTGGGCAGGGTGCGACCGATGTGGATCGGACCATCGTATTCGGCATGAACCACGAGCAGCTTCGCGGCAACGAGCGGATTGTTTCCGCGGCATCGTGTACGACGAATGCGATCGTACCTGTGCTGGCCATGCTGGATGAGGCGTTTGGCGTCGAGCACGCGCTGCTCACCACCTTGCACTCGGTGATGAACGACCAGCCGTTGATCGATGGTTACCATCACGCGGATCTGTATCGCACCCGCTCGGCAATGCAATCGATGATTCCAGTGTCGACCGGACTTGCGCGGGGCGTTGTGCGCCTATTGCCGGAATTGGCCGGGCGCGTGGAGGCGAAAGCGATCCGTGTTCCCGTGGTGAATGTGTCGGCAATCGATCTGGTTGCGACGCTGCGCCGGGGAACAACGGTCGCAGAGGTCAACGCCTTACTGAAAGCAGCTACGCTCGGGCGCGGTGCGGGGCGTATGTCCTATACGGAGGAGCCCCACGCGTCGATTGATTTCAACCATCTTCCGGATTCGGCCATCGTTGATGCGGGACAGACGCGGATGAGCGGCGAACATCTGCTCAACCTGCTGATCTGGTTCGACAATGAATGGGGTTTTGCGAATCGGATGCTTGATGTGGCAGCTTACTGGGCCGAGAGGATGGAGTGAAATTGGTCCCGTGTCATGGCGACGGGAAGGTGCGGATGTGCCGAGTTTCTTTCAGTTCGTCCATCACCAGGTAACTTCGGCATTCGGCTAGTGTCGGAATATTGGCCTGAATGTTGCAGATGAAATCCCGGTATTCGGTCGTGTGGGAAAGGCGTGCCTTGATCAGGTAATCGAAATCGCCCGAAACCATGTGGCATTCCAGGATTTGATCGAGTCTGCCGAGTTCGTTTTCCACCGATGCCAGGATTTCTTTCGATTTCTGCGCGAGTCGGAGTTCCACAAAGAGAAGTATGTCGAGCCCCAGGGCATGAGGATTTACGTGGGCGTGGTAGCCGGAGATGATTTCTTCGCGCTCCAGGCGCCGCACGCGTTCGGTGCAAGGCGTGGGGGAGAGTCCGATCTGCGCTGCCAGATCGGTCATGGTGGTGCGACCGTCCCGCTGCAGGATTTCGAGAATTCTTCGATCGATTGGGTCGAGGTTGCGCATTACGCTGGGCTATTCCGTTGTTCATGAGCTGCAATGGGAGTGCGCCGCGGCCGGGATTTCGCTCGGATAGGCGGCGTCGCGGCGCTCCGGATTGCGGTGAGATCCGTTAACCGCGGCGTTTGGGCTCGTCGGCGTGAGGGCGGGGGCCCATCTGGCGGCGGAATGCGCGGCTTTCGAACTCGGCCCGCAGTTCTTCCGCTTTCTTGCGTTGTTCCGGGCTCAGCAGCTGGTAGATCTGGTTCAGGCTTGCGGCCCGCATTTGGGCGATTGCCGCAAGCGCTTGTGCACCGCCTTCGGCAAGTGTGCGGGCTTTGGCCTCATCATAGTTTGGGGAGAAAGTGAGTGCCCGAAGCTCGAAGTGAGCCTTTTGCGCTTCCTTGGCCTTTTCCCGTAGCACGGGAGCCTGATCATGCATGATCTTGAAAATCTGGTCCCGCTGCGCTTCTGTCAATTGCAGGTCGTGTATGAAGGGCGGCAGCGACATGCCGCGGTCAAGCGGCCCCATGTCGCCGGGCATCATCATTCGGTGAGCGGGACCGTCGCAGTTGCCGGACCCCATGGCCTGAGCGGCGATGGGGAGCGCGACCGCGACGCTGGCGACGATGACAAGGGGCGCGAGGATGTGTTTGCGGATATGCATGGCTGATCCTTATGAGTTCTTTCGGTTGTTTGTCGGAGTGGCGAAATCTTCTTCTTGTTGGCGGTTAAACCCTGTCTGCGCGGTGTAAAGGGAGGTAAAGACGGGTAAAAGCACGGGTGCTCACTCGGCTGTCAGGCAAGCCTCTCGTATCATCTTGGGCAGATTTCCGCGGAAAACAGGTGTGCGATGAGCAGGGTTTTGTTGGTGGATGACGATGTCGAATTGGCGTCGATGCTGCGGGAGTACATCGAGCAGGAGGGCTTCGAGGCGGACGTCGTCCATGATGGCGAGGCTGGCGTCGCCGGCGCGCTGTCCGGGCTGTACGCGATCGTTGTGCTCGATGTGATGATGCCGCGGGTCGGCGGTATCGAGGCGCTGCGTCGCATCCGGGCGCAGAGCCAGGTTCCGGTGTTGATGCTGACCGCCAAGGGCGATGACGTCGACCGCATCGTCGGCTTGGAGCTCGGGGCAGACGACTACGTGCCCAAACCGTGCACACCACGCGAACTGGTGGCCCGTCTGCGCGCCATTCTGCGGCGCACCCAGGAGGCGGCGCAGGTGCTCCCCAGCGGTCCCCTTACGGTGGGACAGCTCGTCATGTGGCCCCAGATGCGACGGGCGCAGTGGTGCGGGGTGGGCCTGGAATTGACCAGCACCGAGTTCAATCTGCTCGAGATGCTGGCTCGCAATGCGGGGCGTGTGGTGAGCAAGGCGGAGCTTTCCGAACAAGGGCTCGGCCGTCCGCTGGCCCGATTCGATCGGAGTATCGACGTCCATCTGTCGAGCATCCGCCACAAGCTCGGTC